>CAVTGB010000047.1:0-21506 GCA_963734125.1 uncultured Alphaproteobacteria bacterium
ATCACGACCTTGTCGCCCTTCTTGATCTGCTTTACCGCCGATCTCGGCATCCTCGGTCGCGGTGCGCCGCATATGGATGACCGGTCTGCCAGCGGACGATCTCCGGAATGAGGCCGGGGATCAGATCGCGGTTGGCGCGCACCTTCGCGAACTCCTCGGGGTAGCGGCTGAGGCCCAGACCCCGCCCGACATCGAGTTGCGCGTCGTGTCGTTGCCGCCGACCAGGAACAGGATGAGGATCCCCATCCGCTCGCGCAGCGGCATGCGGTTCATCATGTCGCTGTGCGCGAGGATCGAGATGATGTCGAAGGCCGGCGGCCGCTTCGCCCGCTCCTCCCACAATTCGTTCATGTGCTCGGTGAACTTGACCAGCTCGGCGAAGCGCTCTTCCTCGGTTCGGACCGGCGCGTCCGGGCGCGTTGATGTCGCAGATCGCGATCTCCGACCAGCGGATCAGCGCCCGCCGCTCCTCGATCGGGTAATCGAACAACGTCGCCAGCATCATCGAGGTCAGCTCGATCGAGACGCGGTCGACCCAGTTGAATTCCTCCTCGCGCGGCAATCCGTCGAGCACCCGGCAGGTGCGCTCGCGGATCATGCTCTCCATCTTCGCGAGATTTCCCGGCGCGACGGTCGGGCCGACGACGAGACGCTGGTCGTCATGCTCGGGCGGGTCCATGCGGATAAAGCTCGGCCGCTCCATGCCCTTGGGCGGGTCCTCGATCCGGATCCCGCCGAGATCATCCGACGAGGAGAACACTTTATGGTTCACCTCGACCTTGACCATGTCGCGGTACTTGGTGACCGCCCAATACGGCCCGTAGGGGCTTTCCGGCGTGAAATGCACCGGGTCCTCGCGGCGCAGCCGCTCGAAATAGGGATACCACGTGTCGTTGTAATAGAGCCGCGGATCGCTGACGTCGATTTTGTCGAGCGGGGTCGCATACGCCTCGTCGCGCGCCGAGTAGTTGACGTACGTATCCATCGCCTACCTCCCGTTCCGCCCGCAGGCAGTATTAATGTTGGCCTTCCGGCATGCGCACGACGAGCCCGTCGAGCGCTTCGGTCATCGTGATCTGGCAGGACAGCCGCGAATTCGGTTCCCTCACCGCGGCAAAGCTCAGCATGCTCTCTTCCATCGAATCCGGCTCGGGCACCCCGATGCGGTCGAGCCAGGCGGCGTCGATGTAGACATGGCAGGTGGCGCAGGCGCACTCGCCGCCGCAATCGGCGTCGATCCCCGGCACCCCGTTGTTGACGGCGCCGCGCATGACCGACAGACCGACCGGCACCTCGACCTGATGCGGCGTCCCGTTATATTCGATGTAGGTGACTTTCGGCATCCCTCGTTCCCCGATCGACAGCAGCGGTGCCCCGACGCCCGATCGTTTTTGGCGGCTACGGCATAGCCTACCATATCGCAGTCCTGGCGAAAGCCGAGATCCACGGATGGCGAGCACCGCATCATCCATGAGCTCGGCGGAGATCGCTCGGTTGTCATTCCGGGATGCCGCAACGCGGCAGGCCCGGAACCCATATTCCAGAAGCCTGTGTGCATGGGTTCCGGGTTCGCCGCTCCGCGGCGCCCCGGAATGACGATCAAGTTAACGCCGATAGGCTTTCACCGGGACGGCGGTAATCGCCGTCAATTCAGCCCATAGAACCCCATGGCGCCGCCGGCCAGGACGCCGTGCTGGGTGGCGGGCGAGGTGCCCTTCAGCCGCTCGCGCACCATGTCGGGGGCGCCCGGGAAGAAGCCGTCGCGGTGCGGATAGTCGGTCGCCCACATGATCTTGTTGGGCCCGATATAGTCGGCGAGCACCTTGAGGCTGCCCTCGACCGGCTCGAACGAGATCCAGCAATTGCGCCGGAAGAGGTCGCTCGGCCGGGTGGTGAGGCCGGAATCGTTGAACCCCTGATCGTCGAAATGGCGGTCCATGCGGTCGAGCCACGGCGCGATCCAGCCGCCGCCCGATTCGAGAAAGCCGATGCGGATCTTCGGGTGCTTCTCGCACACCCCGCCCCAGATCACCGCGAGGCAGGCCAGCATCATCTCCATCGTGTGGCTGACGATGTGCTTGGCGGCGCGGCCCTCGAAGCGGTCGATGCCGACCGTCGGCATGCCAGAGGAACCGCCCTCGTGGAACCCGATCGCGATGTCGAGATCCTCGGCCGCGGCCCAGAACGGCTCGTACATCGGATCGTTGATCATCTTGTTGCCATGGTACGGGTTGGGCCGCAGGAAACAGCCCTTGAAGCCGAGCTCCTTGCGGGCGAACTTCATCTCCTCGATCGCGTGCTCCACCGACTGCATCGGGATCATCGCGATCCCGAACAGCCGGTCGGGATAGGGCTTGCAGTAGTCGGCGAGCCAGCGGTTGTAGGCGCGGCACAGCGCGCCCGCGAGCGCCGGGTCGTGCACCGCACCGGCGAAGAGCCCCATGCTCGGATAGAGAAAGGCGGCGTCGATGCCGTCGAGATCCATGTCGGGGATGCGCTTGTGCGGATCGAACCCGCCGGGCTTGCCGTCTTCATATTTCAGCTCGGCGGCCTTGACCGCGCCCTGTCGCGCGCCGACACCGCCGATCCCGCCCATCCCCTGGTCGCTGCCGAGCATCTGGGCCTCGATCAAGAGCTTTTCCTTGCCGGTCTCGTTGTCCTTGACCAGCCGCGGCGCCCGGTCGCGGAACTTCGGGTCCATGTATTTGGCCCACAGATCGAGCGGTTCGAGGATGTGCCCATCGGCATCGATGACGTTGTAGGCGCGGCTCATCTCGGTTCCTCCGTCGCGAAATTCGGGGCTGGGCGATGCTAGTCCAGCCGCCGCCGCGACGCGAGGCTGAATGTCGTTCAGAATACCGAACATGTCCCTCGCGCATGCCGCGGCGGCAGGGCTGGACTTTTGCGTCACCGGTCGTGCTAGAAAATAGGCAATTCTCGGGCGGCGGCAGAGCGCGCCGCCCGGCCAAGGGGGGAGAGAAGGCATGGCCCAAGCGGCGGCAGGCGCCCAGACCATCGAAGCCTATGTCGGAACGACGATGGATGCGGCCCGCATGGGGCCGATCCATTGGCGGGTGCTGGCACTGGTCTCGTCGGGTCTGTTCTTCGACGTGATGGACTTCACGATCTTTGGTGCGCTGGTTCCGGACCTGCTGAAGAGCGGGTTTGTCACCGGAGCGCAGGTCCCCTGGATCGGCAGCGTCACGGTTGCCGGGCTGTTCGTCGGTTCGCTCGGCCAGGGCGAGTTCACCGACCGATTCGGCAGGAAGGCGGTCTACCAGTTCAACCTGCTCTTGTTCGGCCTGGCGACGATCATCGCCGCCTTGCCGCCGATCCCAAGCATCGGCTTCAACCCGGGCTACACCTGGCTGCTCGTCTTTCGCTTTTTTGCCGGGGTCGGGCTCGGCGCCGAGCAGCCGCTGTGCTACGCCTATGTCGCCGAATACTCGCCGAAGAACATCCGCGGCCGCCTCACCGCGTTCATGCAGTTTATCGGCGGCGCCTGGCCGTGGCCGCTCGGCGTGCTGTTGACCCTTGCCTTCCGCGATTCGATCGGCTGGCGCGGCATCTGGATCATCATCGGCATTGGCGCGCTCGTCGTGTTCGTGCTGCGCTTTTCGCTGCCCGAGTCGCCGCGCTGGCTGGCCACGCACGGCCAGGGTCAGCGGGCGCTCGACCTGTTGCAGCGGATGGGGCTGCGCTCGGTGCCGCTCAATTCGCTGACGGCGGATGCGGCGAGCAGCGCGCACAGCGATCCGTTCGGCGTCGTGTTGCGGCAATATCCAGGCCGGATCATCGCCGGGATGGCGTGCTTCTACGCCTTCTTCAGCATCGCGCTCGGGCTCGGCGCCTGGCTGCCGAACATTCTCGTCGAACGCGGTTTCACGATCGCCAAATCGCTGAACTCGATCTTCTGGATCACCCTTGCCTTCCCGGTCGCCAGCGCCTTCATGATGTATTCCTTGGAGCGCTTCGGCCGCAAACCGACCGCGGTGATCGCCTTTATTCTGACCGGCATCTTCGGTCTGTGGTGGGCCAACGCGGCGAGCGAGGCAATGGTGCTGGCGGTCGGTTTCGTGATGATCTTCTTCACCCAATTGGCGGGCAATTCCGCGATAATCTTCATCTCGGAGGTGTTCCCGACCAACGCTCGCGCCTCGGGCTTTGGACTGTGCGCCGCGGCCGGCCGCGTCGGCGCCTTTGTCGCGATCCCGTCGATTCTCTGGATCAAGAATGGCTGGGGCCTCAACGCCGTTTTCATCGCAATGGCGGTCATGGTGGCGATCGCCGCCTTCGCGGTGACCCAGGTCGGCCCCGAGGCGAAGGGCCTCGCGCTCGACGAGATCGCCCCGCCGACCGGGTGAGTGGCCTTGCGCGCCGGCCGCTCTTTTAAGGCTTTGGCAAGCTGTGGCTCGGTAGCATGGCCGCGGTCATAGGAGAGCACGAATGTTTGCGACACTCACCAAGTTGTGGCGGAACGAGGAAGGGGCGACCGCGATCGAATACGGCCTGATCGCGGCGTTGATCTCGGTTGCCGCGATTTCGGCAATGCAGAAAGTTGGCACCGCCCTCTCATCGACCTTCACCACCATCGCGACAAAGCTTTGATCCCGTAGCCGAGCGCTCAGCCCCGCCCAGCCGCCCGCGCCTTGATCAGCTCCGGCGTCGGTGCCGGCATCGCCGGCACCGCCTCGGCCGCGCCGGCGCGGGCGAGCTGGACGAGCGTCTGCATCAGCCCGGCGACGCCTTTGAGGCGGGTCTGCTTCGTCCTCCCAGTTGCGCAGATAGACGAGCCGCTGGTCGGGGCGCAGGCGCAGCGTGCCGGCGTGCTTCTGGATCAGCTCGACGAGCCCCGCCGGGTTGGCGAAGCGGTTGCCGCGCAGCGTGACGACCGCGCCCTTGGGCCCGGCCTCGACGCGCTCGACCCCGGCCTCGCGGCAGCGCCGCTTGATCGCGATGATCTGCAAGCAAGTTCTCGACCTCGGCCGGCAGCGGGCCGAAGCGGTCGATCAGCTCGGCGGCGAAGGCCTCGCGCTCGCGCCGGTCGGCGAGCTGGGCGATGCGCCGGTAGAGCCCGAGCCGGACGCCGAGATCGGCGACATAAGCTTCCGGGATCAGGACCGGCGTGCCGATCGTGATCTGCGGGCTCCACTCCTCGGCCGCGCGCCGTCGCCATCGCCGCCCCGGCGGTCTTGGCCGCGGCCACCGCCTCTTCGAGCATGTGCTGGTAGAGCTCGATGCCGACTTCGCGGATATGGCCGGATTGCTCGTCGCCCAGGAGATTGCCGGCGCCGCGGATGTCGAGGTCGTGGCTGGCGAGCTGGAACCCGGCGCCGAGCGTATCCAGCGTCTGCATCACTTCGAGGCCGGCGCAGCGCGGTCGGCGCCAGCTGCTTCTTCTCGGGCAGTGTCAGATAGCAATAGGCGCGCAGCTTGCTGCGGCCGATCCGGCCGCGCAGCTGGTAGAGCTGGGCCAGCCCGAACATGTCGGCGCGGTGCACGATCAGCGTGTTGGCGGTCGGGATGTCGAGCCCGGATTCGATGATGTTGGTCGACAAGCAGCAGGTCGTAGGCGCGCTCGTCGAAGGCGGTCATCACGGTTTCGAGCTCGGCGGCCGGCATCCGGCCATGCGCGATCGCGACGCGGATCTCGGGCACCATCTTGCGCAATTCCTCGCGCACCTCGTCGAGATCGGCGATGCGCGGCGCGACATAGAAGATCTGCCCGCCGCGGTCGCGCTCCCGGAGGATCGCCTCGCGCACCACGACGGGGTCGAACGGCATGACAAAGGTGCGCACCGCGAGGCGGTCGATCGGCGGGGTCGCGATGATGCTCATCTCGCGCACCCCCGAGAGCGCCAGCTGCAAGGTGCGCGGGATCGGCGTCGCGGTCAGCGTCAGCACATGCACATCGGCCTTCAATTGCTTCAGCCGCTCCTTCTGGGCGACGCCGAAATGCTGCTCCTCGTCGACGACGACGAGGCGCGAGATGGGCGAAATGCACATCCTTGGCGAGGAGCGCGTGCGTGCCGATCACGATCTCGATCCGGCCCGCGGCGATCTCGTCCTTGATCTGCTTGGCGTCCTTGGGCGCGACCAGGCGCGACAATTGCGCGATCCTGCACCGGCAGCCCGGCGAAGCGCTCGCATGAAGGTGCGGTAATGCTGGCGCGCCAGCAGCGTCGTCGGCACGATGACCGCGACCTGCGCCGCCGGCAGAAGGCGGTGATGAAGGCGGCGCGCAACGCCACCTCGGTCTTGCCGAAGCCGACATCGCCGCAGATGAGGCGGTCCATCGGCTTCCCCGCCACCATGTCGGAGAGCGTGTCCTCGATCGCGCGCAGCTGGTCCTCGGTCTCGGGATAGGGAAAGCGCGCGGCGAACTCCTCGTAGATCCCCTCGGGCGGCGCCAGCGCCTCGCCCGGCCGCAGCTGGCGCTCGGCGGCGATGCGGATCAGTTCGCCGGCGATCTCGCGGATGCGCCGCTTGACCCGCGCCTTGCGCGACTGCCAGGCGACCCCGCCGAGCCGGTCGAGCTGCGCGCCGGCCTCCTCCGAGCCGTAGCGCGACAGCACCTCGATATTCTCGACCGGCACGAACAGCCGGTCGTCGCCGGCATAGAGCACCTTGAGGCAATCATGCGGCGCGCCGGCGACGTGGATCGTCTCCAGCGCCTCATAGCGGCCGATGCCGTGCTCGGCATGGACGACGAGGTCGCCGGCGGCGAGGCTCGCCGCCTCGGTGATGAACTCGTCGAGGTTGCGCGCGGCGGCGCGGCGCGCGCGCCAGCCGGTCGCCGAGGATGTCCTGCTCGCCGAGCAGCACCAGCGGCGTCGGTCGCAAAGCCCTGTTCGAGCGGCAGGATCGCGAGCCCGACGGTCTGCTGTCGGCAGCCTGGCGAGGGCGTTGCCGTCGGCGACCCGGCGCAGCTGCGCCGAGCCCGCGCTCGCGCAGCACCGTGGCGAGCCGGTCGGCCGAGCCCTCGCTGTAGGCCGCGATCGCGGCGCGCCGGCCGGATTTCTGCTCTGCCGTCAGATAGTCGCGCACCGCGTCGAACAGCTGCACCTTGGGGTCGGCGCGCTCGGCGGCGAAATTCTTCGCCGGCCGCGCGCCGGCATCGAACGCGTCGCGCTCGCCCTCCGGCGCCGCGAACGGCGACAGCTGCACGACGGCGCGGCCGCTGAGCGCCCTCTGCCATTCGGCCTCGTCGAGGAACATCTGCTCGGGCGGCACCGGGCGATAGAGCGGCGCGGTGCCGCGCGCCGCGGCCGCTCATGCTCTGCCGCGCCGCGTAGAAATCGGCGATCGACTTCGAGCCGGTGGGCGCGCGCCTCCGTCGGTCTGGTAGTCGAACGACACCGCGGCGCCGGGCAGATAGTCGAACAGCGTCTCCAGCGTCTCGTAATAGAGCGGCAGCCAATGCTCCATGCCGGCCTGGCGCCGCCCGGCGCTGACCGATTCGTAGAGCGGGTCGTCGCTGCCGACCGCGCCGAAGGCCTCGCGATAGCGCGAGCGGAAGCGGTGGATCGCGGCGTCGTCGAGCAGCACCTCGCTGACCGGGCGCAGCACGAAGCTGGTCGAGGGATGCCGGTCGAACGCTGGGTCAGCGGATCGAAGCTGCGCAGGCTTTCGAGCGTGTCGCCGAAGAAATCGAGGCGGATCGGCTGCGCCGCGCCGGCCGGATAGAGATCGACGATGCCGCCGCGCACCGCGAATTCGCCCGGTTCGCGCACCGTGTCGGTGCGGAAGTAGCCGTTGTTGCGGAAAAAGCTCTGCAGCCGGTCGAGCGGGATATGCCCGCCCGGCCCCAGCGTCAGCACGCGCCCGTCGAACAGCTGGCGCGGCGGCACGCGCTGGACCAGCGCGTTGACCGTGGTCAGCACGATCACCTGCCCCCTCCCCCTGGATGGGGGAGGGCCGGGGAGGGGGTGCTTTTGCCGCCTCGCGACATCGCCGTCGGGGAGCGCCTCAGCGGCGTCACCCCCACCCAACCCCTCCCCCATCGAGGGGGAGGGCTCCGAGCGGGAACGCCGCCGGCGAGCCGGGTCAGCGTGTCGATGCGGCGGCTGGTGATCTCGCCGTTCGGCGACACCCGGTCATAGGGCAGGCAATCCCAGGCCGGGAAGGTCAGGACGGCGAGCTCGGGATGAAAAAACCCGAGCGCCGCGGCGAACCGCGCCATGCGCCCGTCGTCGCGGCAGACATGCAGCCAGGTTACCGCCTCGCCGTCGGCGAGCAGCGCGCCGATCGTCGCGGCGTCATGCCCCTCGGGCGCGCCGAACAGCGTCACCGCGCGCGGCTTCTCGGCGAGCGAGCGGGCGAGGTTGGCGAGCGGGATCACGTCGGGCGCGGAGCGTAGCGGAAGGCGAGCAGGAGGCGGGTCACGTCATGGTCGTATTCGGGCGGCGGCGCGGCGCGGCCGTTGATCCAGTCGAACAGATCGGCGTCGGGAAGGTCGAGCAGCGCCTCGTAGCGGTCGAGCCGCGCCTCGTCGAACCCGGCAAGGTGCGCCTCGGCGAACGAGCCGAGGATCAGATCGGCCTCGCGCGTGCCGCGGTGCCAGGAGCGGAACAGCAGCCGCTTGCGGCGGATTTCGGGCGTCATGGCATCGAGCATCGTCCCGGCGAGCGCATGGCAAAGGGCCCCTGACCGGTTTCTGGCGAGGGGCTGGAATGCACCTGGATATAGCCATCTTGGCCCTGACGTCAGCCGCCAATCGCGATATTATCAGCCATGCGCCCCGCCTTCTTCGACCGGCTGTTCGCGCCGGTGACCGCGCTCGCCGGCATCGGACCGCAGCTCGGCCGCCTGGTCGAGCGCGCCGCCGGCCCCAACGTCGTCGATCTGTTGTGGCATCTGCCGACGGGGATCGTCGACCGCCGCGCGGCGCCGTCGGTCGGCGCTCTCAACCCGCGCGACTATCCCGACGCGATCGTCACGGTCAAGGCGAAGGTCGAGCGCCACCAGCCCGGGATCGGCCGACGTCCCTACCGGGTGCTGCTCGGCGACGGCACCGGCTCCCTGACGCTCGTCTATTTCAACGTGAAGGGCGACCAGCTGCAGCGGCTGTTGCCGGTCGGCGCCGAGCGGATCGTCAGCGGCCGGGTCGAGTATTACGACGGCATGCCGCAGATCGCGCATCCCGACCATGTCGTCGCCCCCGACGAGGCCGACGGCATCAAGCCGATCGAGCCGGTCTACCCGCTGACCGCCGGCCTCTCGCCGCGGATCGTCGCGAAGGCCGTCGCGGCTGCGGTGGAGCGCGCGCCGGAACTGCCGGAATGGCTCGACCCGGCGCTCTGCGCGCGGCGCCACTGGCCCGGTTGGAACGACGCGATCGCCGCCGTGCACGCGCCGCAGAGCGACGCCGATCTCGCGCCGACTACCCCGGCGCGCGAGCGCCTCGCCTATGACGAGATCCTGGCCTCGCAGCTCGCCGTCGCGCTGGTGCGCGCGCGGCGCCGCCGGCGCCGCGGCCGGGTGCTCAGGGCACCGGGGTCTTGCAGGCGCGCGCCGAGGCCGGCTTCGGCTTCGCGCTGACCGACAGCCAGCGCCAGGCGATGGCCGAGATCGCCGCCGACATCGCGGCGCCGCAACGCAGATGATGCGGCTGTTGCAGGGCGATGTCGGCAGCGGCAAGACCGTCGTCGCGCTCCTGGCGATGCTGATCGCGGTCGAGAGCGGCGCGCAGGCGGCGCTGATGGCGCCGACCGAGGTGCTGGCGCGCCAGCACCATCAGGTGCTTGCAGCGCCTCGCCGCGCCGGCCGGGGTCGAGATCGGGCTGTTGACCGGGCGCGAGAAGGGCCGGGCGCGCGAGTCGATGCTGGCGAGCCTCGCCTCCGGCCTCACCCCGGTCGTCGTCGGCACGCACGCGCTGTTGCAGGCGGATGTCGCGTTCCGCGACCTCGCGCTCGCCGTCATCGACGAGCAGCACCGCTTCGGGGTCGAGCAGCGCCTCGCGCTGACCGCCAAGGGCCACGACACCGACACGCTGTTGATGAGCGCGACGCCGATCCCGCGCACGCTGATGATGACCGCCTATGGCGATCTCGATGTCTCGCGCCTCGTCGAAAAGCCGCCCGGGCGCCGTCCGGTCGACACCCGCACCGTGCCGCTCGACCGCGCCGAGGAGGTGACCGGGGCGATCGCGCGGGCGCTCGCCCGCGGCGCCAAGGTGTTCTGGGTCTGCCCGATGGTCGAGGAATCCGAAGACCGCCGATATCGCCGCCGCCGAGGAGCGCTACCGCGCGCTCGCCGAGCTGTTGCCGGGCCGGGTCGGGCTCGTGCACGGCCGCATGAAGAAGCGCCGAGAAGGACCGCGCGATGGCCGCCTTCGCCGCACGGGCCGGTCGATCTGCTGGTCGCCACGACGGTGATCGAGGTCGGCATCGACGTGCCCGCCGCGACGGTCATGGTCGTCGAGCACGCCGAGCGCTTCGGCCTCGCGCAATTGCACCAGCTGCGCGGCCGCATCGGCCGCGGCGGCGAGGCCTCGACCTGCCTCCTGCTCTACCAGCCGCCGCTCGGCGAGATCGCCCGCCAGCGCCTCCAGATCCTGCGCGAGACCGAGGACGGCTTCCGCATCGCCGAGGAGGATCTGCGGCTGCGCGGCGGCGGCGAGGTGCTCGGCACGCGGCAGAGCGGGCTGCCGGCGCTGCGCCTCGCCGATCTCGCCCGGCACGAGGAGCTGATCGCGGTCGCGCATGACGATGCCCGCCTCGTCCTGGAGCGCGACCCCGAACTGGCGAGCCCGCGCGGCGCGGCGTTGCGCCTGCTGCTCTATCTGTTCCGCCGCGACGAGGCGGTGCAGTACCTGCGCGCCGGCTGACCGCCGGCGGCGATGGCGATTTTCGCTACCGCCCTGGCTGAACCCGGCGGCAGATCAGGACCGGGGTTCCGGCCAGATCGGGTTCGCTCCTCATCGCGACCGTGCCGGGCGGACAGGGCGAGGATGCGGCGGCGGGCGTCGCGACCGCAGCCGCCGGCGTCGGCGGGGGTGCGGGCGTGGGTGGGAGGCGCGGGCGGGCGCGGGGGAGGCGGCGCGGGCATCGCGGCGGCGGGGCGCAGGAGCGGCGCGGGCGCGGGGGGCGGGCGAGGCGGGGCGGCGCGGGCGGGGAGGCCGGGGTGCCGGTCATGCTCGGCGCCAGGGCGATCGGGCCGGCGGGCGGTTGGGTGGCAATCGATGGACCGGCGGCGCGGGGGCAATGACTGAACCGTAACCGGCGGTTCGGCGGTGGCAACGGGCGCCGGTGCCGAGGGCCGGGGCCCACATACGCCAAGCCAAGGCGCGACGGCGATGATGATCGCCGCCGACCGCACCACGCAGATCCGCCGCGCAGCGCGGCGGCGTTGCTCGGTGAGTGAGATCGCGCCGTCGTCGATGTCGGACATTGCCTATCCCCCGTTATATTTCGCCGGAGATTACCCTCCGCCCGTCCGACAGGGAACAATTCGCGGGGCGGTCAGCCGGCTGGTTGAGCATTCCGATGGCCTGGCCGGTGCATTCTTGTCTTGAGTCTGCACGCACCGCATGGTTACCGCGCATGGAACAGCCAGAGGCCGCCAGAGTGGCGGCCGCCTACCTCAGGTTTGCCGAGGACGAGGTCCGCGACAAGTCGCCGCTTTACGGCGAGCTGTTGCGCGGCGCGGCTGCCGATCCGGAGGTGATCGGGTTTCTACTGACATTGCCGCGCGAAAAGCGCCAGCCGAACTGGTGACTCGCCGCCGCCCGCCACCTCTTCGGCACGCCCGCCGGCTGGCACCAGTTCCGCAGCCGCGCTTGGCAAGCAAGGACGCCCTGCGCGCCACCATGCTGGCGCGTTCGACCCAGACCAACGAGCCCGGGCGCTATGCGCCGCGTTGCTGCCGGTGCTGGCCGGGCTCCCCGAGCCGTTGGCCCTGCTCGAGATCGGCGCGTCAGCCGGTCTCTGCCTCTTCCCCGACTGCTACGCCTACGACTTTGGCGGGGCAACTCCTCGTTCCCTGAGGCGGCGCGATCGGCGCCGCCCGTCTTTCCCTGCGCGGTCAATGCCGCGACGCCGCTCCCGAGCAAGATTGCCGCGGATCGTCTGGCGGGCCGGGCTCGACCTCGATCCCATCGACCTCTCGGACCCCGGCGAGGTGGCCTGGCTGGAGGCGCTGGTGTGGCCGGAGCAGACCGAGCGGCTGGCAAGACTGCGCGCCGCGATCACGATTGCCGCGGAGGAGAAGCCGCGCCTCGTCAAAGGCGATTTGCGCACCGACCTCGCCGCGCTCGCCCGCGAGGCGCCCAAGGACGCCACGCTCGTCGTCTTTCACACGGCGGTGCTGGCATACGTCTCCGCGGTCGCGGAACGCGAGGAATTTGCCCGCTCGGTCCGCTCGCTCTGCGATTTCTGGATCGCCGAACGAGGCGCCGCAAATCTTCCCCGGGATCGCCGGGCGCGCCGGCTGGGAGGGGCCGCGCGGCAGGTTTCTGCTGTCGGTCAACGGCGATCCGCTGGCGTGGACCGATCCGCACGGCGCATCGCTCGACTGGCTCGGCGCCGGCGCCGACCCGGCAGATCGGAGCTCACCGCCGGCAATCTTATCGGCTTCAGGAGGGGCATGACCCGGCGTTGGCGTTGACTATTGGGAACGGAGCGCAACGGTGATCGGCGGCATTACGCAACGCCCTTGAAGCTAGCCGCCAACGCCTCCCCAAGCGCGTCGCGGCCGAGGCGATGGCAGAAGTCGCCGAACCCTTCGCCGGGAGCGCGGGACGCCGCGAACAATGCGAAGAGCGGGTCGAGCGTCGCGGCGACGCCGGCGATGTCGAGCCGCTCGGCGATCGGCTGGTTGAGCCGCGTCCCCGCGAAATCGCCGCCGACATAGAGCGAATAATAGCCGGGCACCCGGCCGACGATGCCGATATCGCCGGTATAGGGCCGGGCGCAACCGTTCGGACAGCCGGTGATGCGGACGCTGAGCCGCTCCTGCTCCAGGCCCCAGCGCCTGAGTGCCGCCGCGATCGCACCGACGATCTCGCTCTGCACCCGCTCCGCCTCTGTCAGCGCCAGGCCGCAGCTCGGCAGCGCTGGGCAGGCCAGCGCCCAGCGCTCGACCGGCAGCAGCTCCTCGGCGAGCCGCACGCCGCAGGTCCGCAACACCGCCGTGATCGCGTCGCGGTCGGCCGGCGCGATGTCGCTCAGGATGATGTCCTGGGTCGGCATCAGGATCGGATCGCAGCCGAAACGGGCGACGATCTCGCGCAACGCGCTGCGCAGCTGCGCGCGGCCATTGTCGACGATGCGGCCGCTGGTAATCGGCAGCCCGAGATAGAGCCGGCCATCGCCCTGCTGATGCCAGCCGAGGTGATCGGGGACCGCGAAATCCGGCATTGGCCGGCACGGCGCAAGCGGCTTCCGGAGATCCGCGGCGAGGCGCTCGCGCGCCCAGTCCTCGCCGCGTTCGGCGATGACGTATTTGAGGCGGGCATGGCGGCGATTGCCGCGATCTCCCCAGTCGCGATGCAGCCGGACCACGGCCGCGGCGGCGGCGAGGAGGTCGCCCGGCTCGATGAAGGCGACCGGCGTCGCGAGGCGCGGATAGGTCGCCGGCTTGTTGTGCGTCATGCCGTGCCCGCCGCCGAGCAAGAAATTGTAGCCGGCGAGCTTGCCTCTTTCAAACAGCGCGACGATCGCGAGGTCGTTGGTCAACACGTCGATCGTGTTGTCCTCGGGAATGGCGAGGCCGATCTTGAATTTGCGCGGCAGGTAGCGCTCGCCGTAGAGCGGGTCGGGCGCTTCTTCCGTGACCTTCTCGCCGTCGACCCAGATCTCATGATAGGCGCCGGTGCGCGGCAGCAGATGCGTCGACAGCCGCCGAGCATCGTTCTCAAGCCGCTGGTGCACCACATCCCGAATCGGGGCCGGCGCGGTCGTCACGGTGCGCACGACGTCGCCGCAGGCGGCCAGCGTGGTCAGCAGCGCGGCGTCGATCGCCGCGATCGTTGCTTTCAACCCAGGCTTGATGACACCGTGAAACTGGATGCTCTGGCGCGTCGTGACCCGCAGCGAGCCGTTGGCATAGCGATCGGCCAGCTCGTCCAAGGCGAGGTATTGTCTCGCGGTAAGCCGCCCGCCCGGGATGCGGACGCGGACCATGAACTGCCAATGCTTGGAGTCGCCGCGCTGCTTGCGCTCGGTTGCGCTGTCGCGGTCGTAGCCCTGATAGACGCCGTGGAATTTCAGGAGGCTGTAGCCGGCGTTGTCGAACGGATTGGCAATGTCGGCGAGGTCGCGCGCCAGGTTGCCGCGCAACTGCCGGCTCTGCTGTTTGATCGCCTCCGGCTTCGAGAGGGGGTCGATTGTCGCCATGACGCGGCTCAGCCCGCCAGCCCGTTGGCGGTAAAAACGTGGCTGGGCGCCGGCGAGCGACAGGCGAGCGGCCCGAAGACCAGGGTCAGCGGACCGTCATCGCCCAACTCGCCGATCAATTCGGCCAGCCGGGGCAGGAATCCGTCCCGGCGGCGGCCGCGAGCATCCGCCGCTTTGGCGATGACCTGCACCGGCAGGTCGCCAGCGCCGGCGAGCGGGATCACCGCCCGCGCAGTGTCTTGCAACTGTGCGCGCCGACCGGCACACGGTTCGGTCAGCTGCACCACGCTCCAGCCGTCGGCGGCAAAGGCCAACGCCCGCCGTGAGATCGCTTCCTGGGCATTGAGCGGCAGCGGCTCGGCGTAGGACCCGATCGGCAAGACGGCGACCACCAGCCGCGCTAATGCCCGGTCGTACAGCACGACATTGGCGCCGGTCACCGCACCGCGATCGAGCGGGCAAAGCTCCGTCGTCGCCTTCTGTTCGATCAGCCAGATCTGGCCTGCCTCGATTGTCGACGGCTGCGATCGCGGGTTCTCGATCATGCTCCGGCCCTCAAGCCACCAATATTGGTTCAGTTAGAATGGGTGCTTAAGGTATTGGAAGCAAATAGTAAGTTATATTATAATTATTACTTGAAAGGGGTGGATGTGCTCCGCGTGAGCCTTGCCGGGGAACGCTATTCCTCGTCGCCGGCGTCGGGGCCGCGGCGGTCGCGGAATGCGCGCGGATGCAGCGGATAGGCGGTGGTGTATTTGATCCGCTCCATCGCCAACCGCGAGGTGACGTTTTTCATCGGGGCGACGGCGATCAGCCGCTTGTAGAAGGCGTCGTACTCCGCCATGTCGGCGACCGCGACGCGCAGCATGTAATCGACGTCGCCCGCCATGCGGTAGACCTCCATGACTTCCGGCATCGCAGCGACTGCGGCGCTGAAGCGCTGCAGCCATTCCGGCGTGTGCTCGCCAGCTTCGACGCTGACCAGCACGGACAGGCCGACCCCAACACGCTCGGGGTCGACGAGCGCGACCCGGCGCGCGATGACGCCGCGGGCTTCCAGCTTCTGGATGCGCTTCCAGCATGGCGTCGCGGAAAGTCCGACGCGCTCGGCTATCTGTGCAATCGACAGCGTCGTGTTCTGCTGCAGGATCTCCAATAGCGACCGGTCGATGTCGTCCAAGGCCGGTCCCGTCCGTTGCCTGCTCGCCTGACCAGTTAAATTATCCCTATCGATCGTGTCAAAGCCTAAATTTATACATTAAATATCTGATCAATTGCCCTGCTCGTCCCCCGCCCGAGCGCGATCTCGCGAACCGCCGCCGGCGCGCCGGCGGCTACCACGCGCCTCACTAATCGGGATGAGCGGTCCGAGTGGGCTGTGACGCCAAGCCTCGCGCCGGTTCCTTATTACTTGAACGGAGATTACTTGAACTGAGCGGCGCGCCAGCGCACCGCCGCCGGGACGCCCTCGGCGGCGACGATCGCGCGAAACCGTTCGCCGAACTCGGTTCTGGTCGCATAGAGCGGGGCGACGACATCGAGCCCGATATGGATCCGGTTCGAAAAGCCGGCCGCGTCGGCGCCGCGGTTGATCGCCAGCTTAGTCGCATAGAGCGCCTCCGGCGAGATCAAGGACAGCCGCTTCGCCCAGGCGAGGCTCTTCTCGCGCAGCTCGGCGAGCGGCACGACCCGGTTGACCATGCCCAATTCGCGCGCGGTTTGGGCGTCGATCGCATCGCCGAAATAGAGGAGTTCGCGCGCCTTTTTGTAGCCGATGATCGCCGGCATCACGATCGCCGGGCCGACGCTCGAAAAGCGGATTTCCGGCTCGCCGAAGCTGGCATTGTCGGCCGCGATCGTCAGGTCGCACAGCATGACCAGCTCGCACCCGCCCCCCATCACATGGCCCTGGACCGAAGCGATCACCGGCTTCCGCATGGCCCACGGCATCATCTCGAAATCGAGCTGGGCGGCGAGGTGCTTGTGCGCCTTGATCGGGTCGCTGCGCCAATCATCGGCGCCCGGGGCCTTGGCTCCGATGTCGTAACCGGCGCAGAAGCTGCGCCCCTCGGCGCGCAGCAGCACGACGCTGGTTGCCGGTTCGGCATCGGCGCGGCGGAACGCATCGCTCAGCTGGTGCAGCAGCTCAGCACTGATCGCGTTCAATTTTTCCGGCCGATTGAGGGTGATGACGCTGACCTTGTCGTCGACCTCATACAAGACCACGGGTTCGGGCACGATGACCTCCTGTCAGACGGCGTTCGGTTTCCGGACGCCCCAGCGCGCCAGCTTGTCGACCGCGCCCAACCCCTCGCGAATGCCGGCGATCACCGGGATGCCGGCCGCGCGCAACAGGCCGATATGCCTGCGGTCGATGAATCCCGATCGCGTGTGCAGGAGGTAATGCGGCTTGGTGCTCGCCGCCGCCGCCCGCGCGAATTGGCGGAGGTAGTTGAGCGCTACCTCGGGCATATCCATCGGCTGGCCGTCGCAATTGTCGCGGCAGAACACAACCGCGTCATGATCCGGGCTCGCCTGCAATAGGGCCAGCGCATGGTCGAGATTGGGCACAAAGGTGCCGTTGCCCCAGGCGTCGAGCGGGTTGCCGTCGCCGGTCACGTAGCCGACGAGGCGGTCGATCTCGGCGCGCGCCGCCGGCGGCAGCGGCGGCAGCAGAAGGTCCGCCGCGGCCGCGATGTCGAGCATCAGCTCGGCGAGGCCACCCGACGAGGTGATGACCCCGATCCGCCGTCCGGCCGGGCGGCGCGCGCCCTGGCACGCGGCCAGCACCTCGGTGAACTCGACGAGATCGGCGACCTCGATCGCGCGGTGCGCCCGCAGCAGTCCGGAAAACGCCCCCGCATCGCCGGAATCGCCTGCGGTATGGCTGGTGACCGCGCGGCGCGTGCGGAGGGCCTGCCCGACCTTCAGCACGACGACCGGCTTGCCTTGTGCCGCGGCGCGATCGAGCGCGGCGACAAAGCGGTCGGGCGCGCGCACCGCCTCGATGAAGCAGCCGATCACTTCGGTCGCCGGGTCGTCGATCAGGTGCTCGATGAACGCCGCCGCCTCGATTACGGCCTCGTTGCCGGACGAGACGATCGTGCTGAACCCGAAACGGGAAACATCGGTGAGGAGGCTGACGCAGAACCCGCCGCTTTGCGAGAGGATGCCGACATTGCCGGCGAGGCCGTTCGGGTCGCGCAGCTCCTGGAGGTAGGTCGTGCTGCGATCGACCGGGTTCAGCACCCCCATGCAATTGGGGCCGCACAGCGCGATATCGGCTCCGCGGCAGATGGCGGCGACCTCATCCTGAAGCCGCCGCCCGTCGACGCCGCGCTCGGCGAAACCACCATCATAGATGATCGCGGCGCGGACGCCGCGAGCGGCCGCCGCTTTCAGCGGGTCGAGAACCAGCCGGTGGCCGACGCAGAATGCCGCCACGTCCGGCGCCTCGGGCGTCTCGGCGATGCTCGGGTAACATTGCCGGCCGAGGACGCTCGCATAGCTTGGGTTGACCGGATAGACCGCGCCCTTAAACCCGATGAGATCGAGCGAATCGAGCAGCCGGCGCCCGATCGTCGGTTTCTCCGATGCGCCGATAATCGCGATCGATCTGGGCCGGACCAGCGCCTCGAGCTGCATTTGTGACTGTCTCCCAGGGATCTCCCCGCGCCGCGCCGGTCGGCAGCTTGCAGCATCTCATCCGGGAATTTCAGCTGCAACACGGGCGGAGATTTCGCCCGGGGCAAACCTGCTACCGCGCACCCCACAGTCGTCACCCCCGGGCTCGACCCAGGTCAAGCCCGGCCATGACGGTTGACGGCGGCGACCGAACGTTCAGGCCTCGGCGTGGCCGGCGGGCGCTCTCTCGTCCTTGTGAAAATCGAACTCGACCTTGGCGCCGCACGGGTCGTGGAAGAACGATTGCCAGATCCCGCCGCCGGCCAGCCGGCGCAATTCGTAGTCGATCTTGCGGCTCTTCAATTTCTTGACGGTGCCGGGCAGATCCTCGGCGCTGAACGCCATGTGGTCGAGGACGCCGGCGCGGTCGCCTTCGGGCAGGTGCTCCTTGTGGATCACGTGCAATATCGGGGTGTCGCCGGAATACAGCCACCAGCCCGGAAACTGGAAGGGCGGGCGCCAGCCGACCGTAAAGCCGCCGAGGAAATCGACGTAGAATTCGCGGGTCGCCTCGAGGTCGTCGCTCAACACGGTAAAATGGTTCATCGCCGTAGCGGGCATGCGGTCTCTCCCTGATAAGCCGGATCGGTGGTTCCGCCGCAACAAATGGTGGAACGCCGGCCCGGCGTCAATCGCCCAGCGCCGCGACCGGCGCATCAAAGCGCCGCGTAGACCGCCCGCTCGAAACCATCGAGCAGTGCCAGCGCCTTCGCGTCGGCGAACGGGATTAGCTGCATCAGGATCACTCCGGCAACACCGGCCGCGGGATCGATCCAGAAATAGGTGTTGCCGAGACCGGCCCAATTGAGGCTGCCGGCGCGGCGCACGCCCGGCACCGGCGCCGTCGAAATCATGAAGCCGAGGTCCCATTTCTTGACCATGCCGGGGAAGAACTCGGCGTCGTTGGAATAGGCCGGCATCGCGGTCTTGAGCAGGCGCACGTTGAGATCGCCGATCGCGTTCTGCGCCATCAGCGCCACGGTCTCGGGCTTCAGCACCTGGCCGCCACCGGCGCGGCCCTGGTTCAGGAACAGCCGCTGGAAGGCGAGATAGTCGGCCGCCGTGCCGTAAAGCCCGCCGCCGCCCATCTCGAACTCCGGCTCCTGCGGGATCTCGAACTCGATCGGCGCGAGCGCGCCGTCCTCGCCGCGCGCATGCATCCCGACGAGCCGCGCGCGATGGTTCGGCGTCAATTTGAAGGCGGTATCCGTCATCCCGATCGGCCCGAACAGGTGCTCGGCGAAATAATCGCCGAGCTTTCGCCCGCTGGCCCGCTCGACCGCCTTCCCGACCCAGTCGATATTGATGCCGTAATCCCATTTCTCGCCCGGTTCGAAGACGAGCGGCAAGGCCAATGCCGCGTTTTGGCAGGAGCTGATCCCGGGGACGCCCTTTTGCTCCATGTAGCGGCCCATCTCGCCGTTCCAGAAGTCGTAGACAAAGCCCGCCGTGTGGGTCAGCAGGTGGCGCAAGGTGATCGCCCGCCGCGCCGGGCGCAGCTTCGGTTCACCCGCGGGGTCGAAGCCCTCCAGGACCTCGCATTCCCGATAATCTCAGGCGGTATCGACCCTGGACCAAAAACTGGCAATCATTCGCTTAACTACCGCAATTGTTTGCAGTGTCCGCAGAGGGAACCTCTTTATTTTCAGCAAGGTGAGATTGGTAGCGAAAGTGCCACAGTACCTCCGATGTAATTTCTCAAAGGGGGGCATGCATGAACACATTGGTGAAGGCTGCTCTGGGGGCAATGGCGTTGGTGCTTGTTTTTGCAGCACCTGGGTGGGGGGTGACCGAGGTGGAATGTAGTGCGTCCGATTTTACCCTCGCCCTTGAAACACCCGTGACCGGGGGACAATATAATTATTCCGTTCAAGATACGACCAGTTGTGGCGTTAATGTCGGCGACGCGATCGAATTCTCGAATCTGTTTGGGGTCACCGGCGTATCCGACTCTGGCACCATTGGCTCCGCATTCTCCGACTACAGTAGTTCTCCAACTACGGCCTCCTTTATGAATGAGAGCGGCGCAACCGTGTTTCTCTCTTCGGGTGATTCCGGGGTGCTCACCATCGACGCACCGAACACTGTGAGCGGTCCCGTCACCTGGGCATACGCCGCCGACCCCACTGTTAACGGTCCTGTGGGCCCTGCCGCCGTTCCTCGAGCCGGCGACATCGGCTCTCACCCTGGCTGGGGTTGGGTTGCTGGGACTGCTGTTGGTGATGCGGAAGCGTAAGGCGCTCGCCGTTCCACGGCCACTTGAACGCATCGCACACAATCACATCCCTCACTCCACTGCGCACCCATCGCATCCACCGCCGAATGTAGAGGCTCAACGCCTCGCGTTTTGCTCATAACGCTGTGCCAACTCCTGACAAGTCCGCTTCTCGTCAGTTGGGCTACTAGTGGACTGTAACGACTGAACTGGGAGTAATGCGACGCGTAGGATCGAAGTAGCGCCATTTTACGGTCTTCGGGACTTTGTTGTAGTGCCGAATGTACTTCATGAGCTTTCTCCGCAAGTCGGCCAACGAGGTGAACACGCCGCGTGCAATGACATCACGCTCGATCTTGGCAAACCAGAGCTCAATCTGGTTGAGCCAGGAGGAGTATGTCGGAGTGAAGTGCAAATGAACTTTCGGATGCACTGCCAGAAAGTCCGTGACCGGCCTGCTCTTGTGCGCAGACTGGTTGTCGGCAATCACGTGGATCTCCTTGCCGCGCGGCTGGTTGACAACGATGTCCGCCAGGAACGCGACGAACTCCGCAGAGGTGTGCCTCACGGCCGTCTTGCCGAGTACCTCGCCTGTCTTAGTGTCGAACGCCGCGTACAAGGACAGCGTGCCGTGCCGGAAGTACTCAAAGCCGTGGCGTTCGGCGCGTCCCGGCGAGAGTGGCAATACCGGGTCCTGGCGGTCGAGCGCCTGGATCGATGTTTTCTCATCCACACAGAACACCGCCGCATGCGCCGGAGGGTTCAGATACAGCCCAATGATGTCGGCAGCCTTCTGCTCAAAATCCGGGTCGTTGGTCGCCATGTAACGGTCCAGTCGCTGCGGTCTGAGGCCGTGTTTGACCCACACCCGCGCCACCATCATGTGACTCACCTTGAGCTGCGTTCCCAATCTACGCGTGCTCCACTGGGTCGCCCCGTCCGGTGGCGTACGCTTGAGCGTCCATTCCAGGATGCGCGCCTCCAGGGCAGGAGTCAGCGTGCTGGCCTCTTGCCCAGCATGCCTACTGAACAGACCTGCCAGCCGCTCTTCCCGAAATCGCTTGCTCCAGCGATCGATAAACGGATCATTGCAGTCCAGCTTGTCGCGAATCGCGGCCCAGGTATGGCCTGCCTCCAGCAGCAGCATCAGCCGTGCCCGGCGCGCGTCATCGGCACGCCCGCTGCGGCTTGCCGCTCGCTGCTTGAGTTCGATACGTTCCGCGTCCGTCAGTACGATGGGGTTCTCCATGAACCCAATCATACTACCCTT
>CAVTGB010000048.1:0-92463 GCA_963734125.1 uncultured Alphaproteobacteria bacterium
CCACGTCAGCCGCAAGCTGATCATCCAGATCGGCGTCGTCGGCATGACCTTCTTCACGTTGATGATCCCGCTCGTGCAGACCGCTGAGCAACTGATCATCGTCCGCCTGCTGACCGGCCTCGGTCTCGGCTTTGCGATTACCGCGCCGTTCCCGGTCGCCGCCGAACTGATGCCGGCGCAGCACCGCCGCACCTATGGCGCGGTCTACGAGATCTGCCTGGCGAGCGCGTTCGCGCTCCTGCCGTTTGTCGGCTCTCTGTTGGCCAGCGATCCAAATGGCTTCCGGCTGATCGCCCTGCCCGGAGGGCTCGCCTTGTTCGTCGTGCCGGTCATGGTGCATTTCGTGATCCCGCAGAGCCCGCGCTGGCAGTTACGGCGCGGCCATACCCAGGCGGCGATCGACACCGTGAACCAGTTCATCCGACGCTGCGGCAACCGCGTGCCGCTATTGACGGAGGCCGATCTCGGCCAGAACCTGCACGTGGCGCGCGAGCACCTGCCGCCGTTCAGCGCCTTGTTTGCCAGCGGCCAGTTGCGCTGGACCGCGGTCGGCATCGTGACCAGCATCTGCGCCGGCAGCGCCTACTACCTGATCGCGATCCTGCTGCCGAAAGCCCTGATCGACCAGGGTGCCGCGGTGACAACGAGCTTCGGCATCACGACGATCGTGTTTCTCGCGTCGATCCCCGGCAAAGCGTTCAACGGCTATCTGATGGAGATTATCGGCCGGCGCTGGACGATCGCCTTCGCGCTCTCGGGGGCGTTCCCCGGGCTCATCCTGATGGCGGGCGCGCATCTGGCAGGGGATGCCGCCAACGTCTTGATGAGTGCCGGCGCCATGATCATCGGCTTCACGGCGCTAGCATCGTTCCCGGCGGTGCGGGTCTATCTGTCGGAGCAGTTTCCGACCGCTTTGCGCGGGCGTGGCAATATCTTCGGCGAGGCGTTCGGGCGCATCTTTGCCGGCGTGCTCGCGCCGTTCCTGGTTGAGCCGCACACCGG
Source organism: uncultured Alphaproteobacteria bacterium (assembly GCA_963734125.1). Lineage (GTDB taxonomy): Bacteria > Pseudomonadota > Alphaproteobacteria > ATCC43930 > CGMCC-115725 > DATARH01. Next base: position 1,003 of record CAVTGB010000048.1, read on the forward strand.
CTCGCCAGTCGCCTTCTTCGGCACGATTGTCGTTATCGTGTCGCTTGGCGCCTTCGTCCCGCTGCTGTTCGGCCGGGAGACCGTCGGCCAGCTGGAGACGGTCACAGAGTTGGTTCCCGAGATGGCTTGAGGTGCGGGCTTCGAATACTCGACTCTGCGCGGCGTCGTATCAGGAAGACGCCGGGCGGCTCGTTGATTTTTCCAGCGATGGGGGGAAGCGGCATGGCGACGACGAAAGAGGAAGGTGCGGTTCCCGATTTCCTGCGGATGGATCAGCCGGTCAGTTCCGACCCGGCCAATGCCAAGAAGACCGGCAGCTGGCACGGCTGGCCGACCAAGGAGATCGCCCCGGTCACGCTGAAGGACAACGAGGACCGGACCGTGCGGATCCGGACGCCGGTGATGGATTTGGAGGGGGTGATCACGCCCACCGACCTCCACTATACAGTCCAGCATTTCGCCGTGCCGCCGGTGGTCGAAAGCAACAAGTGGGAGGTGAACATCTTTGGTGAGGTGAAGGCGCCGCTCACCCTCAACCTCGACCAGTTGCGCCGGTTCCCGGCGCGCAGCGTGCGCACCGTGATGGAGTGTTCGGGGAGCGATGCCACCTATTTCGAATACTTCAAGGGCGAGGGACCCAAGCCCTCGCGCACCAAAGAAGCGATGATCCTCAGCGGGAGCGAGTGGACCGGTGTGCCGCTCGCCGCCGTCCTCAACGAAGCCGGCCTCACCGCGAAATCGCTTTACGTCCGGGCCGAGGGGAGCGACGAGGGCGTGCCGAATACGGCGAAACCCGGCACGAAACCCTTCTATTACGACAAGGGCCTGCCGATCGAAAAGGCGCTCCACCCGGACACCATCCTCGCCTGGGCGCAGAACGGTCAGCTCTTGGAGCACCTGCACGGCGCGCCGGTGCGTCTCCTGGTTCCCGGCTGGTCGGGCAACTGGTCGGTCAAGTGGCTGACCAAGCTCGAGCTGATGGAGCGGGAGCCGGACTGCTGGTACCACTACGAGTTCTATTATTACGGCAACTCGCCCGACGACCCGAACAAGGAGCTGATCACGACGATCGGCGTCAAATCGCTCGTCACCCAGCCCAACGACGACACCGAGACGCTGCCCCCCGGCATCCACATGATCCGCGGCTATGCGTGGAGCGGCGCCGGCGCCATCGACCAGGTCGACGTCAGCACCGACGGCGGCGACACCTGGCATTCCGCGCACATCGAACAGCCGCGCGAGCGCTTCATGTGGGTGCGCTGGTCCTACCGCTGGGACGCAAGGGAGAAGGGCCGCTACCACCTGATGTCGCGCGCCACTGATGAAGTGGGGCGGGTCCAGTCGCACGAGCCGCGCTACAACCATATGCGCAAGAATTTCAGCGCCATTGTAGGGTACTGGGTGACGGTGACCTGAGCCTGCGGGAAAGCGGAGAGGCACTAATGAAATACGACCTGTTGATCCAGCACGGCGAGGTCATCGATCCCGCGGCGGGGTTGAAGGGCAAGCTCGATGTCGCGATCAGCGGCGGCAAGATCGTCGCGGTTGCGCCGTCGCTGCCGACGCAAGCGAGGCGCATCGCACGATCAGCGCGAAGGGCCTCCTGGTGACGCCGGGGCTCATCGACATCCACGCCCATGTCTTCGTCAACGCGCACGACATGGGCGGCGCACACCGATCATTTCTGCCGGGCGAGCGGGGTCACCACGCTGTGCGACGCCGGCAGCACCGGGTCGGCGACCTTTGCCGGGCTGCGCCATGTCATCGACCATGAGGTGCGCACCCGCATCCGCGCCTTTGTCAATCTGTCGGCGATCGGCATCGTCGGCACCTCGCGCGGCGGCGAACTGTCGCATTTCCCCTATGCCGACCCCGAGGGCTGCGCCCGCACGATCAGCGAGAACCCGGATCTGGCGATCGGGGTCAAGCTGCGCTACGGACCGGGCCTGGTTTGGGAATACACCACCGAGCCGGTCAAGCTGGCGCGCCAGACCGCGGACATGGCCGGCGGCGTGCCGCTGATGATCCACATCACCAATTCGCCGATTCCGCTACCCGAGATTGCTCGCCGAGATGAAGCCGGGCGACATCGTCACCCACTGCTATCACGGCCGCGCCCACGGCATCATGGGCCAGGAAAAGCAGTTCGTGCTGAAGGAGGTCGTCGAGGCGCAGCGCCACGGCATCATCTTCGACTGCGCCCATGGCCGGAACCATTTCAGCTTTCCGATGATCGAGAAGGCGCTCGACCAGGGCTTTCTGCCCGACACGATCTCGACCGATCTGACCTTTACCAGCGCGACCAACGGACCGGTCTGGGATCTGACGACGACGATGTCGAAACTCCTGCATTTCGGCATGTCGCTCGACGACATCGTCGTGCGCGCCACCGCGGCGCCGGCGAAGATCCTCGGCTATGAGGGCACGGTCGGCACCTCGAAGCCCGGCGCCAATGCCGACATCGCCGTCATCGAACTGCGCGACGGCAATTTCGACTTGAAGGACAGCGACGGCAACACCGTCACCGCCAAGCGCCGCCTGATCGCCCAGATGACCATGAAGGACGGCCGTATCTGGTACGAACGGCCGGGGGAGTAACCCCCGTCGAGGGGCGCAGCGACGCAGCAATGACAAATGGTCATTCCCCGACGCTCGACCGCATTCGCGCGGCCGGGGTGCTCCGGGTCGGGACGACCGGGGACTACACCCCGTTCAGCCTCATCCGGCCCGACGGGTCGTATGCGGGCGCCGATATCGACATGGCGCATGATCTGGCCGCGCGGCTCGGGGTCAGGCTCGAATTCGTGCCGACCGTGTGGGTCGATCTGCTCGACGATTTTCTCGAGGACCGGTTCGATATCGCGATGGGCGGGGTGACGGTCACCGCGGCGCGGCGCGAGCGGGCGTTTTTCTCGATCCCGACCTTTGTCGACGGCAAGCGGCCGTTGTGCCGGCGCGAGGATCGCGAGCGCTTCACCTCAGTCGCCGCGATCGACGAGCCGGGGGTCAGGGTCATCGCCAACCCGGGCTCGGCCAACGAAGCCTTTGCCCGCGCCAACTTCACCCGCGCCCAGGTAACAATCCACCACGACAACGCCAGCGTCTTCGAGGAGATCGTGGCGGGGCGCGCCGACGTCATGGTGACCGACGGGCTCGAGGCCGACCACCAGGCCGAGCTCCACCCCGAATTGTGCGCGGTCCCGGTCGCGGCCCCGTTCACCCGGCTCGAAAAAGCCTACATGTTCGCCCGCGACCCGGCGATGAAGGCGTTTGTCGACGGCTGGCTTGCCGCCGCCTTTGCCGGCGGCCAATGGCAGAAGGCACTCGCCAAGGCGCTAGGTCGGGCGATGGCCGGTCACGGATAACCGGCGCCGGGATTGCCAAGGGCCGGTGGTGTGGCGCTCCCGCTCAGCTCTGTGATCATCGCGGCCGGTGTCGGCGACGCAATTGCCGATCCGGTAGGCGTAGTGGCAGCCGGCGTCGCCGGTGGTCGGGTTGCAACCTCGATTACCGCATTCTGGTCCCGGTATTGCCAGCCCCGCGCATGGCCGAGGGCGATGGCGAGGGTGGCGACCGAGGCCACCAAAAGAAACGAGAAGAGATGCTTTTGCCCGCGCCACCAGGCGACGACCACGCCACCGAACATCGCGATGAAAGCAATGCCGGCGATGATGGTCACGGCCGACATGGCAGGTCTCCCGCATCGAATACTATTCACGAAATTAACGCGGCGCTGATCGGCCGGTTCCGCCCGGTCTTCGTGTAGAACAGGCGCGATGAACAAGACGGCGACCCGATTGTGGCCCGCCGCGCTCGCCGCCGTCTCCGGCAGCGCGATGGTTGGCGTCATGCCGCTGGTGGCGCGGCTGCTTTACGCCGACGGCCTCGGCGCGCCCTCGATGCTGTTCTGGCGCTACAGCCTGGCGCTGGTCGCGCTGGCGGTTGCTGCGTTAGCGGTAGGGCTCGATCCGCGGTTGGCCTGGCGCGGCGGCGCATGGCGGATCGCGCTCGTCGGAGCCACGCTCGGCGCGGCGCAGACACTGTGCTTCTGGGAGAGCCCCAAGACGCTCGAGACCAGCATCGCGGTCTTATTGTTCTACACCTACCCTGCGGTGACGCTGGCGCTCGACCGGCTGTTCTTCAAGGAGCCGATCCGGCCCCGCGCGGTCCTGTGCATCGCCATCATCCTCGCCGGCGCCGGGCTCATTACCGCGCCCGGGCTCAAAGGCGGCACGATCGATGTGCGCGGCCTCTGCTGGGCGTTGCCCTCGCCCCTCGTCTACGCGCTGTACCTCGCGATCAATGCGCGGCTGTTGCGGCGCTATCCGCCGCTCGTCGGTGCCTTTGGCCTTTTTACCGGGATGGCGGTGACATTCGGGGTGATGACCGCTTGGGGCGGGCTCGATCTGCCGGCGAGCGGGTTCGCCTGGCTCCTCGTCGTGTTCATCGCCTTGGGCCCGGGCGCCCTGACCATGACCCTGTTTTCCTACAGCGTGCCGCGCCTCGGGGCGCCCGGCTTTGCAATCCTCGCCAATGTCGAACTCGTCACCGTGGTCATGATCGGGACGCTCGTCCTCGGCGAAGCGGTCACCGCCGGCCGCGCGATCGGCGGGGCGATGATCGTCGCCGGCATCCTCACCCACGCATTGGCACGGCAACCGCCCGCAACCGCTGCAGAACCCGCACCCGCCTCCGCGCCGCACGAGTCAGCACCCTCTCCCGCGCTGCGGCAGAAGGGTGACCGCTCGCGGCCGCGAGCGATCGGTGAGGGCTTCTAGGTCTTAAACTCATAAAGGATCTCAGAGCTGTGATATTTTTGTGGAGGGGCTGGGCCGTCCGGCCACGGTTAATGGGCACGTTCCCCCACCCCCTGCCGGGTTTGATTACAGGGCTTGATAATCAGTGTTCGCCAATTTAGCGCTGATCAATCAGATGCGAAGCATTCTGCTCGAAGCGAATAAGGAAACCATGCCCATGAGCCCTAACGACGTTATAAGCAGCAAGATTGTATTCGGCTCTGGAACAGGCGTGTAAGCATATGTCAGAGACAAAGTAAGGTCTGCATTGTCTGAGCAAAAAACAAGATTCCCCCTTTGGTTATTGTCATAGCACTGACTGAGATCCGCACCGGTTAAGTAATCGATAACCACATCACCGGTACCAATATATCCTGTAAGTGGGTCGATCAGTGCCCCAGCGTTGATTGTTACCGGACCCACCGTTTGCGGTATCTGTATGTTGTCCAAACCGAAACTGAATTCGGCATTTGGGTTCATATACGGGGCGTTCGGGTTTGGGGGCAAGCCAGGGCCTAGAAAGTAAAAACCGAAGTAAAAATCTCCGATCACATCGGAACAATTATACGGACCGAAAGGTGAATCATCGCAATACACTGGAGTAAAATCAACGCTAAAGGTGGCGTCTCCCGAAAGACTGAGGCCAACGCCGGTGAGGTTACCGAGCGATGGATCGAACTGGTTAAAACTCAAATTAGTGCCGGTATTATAAATCGGGCCCTCTGTGGCTACATCGGTCTGCGTGATCGTATCCGCCTGGGCATCGAATGAGGTAATCGACTCCACCACGGCCAATATGAACCCAAAAATTCTCATTAATGTGCATTGACGCATGATCCGACCCCCTGCCTCTTTTTTTCTGGAACGTCGTCGCGACCTTTCCTGTTTGAACGATCGCTCCGGGCTTCGAAGACCACATTGACATGGATCAACCCTATAAGCTAGGTGGCGCCTCGTTCCGGCGATGGTCCCCTTCACCACCAGGTTTGCAGACCGTCACCATCGTGCGATGCAAACCGGTGGTTTAGTGCGTTTGCGATCCACCGCCTGGCAAGCCGCCGGAGCGGCTATGCCGCCTTGAGGAGGCCGCGCAGGACGTATTGCAGGATGCCGCCGTGGCGGAAGTATTCGACTTCGTCGAGCGTATCGATGCGGCAGACGACCGGCTCCTCGCGCACGCCACCGCTCGCATCGTGGATGCGCATGGTCAGCATCATGCGCGGCTTGAGGCCGGCTTCGACGCCGATGATGTCGAGCGTCTCGGCGCCGGTCAGCTTCAGGGTCTGGCGGCTGACGCCGTCACGGAATTGCAGCGGCAAGACGCCCATCCCGACGAGGTTGGAGCGGTGGATGCGCTCGAAGCTCTCGACGATGACCGCCTTGACGCCGAGGAGGAGGGTGCCTTTGGCCGCCCAATCGCGCGACGAGCCGGTGCCGTATTCCTTGCCGCCGAAGATGACGAGCGGCACGCCGCGCTTTTTGTATTCGACAGCGGCGTCATAGATCGACATGACCGTGCCGTCGGGCATCAGCTTGGTCATGCCGCCCTCGACCCCCGGCACCATCTCGTTCCTGATGCGGATGTTGGCGAAGGTGCCGCGCACCATGACGTTGTGGTTGCCGCGCCGCGCGCCGTAGGTGTTGAACTCGGACGGGCGCACCTGGAAGCTGATCAGGTATTCGCCGGCCGGTCCGTCGGCCTTGATGCTGCCGGCGGGCGAGATGTGGTCGGTCGTGATGCTGTCGCCGAAGATCGCCAGCTCGCGCGCCCCCTTTACATCGCTGACCGGCGCCGGTTCCTTCGGCATGTTCTCGAAATACGGCGCCAGCGCGAGATAGGTCGAGGCCTCCTGAAAATCGTAGGTGATGCCACCGGTCGACGGCACCGCGCGCCATTCGGGCGGGCCTTCGAACACATTGCCGTAACGCTGGGCGAAGGCGCTGCGCTGGACGGCCGAGGCCACGGTGTCGGCGACCTCGCGATTGCTGGGCCAGATGTCCTTCAAATAGACCGGCTGGTTGTCGCTGCCTTCGCCCAATGGCTCGGCGCGCAGATTGCGGCGGACCGAGCCGGCCAGCGCGTAGGCGACGACGAGCGGCGGGGAGGCGAGATAATTGGCCCGCACATTGGCGTGGATGCGGCCCTCGAAATTGCGGTTGCCGGAGAGGACGGCAGCGACCGCGAGGTCGTTGTCCTCGATCGCTTCCGCGATCGGCTCGGGCAAGGGTCCTGAATTGCCGATGCAGGTCGTGCAGCCGTAGCCGACAAGGTTGAAGCCGAGCTTGTCGAGCTCGACCTGCAAGCCGGAGGCGGCATAATAATCGCTGACCACCTGGCTGCCGGGGGCGAGGCTGGTCTTCACCCAGGGCTTTGTTTTGAGGCCGCGCTCGTTGGCTTTTTTGGCGAGGAGCCCGGCCGCCAGCATGACACTCGGGTTTGAGGTGTTGGTGCAGCTGGTGATCGCGGCGATGACAACATCGCCGTCGCCGATCTCGTAATTGGCGCCGGCGACGGTGGCCTTGCGCGGTTTGTCGACCCCGGCAAGCTTCGGCAACTCAGCATCGAAGGCCGTCGCCACATCGCCCAGCGCCACCCGGTCCTGCGGTCGGCGTGGCCCGGCGAGCGAGGGTTCGACGGTGGCGAGGTCGAGTTCGACCGTGTCGGTGAATATCGGGTCGGGCGTATTGGCGTCGCGCCACAGCCCCTGGGCCTTGGCATAGGCCTCGACCAGCTTCACCCGCGAGGGCTCGCGCGCGGTCAACGTCAGGTAGCGGATCGTCTCGGCATCGATCGGGAAAAAGCCGCAGGTGGCACCATATTCCGGCGACATATTGCCGATCGTCGCGCGGTCGGCGAGCGCGAGCTCGGAGACGCCGGGGCCGAAATACTCGACAAACCGCCCGACGACGCCGCGCCGGCGCAACAGCTGGGTGATCGTCAGCACGAGATCGGTCGCGGTCGCCCCCTCGCGCAAGCGGCCGCTGAGGCGGACGCCGATCACCTCGGGGATCAGCATCGAGATCGGCTGCCCGAGCATCGCCGCCTCGGCTTCGATGCCGCCGACCCCCCAGCCGAGGACAGATAATCCGTTGACCATCGTCGTGTGGCTGTCGGTGCCGACGAGGGTATCGGGATAGGCGATCGTCCGTCCGTCCTCATCGGTCGTCCACACCACCTGTGAGAGGTATTCGAGGTTGACCTGATGGCAGATCCCGGTGCCGGGCGGCACCAGGCGGAAATTCTCGAAGGCACTTTGGCCCCAGCGCAGAAAGCGGTAGCGCTCGCCGTTGCGCTCGAACTCGATCTTGACGTTGTTGGCAAAGGCACGCGGATTGCCGAACTCGTCGATCTGCACCGAGTGGTCGATCACCAGATCGACTGGCGACAACGGGTTGATCTTGTTGGGGTCGCCGCCGAGGTTGACCATCGCCTGGCGCATCGCCGCGAGATCGACGACCGCCGGCACCCCGGTCAGATCCTGCATGAGCACACGCGCCGGGCGGAAGGCAATTTCGCGCTCCTCGGTCTTGCCGGCCGAGCCCTGCCCGACCGCCTTGATGTCGTCGACCGTGACGGTGCGCCCGTTTTCCAGCCGCACCAGGTTTTCGAGGAGGATCTTCAGGGACGAGGGCAGCCGCGATATGTCGCCGAGGCCCGCCGCGCGCGCGGCGGCTTCAAGGCTGAAATAATCGTAGCGCTTGCCGTCGATTTCGAGGGTGCGGCGAGCCTTCAGGGTGTCGTGGCCGGTGACGCTCACGGGGGGTTCTCCTCTCGACAGGGGGCCTTGGGGCCGGGCCGCGGGCGGGTACGATACTCCGCCCGGCGGGTCAAGCAAGCCGGCGATCAGGGCAAAGGCGCGGCCGCTTCTCGCAGCCGCGACCGCCCGCGCTCGCTCAACACGACACGCCCGTCCGCACCGCGCTCCACCAGATCCTCGCAGATTGCATCCTCCCACGCGCAATTCAGCGGACAGGTGCTGCTCCAGGTATCGCGCACCTCGCCGTAGCTGCGCGGCCGCAGCGCGAGCCATCGCAGGAATTGCACGGTCAGGAGTTTTGCCTCACTCGCCATCGCCACCGCCTCCCGGTCATCCCGGCTTGCGCCCGGATCACGAACCTATTGCCGGGTGGTACAGCTTGTCCAATATATCTATCAGGCATTTTCGATATGTTTCAGATATGGAACTGCGCCACCTTCGTTACTTTGTAGCGGTCGCCGAGGAGGGGCACATCACCCGCGCGGCGCAGCGGCTCGGCATCCAGCAGCCGCCGCTCAGCCAACAGATCCGCGCGCTCGAAGTTGAGCTCGACGTCCAGTTGTTGCGCCGCAAGCCGCGCGGGGTCGAACTGACCCAGGCAGGAGCGGCGCTGCTTGCCGAGGCGCAGGCGATCCTGCGGCAGATCGAGCACGCGGTCACCATGACCAGGCGAACGGCGCGGGGCGAAGCCGGCCGGATCGGGCTCGGCTTCACCAGCTCGGCCTCGTTTCATCCTTTTGTCCCGCAGGCGATTCGGGACTATCGGGAAACCCATCCGCTGGTCGCGCTGAGCCTCGAAGAGAGCGGCACCGGCGAACTGGTCGCGGCCCTGCTCGAGGAGCGGCTCGACGCCGCCTTCGTGCGCTCGCCGATCAGCACAAGCGCGGATGGGCCCGCGGAGGGCATCGCCGTCCTTGCGGTGCTCGAAGAGGCGATGGTGGCGGCGCTTCCCGCCGGACACGCGCTGGCGGTCGGCCCGGGTGCCAGACCCGCCGCAAGACCGCTCTCCTTGGCGGCGCTGGCGGCGGAAACCTTTATCCTCTACCGCCGGCCGCTCGGGCCCGGCCTCTACGACGGGATCATCGCGGCCTGCCAGCGTGCCGGATACAGCCCGGTGATCGGCCAAGAGGCGCCGCGCATGCTGGCGACCTTGAGCCTCGTCGCCGCTGGGCTCGGCGTCACCCTGGTGCCGCAATCGATGCGCCGGCTCAGGGTCCACGGCGTCGTCTACCGGGCACTGGACGAAGGCGCCGGCCTCGTCGCGCCGCTCAACCTCGCTTATCGACGCACCGCGAACTCACCCGCCGCGCAGCATTTCATCGCGCTGGTGCGGCGGATGTGCCCGCAATCATGCGGGCAGGGGTGACGCTCGCCCGGCTGCCGCCGCCGCTCCCGCCCCCTATCCCGCCGAAGGATGGCGAGCTGCGTCGTAATGCGCCGCCGAAATTTTGATGCACGTCAAGACTGTATTCTTCCTCCCATACTAGAATTTTCTTCGCTAACCGAACCTTGCGTGCTATGGCAAATACGTCTCGGCAAAGACGTTTCGGCAAATACGTGTCGATCGGCGGGAATGTCGGGAAGCGCGAGCGCCCGGCGGTCTGACGCTGCCGCCCCTACCCCAGCGTAACAAGACTTCCGCCGCTCGCTTAGTAGCTTCCGCAAGGTGATCTGATGCCTATAGAGGACGCAGTGCGGGTATTCCAGAAGTATGGTGTCGATATCAGTCGGATGTCGTTTGACAAAATACGGAAATCGAGAAATACGCTACTGCAAAAATACCATCCGGATGCCGGCGGAAAAATTGAAATTGCCCAGGAGATTAACGCAGCGTTCGACATGCTGCAACGCCGAACCCCAGCCTCGCGGCAACTCGAGCCAAAGCCACAGCCGCACTCCGACAAATGGGCGTGGGCCGGACATTCCGGGTTAACGGCACCCAATACTCATATTTCCAGACATGATTTCGCCGATCCGAATTTCGTTAAAAAATCGATGTGGCAATTGTCGGGATTTTCGAACGAGGAATGGACCATCTATGGGTTTAATGGTTCACTTTTTACCAACATTGTCGTCGTTTACGGGTCATCCAAAATCTTTTATTACATGGCGATAGCGATGATCGATTTACAGACCAAGGGAGCCATACCGTTACGCTGTCGCGCGGTGTTTGTGCATCCGGCAACCTCACCTGATCTATACCTGATCTATGCCGACGGAAAATATTATGAAGAAGGCCCGAAAAAATTCGTACTCAAGTCGCGCGACGTAGAGCGAATCAATCGCTCCGATTTTATACGGAAATTGCCGGATCTTCTCGATCAACTGAACGAAACCCCGGCCAACGAAAGCGAGTTGGTCCTGTCTGAATGAAAATGCGGGGTGCGACCAACGGCAGCAGCGATGGTCGCTTCGGTCCTATCTCAGGCTCGCCGCGCGGCGCTATGATCGTTGAGCGAGGTGCAGCGGTTCGGGCTCAGCTCTTGGTCATACACAGTGTTTTCGACGTGCTGGCGCTCATTGCTGGGCTCGTCGCCTATCGCCTGGTTCCGGCGGCGGCGCCCGGAGTGCCGGACGAGCCCTGGCAGGTTCACCCTCTCTATATTGCGGCCGTGTCGCTCGGCGCGACCGTCGGCGCTTATCTCGCCGGCTCCGCCAACCTCTGGCTCACCGGCATCGACGGGATCGCGCGCAGCATCGAGGGGGCGATCGCCGGCGGGATCATCGCGATCGAGGCGCTCAAGTGGCGCGCCGGGGTCGAGGGCTCCACGGGGCTGCGCTTTGTCGCGCCGCTCGCGGCGGCGATCGCGGTCGGCCGGCTCGGCTGCTTCTTCGCCGGGTTGGACGACATGACCTACGGCACGCCGACGGCACTGCCGTGGGGCGTCGATTTCGGCGACGGCGTCGCGCGTCACCCGGTGCAGCTTTACGAGGCGGCGACGATGGCAATATTCTTTGCCCTGTTCGTGCCGGTGCTGCGCCGGGGAGGGGACCGCGTGCGGCGAACCGGGTTCTACGCATTCGTCGCGGTTTATGCGGGCCAGCGGTTTCTCTGGGAATTCCTCAAGCCCTACGGCACGGTGGTCGGGCCGCTCAACCTGTTCCACCTGTTGTCGCTGGCGCTGGTGGCCTATGCCATCTTCTTTGCCTGCCGGGAGTTGCGCCAGCCATGCCGATATCGCCAGAAGCTGCGCAGTTGAGCGACGCCGCGCCCGCCCAGCGGGAGTCGGGGCCGCGCAAGGCCCGCCCGTACATCTTTCTCGGCCAGACCACCTCGTTGTGCGAGACCTGTCTCGCTCTGGTGCCGGCCAAGATCCTCGAGGAAGGCGGGGCGGTCTATTACCTGAAGCGCTGCGCCGAGCACGGCGTCCAGAAGACGCTCGTCTCGAGCGAGGCGCGCTATTGGAAGTGGTGCCGCGATTTTTTGAAGCCCGGCGACGTGCCGCTCAAGTTCCACACCCGGATCGACAAGGGGTGTCCCTACGATTGCGGGCTGTGCCCGGACCACGAGCAGCACAGCTGCCTCGCCATTATCGAGGTCAACGAGTACTGCAACCTGACCTGCCCGACATGTTTTGCCAGCTCCTCGCCGCAGAAAGCGGGCGAGCGCAGCCTTGCCGAGATCGAGGCGATGCTCGATCTCCTGGTCGAGAGCGAGGGGAAGCCCGATCTTCTGCAGATCTCCGGCGGCGAGCCGACGCTGCACCCGCACATCCTCGACATCCTGCGCGCCGCACGGGCCCGCCCGATCCGCCACGTGATGCTCAACACCAACGGCATCCGCCTCGCCACCGACCCCGATTTCGTCACCGCGCTCGCCGAGATGAAGCGCGGCTTCGAAGTCTACCTGCAATTCGACGCGCTCTCCGCGCAGGCGCTGCGCACGATCCGCGGCGCCGATCTCCGTCGCGTGCGCGAGCGCGCGCTTCGAAGCGCTCGAGGCGGCCGGGATCTCGACGACGCTCGTCTGCGTCATCCGCAAAGGCGTCAACGACAGTGAGATCGGCGACGTGCTGCGCTAACGCGCAGGGCTGGTCCTGCGTGCGCGGTGTCACCTTCCAGCCGGTGCAGGACGCCGGGCGCAACGACGGCTTCGACCCGCGCGAGAACCGCATCGTGCTCTCGGAAATCCGCCGCGCGATCATCGATCAGTGGGGCGTCTTCGGCGAGGACGACCTGATCCCCTTGCCGTGCAATCCCGAGGCGATCTCGATCGGCTATGGGATGCGCGTCGGCGGGGAGGTGCGCCCGCTGACCCATCTCTTTCCGCAGGAGGTCCTGGTCCAGGAGGCGCCGAACTCGGTCACCTTCGAGAGCAAGCCCGAGATGCGCAAGCTCCTGGTCGAACTGCTCTCGCTCTCCTGCGCCGGGCAGCAATCGGCCAATGTGCTGCGCGAGGTGTTGTGCTGCCTGCCGCTGGTCGAGGTGCCGGCCGGAGATCGGCTACGACCGGGTCTTCCGGGTGACGGTCGTCAGCTTTCTCGACCGCTTCAATTTCTGCCTCGCCGGGGTCAAGCGCTCCTGCATCCATTTCGTCACCGGCGACGGCCGGATCATCCCGTTCGACACCTACAACATGTTCCACCGCCCGGGCCTTACCGCCCGGGCGGCGAGGGCCATTGCATGAGCGGCGGCCAGGTCGCGGCGCTGTCTTGTGCGCCATTGTGCTGTTGCTGCCCGGCGGGTGTTTCCTGGTGTTCGGGATCGGCTTCGCAACCGACGAGAATCGACAGTTTTCGGACGCAGCTCCGCTGTTGCTGGGGGTCGCGTCCGCGATCTTGGGGTTGGCCGGGCTGTTGTTCTGGGTTGCGCTGCGCCGTCGATCCGCTCCGGGCGTTCCGTCCGATGCCCCGCCGCCGTGACGCGGCGGCGCCGGGACTGACCGCCCGTGCCGGGAGGATCGACGGATGAGCGGTGGCCAGATCGCGGCGCTGATTTTCGCCATCCTGCTGCTGCTTCCCGGCGGTTGTTTTGTGTTTTTCGGGGTCGTTTTTCTGAACGGACTCGGTCTTTCCGAACATCCTCAATCGAATGAGTTCGATCCGTCGCTGCTGCTTATCGGGATCGGAATTCTTTCGGTGGCGGCGCTGTTGTTCTGGGTCGCTTACCATCGTCGCCCTCCCGATCGAGGCGGTTCACCGGATGCGCCGGCATGAGCGGCGGCCAGATCGCGGCTCTGATCTTTGCCATCCTCATGCTGCTGCCCGCGGGTGCTTTCTGTTTTTCGGGATCGGCATCCCCGGGGGGTGGCCCCTGGCGCTGATCGCGTTCGCCATTTTCGCAGTGGCGGGGCTTCTGTTCTGGGTCGCATTCCGCCGCCGATCCGCGCCGGCCATCCCGCCCGATGCGCCGGTTCACTGATCTTTCAATCGCGGGCGGGATTTCCCACATGATCCCATGCCAGACGGTCGGATGGCCGCTCTTTGCATGTCGCGAGGAGAGGAAAGTCCGGGCTCCACGGAGGTACGGTGCCGGGTAACGCCCGGCGGGGGCGACCCCAGGGAAAGTGCCACAGAAAACATACCGCCAAGCCTACGCGGTTCGCTAATAACGAAGCGCCGGGCGGCAAGGGTGAAATGGTGCGGTAAGAGCGCACCGCGCCGCCGGCAACGGCGGCGGCAGGGAAAACCCCACCGGGAGCAAGACCAAGTAGGAGCGGCAGGCGACCTCGGCAATGCCGGCGCCGCCGGGCGGGCCTTCCGCGCCGCCGCTCGGGTCGGTCGCACGAGGCGTTCGGTAACGAACGTCCTAGATGAATGGCCATCTCCGCGCCGGTGATTCGTTATCGGGGCGGAACAGAACCCGGCTTACAGACCGTCTGGCGCCGCGCGGGATGCGCGTTCGTTGCCCCAATATTTTGTGCTTGCCGCCCACCGAGATACTACTAATATCGAATCACGGTTATTCCTCGCGCCTTGACAAGAGGGAGTGTGACCGGGCTGTAGCGCGCTTCGCCAGTGTTGCCACGCCTTAGTTGCACTTGGAACGAAATGGGAACATTATTTCGCACTTCGTACCATAAGCATCCGCGGCAGACTACATGGTGTGGTGAAAGTCGGCAGCAGTCGAACATTTGGAAAAGGATTTTTTTTACTAAAAAAGATGTTGACGCCCCACGAGAACCCATGATATCCCATCTCTACCCATGGGCGAGCACCAGCGTTCTGGGGGGAACTCGATGGTGCTGCCGGGCCTGTCCCTTGCCGGACGTCTGTGGGGGAGCGTTGGGGGAAGCAAGTGGAACTGTTTATTTCCACTTACGTGAACAAGGTCGACCGCAAGGGACGAGTTTCAGTGCCGGCGACCTTTCGTTCCACTCTGGCGACCCATCGCCAGCCCAATCTCTTGATCGCGTTTCCTTCGATGCGACTGCCGGCGCTCGAATGCACCGGCAGCGACCGTATGGTGGAGATGCAGGAGCGCATCGAAACCCTCGAGCAATTCTCCGAAGAATACGAGAATCTGTCGCTGCTCTTCGCCGAGGCGCACCCCTTGACGCTCGATGGCGAAGGGCGCGTCATCCTGCCGGAGAAACTCAAGGAATCCGCGCATATCGGGAGCGAGGTCGCGTTTGTCGGGCTCGGCGCGATGTTCCAGCTGTGGGACCCGGCGGGTTACGAGGCGTATAGCAGCGCAGTGCGCGAGCGCGCGCGCCGCCAGCGCACGACCTTGCCGCCACGCGGCGGCATGGCGCGAACGCCATCGCCATCATGAAGCCGCCGCCATCATGAATCGGGGGCGGCCTACCCCGACCGGTGATTCGCGGCGCCGCCGAGTGTCGGCCGGGGCGGCGGCGGCGTCCCCGACCGGACCGTCACCCGATCATGTCCCGGTGCTCATCGATGCGGTGCTGGCCGTGCTGATGCCCCGGGACGGCGTGGTTTACGTCGACGGGACCTTTGGCGCCGGCGGCTATAGCGCGGCGCTGCTCGCGGCGGCGCGGTGCCGGGTTGTCGGCATCGATCGCGATCCCGTGTCGGTGCGGCGCGGCGCCGCGCTCGCGGCCGAGCACCCCGGACGCCTGACGATGATCGAGGGCCGCTTCGGCGACATCGAGCGGCTGATCGGCGCGGCGAATCTCGGCCCGGTTGCCGGTGTCGCTCTCGATCTCGGGGTTTCCTCGATGCAGCTCGACAACGCCGAGCGGGGGTTTTCCTTCCGTTCCGACGGCCCGCTCGACATGCGCATGGGCGCCGAGGGGGCGGACGCGGCCGATCTCGTCGCACGCCTGCCGGAGGATGAACTGGCCGAGTTGATCGGATCCCTCGGCGAGGAGCGTTTTGCCCGGCGCGTCGCGCGGGCAATCGTCGTCGCCCGGCAACAGGGCCCGATCCGCCGCACCGGCGAACTGGCGCAAATCGTGCGCGCGGCGATCCCGACCCGCGAGCCTGGCCTCGACCCCGCCACCCGCACCTTTCAGGCGCTGCGGATCGCGGTCAACGACGAACTCGAGGAATTGGATCGCGGTCTGGCCGGGGCCGAGCGGGTTTTGATGCCGGGCGGAAGGCTCGCCGTCGTCTCCTTCCATTCGCTCGAAGACGCCAGGGTCAAGAGCTTTCTGCGGCAGCGCAGTGGCGCGGCCGCAGCCACGTCTCGCCACGCCCCGCCGTCGCCGGCGGCGCCGGCGCCAAGCTTCCGCCTGTTGAGCCGCCGCGCGGTCCGGCCGAGCGCCGATGAGATCCTCCGCAATCCGCGGGCCCGCTCGGCCCGCCTGCGCGGCGCCGAGCGCACCGCAGCGCCGCCGTGGCCGGCAATCGCCGGCGCGGGGGGAACCTCGCGGCATGCCGCCGGAGCCGGCGCACGATGACGAGGCTCGGCACCGTGTTCTGGCTGGTGCTCGTGCTGGTGGCCGGGTTCACGACGTTCAAGGTCAAATACGCGATCCAGGACACCGAGGACGAGCTCAACCGGGTGCGCCGGCAAACCACCGCCGAGCAGCAGGAAACCCGCGTCCTGACCGCGGAATGGACCTATCTCAACCAGCCCGAGCGGCTGAGCGAACTTAACCGCCGTTTCCTCGGGCTGGCCTCGGTAACCACGAAACAGCTCCAGCGCACGATCGAGGAGATCCCGCTGCGCGTGCCCCCCACCCCGCCCGGTGCGGTGGTCGAAGCAAGTTCCGTCCCTGCGGCGCCCCCAGCGGCGCCAACCCCGTCTGCCGTCACCCCGGCCGCGCTCGCCCCGGCGCCGGCGGTGTCCGGGCCGCTTCCGGCGGCCGGCCGCGCCATCGCCCAGGATGACGCCCCGGGGGCCGACCGGCCACACCCGCCAATTGATCCCGCCCCGGCGCGACCGGCAACAGCGGCCCCGGTGCAACTGGCGACCGTCGGGCCGGGCGAAACCGCGAAATCGCTTGATGCGCTGATCGCGCAAATCGTCGAGACGCGGTGATGCGGGCGCTTCAGCGCATCGACGAAAACCCATGCCGGCCACGGCATTTCCGGCCACCGCCGCCGTGCGCCCCGGTAGTTGCCGACGAGCGCGCGAGCGCGCTATTGGAAACTTGCCGGGCCCGGATGATCGCGACTGCGGCTCTGTTCGCCCTGGTTTTCGCGGTTGTGGGGCTGCGCCTGGTCGAGATCGTCGTGCTGGCGGGCGGCACTGCCGAGTCGCATGTCGGGCGCATCCACGCCGCCGCGACGCCGCCAACCGCGCGCGCCGACATCGTCGACCGCGACGGGAGGCTCCTCGCGACGACGCTCAACAGCCCCTCGCTCTATGCCGACCCGCGCCAGATCATCGATGCGAAGGAGGCGGCGCGCGCGGTGACCTCGGTGCTCACCGACCTCGATCCCGCCGAGGTTTACGCCAAGCTGACCTCGGGCAAGGGCTTTGTGTGGATCAAGCGCCAGTTGACGCCGCGCCAGGAATACGATGTCAATCGCCTCGGCATTCCCGGGCTGCAGTTCAAGCACGAGGTGCGCCGGGCTTACCCGTTCGGCGATCTGGCCTCCCACGTCGTCGGGTTCTGCGGGGTCGACAATAGCGGCCTCGCCGGGATCGAACGGGCGCTCGACGGCTCGGTCAAGAGCAGCCCCGGGCCGATCCAGCTGTCGCTCGACGCCCGGGTGCAATTCATCCTTCACGAAGAGCTGACCAAGGTCATCAGCGACTTCACCGCCAAGGGCGGCGCCGGCATCATCATGGACGTGCGCACCGGCGAAGTTATCGCCATGGTGTCGCTGCCCGATTTCGATCCCAACCACCCCGGCATGACCGACCCCAATCTCTCGCCGGCCGAGGCCAAGGAGCGGATCTTCAACAAGGTCACCCTCGGCGACTATGAGATGGGCTCGGTCTTCAAGCTGTTCACGGCGGCGACGGCGCTCGATTCCGGGGTCGCCTCGATGACCAAGCAATACGACGCCGGCCACAAGATCCATATCGGCCGCTTCACGATCGAGGATTACCACGGCAAGAACCGCTCGCTGAGCGTGCCCGAGATCATCATGTACTCCTCGAACATCGGCGCCGCCCGCATGGCGCTGGATGCCGGGGGCGAGCGGCAGCGCGACTATCTCGGCCGGTTTGGGTTGTTGACGCCGGAGCCGATTGAATTGAGCGAGGTTGCCAAGCCGCATTTTCCCAAGCCGTGGCGCGAGATCAACGTGATGACGATCGCCTATGGTCATGGCATCTCGGTCAGCCCTCTCCATGTCGCGACGGCGGTGTCCGCGATCGTCAATGGCGGCGTCCTGAACCGCCCGACCCTGCTCAAGCTCAATCCGGGCAGCATTCCGCCCGGCAAGCAGGTAATATCGCCGCAGACCTCGGAACAGATGCGCAAGCTGATGCGGCTGGTCGTCGAATTCGGCACTGCCCGGTTCGCAGCCGCCCCGGGTTATGTGGTCGGCGGCAAGACCGGTACAGCCGAAAAGAACCGGCACGGCCGCTACGAAGAAAAAAAGCTGGTATCGTCGTTCGTCGCCGCCTTTCCGATGAACGATCCGCGCTACGTTGTTCTTACCCTGGTCGATGAGCCGCACCCCAATAAAGAGAGCCACGGCTATGCTACCGCCGGCTGGACCGTGGTGCCGGCGACCAGCCGTATCATCGAGCGGATTGCGCCGATTTTGGGGGTGCAGCCGGTCGACAAATCGTCCCCCGCAGTCACCCGGGCGCTGACGGTCGAGAGCCTGCAGGGCAAACGGATTGAAACTTACTGAGCTGACGAGCCCGGCCGCGGGGGCGGGCGGCCCGGGGATCGCCGACCCTGAGATCGTCGGCCTTACCGCCAATTCGCGCCAGGTCAGGCCGGGTTTTCTGTTTGCTGCGCTGCTGGGCGTCACGCGCGACGGACGCGCCTTTGCCAAGGAGGCGATCGCGCGCGGCGCGGTGGCGATCCTCACCGATGACCCCGCCGCGCTCAACCTCGATCCCGACCTGCGCGCCCACGTCGCAATCATCTCCGACGCCAATCCACAGCGCCGCCTCGCCCTTCTCGCCGCCCGGTTCTACCGGCGCCAGCCGCGCGTCATCGCCGCCGTCACCGGCACCAACGGCAAGACCTCGGTCGCCCATTTCGCCCGCGAGATCTGGACCGCTCTCGGCTATCCGGCGGCGAGCCTCGGCACGCTCGGCCTCATAACCCCGGCCGGGCGGCGCGCAGGAGCCCTGACGACGCCCGATCCGGTCGGACTGCATCGCGATCTTGCGGAGCTGGCGCAAGGCGGCGTCGAGCATGTCGCCGTTGAGGCCTCGAGTCACGGTTTGGCGCAATTCCGCCTCGACGGGGTCGCGGTGGCCGCGGCGGCGTTCACCAATCTGACGCGCGATCACCTCGACTACCATGGCACGATGGACTCCTATCGAGCCGCCAAGGAGCGGCTGTTCACCGCCCTCCTGGCGCCCGATGGGCCGGCCATCCTCAACGCCGACAGCCCCGAGTTCGCGCGGCTCGCGACAGTGTGCCGGGAGGCAGGGCACAAGGTCATCGCCTACGGGCGCGCCGCCGGGGCCGAGCTGCGCCTCCTCGACCGCTTGGCGCGACCGTTCGGGCAGCACATCCGGGCAGAGCTGTTTGGCGCGCGGCACGCGATCGAGCTGCCGCTCGTCGGCGAATTCCAGGCAATGAATGTCTTGGCCGCGTTCGGCCTCGTAGTGGCGAGCGGGGTTGCGCCAGATGCGATTCTGCCGGCGCTGCCGCGCCTCCCCGGCGTTCCGGGACGCATGCAGCTGGTCGGCGAGAGCGCGGCCGGCGCCCCGGTTTATGTCGATTACGCGCATACGCCGGACGCACTGAGCAGCGTCCTGGCCGCCCTGCGCCCGCATGCCGAAGGCCGCCTCCTGATCGTCTTTGGGGCTGGCGGCGACCGCGATCGCGGCAAGCGCCCGCTGATGGGCGTCGTCGCCGCCGAGCTTGCCGACCGCGTCTATGTCACCGACGACAATCCGCGTAGCGAGGCGCCCGGGGACATTCGGCGCGCAATCCTCGCCGCGGCGCCGCACGCGATCGAGATTGGCGACCGGCGCGCCGCGATCGTGGCGGCAATCGCTGAATTGCACCGGGGCGACCTGTTGGTGATCGCCGGCAAGGGCCATGAGACCGGACAGATCGTCGGCCGCGAGATTCTGCCCTTCGACGACGCGGCCGTGGCGCGCGAGGCACTCGGACGCGCCGATCGCGGATGATGCGTCGCCGCGGGTTGTCCCTCTTGCCTGATGCGACTATGCCTAGCTCTCCCGGTCGCATCGGCCGCATCGTCGAGCGACCGTGCCCGCCCGCGTTGCTGCGCAAACCGTGACCCTATGCTCTATTTGTTCCTCTACCCGCTAGCGGACCAGTTCCACGCGTTCAACCTGTTCCGTTACATCACCTTTCGTTCCGGCGGGGCGGTCGTCACGGCGCTCTTGATCAGCTTTATCGCGGGCCCTGGGATCATCGCCTGGCTCAAATCGAAGCAGGGCGACGGCCAACCGATTCGCGCCGATGGCCCACAAAGCCATCTCGTCCGCAAAAAGGGCACGCCGACGATGGGCGGATGCCTCATCCTCCTCGCGTTGAGCGTGTCGACCCTGCTGTGGGCCGACCTCGCCAACCCCTATGTGTGGGCCGTGCTGGGGGTAACCGTCGGCTTTGGCCTCATTGGCTTCTTCGACGATTACCGCAAGCTGGTGCGGCGCTCCCATCACGGGTTGCCCGGCCGGATCAAGTTCCTGACCGAGATTATTCTCGCGACGGGAATCTGCATCGTCTTGGCGATGGTCATGCCGCAGCCGCTGGCGAACACCGTCGCGGTCCCGTTCTTCAAGACCGTGCTGTTGAACCTCGGCTGGTTTTTTGTGCCGTTCGGGGTGCTGGTGATCGTCGGCGCTTCGAATGCGGTCAATCTGACCGATGGGCTTGACGGGTTGGCGATCGGGCCCTCGATGATCGCGGCGGGATGCTTCGCCCTCATTGCCTACGTTGTCGGCAATGCCGTATTCGCCAACTACCTGCAGCTCAATCACATCCCGCGCGCCGACGAGCTGACCGTATTCTGCGGCGCCATGGTCGGGTCGAGCCTCGGTTTCCTGTGGTTCAACGCACCGCCAGCCAGTGTCTTCATGGGCGACACGGGATCCTTATCGATCGGCGCCGCGCTCGGCACGATCAGCATCATTACGAAGCACGAACTGGTGCTGGCGATCATCGGCGGCTTGTTCGTCCTGGAGGCAGTCTCGGTCATCGTCCAGGTGGCCAGCTTCAAGATGACCGGACGGCGGGTCTTCCGCATGGCGCCGTTACACCATCACTTTGAGCAGAAGGGCTGGGAGGAGCCGACAATCGTCATCCGCTTCTGGATTATCGCCTCGATCCTGGCGATCGCCGGGCTGGCGACCCTGAAGTTGCGCTAGCGTCCGATGCCCGGGGCCGCACAAATCGTCGTCGACAGCTTTAAGGGGCGCCGCGTCGCGGTCCTGGGGCTCGCGCGATCAGGCCGCGCCGCCGCCCGCGCGCTTACCGCCGGCGGCGCGCAAATCCTCGCCTGGGACGACGATCCGGCGGTGCGCGAGGCGCTAGCCGCCGAGATCCCGCTCTGTGACCCGGCGCAACAGGATTGGCGGGACATTGCCGCGCTCGTCCTCTCGCCGGGGATCCCGCAGAGCTATCCCGAGCCGCATCCGGCGGTGCTGCGCGCCCGCGAAGCCGGCGCGGAAATCATCGGCGATATCGAACTCCTCGGCCGGGCGCAGCCCGAGGCCCGCTATGTCGGGATCACCGGCACCAACGGCAAATCGACGACGACGGCGCTCGTCGGCCACATCCTGGCCGCCGCCGGGCGGCGGGTCGAAACCGGCGGCAATCTCGGCACCGCTTCGTTGTCGCTGGCGCCGCTCGACAGCGCCGGCACCTATGTCCTCGAACTTAGCTCGTTTCAGCTGGAGCTGATCGAGAGCCTCGCCTTCGAGGTGGCGGTGCTCCTCAACATCACCCCCGACCATCTCGACCGGCATGGCGGGATGGAGGGCTACATCGCCGCGAAGCGGCGCGTCTTCGCGCATCAGGGTGCCGGCTCAACCGCGATCGTCGGGATCGACGACCCGATCTGCCGCACCATTTGCAAGGAACTGCGGCGTGAGGGGTCAGCGCGCGTGGTGCCGATTTCGGTCAACGAGCGCGCGCCCGGCGGGGTCTATGTCGATCAGGGCTGGCTCGTCGACGCGACCGCAGGGCAGCCGGTCCGCGTCCTCGACCTGGCCCTGGCCGAACGCCTGCCCGGTTCGCATAATTGGCAGAACGCGGCCGCCGCCTATGCCGCCGCGCGCTCGGTCGGGGTCGCGACCGGAGCGGCCGCCAGCGCGATTCGCTCGTTCCCCGGCCTCGCGCATCGTCAAGAGCTCGTCGATACGATCGACGGGGTCCGCTATATCAACGATTCGAAGGCGACAAACGCCGATGCCGCCGAAAAGGCGCTCGCGTGCTATGAGGCGATCTATTGGATTGCCGGCGGGCTGCCGAAGGCAGGCGGGATTAGTTCGCTCACGCCTTATTTCAGACGGCTGCGGCACGCCTATTTGATCGGCACCGCGACCGAGGAGTTTGCAGCGACGCTGGGCGGTTCGGTTCCCTTCACCCGGTGCGGCGATCTCGGGACCGCACTGCGCGCAGCGGCCGAGGACGCGCGCCGCGACGGCGTCGCGGGGGCGGTCGTCTTGTTGTCGCCGGCCTGCGCGTCTTACGACCAGTTCGCGCATTTCGAGGCGCGGGGCGATGCCTTTCGCGCGCTCGTCGCCGAGCGCCGCGCGGGCGCGGGCCGGCCGCGATGATGTTCGCCCGCATCGACCAGAGGCCGGTGGCGCGCTGGTGGTGGACCATCGATCGCTTGAGCCTGGGTGCGCTCGCGCTCTTGATCGCTTTCGGCGCGGTGTTGAGCATGGCGGCCAGCCCCGCGGTCGCCGAGCGGCTCGGTTACGCACCATTGCATTTTGTCGAGCGCCAGATGGTGATAGCGCCGATCGCCTTTGCGATCATGTTTGGGGTGTCGCTGTTGCCGCCGCGCATGATCCGCCGGGTCGCGTTCATCGGTTTTGCGATTTCGCTCGCGCTGCTCGCGCTGACTTTTGTCGTCGGGGTTGAGATCAAGGGCGCGCGGCGTTGGATCGATCTGCCGGGGCTGTCGATACAGCCGTCGGAATTCGTCAAGCCGACCTTTACCGTCTTGGCCGCCTGGCTCTTTGCCGAGCAGAAGGAGCGGCCCGGTTTTCCTGGGAACGCGATCTCGATCGCGCTGTTTCTCGGTCTCATCGCGATGCTGGTCAAGCAGCCCGATATCGGCATGGCGGTCGTCGTCGCGCTGGTCTGGTTCGCGCAATTCTTCATGGCCGGCCTCAGGCTTTATTGGGCCGCCGTCGGCACGCTGGCCGGGCTTGGCGGGCTGGCTGGCGCTTATCTGTGGCTGCCGCACGTGACCAGCCGGATCAACCGCTTTCTCGATCCGGCGGTGGGCGACTCCTATCAGGTCAACCGCTCGATCGAGGCGTTCGTCAATGGCGGGCTGTGGGGCCGTGGGCCCGGCGAGGGAACGGTCAAGGACGTGCTCCCCGACGCGCACGCCGACTTTGTGTTTGCGGTCGCCGGGGAGGAATTCGGGCTCATTGTCTGCGTTCTCATCATCGGCGTCTTTGCCTTCATCGTGCTGCGCGGCTTTTCGCGGCTGTTGCAGGAGGGCAACCTCTTTGTCGTCCTTTCGGCGACCGGGCTCCTCATCCAGTTCGGGCTGCAGGCGATCATCAACATGGCCTCGACCCTGCACCTGATCCCGACCAAGGGCATGACGCTGCCGTTTCTGTCTTATGGCGGGTCGTCGATGCTGGCCTTGGGGTTGGGCATGGGGATGATGCTGGCCTTGACGCGGCGCCGCCTCGGCGGGAGCGAGTTGTGAGCGCCGGCCCCGTCGTCCTCGCCGCCGGCGGCACCGGCGGGCATCTCTTCCCGGCGCAAGCGCTCGCCGAACGGCTGGTCCAATGCGGCGCCGCGGTGTGCCTCGTCACCGACCGGCGCGCCGACGGGTTCGCCGTCAAGGTGCCGGGCGTCGACATCCACCAAATTCACGCTGGACGGCTGGGCGGCGGTCTCTTCCGAACCGCTGGCGGCATCGCGGCGATGGCGATCGGTCTCCTAGAGGCGCGGCGGCTGTTGCGCCGCCTCCAACCCGCGGCAGTCATTGGCTTTGGCGGCTACCCCTCGGTGCCGACGATGCTGGCGGCGACCCAGCTCGGTTTGGCCACCGTGATTCACGAGCAGAACGCGGTGCTCGGCCGCGCCAATCGCCTGTTGGCGCCCCGCGTCCGGCGGATCGCCACCGGTTTCCTCGCGACGAGCGGTCTGCGCCCGGCTGAGCAGGCGCGCGCGACCTATACCGGCAACCCGGTGCGGCCGGCGATCGCCGCGGTTGCCCGCATCGACTACCGGCCACCCCGGGCCGGCACGCCCATCGAGCTGGTGATCCTCGGCGGCAGCCAGGGGGCGCGGATTTTCGCCGACATCGTGCCGCCGGCGCTGGCCGGATTGCCACCCGAATTATGCATGCGGCTGCGCGTCAGCCAGCAGGCCCGACCCGAGGATTGCGCCCGGGTTACGGCCGCGCTCGAAGCTGCCGGCATCGCCGCCGAGGTCACGAGCTTCTTCACCGATGTGCCGGAGCGCCTCGCGCGGGCCCAGCTGGTGATCTGCCGGGCCGGAGCATCGACGGTTTCCGAGCTCGCCGCCGCCGGCCGCCCGGCGCTCCTGGTGCCCTACCCGCATGCGACCGACGACCACCAGGCGGCCAATGCCCGCGCTTTCGCCGATGCCGGCGCCGGCTGGGCCATCCCGCAATCGGCATTGAGCGCGCCCTTGCTGACGAAAATCCTGGCCGAGCGGGTCGCCGACCCCGCGGGGCTCGCAGATGCCGCCCTGCAGGCACGCCGCTTTGCCTGCGACGACACGACCGACCGGCTCGCCGCAATCGTTCTCGCGCTGGTGTCGGGCATGGCCGGCAAGCCGGACGGCAACCTCGCTTGCGCGCCGGGGGAGTACGCGGCATGAGATCGCTGCCGGAAGCAATCGGCCCCCTTCATTTCGTCGGGATCGGCGGCATCGGGATGAGCGGCATCGCCGAGGTGCTGCATAATCTCGGCTACCGGGTGCAAGGCAGCGATCTTGCCGAGAGCGCCAATACGCGCCGGCTGCGGTCGCTCGGTATCACCGTGATGATCGGCCACGCCGCCGAAAATCTCGACAGCGCCGAGGTCATCGTCATTTCCTCCGCCGTCACCCCCGACAACCCGGAAGTCGTGGCGGCGCGGGCGCGGCGCCTGCCGGTGGTGCGGCGCGCCGAGATGCTGGCCGAGCTGATGCGACTCAAATGGTCGATCGCGATCGCCGGCACGCACGGCAAGACGACGACGACCTCGATGATTGGTGCGCTTCTCGAAACCGCCGGGCTCGACCCGACCGTGATCAATGGCGGCATCATCAATGCTTACGGCACCAATACCCGGCTCGGCGCCGGCGACTGGATGGCGGTCGAGGCCGACGAGAGCGACGGCACCTTTACCCGGCTCCCGGCGACAATCGCGATCGTCACCAACATCGATCCCGAACACCTCGATTTCTATGGCGACTTCGCCACGCTCGCCCAAGCCTTCGAGACCTTTGTCGGCAATATCCCGTTCTACGGGTTCGCGGTTTTGTGCATCGACCATCCCGTCGTCCAGGGCATGATCGCCCGCCTGCCGGAGCGGCGCGTCGTCACTTACGGCCTCTCGCCGCAAGCCGATATTCGCGCGACCAACATCAGGCTCGGGCCGGACGGCAGCCATTACGATGCGCTCATCGCCGACCGGCTGAGCGGGCAGGAGCGGCTGCTCGCCGGCCTCTTCCTGCCGATGTTTGGCGAACACAATGTCCAGAATTCGCTGACCGTCCTGGCCGTGGCGGCGGAAATGGGTCTGAGCGACGAGGTAATGCGCGCCACCTTGCGCAATTTCAAGGGCGTGCGCCGGCGCTTCACCAAGACCGGCGAATGGAACGGCGTCACGATCATCGACGATTACGGCCATCACCCGGTCGAAATCTCCGCCGTCCTGAAGGCGGCGCGGGCGATCGCCGCGCTTGACGACAGGGGCGGCCGGGTGATCGCCGTCGTTCAGCCGCACCGCTATACGCGGCTGGCCAATCTGTTCGACGGTTTCTGTTCCTCTTTCAACGACGCCGATCTGGTGCTGGTTGCCGATGTGTACGCGGCCGGAGAGGCGCCGATCGACGGTGCGTCGCGCGACGCGCTGGTCGCCGGCCTCGGCGCCCATGGCCATCGCAATGCCCGGGCCCTGCCGGAACCCGACCACCTCGCGCCGATGCTGCGCGCGTTGGCCCGGCCTGGCGACATCGTGGTCTGCCTCGGCGCCGGTTCGATCACCGGCTGGGCGAACAGCCTGCCCAACGACCTCGCCATGCTGGAAACGCGGAGCCGGGTGGCGTGAGGGCGCCTGCGGACCTTCTGGACGGCGACTGGCGGCAGCGCCTCCCGCCGGTCCGCGGCCGGCTGGTTGCCGATGCCCCGATCGGAAACCTGACCTGGTTTCGCGTCGGCGGCCCGGCCGACGTGCTGTTCCGGCCCGCGGACCAAAAGGACTTGGCGGATTTTCTCGGCGCGCTGCCGGTCGACATTCCGGTGACCGTAATCGGGGTCGGCTCGAACCTCCTCGTGCGTGACGGCGGCATCTCGGGCGTCGTCATCCGGCTGGGCCGCGGCTTTATCGATGTCGAAACCGGCGGTGACGAAGTGCGTGCCGGTGCCGGCGTGCTCGACGCCAACGTAGCTCTGGCGGCCGCCGAGGCCGGGATTGCCGGACTCGAGTTCCTCTCCGGGGTGCCCGGCACGATCGGCGGCGGGTTTCCGACGAATGCAGGCGCCTATGGAAGCGAATTCAAGGATGTGCTGGTTGCGGCCGATGCGGTTGACCGCGCCGGCAGGATGCATCGGGCGAGCGTTGCCGAACTCGGGTTTTCCTACCGCCACTGTGCGGCGCCGCCCGACTGGATCTTCACCGCCGCGATTTTCCGCGGGATGCCCGGCGATCGCGGGGCGATCGCGCAACGCATGGCCGAGATCAGCGCCGCGCGCGAGGCCGCGCAGCCGATCCGCGCGCGCACCGGCGGCTCGACCTTCGCCAACCCGCCGGGGCACCAGGCGTGGCAGCTGATCGATCGGGCCGGCTGCCGTGGCTTGGTGCGCGGCGGCGCGATGGTCTCCGACAAGCACGCCAATTTCCTGATCAACACCGGCCATGCGACCGCCGCCGACATCGAGGGCCTGGGAGAGGAAGTGCGGCGCCGGGTCGGTGACAGGCTCGGCATCGCTCTCGAATGGGAGATCCGCCGCATCGGGCGGCGGGCGCCAGAGAGCGCACTCGCGAGGACGCGATGAGGGCGCGCGCGGGACGTGCCGCGCCGCCGCCCGCACGGCGCCGGCGGCGGATCACCCCGGCGCTGCGCCGCGCCCTGCCATGGGCTCTCCTGGTGGTGCTTGCCGCCGGTGGTTACGGCGCGGTGGTGCTGAGCCGGCTGCCGGCCGGTGAGGCGATCCTCGGCAGGGCGGCCGATCGGGCCCTCGCGGCGAGTGCGGCGCTGGGCCTTGTCGTCGGGGATATCGAAGTCGAGGGCCGCGAGACCACCGAGACCGCGACAATCATGGCCGCGCTCGCGGCGACTCGCGGCACTCCGATCCTCGCGGTCAGCCCCGAGCGGGCGCAGCAGAAGCTGGAGAGCCTGCCGTGGGTGCGCTCGGCATCGATCGAGCGCCGCCTGCCCGGGACCCTGATTGTTCGGCTGGTTGAACGCCATCCGCTCGCGGTGTGGCAGCACGCCGGCAAGCAGGAGCTGATCGACCGCGAGGGGGCGGTGATCCCGGTCACCGATCTGGCCCGATTTGCCCGGCTGCCGACGGTGGTGGGCGAGGATGCCGCGAGCCATGCCGCCCAGCTCATCGCGATGCTGGCGCGCGAGCCCGAGCTTGCCGCCCGGGTGACCGCCGCGGTTCGGGTCGACGATCGGCGCTGGAACGTGCGGATCGACAACGCGATCGACGTGCTGCTGCCTGAGGCAAACCCCGGCGATGCGTGGGCGCGGCTGGCGGCGCTCGAAAGGTCGGACCAGCTGTTGCAGCGCGACATCCGCACCGTCGATTTGCGGCTGCCCGATCGGCTGGTGCTGCGCGCCGCCGACCCGCCGCCGGCTCCGGCCGCGCCGGCGAAGAGGGCCCGAGCGCCAGGAAAGAACACATGAAGCAGAGCGCAGCCCCTCCCCATAACTCCCAGGGAAACTCCGGCGGCAACTCCCGGGGCAGCGGCCGGGGCAACGGCAACGGCGCTCATCCGCCGGCGAGCGCGCGCCCCAATCAACGCCCCAATCAGCGCCCGGGGCCGATGCGTCCGCGCGGCAGCATGATCGCGGCGATCGATATCGGCACGACGAAGACCTGCTGCTTTATCGCGCGGGTCGAAGACCAACCGCGCATCCTCGGCATCGGCCATCAGATCGCGCGCGGCATGAAGAGCGCCACCATCATCGATCTGGACGCCGCAGCCCATTCGATCCGCAATGCCGTGCACGCCGCCGAGGAAATGGCCGGCGAAACGATCGGGCGTGCCGTCGTCAACCTGTCGGGCGGCCACGTCGCCTCACGAATCGTCAAGGCGGAAATCGGCGTCGCGCGGCGCGAGATCACCGACGGCGATATGCGCCAGGTCCTCGAACGCGGCTATCTGACGCGAGAATCGCCTGACCATCAGGTCATTCATTCGATCCCCGTCGGCTTCTCGATCGACGACAGCCGCGGCATCCTCGACCCGCGCGGGATGGTCGGCGAGCGGCTCGGCGTCAACATACATATCGTCACCGCCGCCACGGCGAGCGTGCGCAACCACACCGCCGCGATCGGGCGCTCGCATCTCGAAGTCGAGGCGCTGGTTGTCAGCCCCTACGCCGCAGGCCTGGCGTGCCTCGTCGAAGACGAGATGGATCTCGGCGTCACGGTGATCGACATGGGCGGCGGCACGACGACGATCGGGGTGTTTTTTGGCGGCAATCTGATCTTTGCCGATGCGGTGCCGGTCGGCGGCGGCCATGTCACCAACGACATCGCCCGCGGGCTGGCGACCCCGCTCGCCCATGCCGAGCGGATGAAGGCGCTGTTTGGCAGCGCCATCTCCTCGACCCTCGACGAGCGCGAAATGATCGCCGTTCCGCCGATCGGCGAAGAAGAAGACGGCCATGTCAATCATGTGCCCAAATCGCTGCTCGTCAGTATCATCGCCCCGCGGATCGAAGAAACATTCGAGCTGGTGCACCAGCGGCTGGAAGCGAGCGGCTGCGACAAGATCGCCGGACGGCGGGTGGTCTTGACTGGCGGCGCCTGCCAGTTGCACGGGGTACGCGAACTCGCCGCGCTTATCCTCGACAAACAGGTGCGGATCGGCCGGCCGATGGGATTGCGGGGTTTGGCTGAAGCGACGCACGGCCCGGCATTTTCGACGGCGGCGGGCCTGCTGATTTTCGGCTTGTCCGAACACGCCGAATCGCCGCGTCCGCCGCGCCGCTCGCCGCGCGGCATGTTCGACCGAGTCGGGCATTGGCTGCGCGAGAATTTTTAAGTCCGGTTGGAATTTTCCTTGGCTGCCTGTACCTGGTTTGCGACAAAACGGTTACTATCGGGCTGCGTCACCCGCCGAGCTGAATCGGAACCGGTGCCACTCTCGCGCCGGCCGGCGGCGATCGCAATGAGGGGGAGCCGGACGTTTGGTGCCGGGCAGGGCCACACTCGCGCAGGCGTGGAGGGCGTAAAATGATCAATCTGAGCATCCCGAAGGACGAGCAGGAGCTTAAGCCCCGCATTACCGTCGTCGGAGTTGGCGGCGCCGGGGGGAATGCCGTCAACAACATGATCCGCTCGAACCTGATCGGGTGCGAATTTATCGCCTGCAACACCGACGCGCAGGCGCTGGCGCTGTCGACGGCGCCGCGCAAGATCCAGCTCGGGGTCGGCGTGACCCATGGCCTCGGCGCCGGCGCGCGGCCCGATGTCGGCCGGGCGGCCGCCGAAGAGGCGGTCGACGACATCCTCGAATCGATGCAGGGCTCGAACATGGTGTTCATCACCGCCGGCATGGGCGGCGGCACCGGCACAGGCGCGGCCCCGGTGATCGCCCGCATCGCCCGCGAATTGGGGATTCTCACGGTCGGCGTCGTCACCAAGCCGTTCCAGTTCGAGGGCGTCAACCGCATGCGCGTCGCCGAAGCCGGGATCGAGGAGCTGCAAAAATACGTCGACACGCTGATCATCATCCCGAACCAGAACCTGTTTCGCATCGCCAACGAGCGCACGACCTTCGCCGACGCCTTCAAGATGGCCGACGATGTGCTGCATTCCGGGGTGCGCGGGGTTACCGACCTGATGGTGATGCCGGGCCTGATCAATCTCGACTTCGCCGACATCCGCACGGTCATGAGCGAGATGGGCAAGGCGATGATGGGGACGGGCGAAGCCGATGGCGAGCGCCGCGCGATCGACGCCGCCGAAGCTGCGATCAACAATCCGCTGTTGGAGGACGTCTCGATGAAGGGCGCCCGCGGCGTTCTCATCAATATCACCGGCGGCTCCGATATGACGCTGTTCGAGGTCGACGAGGCCGCTAACCGGATCCGCGAAGAGGTCGACCCCGACGCCAACATCATTTTCGGCTCGACCTTTGACGAAAACCTCGCCGGAAGGATGCGCATCTCGGTCGTCGCCACCGGCATCGAAGCCGAACTCGCGCAGCCGCAGGAGCGCCCCGATCTGAGTGCGCGCAGTAGCGATGACGAGGCGGTACTGGCCGATTCCGGCTCCGGCTATACCCAGCCGATGCTGACCCAGAATGCGGCCGCTCCCGCATCGGCGCGCGGCGAGCCCCAGGCCGGGGCGTTGCGTGCCGACGCGCGCGGGCAAAATCCGGCGGAGCCCGTCCCGCCCGCCGCCGAGGCGGCAGAAAGCGCCGCGGTCAAGAGTGGCGCCTTCGTCGCACCGCGGCCGGTCGATGCGGGACCGGTTCGCCCGGTGCCAATTGTGCCAGCGACGGCGGCCGGTGCGCCCTCCGGGTCAACCCCGCGGGGCGATGCCCAGCCCCGACCAAAGGGCCGCGTGCCGAGCCTCATCGAGCGGGTCACCGGGGTCGGCCGCGCCCGACCGCCAGCGCCGGCGCCTGTGCCGCGGCCGGCTGCGGCGCCGGCCCGCCCGGCCCAGCCGCGGCTCGCGCCGCTCGATCCCGAGGAGCGGCCGGGTGCCAGCAAGGAAGACGACCTGCTCGACATCCCCGCCTTTCTGCGGCGCCAGGCAAACTGAGCATTCGAAAAATCCTCTCCCGCATTCTGGGAAAGGACAGGTCTCAGGACGTCGCCACGCCAGATGTTGTGTCCGGTTGGCATCCGACATGCAATAATCGGTAACAATGTTTGATTTGTCGCACTCGGGCGGCGCGATTAGCGTCGATGATGATAGTGCCTCAGGTCGCATTTTGTCGCGTGGGGGAAATGGGGTTGGCGCTGCAACAGACGTTGGGAGAGGCCGGTTACTGCCGCGGCATTGGCCTGCATTGCGGCCAGCCGGTCACGATGGTTCTGCGCCCGGCGCCGCCGGACAGCGGGATCGTATTTCGCCGGCGCGATGCCGGTGTCGAGATCCGCGCGAGTTGGAAAACCACCGCTGCATCGGCACTCTCGACCGTCTTGTCCAATGGCGAGGGAATTCAGATCGGCACCATCGAGCATTTGATGGCGGCGTTTGCCGGGAGCCAGATCGACAACGCGCTGGTCGAGCTCGACGGGCCCGAGGTGCCGATCATGGACGGCAGCGCGGCGCCGTTCGCGCAGTTGATCGAACGCGCCGGGATCGTCCCGCAAGACGCCACGAGGCGCGGCTTCAAGATCCTCAAGCCGGTTCGGGTCAGCGATGATGGCGCCTCGGCCGCGCTGTTACCCGAGCACGGCTTCTCGATGAGCTTTGAGATCGATTTCGACAACCCGCTGATCCGCAGGCAGGATATCACGCTCAATTTCGAGCCCGGGACCTTCAAGACCGAGCTTGCCTCGGCCCGTACCTTTGGGCTGCTCGACGATTGGCCGCGTCTCAAGGCCGCCGGGTTGGCGCGCGGCGGCTCCCTCGACAACGCCGTCGTGATCAGTGCTGGCCGGGTGCTGAATGCCGGCGGGCTGCGCTTTGCCGACGAGTTCGTTCGCCACAAGCTGCTCGACGCCTTGGGTGACCTCTATTTGGCCGGGGGTCCGATCATCGGCCATTTTTGCGGGCTGCGCTCCGGCCATGCCCTGACCCGTCGGCTGGTCGCGGCGCTGTTTGCCGACCGCGATGCCTGGTGCGAGACGGCGATGGTTGAAGCTGCGGAAATCGGCGCGGTAGCCTGGCCGGACTCCCCCCGGGTCGCGCGCGCCTGATCAGTCCGGTTCGAGCCACCCGGCCTGCCCGAGCCACCCGAGCGCGCCCGGCACTGTCGGTTTGTCGGCGATCACGCGATCCATGCTATAAGCGCCCACCTTGGGAATCGCGCTGAGGGGTGGAAAGACCGATGGGTTTGTCGTTGCTGCCGCTGTTGCGGGCTCTCTCCGCCATCTTCCTGACGATCGTGCTAGCCTCGTGCGGCGGATCGAAGAACGAAGTTTACATCGAAAAGCCGGTCGACGACCTCTACAACAAGGCGATGGACGCGCTGGTGGCGGAAAACTACGCCGACGCGGCCAAGACTTTCGATCAGGTGGAAAGCCAGCATCCCTATTCGGTGTGGGCGACGAAAAGCCAGCTGATGGAAATCTACTCCCTGTACCAGAACGGCAAATACGATGAGGCGATCATCGCCGCGGATCGCTTTATCCAGTTGCATCCGGGTCACCGGGACGTCGCCTATGCGTATTATTTGAAGGCGGTTTGCTATTACATGCAGATCGTCGATGTCGGCCGCGATCAGAAGCTGACCGAATTGGCGCTCAAATCGCTCGACGAAGTGGTTCGCCGTTTCCCTGACAGCAAATACGCGCGCGATGCCAAGCTGAAACTCGATTTCACCCGCGACCATCTGGCGGGAAAGGAAATGGAGATCGGCAGGTATTACCTCAAGCGAGGGGAATACTTGGCCGCGATGAACCGCTTCAAGCGCGTCATCGACAATTATCAAACGACGACGCATGTCCCCGAGGCGCTCGAGCGGCTCGTCGAATGCGATGTCGCGCTCGGCCTCGCCCGCGAAGCCAAGGAGAACGCGGCGGTGCTCGGCTACAATTATCCGGGCAGCCGCTGGTACGGCGACGCCTATGCGCTGGTCACCGGCACCGGCGCCCCGGAGACCGCGAGCGAAGGCTGGTTTGGCCGTATCGTCAGCGGCGTCTTCTGAGCGTGGTCCGATCGGGCCTACATTAAAAAAACTCGAAATTATCCCTTTGGCGTAGGCCCGTCAAGGGATAGTATCGCCGCCGACAGGCCGGCGCAAGATGGGGGCGCGTCATGACGGCGCACCCGCTGCAAATCATTGCCGATGTCTTAGGAAGCGAAGTTGATGGGGTGCGCTTGCTAGCCGCACTTCAAGCCAATGGCTGGGTTTGCGTACCCATCACACCGACCGCAGCTATGATCAAGGCGGGATGGGCAGACGCGTTAGCAGAAGACACAAAAGCTGTTTGGGAAGCAATGATCGGCGAATTTATATCAAATTAATAATCTAAATTCATTCTCTGGCAATTGCTGCTCCCCTCGCTTTATATACTCTAAATAGCGGTTCATAATAACCCATGATCGGCTCTTTATTTCAGATATTACGTCGGGCGGCACGGCAATTCGTTTTCCATGTCGATTTTCGGCCGAGTTGTCCGTGATAAGACGCAGGTACGTTTCACCTATTCGAAGCGCCTCGCGAAATTGTTCCCATGCTTTTGATCTAGATACACCCGGTGTGGCTATTAAATATTTGATTCCTTCTATCGCCCTCGCACAATTAACAGTAGCGTGATGCGGATTAGCAATCGAAGAAACCAATTCGTTTATTGATGGCCAAAGCTCTATCTTAGACGCAATCATTTCATAGAACGGAAGGAAGCGCGAAGAATCTATGTCATAACTGCTGCAAATATTTTCTAGTGACGGATTAGTAATTATTATCTGGGTAGAGCGGCCATCAGGGTCAACAAAGGTATCTAGAAACACCTCTAGAAAGATACATTTTTGGAATGCGATAAGATCGACTATTGACCGCGCTAAATGTAACGCCATAGAAAGTAACTCGTTCTTGTCCTCAATTAGATAAGAGGGAACGGCGCAGGGTATTCTGATTCTAGAATTTTGAATCTGAATTTTGTATACAGCATCCATATGTGGAAAATGACAGGTAATAGATAAGGTCGCGTGCACCGTAACGGTGCAGCCATATGGTAACACTCTACCGACGAAGACGACATTAGGCATGGTCACGCAACCTAAACCGAATATAATTCACGATATGACATCCGCCGATGATGACCAATATAGCGACCAAGAGGCCGAACGGCGCGCTACCGAAGCGCTGCGCCGCACACTGACAACGCCTCACAAGCTACAAAAGGAAATGGTCGGCAAGGTGGGGCGACCGTCAGCGCGCAAGCGCAAGCCTAGGGATCGGACAAAAGAGCCATAAGGTAGCGCAGCCTAGCGGCTTCACGGCGCAGCCTGTTCCGTTCCACGAGGTCGCCTATAGGTCAGACGTTTGCCGACGCCGCCTTTGACAATCGCGGCGGCACGCTCGGTATCGTCCAGATCGCGACGGTTCCAACGAAACGAAAATTCGTCACAATACCTGTCAAGATGCTCTTTGCTGATGTGGTGAAACGAGCCAACAACGCCGCGTTTCAGCAAAGCAAAGTAGCTTTCAACGGTGTTGGTGTTGACATCATCCCGAGCGAACTCATCGGACGAGTGCAAGATAACTTCGTGGCCGCCCTCGAATTCCTTGCCGATGCCGATGTAGGAGCGCCATTCGTCGGTTACGATCCGAGACTTGCGGTTGACGTTTTCTCGGATCGCACCCTTCAGCGTTGCCGCGTCAACATGTTCGATCTTCCGGCTCCGCACGCGCCCGCCGCGCTCAACCAACGCCACGACCGGCGTTTTCTTCGTGCCGCGACCGCTCTTGCCTTTGGTGTTCGTGCCCTTGCGCGGCTTGCCGCCCACATAGGTCTCGTCAACCTCAACGGTCCTACCAGCCCCGCCTAGCGACGGCTCAGGCGTTCCCTCGCGCATAGCCTCGCGGATGCGGTGCCAGAGAAACCAAGCCGTTTTGTAAGTGACGCCGATCGTCCGGTGCAGTTGGTGCGCCGACATGCCTTTTTTGCTCGATGCCATCAGCCGATAAGCCAGCACCCACTTATTGAGCGGAAGGTGGCTGCTCTCCATAACGGAGCCGGTCGTCACGGTGAACGAGCCTTCGCAGCTATTGCAATGAATAAGGCCGGCCCGATGCGATTTGCCGTTGAGCCGGTAGACGTGCTGCGTTTCGCCGCAGTGCGGGCAATACGGTTTCCCATCCGGCCAACGGATTGCCTCAAGATGCTCCCTAGCCTTTGTTTCGTCGGTGAAAATCGGGTCTGTGAGGTTGATTGCCATGACCGCCATCCGTATGATGACAGCATCATATCCCTAGTGGCTACCTACGTCAAAGGGATAATTCCGAAAAAACTTAATTACAGCTTGGCGATCCACTGCTCTATGTCAGCGCGTCTTTATCGGCCGGGCGCCGATCAACGCGCCAACGAGCGCATCGGGCGGCATCGCCGAGCAGAGTGAGTCTAGCGGGCCAACCGGGAGGGTCCTGAGCATGTCGCAGCGGATGCTTGCTGTCTGGTGCCTGCTGATGCTTTCACTTCCGGCACCTCTGGCGGCCACCGCGGCAAACGCCGCCGAGCCGTCGTCCGGGACGCCCGCCGCCATCACCGGCCTCTTCGTCACGACCAAATATCCCACGCTCAGCATCCGCGCCGGCGAAACGACGACGATCGATGTGTCGGTCCGCAACTTCAGATTGCCGCCGCAGCTCTTGACCCTCAGCGTGCCCCAGGTGGCCGAGGGCTGGAAGGCCACAATCCTGGGCGGCGGTCAGCCGGTCGGGGCGATCGAAGTCGCGCCGGACAGCGAGGAGCGGCTGCAGTTGCGGCTCGAACCGCCGGCCGCGATCGGCCACGGCGACTATCGCTTCATCATCGAGGCGAAGAACGCCCAGTTCGACGATAAGCTGCCGATCAGTGTGACAATCGGCGCCGAGGTTCCCGCAAAGCTCAAGCTCACCACCAATTTTCCGGCGCTGCGCGGGACCGCA
The DNA here is from genome assembly GCA_963734125.1 of uncultured Alphaproteobacteria bacterium. Taxonomy (GTDB): domain Bacteria; phylum Pseudomonadota; class Alphaproteobacteria; order ATCC43930; family CGMCC-115725; genus DATARH01. Next base: position 37,403 of record CAVTGB010000048.1, read on the forward strand.
ACCACCGCGTTCAAATACAAGGTGTCAGTGACCAATGACAGCGGCCGCGACGCGACGATCAATTTCAGCGCCGACGCCCCGAAGAATTTCCAGGTTGGCTTTACCGAGGCCTATGGCAGCCAGCAGATCACCTCGATCCCGATCGAAGCCGGCAAGTCGAAGGATGTCGAGGCGGCGCTGACCATCCCGCGCGAGACCCCGGCCGGCGACTACAAGCTCGTGCTGCACGCCAAGACCGAGGCGGCGAGCGCCGACCTCCCGGTCAGCCTGACGATTGTCGGCCAGCCGCGCCTGACGGTCTCCGGCGAGGGCGGGCGCCTCTCGGGCGAGGCCTATGCCGGCCGGGGCAGCCAGCTCGTGGTGGTCTTGCGCAATGCCGGCAGCGAGGCGGCGCGCGACGTCGATCTCTCGGCGACCACCCCCGAGGGCTGGAAATCGAGCTTCGATCCCCAGAAGCTGGCTCAGCTCGCCGCCGGCGCGACCCAGGACGTCAAGGTGACGCTGACCCCGTCCGATAAGGCGATTGCCGGCGATTACCAGATGACGATCCGGGCCAGCGCGGCAGGCGGGCTTTCCGAATCGGCCAATTTCCGCATCACCGTGTTGACCTCGACCCTGTGGGGCGCGATTGGCATCGCGATCATCGCGATCGCGCTCCTCGTCGTCGTCTTCGCCGTCGCCCGCTTCGGCCGGCGGTAAATTGGAACACCTGTCGCCGCTGTCGCTCCTCGCAACGATGGTATGGGGAATGGGAGCACAGGATGCCCGATGAGGTGGTGATCAAGGCCGAGGCGCTGACCAAGCGCTATGGCGCCACAGTGGCCGTCGACCACATCGACATCGTGGTCAATGCCGGTGAGATCGTCGGCATCCTCGGGCCGAACGGCTCGGGCAAGACGACGACGATCCTGATGCTGCTGGGACTTACCGAACCAACCAGCGGGCAAGCCCTGGTTGCCGGTTTCGACCCGCTGCGGGAACCCCTCGAAGTCAAGCGCCGAGTTGGCTACCTGCCCGATCAGATCGGCTTTTACGATGGCCTCTCGGCGCGCGACAATCTGGCTTATACGGGGCGCCTCGCCGGGCTTTCCCGCCGCGAGATCGACGAGCGCTTCGACGCCGCGCTCGACCGGGTCGGGCTGAGCGAAGTCGGGCTGCAGCGGGTCGCGACATTCTCGCAAGGCATGCGCCAGCGCTTGGGCCTGGCCGAGATCCTGATGAAGCGTCCGAGCGTGGCGATCCTGGATGAACCGACGACCGCGCTCGACCCGCATTCGACGCAGGAATTTCTCGACATGATCCGCGCTCTCAAATCCGACGGGACCGCGGTCCTCCTGTCCTCGCATCATCTCGATCAGGTGCAGAGCGTGTGTGACCGCGTCGCCTTGTTCAATCGCGGCCGCATCGTGCTCTCGGGCTCGGTAACTGAATTGGCCGGGCGGGTGCTGGGCGGCGGGTATGTCATCGATGTCGAGGCGAGGGGGTCCGGTATCGACGCGCGTCTCGCCGCGATTCCGGGAATCGTGCGGGTGCAGCTGCTCGGGTCCGGGCCGGACAGCCAGCGCTACCGGGTCGATTGCCAGAGCGATTTGCGCGCCGCGATCGCGCGCAGCCTCGCCGCCGAAATCGAGCTGATCGGCATCAATTTCGCCGCGCCGAGCCTCAACGAGGTCTACACCCGCTATTTCGAGGAGGCGCGCCATGCCGCTCAGTAGCCGGCGGCCCGGCGGGGGTCGACGGGGATCGCCGTGGACCGGGCTCGGTGCGGTCATCGCCAAGGAGACCGCCGACCATCTGTCGAGCGCGCGGATGCGGATCCTCGAAGCGCTGGTGTTTCTGACCGCGATCGCCGCCGCGTACGCCGCGATCCGCGACATCCGCGCGACGATCGGCGAGAGCCCGTTCCTGTTTCTGCGCTTGCTTACCTTTTCGCAGGATCCGCTGCCGTCCTTTATCGCGCTCCTCGGGTTCCTCATTCCGCTGGTGGCGATCGCGCTGGCGTTCGATGCGATCAATGGCGAATTCAACCGGCGCACGATGAGCCGCATCCTCGCTCAGCCGATCTATCGCGACGCGCTATTGCTCGGCAAATTCCTCGCCGGATTGCTGGCCCTGACGATTGGCCTCGTGTCGCTCTGGCTGCTCGTCATCGGCCTTGGCCTCCTCCTATTGGGATTGCCGCCGAGCACCGAAGAGACCGTGAGGATGCTCGGCTTCCTTGTCGCCACGATTGCCTATGGCGGGGTTTGGCTGGCCGTCGCCCTCCTCTTCTCGGTGGTGTTCCGTGCGCCGGCGACGGCGGCCCTCGCCGCGCTCGGCACCTGGCTCCTCTTCGCGCTGTTCTGGTCGGTCACGACCCCGCTTCTCGCCAACCTTATCGCCGGGCCGCCCGAGGGCGTGTTCGGGCCGCGCATGGAATTCCTCCAGGCCCAGCAGATCATCGACCGCCTCTCGCCCAACACGCTCTATGCCGAGAGCGCGCTGGCGCTGTTGCATCCGGCGACGCGTGCGCTCGGGCCGGTATTGATCAGCCAGCTGGAAGGCGCGCTCTTGGGCGCGCCGCTGCCCGCCTCGCAGAGCTTCATCCTGATCTGGCCGCAGCTCACCGGGCTGGTCGCCGCGACGATCGTGATTTTCGTCATCGCCTACATCGCCTTCCAGCGCCAGGAGATCCGCGCCTAGAAGCAGCCGTGGTTTGTTGGCGTCCGCGCTTCCGGGTGCCGCATGCCTGCATTCGCCATTCTGAATAGCGTTCAGGCTCGCGCCGATGGCGCAGCTGCGTTAGCATGCCGCAGCATCCGATCGCCCCGGAGGGAATGCCGATGACCCGCGCCTATAACGTCGTCGACGCCGACGGCCACATCCTCGAGCCGCTCGATCTGTGGGACAAATACATCGACCCGAAATTCCGCGATCGCCGGCCGCGCTTTGTCATCGACGAGAACGGCAAGGAGCGCCTCAGCGTCGAGGGCAAGCTCTGGGCAACCCGCGCGGGATCGGCAGCCTCGGCTCGGTCGGGGTGCGGCAGGGCACCGTCAAGCTCGACAGCCTCAAATATGCCGAAGGAAAGAAGGGCGGGTTCGACCCGCACGCCCGCATCGTCGACATGGATGCCGACGGGATCGACGCCGCTTTCCTCTACCCGAGCCTCGGCCTGTTCGCCGGCGCGGTCGACGGACCCCGCGCTCGCCGCCGCGATGTGCCGCGCCTACAACCGCTGGCTCGCCGATTACTGCAAGCCCTATCCCGACCGGCTGTTCGGGGTCGCGATGCTGCCGATGCAGTCGGTCGACCTCGCGATCGACGAGATGCGCTTCGCCAAGCGAGGAGCTCGGGATGCGCGGCGGGTTCCTGCGGCCGAACCCGTACCACGGCAAGAAGATGATCAGCGACCCGATGTACGAGCCGTTCTGGACGATGGCCGAGGAGCTCGATTTCTCGATCGGCTTTCACGAGGGCTCGACCAACGCGATGCCGACCGTCGGCGTCGACCGCTTCGAGGGCGACCGCGCGGCGCGCCACATGATCTCGCACACGATGGAGATGATGCTGGCGGCGATGAGCGTGATCTGGGGCGGCGTCGTCGATCGCCACCCGCGGTTGCGCGTCGCGTTTCTCGAATCGGGCGGCGGCTGGATGGCGCCGTGGCTCGACCGCATGGACCGCCATTTCGACGATCACGGGTTCAACGACACCGCCCCGAAGATGCGGCCGAGCGAGCTCTTCCAGCGCAATTGCTGGATCTCGTTCGAGCCGGTCGAGAGCAGCATCGCCGTGCTGGCCGACTATATCGGCCCGCACAAGATCATGTGGGCGACCGATTATCCGCATCAGGACGGGTTCTTCCCGGGCGCGCCGGAGATGGTCCGCGACCGGCTCGGGCCGTTGTCGCCGAGGCGAAGCACCAGGTCATGGCCGGCGGCGCGCTCGGCTTTTACGGCATGAACTGACGCGGGCGGTTCGCTGGGCGTGGTCGGATCCCAGCGCGTCAGGAGAACAAGCATGATTGCCTCACAGGCGGCAGTCGCGCAACGTCGAGGCCGAGCCGGCCGCGGATTTTGACGCGGTCGTCATCGGCGCCGGCGTTTCCGGCCTCTACCAGCTCTACAAGCTGCGCGAACTCGGCCTCAAGGTGCGGGTGTTCGAGACCGGCACCGGCGTCGGCGGCACCTGGTACTGGAACCGCTATCCCGGCGCCCGCTTCGATTCCGAGAGCTGGACCTACGGCTACTCCTTTTCGCAGGAACTGCTGGAGGAATGGGACTGGGAGGAGCACTTCGCCGGCGCAGCCCGAGACCGAGCGCTATCTGAATTATGTCGCCGACAAGTTCGACCTGCGCCGCGACATCCAGTTCAAGAGCCGCGTCACCGCCGCGCACTACCAGGAGGACACGCGCAGCTGGGACGTCATCCTGGAGGATGGCAGGCGCTACAGCACGCGCTTCCTGATCACCGCGGTCGGCGTGCTCTCGGCGCCGACGATGCCGCGCATCCCCGGGGTCGAGACGTTCACGGGCCAGTCCTGCCACACCCATTACTGGCCGAAGGAACCGGTTAGCTTCGAGGGCAAGCGCGTCGCGGTGATCGGCACCGGCGCGACCGGCGTGCAGACCATCACCGAAGTGGCCAAGACCGCCGGCCATCTGACCGTCTTCCAGCGCACCGCCCAGTGGTGCGCGCCGTTGCACAACGCCAGGATCGGCAAGGAGGAGATGAACCGGATCCGGGCCAATTACCCCGAGATCTTCGCGCGCTGCCAGGAGACCTACGGCTGCTTCATCCATGCGACCGACCCGCGCGCCACCCATCGAGGTGACGCCCGAGGAGCGCGAGGCCTTCTGGGAGAAGCTCTACGGCGAGCCCGGTTTCGGCATCTGGATGGGCAATTTCCGCGACATCCTGGTCGACCGCGAGGCCAACGCGCTGATCTCGGATTTCGTCGCGCGCAAGATCCGCCAGCGGGTCAAGGACCCGGCGGTCGCCGAAAAGCTGATCCCGAAGAACCACGGCTTCGGCACCCGCCGCGTGCCGCTCGAGAGCGGCTATTTCGAGGTCTACAACCAGCCCAACGTCAAGCTCGTCGACATCAACGAGACGCCGATCGAGCGCATCACGCCCGACCGGCATCAAGACCAGCGACGCCGAGTACGAATTCGACATCATCATCTACGCGACCGGTTTCGACGCGATCACCGGCGCCTTCGACCGCATCGACATCCGCGGGGTCGACGGGGTGTCGCTGAAGGAGAAGTGGAAGGACGGGCCGCAGACCTTTCTCGGCATCCTGGTGGACGGCTTTCCCAACATGCTGATGGTGATGGGCCCGCATGCCGGGCTCGGCAACTTTCCGCGCGCCGCCGAATACAGCGCCGATTGGGTGACCGGGCTGATCCGCTTCGCGCGCGACCGCGGCCTGACCCGCATCGAGGCCACCGCGGCGGGTGCCGCCGCCTGGACCGACCACGTCATTGCGACGAGCGAGGGCTTGCTGTTCACCGAGGTCAACTCGTGGATGACCGGCATCAACCGCAATGTCGAGGGCAAGCAGGTCCGCCGGATCATGCGCTACAGCGGCGGCCACCCCGGCTTTCGCGAGCGCTGCGAAGCGGTGGCGGCCGACGGATTATCGTGAGCTGGCGCTGGCCTGAGGCGGTTTCCTCTCCGCGGCGGGTCGAGATCTGCGTCCTTCGAGACGGCGCGCGGGCCTCCTCAGGATGACGTAACATTTTGATGAGATTAAGAAAACACGTCATCCTGAGGAGCTCGCTTTAGCGGGCGTCTCGAGGATGCTCGGTGCCGAGGAGATCGCGATGGCTGAACCAGAACGCATCGATCGGCGCCGGGCGGCGCTGGTCGCTTACGATGTCTGCCGCCGCGCGCTGACCCCGGCGGATCCCGCGCGCCGGGCCGCGATGCGACCGGTGCTGGAAGCCTGGGTGCGGATGATCGCGGCGGCGCGGGCGGCGGGGGTGCCGGTCATTTACACGACGCCGGTCAGCCGCGCCGATGGTGCCGATGTCGTCATGCTGCCGACCGATCTCGCGGCGGAATCGGGCGTGCCGCCGCTCACCAACGCCGTCGAGGGCACGGCGGACGCGGGCTTTCCCGACGAGATTGCGCCGCGGGCTGAGGATTACGTGTTTTTGAAGCGCCGGCCGAGCGCGTTTTATGGGACCGGCGTCGCCGAGCTTCTGCATATGCTGCGGCGCGACACGATCATCATCGGCGGCGGCGCCACCAATCGCGGGGTCGAGACCAGCGTGCGCGAGGCCTTCAACCTCGACCTCGCCTCGATCGTCGTGCGCGAATGCTGCTGGAGCGGCGACGCAGCCGCCCACGCCTACAGCCTCGACAAGGCGATGAAGATGTACGCTCGGATCCGCTCGCTCGACGAGGTTGCGGCGATACTGCGGGAGTGAGCGGAGAGCAAAGCGCGGCGCGGTTTATGCTATGATGCGCGCCCAATGCTCCTCGGCCTCACCATTCGCGACGTCGTCCTCATCGACCGCCTGAGCCTCGGCTTCCGGCCGGGGCTGTGCGTGTTGACCGGCGAGACCGGAGCGGGGAAATCGATCCTCCTCGATGCGCTGGGTCTCGCGCTCGGTCGGCGCGCCGATTCGAGCCTGGTGCGGCCGGGAGCGGAGCAAGCGGTGGTTACCGCCGAGTTCGCCGTCGAGCCCGACCATCCAGCCGCCGCGATCCTGCATGACGCGGGCTTCGCCGCCGATCTTGCGGGCGGGATCGTGCTGCGGCGCCTCGTGGGCGTCGACGGGCGGAGCCGCGCCTTCATCAATGACGAGCCGACGAGCGTCGCCCTCCTGCGCGAGCTTGGCGACAGCCTCGTCGAGATCCAAGGTCAGGGCGAGCAGCGCGGTCTTCTCGACCCGGCGACGCACCGGGCGCTGCTCGACGATTATGCCGAGAATGCCGCCGATGCGGCGGTCCTCGCCGCTGCCGCACGGGAATGGCGGGCAGCGCGGGAGGCGGCGGCCGCAGCGGCCCGCCGCCTTGCCGAGAGCCGGGCCGAAGAGGATCTGATGCGCCACCACAAGGCCGAACTCGACGCGCTGAGCCCGGAGGGCGACGAGGAGGAGCGCCTGGGCGCGCGGCGCACCCTCATGCAGAATTCCGAGCGGCTCGGTGAGGCGGTCGCCGAGGCGATTGCCGAGATCGACGGCGACGCCGGCGCGCAGCAGTCGTTGGCCCGTGCGCTGCGCCGGCTGGAGCGCGCCCGCGACCGGGCCCAGGGCCTCCTCGATAGCGCGCTTGCCGCGGCCGAGCGCGCCGCCACCGAAACCGGCGAAGCACTGGCGGCGCTGACCGGCGCGGCGGCGGCGCTGGAGCTTGATCCGCGCGCTCTCGAAGAGATCGAGGAGCGGCTCTTCGCGCTGCGTGCGCTCTCCCGCAAGCACGGGGTTGCGGTTGCCGACCTGCCGCGGCTGCGCGAAGAGTTTGCCACCGCGCTCGGCGCGATCGAGAGTGGCGCGGAGGATGTGGCGGCGCTTGACGAAGCGGCGGCGGCGGCGCGTGCGCGTTATCGACAAGCGGCGGAGGCCGTCTCGCGCGGACGGGCCCGCGCCGCGCGCCGGCTCGACGCGGCGATCGCGGCCGAACTGAAGCCGCTGCGCCTCGACAAGGCGCGGTTCCAAACGGTGCTGAGCGCGCTCCCGGAGGCGGAATGGGGCGAGCACGGCGCCGAGCGCGTGCATTTCGAGGTCGCCACCAACCCCGGAGCGCCGTTCGGGCCGTTGGCGCGGATCGCCTCGGGGGGCGAATTGTCGCGCTTCATGCTGGCGCTGAAACTCGTGCTCGCCGGCACTTCCTCGGTTCCGACCCTTATTTTCGACGAGGTCGACAGCGAGATCGGCGGCGCCGTTGCCGCCGCGGTCGGCGAGCGGTTGCAGCTGTTGGGGGCGCGGCTGCAGATCCTCGTCGTCACCCACTCGCCGCAGGTCGCCGCCCGCGGCGCCCACCATTGGCTGGTCGCCAAGCGGCAAGCCGAGCGCGCGACAGTGACCCGGGTCGAGGAACTCGACGCCGATACCCGCCGGGAGGAGATCGCGCGCATGCTCTCGGGCAGCACCGTCACCGCGGAAGCCCGCGCCGCCGCGGCCAGCCTCATCGAAGGGGGGCGGGCGTGAGCACCCGGCGGCACCCTCCCCGTGCGTCCTTCGAGACGCGTCCTTCGGACACTCCTCGGGATGACGGTGATTTGTTTATGGTATTAGAGACTTACGTCATCCTGATGAGCCCGCCCTAGCGGGCGTCTCGAAGGACGCAGGGCGCCGATCCAATCATGAACTCGCGATCCTTGGATACCAATCTTGCGGGGCGCCCGGTCGAGCGGCTTAGCGAGGCGGAGGCCGGGGCCGAGCTGGCGCGCCTTGCCGCCGAGATCCTCCATCACGACCAGCTTTATTACGCCAAGGACGCACCGGAGATTTCCGACGCTGCCTATGACGAATTGCGCCGGCGCAATGCCGCGATCGAACAGCGCTTTTCCGCGCTCGTGCGCGCCGACAGCCCGTCGCGTCGGGTCGGCGCCGCGCCGGCCTCCGGCTTTGCCAAGGTCACTCACAGCGCGCCGATGCTGTCCTTGGAAAACGCCTTCGCCGAATCCGATGTGCGCGATTTCTTCGCGACCGTTCGCAACTTCTTCCGTCGGCCGGAGGATCTGGCGCTGGTCGCCGAAGACACCGTCGAGGTGATGGCCGAGCCGAAGATCGACGGGCTCTCCGCCGCGTTGCGCTATGAAAGGGGGCGGCTGGTCCTCGGCGCGACCCGCGGCGACGGCGTCACTGGCGAAGATGTGACCGCCAATATTCGCACGCTCGGGAGTGTGCCGGCGCGGCTCACCGGGGCGGGCTGGCCCGAGATCCTCGAGGTTCGCGGCGAAGTCTATATGGAGCGCGCCGGGTTTTTCGCCGTCAACGCCGAGCGCGAAGCCGCGGGCGAACCCCTCTTCGCCAATCCGCGCAACGTTGCGGCCGGTTCGCTCCGCCAGCTCGATTCGAGCGTCACCGCGCGCCGGCCGCTGAAATTCTTCTCCTACCATTGGGGCGAGGTGAGCGCGCCGTTTGCCCGAACCCATGAAGAGGCGCTGGCGCGGCTGCGCGACTGGGGGTTTACGGTCAACCAACATTCGCGGCTGTGCCGCGGGGTCGACGCGGTCCTCACCTATTACCGCGAGATTGCCGAGCACCGCAGCGAACTCCCCTACGACATCGACGGCGTCGTTTACAAGATCAACGATCTCGCGCTGCAGAGCCGGCTCGGCATGCGTAGCCGCGCGCCGCGCTGGGCGCTCGCCCATAAATTCGCCGCCGAGCAGGCGCAGACGGTGCTGCGCGACATCATGATCACCGTTGGGCGCCAGGGCGCTCTGACCCCGACCGCGATCCTCGATCCGATCACCGTCGGCGGGGTCGTCGTGCAGCGGGCCACGCTGCACAACGCCGACGAGATCGCCCGCAAGGACGTGCGGAAGGGCGACACCGTCACCGTCCAGCGCGCCGGCGACGTCATCCCGCAGATCGTCGGGGTCGTCTTCGACCGTCGTCCGCCCGATGCCGTGCCTTATGAGTTCCCCGATCACTGCCCGGTCTGCGGCAGCATCGCGGTGCGCGAAGAGGGAATGGCGGTGTGGCGCTGCAGCGGCGGCCTCATTTGCGCCGCGCAGGCGGTCGAGCGGCTGAAGCATTTCGTGGCGCGCGACTGCTTCGACATCGAGGGGCTGGGCGACAAGCACATCACCGAGTTCTGGGCCGACGGGCTGATCCGCCAGCCCGGCGACATCTTTCGCCTGAAGGCGGAAACCATCGCCGGGCGCGATGGCTGGGGCGACGTCAGCGCGAAAAAACTCATTGCCGCGATCGACGAGCGCCGCTCGATCGCACTCGACCGTTTCATCAATGCGCTCGGGATCCCGCAGGTCGGCCAGGCGACGGCGCGGCTCCTCGCGCGGCATTACCGCTCGCTTGGCGAATGGCGGCGCGAGATGGAAGCTGCGCAGGACCCGGCGAGCCCGGCCCACGCCGATCTTCTCGATGTGAACGGCATCGGCAAGGATATGGCGGCCGACATCATCGGGTTTTTCGCCGAGCCGCATAACCGCAGCGTCCTTGACGACCTCGCCGGCGAGGTCACTGTCGTCGATTACGAGGTGCGCGCCCAGTCGGCGTCATCGCCCTTGGCCGGCAAGACGATCGTCTTTACCGGCAGCCTCGGCTCGATGACCCGCTCGGAAGCTAAGGCCCGGGCCGAGGCATTGGGCGCCAATGTCGCAAGCGCGGTATCATCGAAGACCGATTATGTCGTGATCGGCGCCGATGCGGGATCGAAGGCCGCGCGCGCCGCCTCGCTCGGGGTGACGACGCTCGACGAGCCGGCTTGGCTCGGCTTGGCCGGTCTCGCCGATACGGCTCGTTGATTGAGGGCCTCCCGGTGCCGCCGGACGATTTGCGCGAGGCGTTGAAAACCGATCGGGCGGTGAGCGCGCATCCGGTGACGGCACGGCTCGATCCGGTGCTGACGATCGCGCCGGTTGTGGCTGATGCGGGCAGGTCCGATCAGCTCGACCCCGCCCGCGCGACATCGCCGCCGAAAGAATCGCCGCCGCCGGGGCGCCAACGGATGCCGCTCGGACTGTGCGGCTCCCTCGCTTTGCACCTCCTGCCGCTGCTGGTTCTGATGAATTGGAACGGCGCGCCGGCGGAGGTCACCATGCCAATCCCGGTGCAACTCGTTCTCGAGGCGCCGCCGCCACCCCCGCCACCCCCGCCCGCGCCCGACAAAAAGCCCCCACCCGGCCCGATCGCGTCCCGGGATATGGGCGAACCGGCCGGCGAACCGGACCAACCTGCCGCCCATTCGCCCGCGCCGCCGGCCGACCAGCCCGGCGATACGGAGACCGCCGCGGTTGCGCCGCCACCGCAGCCGGCCCCGCAGCCGGCCCCACTGCCGCCGGAGCCCAAACCGCTGCCGCCCGTCACCCCACCGGTGCGTAAGACCGTCGCGATGCGGGCGCCGCCAAACCCCTATCCGGCGCGCCGCGAGACGCGGGTGCCCGGACCGGCCGCCACGCGCGATGAATACCTTGCCTACTGCGAATCGCTGATACGCCGCAATAACGGGATGCTGCCGGACTCGTTCATCGGGGGCCGGCGCGGTGCGACGAGGCTCAGTATTCTGGTCCTCGACGACGGCACGATCGCCAGCGTCGCGGTCGCGCGAAGCTCGGGTTATCCCGACATCGATGAGAGGATCGAACAGATGGTCGCTGCGGTTCGCCGTTTTCCACCGCTGCCGCAATGGGACCAGCAACCCAGCGCCAAGCTGATTTATGTCCATGTCTTCCCCGGCGAACGTTAGACCGCAGGGTTCCGGCGGTGGAGCACCTGACCCGCGCGTCCCGACGCGTGCTCTAACCTCGCCCGACCCTTTTCCCCCCGCCTGAGCGAGATCGCGGCGTGCGGCCTGCCGATCTCCTCCAAGAGTTCACGATCGACCCGACGCCGATCTGGCCGGCCGAGGACGAGAGACTGGAACCGATTTTCCTCGCACCGCCGCAGATCGAGGTCGCGGAGTTCGCTCAGCTTGACCCGGCGCGCAGCGCGGGTGAGCCGGAGGAACCGCACCCCGCGCCCCGCCGGCGCGCCTCCGCGATCAGCCTCCTCGCCTCCTTCGGCGTTCATCTCTTGACGCTCATCGTGCTGATCACCGGGAACAGCGCGCCGGCCGAAGTCTCCGGTGGGATCCCGATGCATCTGGTGATCGAGGAGGCGCCCTCCGTAGCGGATGAGGCGCCGCCGGACCGATCGGCCTCCGAGACCACCGACGCGGCGTCCAAACTCGTGGAAGGCGGGGCCCTGAGCGCCGTCGCGGAGCCCCCGGCGCCGCCGCCGATTACGGTCGCCGTCGCTGTGCCACCGCCGATCACGGTCGCCGCCGCTGTACCACCGCCCCAGCCAAGCCCGCCACCGCCCGTGCCGACGCCCACGGTCGCGGTGGCACTGGAGCCGGCGGCGAACCAGCCGCAAGCGGCAGCCGTGCCAACGCCGGGTGTCGGCACGGCGCGCGGCGACTACCTCGATTACCTGGTTACCCTGACGCGTGGCCATTTCGACATACTGCCGCTTGCCTTCCTCGCCGGCCGCCACGGCAGGACAACCCTTTCGGTCCTTGTTCTCGAGGACGGCACGATCGGCGGCATCACGGTCAAGCACAGTTCGGGCTACCCCGACATCGACTCCAAGATCGAACAGATGGTCGCCGCGGTCGGCCGCTTCCCGCCGCCGCCGGATACCTATCAGAGACCGGCCGTCGCCTTGGATTTCAACCTGACTTTCCCGGACGCGCTGCAGCGATAGGGGCGCGCTCTGGCGCCGCGCTCGCGCCGAGCCAGTCGAGCGAGGCGCGCAGCCGCACCACGTCGCCGATGGCGATGATCGTCGGCCCCTCGATGCCGGCAGCCGAGGCATCCGACGCGGCCGCCTCCAGGGTGGTGACCAGCACGCGCTGCGCCGGCGTTGTCGCCTTGCTGATGATCGCGACCGGCTCGTGCCGCGACCGTCCGGCGGCGATCAGCCGCGCCGCGATGCGCTCCAGATGGTTGAGCCCCATGTAGAGGACGACGACCGGCGACCCCTTGGCGATCGCCGCCCAGTCGAGGCCCTCGGGCACCGCGCCGCCACGCTCATGCCCGGTGAGGAAGGTGACCGCCGAGGCGATGGCGCGGTGGGTGACCGGGATCCCGGCATAGGCGAGCCCGCCGATCCCGGCGGTGATCCCGGGGACGATGCGGAACGGGATATGCGCGGCGGCAAGCGCCAAGGCTTCCTCGCCGCCGCGGCCGAAGACGCACGGGTCGCCGCCCTTCAATCGCAGCACTCGGTTTCCCTCGTGCGCGAGGCGGATCAGCCGCGCCGAAATATCGGGCTGGCTCGGTGACGGCCGTCCGCCGCGCTTGCCGGCGGCTTCGAGGCGGGCGCCCGGCCGGGCGAGGTCAAGGATGCGCGGATCGACGAGCGCGTCGTAGACGAGGGCGTCGGCATGGTCGAGCGCATGCAGCGCCAGGGCCGTGAGCAGCCCCGGATCGCCGGGCCCGGCTCCCACCAGCCAGACGCTTCCGGCGACAAAATCCGGCAGATGAAGACGCGCGCTGTCGATCACCGGGGAAACCTACACAAGCCCAGCGCCGGACGGTAGCCAGGGACGGCGGTTTTGCTAAGATCGGCGGATGGCACGGGGTGGGACGGCGCCGCTGCGGCGCGGCTGGACGACCGGGGCCTGCGCCGCGGCGGCGGCGCGGGCCGCCTTTGCCGCGCTGTTGACCGGGCGCTTTCCCGATCCCGTGACGATCCGCCTGCCGCGCGGGCAGAGCCCGAGCTTCGCGCTCGCGCTCGCCGAATTGGAGGGTGGCCTCGCCCGCGTCGGCATCGTCAAGGATGCCGGTGACGACCCCGATGTCACCGATGGCGCGCTGATCATCGCCGAGCTCGCGTGGGGCGAGCCCGGATCGGGGGTGCGGTTTCGCGCCGGCGCGGGAGTCGGAACCGTCACCCGGCCCGGCCTCCCGCTTGGCGTCGGCGAGCCGGCGATCAACCCGGCGCCGCGCGCAATGATCGAGGGCGCGCTCAGTGACGTCGCCGAGGCGAATGGCGCGGCCTGTCTGGGAGGCAGAGGGCCGGACGTCACCGTGACGATTGCGATCTCCGGCGGCGAACGCCTCGCCGAGAGGACGATGAACGCGCGGCTGGGCATCGTCGGCGGGCTCTCGGTGCTTGGCACCACCGGGATCGTCGTCCCCTATTCCTGTTCGTCGTGGATCCACGCGATCCATCGCGGCATCGACGTCGCGCGCGCCGCCGGTCTTGGCCATCTCGCCGCAGCGACCGGCACGACATCGGAGCAGGCCGTGCAGGCGCTTTACGATCTGCCCGAACAGGCGCTCATCGACATGGGCGATTTTGCCGGCGGCACCCTCAAATATTTGCGGCGCCATCCGGTCGCGCGCCTGACGCTGGCCGGCGGCTTCGGCAAATTCGCCAAGCTTGCCTCGGGTCATCTCGACCTGCACTCGAAGCGGAGCCGAGTTCGATGGCGAAGCGCTCGCGCGTCTCCTCGCCGGGCTCGGCGCCGAGCCGGCAGCGGTCGCCGAGGCGGCACGCTGCGATAGCGCCGCGCAAATTCTCGCCATCGCCGGCGCGCGGCAGACCGCGCTCGCCGAGGCGGTGGCGCGCCAGGCGCGCGAAGTGGCGCTGGCGACGCTGAGCGGCCACACCCTCGTCGAGGTCGCGATCGTCGATCGCGCCGGCCGGTTCCTCGCGCGTGTCGGGGCTGCGAGCGAGGGTGCGGCGTGGTGACCGGTCGTCACCTGCTGATCCTGGGGGGCACCGGCGAGGCGGCGCGGCTCGCGCGCGCTGCGGTCGCCCGCTTTGGCGATAGGATGGCGGTGACAACGGCGCTTGCCGGACGCACCCGTCATCCCGGGCCGCTGGCCGGTCAGGTGCGGATCGGCGGGTTCGGAGGGGCGCCGGGGCTGGCCGATTACCTTCTCGACCATCACGTCGATCGCCTGATCGACGCCACCCACCCGTTCGCCGCTCTGATCTCGCGGGCGGCCCGGCTTGCCGCCGAGGATAGGCTGGTGCCGCGTCTCGTGCTGCGCCGTCCACCCTGGCGTCCGCATCCGCTCGACCGTTGGATCGAGGTCGACGGCGTCGAGGCCGCCGGCCGCCTCGTCGGACAGGTCGGCAGGCGCGCCTGGCTGACCGTCGGGTCCGGGGCGCTGGCCGCGTTTGCCGGGGCAAGCGGGGTGCGCTTTATCGTGCGCCTCATCGACCCGCCGCGCGCGCCGCTGCCGTTGCCAGTGCACGAGGTGGTGCTCGGGCGCGGACCCTTCAGCCTCGCCGAGGAGCGGCGCCTGATCGAGCGCTACAGGGTCGATGTCCTCGTCTGCAAGGCGAGCGGGGGAGCGGCCACCGAAGCCAAGCTGATTGCCGCGCGCGAACTCTCGCTCCCGGTCATCATGGTGCGGCGCCCACCGCCCGAACCGGGCCCTGCCGTCGAGACCGTCGAGGCCGCGCTCGACTGGCTCGCCGATCCGGATGGCGCGGCATATGCGCAGGGGATCTCATGACAGCTCATTCGGTCAGGCGCCTCACCCGGTTCCTGTGCGGCGCGGGGCTCGCACTCGCCGTGGCGGCGGGCAGCGCGCGCGCCGACATGAGCCTCTTCGGCTCCTATTATGACAATGTTGCGCGCGCGGCGGGTTTCAACGACCCGACAAAGGTACGCGATCTGGTCAGCCGCGGCAACGACCCAAACGAACTCGACGATAGCGGGCGCACCGGGCTACAGATTGCCGCGACCAACGGCAATCTGCAGATCGCGGCGATCCTGATCAAGGCCGACGCTCATCTCGACCTCAAGGACCCGCTCGGCAATACCGCTTTGCACTACGCCACCGATCGCAACCATGTCGAGATGGTGCAGCTGCTCCTCGATGTCGGTGCCGCCGTCGATCCCCAGAACAAGAATGGCATGACGCCCTTGATGATCGCGGCGAGCCGCGGCAACGCCGCGATCGTCCAGGCGCTGCTTGCCAAAGGGGCGAACTCGCGCAAGACCGATTTTACCGGGCGCGACGCCTTGGGGTGGGCTGCCGAGAGCCACCGGCCGGCGGTCATCCAGATGCTCGAGCGCGCCGCCGCCAAGCGGTGAGGCGAGCCGGCGAGGGCGATCGACCGCTCGCTATGAGCGGCCTTGACGCATCCGGCCGATAGCCGCCACCGTGGCGGCGGGCGAACCGAGTGGAGGCAAGACGATGGAATTCGGCATCTTCAATCTGATGGGCGCGCGCGAAGCGGACAAATCCGCCGCTCAGGTCTTCACCGAGGTCGCCGAGCAGACCCGGCGCGCCGACGAACTCGGCTATACCGCCGCCTGGTTCGCAGAGCATCATTTCTCGAATTACTGCCTGTGCGCCTCGCCCCTGATGATGGTCGCGCATTGCGCCGCGATCACGAAGAAGATCCGGCTCGGCACCGCGGTCGTCGTTCTGCCGCTCTACAACCCGGCGCGGCTCGCCGCCGAGGTCGCCACCGCCGACGCTTTATCGAAGGGGCGGCTCTTGCTCGGCATCGGGGCTGGCTATCAGCCCTACGAATTCGAGCGGTTCGGCGTCGACATCAAGGACAATCTCGAAATGACCGAGGAGCTGTGCGAGATCCTCGATCTGGCGTTTTCCCGCGATTTCTTCACGTACAACGGCAAGCACTACCGGATGCCGGAGACCCACATTCCGGCCCGCCCGGTGCAAAAGCCGCTGCCGATCTACGTCGCCGGGCATACCCAAGCGATGTTCCGCGCCGCGGCGCGGCATGGCTACCGAGTACTGTCGTCGGGCCGGGTCGGCGGCGCCAAGCTCCTGGCCGCGCAATATGCCGACATCGTCGCCGCCTTTGCCGCCGAACAGAAGCCGCTGGCCAATGCTCACATCACCGTCAACCGCTTTGCCCACATCACCCAAAGCAAGGAAGAGGGGCTGCGCTTTGCCGAGAACGCCCGCTACCAGTCGCGCCTCGCCTCGAGCCTCAGACGGCGCCAGGAGGTGATGCAGGGCACCGTCTTGGTCGACGTCCCGTTCCCCGACGAGCCGCCGCTCGAACAGATCCACGACGATCTACTGATCGGCGATGTTGATACCGTCGCGGAGAAGCTCGCCGGCGAGATCGCGGCGACCCACCCCGTGCATATCTGCTTTTCGTTCAAGGTTGGCAACACCCCGCACCGGGCGGCGATGCGTTCGATGGAATTGATGATGAGCGAAGTAAAGCCCCGGGTTGAGCGCGCCCTCGGCCGCCTCGCGGCGGAGTGATCAGGCGACGCCGTACTGCTGGAACCAGGCGAGCATCCGGGCCCAGCCGTCCTTGGCCGCCTCGGCGCGGTAACTCGGCCGGTAGTCGGCGTTGAAGCCGTGCGGCGCGTCGGGATAGATCTTGAACTCGCAAATCTTGCCCGCGGTCTTGCAGGCTGCTGCCATGCGCTCGACGCTCTCGACCGGGATCCCCTGGTCGGCGCCGCCGTAAAGCCCGAGTACTGGGCATTTCAGGTCGGCGGCCAGATCGATCGGGTATTTCGGTTGCAATTCGGTGCGCGGCCGGTCGATCGGCCCGTACCAGGCGACCGCCGCCTTGAGTTCGGGATTATGCGCGGCGTAGAGCCAGACAGGTCGCCCGCCCCAACAGAACCCGGTGATGGCAAGCTTGGCCGTGTCGGCCTTTCCGGAACTCTTCGCGTAAGCCACCGTCGCGTCGAGATCCGCGATCACCTGAGCGTCCGGCACCTTCGAGACCACCTCGGCGACCAGCTTCGGAATATCCGCGTAAGCCGCCGGATTGCCCTGGCGCGCGTATAGTTCCGGCGCGATCGCGAAGTAGCCGGCTTTGGCCAGACGGCGGCAGAGATCCTTGATGTGCTCGTGCACGCCGAAGATCTCCTGGACGACGAGCACGGTCGCGAATGGGCCGCCCCTTTCCGGCATCGCGCGATAGGCCGGGATGGCGCGGTCTTTCGTCGGCACCTGAACCTCGCCGGCGGTCAGCCCCGTCGCGTCGGTGGTGATGACGGTCTGCGCGCAAATCGGCTGGGCCGACAGGGCAAAGCCTGTGGCCAGCGAGGTCGTCACAAAGCCACGCCGCGACCAGCGCGCGCGCGGTACCAGCCCTTCGAGTTCAGGCTCGACGAGATCCACCACATCCTCCGTTGATCAGGCTTATTCGCAGAGGATACGGATCGCGCGGACCCGGCGAAAGCCCCGCTCGCGCAAAGGTGAAGAGAGGCGCCGCTAGCCCGCCTGGCGCGCCGCGGCGGCGGTCGTGATCCGGCGCTTCAGCCGGCGCATTTCCGGCGACAATTTACGGTCGGCCTCGGCCTTGAGGAAGGCGTCGATCCCGCCCTTGAACTCGATCGTCCGGATTGCCGCCGTCGAGAGGCGCAGGCGGGTCGGGCCCAGCACATCCGACAACAGTGAAATCGTCTGCAAATTCGGCAGAAAGCGCCGCTTGGTCTTGATGTTGGAGTGGCTCACATTGTGGCCGACCTGGACACCCTTGCCGGTGACGGGGCATTTGCGGGCCATCTTGCACCTCACGCAAGCAACAGGGGTCGAAACACCGGCGGGTTCTAGGCCGGGTTGCGCCAGGGGTCAAGCGCGGCGGCGCGGCAGGGGCGCAAGAGGCGTCAGCGACGATGACCCCGTGCGACGGTTTGGCTTGGTCGCCGCCCCTGACAAATTGGCGTAGCTTTGGGCGCGATACTGCTGCCTGAGGCGACGCGATGCTGCTTATCCCCTGCCCGTGGTGCGGGCCGCGCGACGAAGTCGAGTTCCGCTATGGCGGGGAGGCGCATATCGCGCGGCCGGCCGACCCCGATGCGCTGAGTGACGCGGCCTGGGCGGATTATCTGTTCATGCGCAGCAACCCCAAGGGCCGATTGGCCGAGCGCTGGGTGCACAGCGCCGGGTGCCGCCGCTGGTTCAACCTCGTGCGCGACACCCTCTCGCATCAGATTGTCGCGTCCTACAAGATCGGCGAGGCGCCGCCGCGGCGCATCGCCCGCCCGCGGCAGCTGTCGCGCCCCGGCTCGTGACCCAGCCGTTCCGCCTGCCCACCGGCGGCATGATCGAGCGCGGCCAGGTCCTCGATTTCCGCTTCGACGGGCAGGCATTTGAAGGGCGTCCGGGCGACACGCTGGCCTCGGCGTTGCTGGCCAACGGGGTCCGATCGGTCGCCCGCAGCTTCAAATATCATCGCCCCCGCGGCCTCCTCACCGCCGGGGCGGAGGAACCCTCGGCGCTGGTCCAGCTCGAAACCGGCGCCCACACCGAACCGAACCGCCGGCCGACCGAGATTCCCCTCTATGACGAGCTCAGCGCCGCCAGCCAGCATGCCTGGCCGAGCCTCTGGTTCGATCTGGGCGCCGCCATCGGTTTTCTCGGCCCGCTGCTGCCGGCCGGCTTTTATTACAAGACCTTCATGCGCCCGCGCGCACTTTGGAGGGGCGTCTGGGAGCGGCTGTTGCGCCACATGGCCGGGCTCGGCCGCGCGCCCTCGCTCCCTGACCGGTCGCGCTATGACAAATACCACACGCATTGCGACGTGCTGGTCGTTGGCGGCGGACCCTCCGGCCTTGCCGCCGCGCTTGCCGCCGGGCAAAGCGGCGCCCGCGTCATTCTGGCCGAGAGCGATGCGGTGTTCGGTGGCGCCCTGTTGCGCCGCCGCTATCGGATCGGTGGGGGCGACGGCAAGGCCTGGGCGGACGCAGTGGTCGCCCAGTTGGCGGCGTTGCCCGAGGTGCGGCTCCTGCCGCGGACCACGGTCACCGGCCATTACGACGCAAACTACCTGATCGCGGTCGAACGGGTCGGCGAGGGGCTCGCGGCGGCAGCGCCGGCCGGAGCGCCGCGGCAGCGTCTCTGGCATATCCGCGCACGACGGGTGGTGCTGGCGGCCGGGGCGTTGGAGCGGCCGCTAGTTTTCGCCGACAACGACCGCCCCGGCATCATGCTGGCGAGCGCCGTCGAGACCTATCTCCACCGCTATGCGGTCATCCCGGGACGACGCGCCGTGCTGTTTGCCGATCACGATGACGCCTACGCGCTCGCCCCCGCCTTGGCCCAATCCGGCATCGCGGTCGCCGCGATCGTCGATCCGCGCCGCGAACCCGGAGCGGCGGCGCAGCGCCTGGCCGCGGGGATGAGGCTCTATTCGGCGCACCGCGTGGTCGGGACGGCGGGCCGCCAGGCGCTCTCCCGGGTTTGGATCCAGCGGTTCTCTGACGATGGCGCGGCGCACGGCCAAAGCATGTCCATCGCTTGCGACCTCCTCGCCCTCTCCGGCGGCTGGAACCCGACGGTCAGCCTCTTCGCCCAGGCGCAGGGGCGGCTGCGCTTCGACGAGCGGCTCGCCGCCTTTGTCCCGGGTGCAATCGAGGGCGCCGCCAATGGAGCAATCGACTGCGTCGGGGCGGCGCGCGGCAGTTTCGCCTTGGGCGCCGGCCTCGCCGAGGGCAACGCTGCCGGGGCTCGTGCGGCCCTCCGGTGCGGTTTTGGCGGCGCGCCCAACCGCGCGCTTCCAGCGGTCGACGAGAGCGCGCAAAGCCCGCCGGCGCCGCTTGCGGTCGCGCTTACCGAAAAGGCCGCCCGACGTGCGTTCGTCGATCTGCACAACGATGTGACCGTTGCCGACATCGCGCTCGCCGCCCGCGAGGGC
This sequence comes from uncultured Alphaproteobacteria bacterium, assembly GCA_963734125.1. Taxonomy (GTDB): domain Bacteria; phylum Pseudomonadota; class Alphaproteobacteria; order ATCC43930; family CGMCC-115725; genus DATARH01. The sequence goes on from CAVTGB010000048.1 coordinate 57,676, forward strand.
TACTCGGGCGTGGAGCATCTGAAGCGCTACACGACACTTGGCATGGGCACCGACCAGGGCAAGACCGGCAACCTCCCCGCATTGGCGCTGCTCGCGGCGCTGACCGGCCGCAGCATCGAGGCGGGCGGCACGATGAGTTTTCGCCCGCCCTATGTGCCGATCGCCTATGGGCTCCTCGCCGGGCGCGAGCGCGGGCCTCTTGCCGATCCGGTTCGGGTCACCCCGATGCACGATTGGCACCTCGCTGCCGGCGCCGTCTTCGAGGGTGTCGGACAATGGCGCCGCCCGCGCTATTACCCGCGCCCCGGCGAAGACATGGACGTTGCGGTGCGGCGCGAATGCCTCGCGGTGCGCGACCGGGTCGCGCTGTTCGACGCCTCGACCCTGGGCAAGATCGAACTCGCTGGGCGCGATGCGGCGAGGTTTCTCGAACGCGCCACGATCAACCATTGGCAGGACCTGGCGATCGGACATTGCCGCTACGCGCTGATGTGCCGCGACGACGGCATGGTGTTGGATGACGGGGTGGCAACGCGCCTCGCGCTCGACCGCTTCCTGCTGACGACGACGACCGGCAATGCCGGCGCGGTTCTCGACTGGCTCGAAGAGTGGCTGCAGACCGAATGGCCCGATCTGGAGGTGTTCTGCACGTCGCTCACCGAAGAGTGGGCGAACGCGACGCTGGTGGGCCCGCGGGCGCGCGAGGTGCTGAGAGCGCTGGCGCCGCGCCTCCTCCTCGATCGCGCCGATTTCCCGTTCATGGCCGTGCGCGAAGCCGATGTCGCCGGCATTCCGGCGCGGATCTTCCGGGTCAGCTTTTCCGGCGAACTCTCCTACGAAATCAATGTGCCGGCCGATCGGGGCCTCGACCTCTGGGAGCGCCTGATCGGCGCCGGCGCGCCCTGGGGCATCACCCCCTACGGCACCGAGGCGATGCATGTGCTGCGCGCCGAGAAGGGCTATATCGCGATCGGCCAGGAAACCGATGGCTCGGTCACCCCGATTGATCTTGGGCTCGGTGGCCTTGTCGCACGGGATAAGGACTTTCTTGGCCGCCGCTCGCTGGCGCGCTCCGACACCGTGCGGGCCGACCGCAAAGAGCTCGTCGGCCTCCTCCCCGACAACCCGGATGAAATCCTCCCCGAGGGCTCCCAGCTCGTCGCCGAACTCGGGGGAACCCCGCCCATGCCGATGATCGGCCACGTCACCTCGAGCTACTTCGGCGCCCGGCTCGGCCGCAGTTTCGCACTCGCGCTCGTTGAAGGCGGCCGCTCGCGCCACGGCGAACTGGTCTGGGCCCCGCTCCCCGACCGGATCATCGCCGCGAGAATCTGCCCACCCGCGTTCTACGACCCCGCAGGGCTTCGCCGCGATGGGTGAGGTTGCGGCAGATCACACCGCGATGTAGCGGCGCTCGCCGGTCCTGGGGTGGAAATAAACCGTCACCAGCTTGCCGGTCTCGGGGTCGACAAAGCGCTCGTCGGTCCGTTGCCAGTCGGGGCCGGGCGGGGTTGCGGCCAGTCCCTTGTAACGCCAGCGCTCGACGACGAGGCCGATCAGAAAGATCGCCGCCCATACGGCGAACATGATCGCTGCCGGGAAGACGCACAGGCTCGCCATCACCAGCGCGCTGGCCGCCAAGAGCCCGCCGATGACAGCGACTATGGTGCGCATGGCCTTCGGTCTCAGCCCGCCCCGGGCGCGACCACGGGTTCGATGATTGCCGCGGTCCCATAGGCGACGATCTCGCTCATCGTCTGGCCGATCTCGGCCGAATCGAAGCGCATCATCAACACCGCGTTGGCCCCCATTGCCGTCGCATTCTGCACCAGGCGGTCGACCGCATGGCGCCGCGCCTCTTCGAGCAGCTGGGTGTATTCGCTGATCTCGCCCCCGACGATCGAGCGCAGCCCGGCCATGATGTTGCCGCCGAGCCCGCGACTGCGCACCACCACGCCAAAGCACTGACCCTTGACCTCGGTAACCCGGTAATGGGGGATATTTTCGGTGGTGACGACCAGCATTGCGCCCTCCCCGTGTGTAAAGCGAAGTGCACTCTAGCCGCTTTATCCCTAACATTCGATCAATGGGACGGGCTCGCGCCGGGCGGGGGAGATCGGGGGGCTGGTTGCGATGGCTGAGGGGCGCCATTCCCCGCTCGACGGGCTGTTGCCGTGGGCATTGCCGGGAGCGTCGGGCAGCTCCGAGGTGGCGCTCGCCGAACTGCGCTTTGCCGAGCAGATCGGCGTGCGCGTGCGCCAGCCGGTCGCGGCATACCTTGCCGGCGTGCCGCTACCGTTAGAGCCCAACCGCGTGGCGAGCATGCGCCGGGTGCGCACGCTCTGGCTCGGTCCCGACGAATGGCTGGTAACCGCGCCCGAAGGCGTGGCGCCCGATCTGATGGGCCGGTTGACCCGGGCGCTCGCCGGCCGGCACGCCACCGTCAGCGACCTCTCGGCGAGCCGCGCCATCATCGAGATCACCGGGAACCGGGCGCGCGCGCTCCTCGAAAAGGGCTGCGGCATCGACCTCCATCCCCGCGCGTTCGGGCCGGGCGCGTGCGCGCAGACCCTGTTCGCCAAGCTGCCGGTGATCCTCGACCAGACGAGCGCCGCCCCTGCCTACCGGCTTTTCGTCGGCCGTTCGACCGCGCGCTGGCTGGCGCAATGGCTGATCGACGCGGCCGAAGAGTTCCGCTTTACATGATGCGGTGCCAGCCCCCGATCGGGTCTGGCGGATTGGTAAGCTGGCTTATAGGTTCCTACCCTTACGATCTGCAAGCCTGCGATGCTCGATCGTTGCTTGCCGCCCGGCAAAGTGGGAGGCTAGGCTGAACAGCGTTCATGAAATAGGGTGACGGTGATGGCGGGATGGAGCGAACACGACATCGATCTGGGCGAAACGAAGCTCCATTACCGGCGCGCCGGAAGCGGTCGCCCGGTGCTCGTGCTCCATCACGATATCGGCACCCCTGACAGCTTGGCGTTCTATGACGCGCTGGCGGCAAAATTTGATGTGATTGTGCCGCGTCACCCCGGCTTTGGCGTCCCCGAGCGGCCGCCATGGATGCGCCACCCGCGCGACATCGCCTCGCTCTATCAGTGGCTGCTGGCCGAGCTCGGGGTCGAGCGCGCCAGCCTCGTCGGGCTCGGCTTCGGCGGCTGGGTCGCGGCCGAGATGGCCGCGCTCGCGCCGCGCGATTTTCACCGGTTGGTGCTGGTCGGCGCGATGGGCGTCAAGCCCCCTGAGGGCGACATCCTCGATCAGGCGATCATCAGCTATATCGACTACGCGCGCGCCGGCTTCCACGACCAAGCGGCGTTCGCGCGGGTCTTTGGCGATGTGTCGACCGACCAGTTGGTCGCCTGGGACCTGTGCCGCGAGATGAGCTTCCGCATCGCCTGGAAGCCCTACATGTATTCGCAGACCCTGCCGCATCTATTGGGCGGGGTGCGCGCCCCGGCCCTGGTGGTATGGGGCGACGATGACAAGGTTGTGCCGAGGAGCGCCGGTGAGCGCTATGTTCGTTCCCTGCGCGAGGCGCGCTTCGAAATTGTCGGCGCGGCCGGACATTGCGTCGACATGGAGCAGCCCGAGGCGCTCGCCCGCCTCGTCACCCCGTTCATCGAGCAGAACTGACGCAATCATCCACCGCCCCGGAATCCCCCAGCACACCGCGTCCCTCTCCGCACCCAAGGGCAGAGAGGGAGTGAAAGGAGGAACGCCATGCATGTGATGTATTTCACCGAGCAGCCGATGTCCGCCTATCCGGCCGATATCGGGTTGGAGGTCGGTCATACCGCGTTGATGTTCTCAAACAAGCACTTCGACCCGGTGGCCGGCAGCCGCCTCTATAACGAATACCTCGAGCATTACATCTACGCCGAGGAGATGGGTGTCGAAGGCTTCATGCTGAACGAGCACCACAACGCACCGTTCTGCATGCAGGCCAAGGCCAACATCTTCGCCGCGATCCTCGCCGCCGTCACCAAGAAGGCGAAGATCGTCATGCTCGGCAATCCGCTGCCCCTGGCCGAGAACCCGGTGCGGCTCGCCGAAGAGCTGGCGATGATCGACATGATCTCGAAGGGGCGCCTCGTCTCCGGCTTTGTCCGCGGCGGCGGCCAGGAGCAGCTCGCCAACGGCGTCAATCCGGCCTACAACCGTGAGCGCTTCGAGGAGGCCCACGACCTGGTCGTCGCGGCATGGTCGCGCCAGGGTCCGTTCCGCTGGGAGGGCACGCATTACCAACACCGCGTCGTCAACCCGTGGGCGGTGCCGCTGCAGAAGCCCTATCCGCGCGTCTGGATCCCGGGCGTCCTGAGCCAGGAGACGATCATCTGGGCGGCCAAGCAGCGCTATCCCTATATCGCGCTCAACACCTCGATCGAGGCGACCAAGAAGATCTGGGAGCTCTATGACAAGGTCGCGCTCGAGACCGGCTACGTAGCGGGCCCGGAAAACCGCGGCTACCTGCAGCAGGTCCACGTCTCCGACAGCGAGGAGAAGGCGGAGAAGAACGCCCGCCAGTTCCTCTGGATGCAGGGCGAGTTCACCGGCCTCGCCCACCCGGTGTGGGCGAACCCGTCGGGCTATTTCTCGCCCTCGCTGCGCCGCAACTTTGTCGAGTTCGCGGTCGGTCGGGCGGAGAACCCGCGCGGACGGCCGACCTTCGAGCAGCAGGTGGCCGACGGGCGGATCTTCTTCGGCACCCCGAAGACGGTCATTCCCAAACTGCGCCATGTCCTCGAAGAGACCCGGCCGAGCATCTACGGGATCTGGGGCAATGACGGCACGGTCTCGAATGCCGACGCGCGGACCTGCATCCGCCTCCTCGGGCAGGAGGTCATGCCGGCGATGCGCGAGATCGGCAAGGAACTGGGCTTGCACGACCCGTTCGAGCTGAATTCTCCGGTGCACCTTAAATACTCGACCGATCTGAAGGCGATGCCGCAGGCCGCCGAATAGGCGGCAGTCCTGCTCACCCCGACCCTCTCCCTCGAATGGGGGAGAGGGTGGCCGATTCGCCGCGCGCCAGTTGGAGTACGCCGTGGCTTGGCGGCCACTTGTGGTTACAAATAACGCAAATGCAGTAGTTTACGAGCCGCTTGCAACAATATGTTGAGAAGCTGCGCCGGCACCGCCCAAATCAAGCGCCGTTGACCCGGCCGCGAGGCGAGGGGGCGAGCGCGGCTTTGGGGGAGGCCGCCTGCTCAGAGTGCCTTCGGGGGAGGGCCCACCCCCCGCCTCGCGCATTCCTTTCCTGTCGGGCGGCTTTCACGACAGCATTGGTCTGTGTAGGCTCGGCCCGACAGGGGGGCGGGCAATGATCGATCTGATCCTCAAGGGCGGCCGGGTCATCGATCCGGCAAACGGGCGCGACGAGATTGCCGATATCGGATTTGGCGACGGTAAGGTCGTGGCGGTCGGGCCCGATCTGCCCCTGCGCGGGCAGGAGATCGTCGACGCGCGCGGCCTCATCGTCGTCCCGGGCCTCATCGATCTGCACACCCATGTCTACTGGGGCGGGACCTCGCTCGGGGTCGACGCCACCGTCATCGCGCAGCGCAGCGGCACCACGACCTTTGTCGACGCCGGCAGCGCCGGTCCGGGCAATTTCCATGGCTTCCGGCGTCACGTCATCGAACCGTCGCCGTTGCGCATCCTGCCCTACCTCAACGTGTCGTTTCCCGGGATCTTCGCGTTCGCCGCCACGGTCATGGTCGGCGAAGCCGCCGATCTGCGGCTGATCGATCCGCGCGAATGCGTGCGCGTCATCAACGCCAACCGCGACCTGATCGTCGGGGTCAAGGTGCGGGTCGGCCGCGGCGCCGGCGGCGCGTCGGGGATCGCCCCGCTCGACATGGCGCTCGAGATCGCCGAGGAGGTCGGGCTGCCGGTCATGGCGCATCTCGACAACCCGCCGCCGTCGCGCCTCGAGGTCTTGTCGCGGCTGCGCCGGGGCGACGTCATCACCCACTGCTTCCGGCCGTTTCCCAATGCGCCGGTGATGGCCGACGGGCGGATCCGCGAGGAGGTGCTGGAGGCGCGCCGGCGCGGCGTCGTCTTCGATATCGGCCATGGCGGCGGCTCCTTCGGCTTCCGCACCGCCGAAATGATGCTCGAGGCCGGTTTTCTGCCCGACGTCATCAGCAGCGATGTGCACGCCCTCAGCGTCGACGGGCCGGCCTTCGACCAGCTCGTGACGATGTCGAAATTCCTCGCGCTCGGGGTCGATCTCGGCGCCGTCATCCGGGCCGGCACCGCCGCCCCGGCGGCAGCGCTCGGGCGCGGCGATCTCGGCCATCTGGGCGGTTGGCGCGGTCGGCGACGCGAGCGTCCTCGAACTCGTCGAGGGCGAGTTCGATTTCGCGATGTGCTGGGCGAGAGCCGGCGCGGGCCCCAGCGGCTGATCGTGCGCGGCCTCGTCGTCGCCGGGCGGTCGTGGCACGACGCGCGATAATTCCCCTGGATTTGTCGGAGCGCGCGGCCCGGTGCTACGCTTTCCCGCCCTCCGACGGTGCGCTACGATAGCCAATTGGCGAAAGTAACCGTCGGTGTCGAACAGTCTGCACCATAGCATCGGATCGGCCGGGGAAGGCGCCGCCCTGTTGCGGGCGGAGCAGGCGACGACGCTCGATCTGACCGTCGGCGAGCGCCGAGCGCCGGCGCTGCGGCCGCTGTCCCGAGCTATGCCGCGCTCGATCTCGGCACCAACAACTGCCGCCTCTTGATCGCACGCCGCGCGGTGGGCCTTCAGCCCACGGGGGTGTCCCGTGGCGGCGGGTTTCGCGTGATCGACGCGTTTTCGCGGATCGTGCGGCTCGGCGAAGGCCTCGCCGCGACCGGCGCGCTCTCCGAGGCGGCGATGGCGCGCACGATCGAGGCGCTGCAGGTCTGCGCCGGCAAGATCGACCAGCGCAAGGTCGCTATCGGCCGCTATGTCGCGACCGAGGCCTGCCGGCGGGCAGAGAATTGCGCCGATTTCCTCGCCCGGGTGCAGGAGACGATCGGCATCGAGCTCGAGATCATCTCGACCGCCGAGGAGGCGCGACTCGTCGTCACCGGCTGCGCGCCGCTCCTCCACCCGCGCATTCCCTATGCGATCGTTTTCGACATCGGCGGCGGCTCGACCGAGATCGTCTGGCTGCGCCAGGGGGGCCCGCGTGCCGCGCCGCCTCGGCTGGAGATTTTCGGCTCGGTGTCACTGCCGTTCGGCGTCGTGACGTTTACCGAGCGCTTCGGCGGGATCGAGGTGACGCCGGCGAGCTATCGCGCGATGGTCGCCGAGGCTGAGGCCGCGCTCTTGCCGTTCGAGCAGAGCCACGGCATCCGCCGCCAGGTCCGCGCCCGCCAGGTGCAGATGCTCGGCAGCTCGGGCACGGTGACGACCTTGGCCGGCGTCCACCTTGCCCTGCCGCGCTACATCCGCGCGCTGGTCGACGGCAGCATGCTGACCTTCGACCAGATCGAGCTGGTTTCGCGGCATCTGGCCGGGCTCGATATCGCGGGCCGCGCCGCCAGCCCCTGTGTCGGGCGCGAGCGCGCCGATCTGGTGCTGACGGGCTGCGCCATCCTCGACGCGATCTGCGCGACCTGGCCGGTCGGCCGCCTGCGCGTCGCCGATCGCGGCATCCGCGAAGGGATCCTCTTCGACCTGATGCACAGGCAGGGCGAGACCGCGCCTTGAGGAGCGGCTCGGGCACCAGGCGTCTCGCGGTGCGGGTCAAGAGCGCGCGACACCGAAAGCCGTCCTCGACCGAATGGCTGGCACGCCAGCTCAACGATCCGTTTGTCGCCGAGGCGAAACGGCTGGGGCTTCGCTCGCGCGCCGCCTTCAAGCTGGTCCAGCTCGACACCCGCTTTCACCTGCTGGCGCCCGGCCGGCGGGTCGTCGATCTCGGCTGCGCCCCCGGCGGCTGGAGCCAGGTCGCCGCCGAGCGGGTCGGCCGTGCCGGCAAGGTGGTCGGCATCGATCTCAACCCGACCGACCCGATTGGCGGCGTGATTTTGCTGACCGGCGATTTCCGCGACCCCGCCACCGCGGAACGGGTCCAGGACGCGCTCGGCGGCCCGGCCGATCTGGTGCTGAGCGACATGGCGGCGCCGGCGACCGGCCACGCCGCGACCGACCATCTGCGCATCGTCGCGCTGGCCGAGGAGGCGTTCGCCTTTGCCGCGACGATCCTGAAGCCCGGCGGCGCCTTTGTCGCCAAGGTATTCCAGGGCGGCACCGAGGGCGGGCTGCTCGCCGCGCTCAAACGCGCCTTCGCCGAAGTGCGCCACGCCAAGCCCGCGGCGAGCCGCGCCGAATCGGCGGAGACCTACGTCGTCGCCAAGGGGTTTCGCGGCGCCCTATAGCCGCAGCAATCACGGTGTTGACGGTGACAACTGGACCGCCGGCCCCCGCGGCCTTACATAAGCGGCCATGCGGGCGAACAATCCTTAAAGTGCGGGCGCGATGGAAATCCGGCAGGCGTTGACATTTGACGATGTGATGCTCGTTCCGGCCGCATCGAGCGTCATGCCGGGCGAGACCGATACGAAGACGCGCATCACCCGCGAGATCGGGCTCGGCATTCCGCTGATATCGGCGGCGATGGATACGGTGACCGAAGGCGCGCTGGCGATCGCGATGGCCCAGGCCGGCGGGCTTGGCGTCATCCACCGCAACATGCCGATCGACCAGCAGGCCGCCGAAGTGCGCAAGGTCAAGAAATTCGAGGCCGGGATGGTGGTCAACCCGGTGACGATCCATCCCGACGAGACGCTCGCCGACGCGCTGCGGCTGATGGCCGACAACAGGATTTCGGGCATTCCCGTGGTCGAGCGCGGCAGCGGTCGCCTCGCCGGCATCCTGACCAACCGCGACGTGCGCTTCGCCACCGAGCCGCGCCAGCCGGTCAGCGAATTGATGACCAAGGACGAGCTGGTCACCGTGCGCGAAAACGTCGCCCGCGATGAAGCAAAGCGCCTCCTCCACCAGCACCGCATCGAAAAGCTGGTGGTGGTCGACGAGGTCTATCGCTGCATCGGCCTCATCACCGTGAAGGACATCGAAAAGGCGCAGCTTTTCCCCAACGCCAGCAAGGACGAGCACGGCAGGTTGCGCGTCGCCGCCGCCGCCGGCACCGGGAAGGGTGAACTGGAACGGGCCGAGACGCTGTTCGACGCCGGGGTCGACATCATGGTCGTCGACACCGCGCACGGCCATTCCTCGCGCGTCATCAAGGCGGTCAGCGAAATCCGCCGGATGTCGAACTACACTCAGGTCATCGTCGGCAATGTCGCGACCGCCGAGGGCGCGCTCGCCCTGATCGAAGCCGGCGCCGACGCGGTCAAGGTCGGGATCGGCCCGGCCTCGATCTGCACGACCCGCATGGTCGCCGGGGTCGGGGTGCCGCAATTCACCGCGATCGCCGACGCGGTCGAAGAGTGCCGCAAGCACGGCGTGCCGGTGATCGCCGATGGCGGCATCAAATTCTCCGGCGACCTGGCGAAGGCGATCGCCGCCGGCGCCGATTGCGCGATGCTCGGCTCCCTGTTCGCCGGCACCGACGAGAGCCCGGGCGAGGTGTTCCTCTACCAGGGCCGCAGCTACAAATATTATCGCGGCATGGGATCGATCGGCGCCATGGCGCGCGGTTCGGCCGACCGCTATTTCCAGCAGGAAGTCACCGACACGCTGAAGCTGGTGCCCGAGGGGGTCGAGGGCCGCGTGCCGCACAAGGGGCCGGTCGGCAACATCATCTACCAGCTGATCGGCGGGCTCAAAGCGGCGATGGGCTATACCGGCAACCGCACGATCGCCGAGATGCAGAAGAACTGCACCTTTGTGCGGATCACCGGCGCGGGCCTGCGCGAATCTCACGTCCACGACATCGCGATCACCCGCGAGGCGCCGAATTACCGGCAGGATATGTGAGCCGGCGGCGTGCGCCCATTTATCACCGTCATCCCGGCGAAAACCGGGACCCATCGTGCCGCTACCTCCTGAGTTCGGGGACTATTCGCCACCGCTTCCGCGGCAAGGTCTGCGCTGACCCGACCGTCGGATCCCGGCCTTCGCCGGGAACCCGCGTTCAGGGTGCTTCGCGTTTGACCCCGGGGGCCCGCATCGCCGCCGCGATCGACATCCTCTCGGCGATCGACGACCGGCGAGCGGCCGGCCGACGACATCGCCGCCGATTATTTTCGCCGCCGCCGCTATATCGGCGCCAAGGACCGGGCGCAGGTCTCCGCCCATGTTTACGCCGTCTTGCGCCATCGCGCCGCGCTCGACTGGTGGATCGCGCGCGCGGTCGCACGACGAGGATCGCCGGCCGGCGCGCGCGCAGCCGGATGATCGCCGCGCTGCTGTTGATCGACGGCCGGACGCCCGAGGATGTCGCGGCGAGCTTCGACGGCGACCGCTTTCGCCCGGCGCCGCTGTCGCCGGCCGAGGACGCGCCTCGCGACGCGCCCTCGCCGGCCGCACGCTGACCCACCCGGCGATGCCGCGCGCCGTCGCCAACGACCTGCCGGACTGGCTCGAGCCCTATCTCGAAGCGGTTTACGGACGGCGTCTCGAAGACGAGATGGCGGCGCTCAACCTGCCGGCACCGCTCGATCTGCGCGTCAACGCGCTGAAGACCGACCGCGACGGCGCGCGCCGCGCGCTCGCCGCCGAAGCAATCATCGCCGAGCCGACCCCGTGGTCGCCGCTCGGGCTCCGCCTCAAGCAGCGCGCGCCGCTCGCCGGGACGAGCCGCCTTCAAGGAGGGGCTCGTCGAGGTCCAGGACGAGGGCTCGCAGCTGGCCGCGCTCCTCGCCGACGCCCGGCCCGGCATGCGGGTCGTCGATTTCTGCGCCGGCGCCGGCGGCAAGACGTTGGCGCTCGCCGCCCAGATGCAGAACCGCGGCAAGCTCGTCGCCTGCGACATCGCGGCGTGGCGGCTCGAGCGCGCCGGCACAGCGGCTGCGCCGCGCCGGGATCAGCAATGTCGAGCGCCGCGCGCTTGCGGGCGAGCGCGACCCCTGGGTCAAGCGCCATGCCGCGAGCTTCGACCGGGTGCTCGTCGACGCGCCCTGCCTCGGCATCGGCAGCTGGCGCCGCAACCCGGACGGCAAATGGCGCGCCACCCCGCAGGATCTGGCCGAACTCGTGGTGCGCCAGCGCGACATCCTCGCGAGCGCGGCGCGGCTGGTGCGGCCGGGCGGGCGGCTCATCTACGTCACCTGCTCGCTGCTGCGCGAGGAAAACGAGGCGCAGGCCGAAGCCTTTCTCGCCGCTTCGCCCGATTTCGCGCTCTACCCGGTATCGCGCGCCTGGGCCGAGACAGTCGGCGGGCGCTCGCCGGGGCGGCGACGATTACCTCCGCCTGACCCCGGCGCGCCACGGCACCGACGGCTTCTTCGTCGCGCAATTCGAGCGGCGACCCAGCCCTCCGTCCTTTAGGGGAAATGATAGATGAAAAACGGCACGGTTGGTGGCGGTTTCCCGTGCGGAGCTTCGGTGTTACCCGTTACGCTGACGCCGTCTGCAGCATACCAAACGTCCCCGTTAGGAGGGAGGCCGTTGAAATCGTAATTGCACTCGTGGGCGTGACCACCCAAAGAGGCTGGGCACCATACATGAACATCCATTTGGAAAATTTTATTGTGACCTTTAAACAACATTACGTGCGCAAGCACATGCCACGGATCGAGGCGCCATCCATTGCTCATTTTGAGATGGATATGAATTGGGTTTGGACCGGTTAGGTCCACGTACAGAAGTCGGTGTCTATCGATTTCTGCTTCGGAGTGCACGGGGGCGTTTGGCGCGAAGGCATAGCTTGGGTATGGAATGAAGTATGCGCCCAATATTACTACTAGGCTGACCGACAGGAGCAGCCCCACCAACCGTCTCATTGACGAACCTCCCTGCTTTATTTATGGGCGATGCTTTAACATAAAAGTCGAAGAAATGGTAGCCCTACGTGAGAGTATACCCGCATGACCGACAAGATCTTGATCCTCGATTTCGGCAGCCAGGTGACCCAGCTGATCGCGCGGCGGGTGCGTGAGAACGGGGTCTACTGCGAGATCTGGCCCTACACCGCAAGCGAAGAGCAGATCCGCGCTTTCGCGCCACGCGGCATCATTCTCTCGGGCGGGCCGGCCTCGGTCACCCAGGCGACGACCCCGCGCGCGCCCGACATCGTGTTCCGCGCCGGGCTCCCGGTGCTGGCGATCTGCTACGGCATGCAGACGATGTGCGCCCAGTTGGGCGGGCGCGTCACGCTTTCCGACCACCAGGAATTCGGCCGCGCCTTTATCGACGTCACCGCCGAGTGCCGATTGTTCGAGGGGCTGTGGCCCCCCACGGCCCAAGGGGGCGCGCGCGAGCAGGTGTGGATGAGCCACGGCGACAAGGTCGACGCGTTGCCGCCCGGGTTTCGCGCGGTGGCGGCGAGCGACGGCGCACCCAATGCGGCAATCGCCGACGATGAGCGGCGGTTTTATGGCGTCGTCTTTCATCCCGAGGTGGCGCACACCCCGCAGGGTGGGAAGCTCTTGCGCAATTTCACCCACCATGTCTGCGGCTGCCGGGGCGAGTGGACGATGGCGGCCTTCCGCGCCGAGGCGGTGGAGCGCATCCGCGAGCGGGTCGGGAAGGGCCGCGTCGTCTGCGGGCTTTCGGGCGGGGTCGATTCCGCGGTCGCCGCGGCGCTCCTCCACGAGGCGATCGGCGACCAGGTGACCTGCATCTTTGTCGATACCGGCCTCCTCCGCCTGGGCGAAGCAGAGGAGGTCGTGCGCCTCTTTCGCGGCCACTACGACATTCCGCTCATTCACCGCGACGCCGGCGCGCTCTTCCTCGAAAAGCTTAGCGGGGTCACCGACCCCGAGGAAAAGCGCAAGGCGATCGGCGCCACCTTTATCGACGTCTTCGACGCGGAGGCGCAGAAGATCGGCGGCGTCGAGTTCCTCGCGCAAGGCACGCTCTACCCCGACGTCATCGAATCGGTCAGCGCCACCGGCGGGCCGAGCGTGACGATCAAGTCGCACCACAATGTCGGCGGCCTGCCGGCGCGGATGAACCTGAAGCTGGTCGAACCGCTGCGCGAACTCTTCAAGGACGAGGTGCGCGAATTGGGCCGCGAACTGGGCCTGCCAGCGTCATTCGTCGGCCGCCACCCGTTTCCCGGCCCGGGCCTGGCGATCCGCATTCCCGGCGAAGTCACCCGCGAGCGGCTCGACATCTTGCGCCGGGCCGACGCCGTCTTCCTCGAAGAGATCCGCAATGCAGGGCTTTACGATGCGATCTGGCAGGCCTTTGCCGTGCTCCTGCCGGTGCGCACGGTGGGCGTGATGGGGGACGCGCGCTCCTACGATTTCGCCTGCGCGCTCCGGGCGGTGACTTCGACCGACGGGATGACCGCCGACTATTTCCCGTTCCCGCACGAGATCCTGGGCCGCGCCGCCACCCGCATCATCAACGAGGTACGCGGCATCAACCGCGTCGTCTACGACATCACCTCAAAGCCCCCCGGCACGATCGAGTGGGAATGAAACGATGTGGGTCGAGACGTGTCGCGGACTATCGGAATATCGCTTTATCATACTGACCTATAATGATATTGGCCTCGTAGACTATCGAAACCTATCGGTGTCCAGCGGGTCAATCTGACGGTATATCTGACGGTAATGGTGGGAGCGGCTTCCACGCCGATTTCCTTTTACCGTCACGCCGTTTTGACGGAATGACGGTAAAAAATATCCTGTATCGCATTGATATCAAACATGTAACAGGATTATCTTGCTAGAAAATTGGGTTGACGGTAAAATTGGCTGTCAGGTGCAAAAATTTAGCCCAAAGATGACCGATCCATGTTGACCGACACCGCTCTTAAACAGCTGAAGCCAAAAGATAAGACATACAAGATCACGGATCGTGACGGTATGTACGTCACCGTCTCTCCAACGGGGTCGATCACCTTTCGCTACGACTACCGTCTCAACGGCCGCCGCGAGACGCTGACGATCGGGCGGTATGGTGCTTCTGGGCTCTCTCTGGCGCGCGCCAGAGAGAAGTGTCTCGACGCCAAGCGGGAGGTCGCCGAGGGCAGTTCACCCGCGCATGGCAAGCAGCGCGAGAAGCGGCGCCAGAAGGAAGCAAAGAGCTTCGGGGAGTTCGGCGAACGGTGGCTTCAGGGGGCCAGGATGGCCGACAGCACGCGCGCGATGCGTCGCGCAATCTTCGAGCGTGACATCCTGCCCACGTTTCGCAACCGGCTTCTCACGGAAATTAGCTCGGGCGACGTGAGGGTCCTGTGCGCGAAGGTGAAGGAACGCGGCGCGCCGGCGACGGCGGTCCACGTACGGGACATCATCAAGCTCGTTTTTGGCTTCGCGATCCTGCACGGCGAAAAGGTGGCCAACCCCGCCGAGGAGGTCGGACCCGCGTCGATCGCGACCTTTGTCCCGAGAGATCGGTCGCTGTCGCCTTCCGAGATCCGGATCATGCTCAATCAAATCGAGCATGTGCCAACGCTGCCAACGATCCGGCTCGGAATCAAACTCTTCCTGCTGACCATGGTCCGCAAGAGCGAACTGCAGGACGCCACCTGGGACGAGGTCGACTTCGAGAACGCTGTTTGGTCGATCCCCAAGGAGCGGATGAAGCGCTCGAAGCCCCATAACGTCTACCTGTCGCAGCAGACGCTGGACATCATGATCGCGCTGAAGACCTGCGCCGGCAACTCGCGGTATCTTCTGCCGTCGCGCTACGACGCCGACGCGCCGATGTCTCGCGCCACCTTCAACCGAATCACCTATTCCGTGGTCGAGCGGGCCAAAGAGGCGGGGCTGCCGCTGGAGCCATTCACGGTTCATGACCTCCGGCGCACCGGCTCAACGCTGCTGAACGAACTGGGTTTCAACAGCGACTGGATTGAGAAGTGCCTAGCCCACGAGGATGGGCGTTCGTCACGCGGCATCTACAACAAGGCCGAGTATGAGCATCAGCGCCGCCACATGATGCAGGAGTGGGCTGACATCATCGACGCCTGGGTCGATGGCCGTAAGTACACGCTGACGCTCTATCCCCCATCCATGCAATTGATAGCGCCGGAAGCTACCGTCTGACCGGTCGGGTCTTCCGTTGCCTCACGTCCGGGGAGGGAGGGCGCTTGATCATATCGGCGTCCGAGGCCCGCCGGCGCTCTTCTATCCAAGCTTCGACTTCGGCAAGATCCCAGACCACACATCGGGGCGTGAGATAAAAGCGTCGAGGAAATTCACCTCGCTGTTCCATCTCGTAGATCGTGGTGTCGGCTACCGGTACAATTTGGCGCAACTCCGAGCGTCGGATGGCTCGCCTGAAATGTCGGGCGCTTGGGGTCGTCAGAAGATGCGGCGTCCCCATGCCTTCCCATTCTCGTGGTCGAAACACCCCGCCCGCCCGTACCTCGGCGGCTTTTGAAGACGGAAGTTCGCTTATGCGTGACGATCTTGGTGCCATGCTGTCAATCCTGCGTCCAATCTCCATTGGACAATGAACCGCAGCATCAGGTCAATGGAATAGAACACGTGAGGTCGTAGGACTAGCGGATACAGTGGAGCGCAAATCGGATTGCTTGCGGTGTCGATCAACATGTTTGTGCCGCTATTGGTAAAAATTTACTCTGATCCGATTCTGAATGGATTTGCTTCGGGAAACTTCCGATGCCAGTACTACCTGGAACGTTGCTAAGGTTGGGGTTGTGGGTTCGAATCCCATCGCCCGCTCCAAAAAATATCAGGTATTGCGGTCTATAACAGGCGGCCTCTCGGGGCCGCTGCGTGGCGATAAATATAAGCAATTTCTAGGCATCTGACGGAAAGTCAGGCGAACGTGTGGACTTTCTGGCGCCGTCCTCGCTGCCCTGGGTACATCCCCCGGGATCCCGGGCGCGGCGACGACGGCAATCTGCAACGGGTCGGTAAGGCTGGTTCGCATCGGGCTGATCCTATCACGAAAGCGCACCGGACGAATGCGGTAGGCGAGACTAGCCTCGGCAATGCGTCCAATTCTGACGCATGGCCCTGCTACCCTCCGTCCCATTGGGACGGCAAAGAGGATGGCAAATGGGTCTGATCAACGATGCGGCGCGACAGCAGCTGGCCTGGTACGTGCGCAACTGCCTAGCGAGCCCGGCGGCGCAGTTCCTGGAAATCGCGGCGCTGTCGCAGCTCGATGCGCTGCGCGGCGAGGTGGACGAGTGCGACGAGGATTTCCTCAACGAGCCGCCCGTCACCAACCGCCGGCGCCAGCTGCGCGAACTGCACCGTCTGCTCTACGACATCGGCGCCGCGCCGCGCGGCGACCAGCAGTTCGAGCGCAACATCTTCTTCGCCCGCAAGGAGTTCGACCTCGATGCCATTGACACCGAGATCGTGCTGTTGTTGCTGCGCTACGAGAGCAACCCGGCGATCGAGGCCTTCGTCGACCGGGTCGGTCACGAATTGCGGGACACGGTGCGCATGGTCGCGGCGCTGACCGGTGCCGATTTGCGCGACATCCGCCACCGCCTGTCGCCTTCCAGCGCACTGCTCGGCAGCGGCATATTGACCAGCGGCGAGGACGGCTTTGCACTGCGCGACCTCGCCGGCAGCTGTGGCCGGTTGCAGATCGCGGAGCCGCTGAAAAAGGCGATGCACCGGCCGTTTGCCTCGCGTTCGCAATGGGCGGCGCAGATTGTCGGGCAGCCGCTTGCGCCGGCGCTTGGCTGGGACGATTTTGCCCATCTCGGCGAGACCCGCGATCTGGCGGCTAGGATGATCGCCGGCGCGGTCGCCGCCAAGGCCCCCGGCATCAACCTCCTGCTGCACGGCCCGGTCGGCACCGGCAAGACCGAACTCGCCAAGACGCTGGCCGCCAAGACCGGCTGCAAGATCTGGGCGGTCTGCGAGGCCGACGAGGAGGGCAACGAGCCTGGCCGCACCGAGCGCATCGCCGCCTTGAAGCTGGCGCAGCGCCTCTTGGCGCGGCACCGCCGGGCGCTCATCCTGTTCGATGAGGCTGAGGACGCGCTGGCGCAGGTCGGGCCGTTCCTCGGCCGCCAGCGCGACGAGTTCGAAGGTCTTTGTCAACCGGCTGATCGAAAGCAACCCGGCACCGGTCATCTGGACCTGCAACGACGTGCACGAGATCGATAAGGCGGTGTTGCGCCGGATGACCCTGGCGTGCGAGATCCGCACACCCGGTCCAGCGGTGCGCGAGCGCATCTGGAGCCGGCTGCTGTCCCGCAAGGCGGTCGAGGTGGAGGACGGCGCCGCGGCGCGGCTGGCCGCCCGCCATGCCGCACCGCCGGCGGTGGCCGCCAATGCGACGCGGGCGGCGGCGCTGGCCGGCGGCGGGGAGGCCGAGATCGAATTAGCGATGTCAGGCGTATTACCGTTGCTCGGCATCCCGCCGCTGTTTGCGACCGGGCACAGCCGCGAATTCGATCCGGCATTGGTCAATTGCGGCGTCGACCTCGCCGCGCTTGTCGAAAAGCTGACCCGGCCCGGCGCGCCGGCCGGCTG
The DNA here is from genome assembly GCA_963734125.1 of uncultured Alphaproteobacteria bacterium. Taxonomy (GTDB): domain Bacteria; phylum Pseudomonadota; class Alphaproteobacteria; order ATCC43930; family CGMCC-115725; genus DATARH01. Next base: position 75,208 of record CAVTGB010000048.1, read on the forward strand.
GTCCCTGTGCATCCACGGCCTGCCCGGCACCGGCAAGTCGGAGTTCGCCCGCCATCTCGCGCGTCGGCTCGGCCTCGAAGTCATGCAGCAACGCGCCAGCGACCTGCTGTCGAAGTGGGTCGGCGGCAGCGAGAGGGCGATCGCCGCTGCCTTTGCGGCGGCGCGTCAGCAGCGCGCGCTGCTGATCTTCGACGAGGCCGAACTCGCTGTTGTCGGACCGGCGGGAGGCGTCGCAAAGCTGGGAGGTCACCCAGGTCAACGAAATGCTGACCTGGATGGAGAACCATCCGCTGCCCTTCGTGTGCACGACCAACCTGCCGGACCGCCTCGACCGGGCGGCCTTGCGGCGCTTCACGTTGAAGCTGCGCTTCGACCCGCTCGGCTCGGCCCAGAGCGCAACCGCCTACCGCCATTTCTTCAAGGCGGAGCCGCTCCGCATATTGCCGGACGGGCCGACCCCCGGGGATTTCGCGACGGTGCGGCGCAAGCTCGCGCTGTACGGCAAAGCGAGCCCCGGCCAACTCGCGGAGTGGCTGCGCGAGGAGATCGAGGCGAAGGGACAGCGCACCCAGCCAATCGGCTTTGCCGCGCCGTGAGCACGGCAATTCGGGCGGCGGACGCTCGCCAATGGGCGATCCGGGGCGCTATGATCGCCGTCAGGTTGAAGCACCGGCGATGAGTGGCGAAGGCCCGCGCGCGCCGGCAATTCCGGGGAGGTCAGCGGGGCCGATGCGCTACGAGAAGGCCGAGATCCTCTGACGGCTGGCGCTCAATCTGCAGGGCTCCCTCGACGGTCTGTCGCTGAAGGACATCGGCGAACGTTTCGCGCCCGGCCCCGATCAGCCGCTCAGCCGGCGCACCGCCGAGCGATTTCGGGACGCGATCGAGCGCGTCTTCCCGCAACTGGAACAGGTCAATCCCGGCGAGGTGCCGAAGCGCTGGCGCCTGCCGGCCGGCATCGTCAACGGGCTGGCGGCGGTGACGGCCGACGAACTGGCCGCACTCGCCACCGCCGCGTGCATCCTGCGCCGCGACAACCTCGCCAACCAGGCCGTGAAGGTCGAGAGCGCCACCGCGAAACTGCGCGCCGGGCTGAAGCGCCCCGCACTCGCGCATATCGAACCTGACCTCGAACCGCTGCTCGCCGCCGAGGGGCTGGCGTTGCGGCCGGGGCCGCGGCCGCGCCTCGACCCCGCGATCATCGCCGCGTTGCGCGAAGCGATCATCGCCACCCTCAAGGTGCGGCTGCACTACCGCTACCGCGGTTCCGGCAAGCGCGGCTTCCAGACCGTCCATCCTTACGGCTTTCTCTACGGCAACCGGCATTACCTGGTCGCCTGGAGCGAGCTCGCACCGGCGCGCGACTTCCGCTCCTTCGCGCTCGCCAATATCGAGCGGGTCGAGATCCTCGACGAATTGTTCGCGCGCGACCTCAGTTTTTCGCTCGCGGCCTATGCCGCGCGCTCGTTCGGCGTGTTCCAGGAAAAGCCGTTCGACGCCGTCTGGAAGTTCTCGCCGAAGGCGGCGCCCGACGCCCGCGAGTTCCTGTTCCACCCGACCCAGACGATGGAAGACCAGCCCGACGGCTCGCTGATCGTCCGCTTCCGTGCCGGCGGCGCTCTCGAAATGGCCTGGCACCTCGTCACCTGGGGAAGCGAAGTCGACGTGATCAAGCCGAAACGCTTGGTCACAATGCTGGGGCCATTACCTTCTAAGTCTAGGTAGAGCGATAGGAGCTTCAATCATGAAGACGGTGTCGCAACTCTTTTCCGAACGCGTATATATCATCCCCCAGTACCAACGAGAATATAGTTGGGAGGTAGACAACTGTGTAGATATGATTACCGACATGGCTCTTATGCCAGGGGAACTTGAGTATCACTACATGGGCGCAATTATGCTATCGTCTCGAGAGGAAACCATATTCGATAGCAACGAGGCACGACATGACGTTTTTGAGATTGTCGATGGCCAACAACGACTAACTACAATAATCTTGCTCTTGCTTGCAATCCAATCGGACCTAAAAGCACCACTTCCAAAGCTGGCGACTTCAGTCTTTGAAACGTACCTGCGGAAATAGGAATCCGCTAGGGGCGCCGCTGATACGCCAGCGCGGCATTTCTTTCCACTTCACCTGAACACGTTTTGCCAGCCATACTACAGCCAGCTCATACAGGCCGTCGGCACAGGTGCCGGGGTCGAGCCTCACACTCCGTCGCGGACATCACACAAGCGACTTACAGACGCGTTAGATTATTTTCGCTCCTACCTCGTCCAAATTAAAGATAAAAGCGCAAGCCCTGACGAATACTTACGTTCATTGACAGAGCTATATCGGACGGTCACCACACGGTTACGTTTTGGTGAGGAATCCGTTGGGGGCCTTTTGGATGCCGGAGTGATATTCGAGACACTTAATAACCGCGGGAAACCCATATCCGAACTGGATAAGATAAAAAACAGTATCTTATATCTAGCAAAAAAGACGAGGCCGGAAGACCCTAGTCTTCCCCAGCTAGTAGAGCATTGCTGGGAGCACACCTTGAATCAGTTGATGATCGCTGAGCTGAGCGAGACCGCGCGTGAAGACCAGCTGCTGCGGGCAAATTGGTTATATTCTCAAAATCCGAACGCCAGGGATTGGAAGGGTATTACGTCATTCAAGAACAAGTTCAAAATCGGCGAAAGGGTCGATAGTCGTGATCTATACGAAGAGCGCATAAATCGCTTGTACGATGGTTTGTGCTCATATGTTGAAGAGCTCGAAGCTGCTGCAACCGCCTACTGCGATGTCCTTTCGCCTAATCGCGCGGGAGCGTTCGAGGGGTTTATCCCCGATGGCGGTCCTGGTGAGGAAGTACGCAGCTGGGCTATCCGTTTCCTCCGCGTGGGTGTTCCGGCGAATTTTCTGCCCCTCTTGATGGCATGTCGCCGAAGCTTCACGGCGGACGAATACGCAGGGATGCTTGAGCTGTGTGAGAAAATGGCTTTCCGCACGTACGTACTGAGGGAGGGAGGGCGCAGCCATAAGGGAGGTCCTCGGCTATCGCGATTGGCATACAGCATCTTCAAGGAACAGATGTCTTACGAAGATGCGCGAGGGGCCCTCGCTGTCATTGCGATTCAAACCTGCGGCGATGACGAGGTAACTGCGGCATTTATGTCAGGCGTTCGGCAGAATTGGTATGATTGGCGCGGCCTCCCATACTTCCTTTACGAATATGAGATTAAAAGGCAGACCGACGATCCTCTTCCACCTATTGTTCCTTGGGACAAGATTGGCGCTAGAACAGTTGAGCATGTCTTGCCCCAAATGGCCAACGACCCTTACTGGACGCTGCATTTTCCCAGAAAGCCGACCCGGGACCGCTATTTAAACCACTTAGGGAATTTGACCCTGTCCGGGGCGGGAGACAACACCGCCTATGCAAATGATAGCTTCCCATCTAAACGCGGCGGACCGGGCCAGGCGACGACATGCTACGCTAATTCTAACTTCCGAATTACACGGGATCTGGCACAGTTAGTGGATTGGACGAGAGACGAGATCAACGGAAGAAGAGATACACTCGTTTCGTGGGCCAAGCAGCGATGGGAGATTCCGACCGAACTTTTAGATGAAGAGAGTTATTACTCGAGCGACGAGGAAGAAGAAGAACTGGACGAGCTAGATGAGGGAATGGATGAAGAAGGATAATTTACTCATTACGACCTGTCGAAGCTGACGCTCACTGAAAGGAGGGCGTCGAGCATGCGACCGCTTTTGACGTATCGGTAGCTCATACTCGGTGCCATGGGGGCCGGGTACGGATCGCGCCGCGACCGGCGCCAAATCCGGGCGGGAGGTGGCGAACGCGGCTCTCAGCGATTCACCCCGCGGAGAACCCGATGTGCGCCAACTCGGCCGTCGTGTAGGTTTTACCACATGGAGCGCCGCACGATCGTCGTTCACACGCGGCTCGCCGGGCATATGGCGCGGGTTGCGGCGGCGCGCGCCGGCGCCTGCGGCTTGCAGATCATGACGATGGACCACCTCGCCGCGCGGCTGGCCGGCGGGTTCATAACTCCGATAGACGCCGACGCCTTGCACGAGGCTGTCAAATCGGCGCTCACTGAGACGGCACTCGGCCCGCTGGAACGGATCAAGCCGCTGCCCGGCATGGTGCGTGCCTCGGTCGAAACGCTCGACAAGGTATGGCGCGCCGGCATCGATCTTGGCGCGCGCCCCGGCGAACTGCGGCTCCAGGCGCTGGCGGCGCTCGAACGGGCGGTGTGCGGAAAACTGCCGGCGGCGATGCAGCCGCCGCCGTCGTTGGTCGAGGCCGCGCTCGCGCGGCTGCGGCATGCGCCGGCGGTGATCGGTCCGATCGAGGTGCACGGCCACAGCGAGATGCCGGCGTGCTGGCGCCGTTTGCTACTGGCGCTGGCCGACATCGTGCCGGTCGTCTGGGTGGCGGGCCCGCGGCATGTGCCCGAATGGCTCGCCGGCACCAAGGTCGAGATCCGGCGGGCCGATGCCGAGCGGGCCCCGACGGTTCTGTTTTCTTGCGCCAACCCGATGCACGAGGCGATCGAGGCAATGCGCTGGGCGCGCGCGCTGATCGCCGCCGGCACGGCGCGGCCGGAACAGATCGCGATCGCCGCGGCGAGCCCGGCCGAACTCGACGATCACATACTCGCGCTGCGCCGGGAGACCAATCTGCCGCTGCATTTCGTGCACGGCGTCAAGGCGATCACCGAGCGCGACGGGCAGGCCGCGGCGGCGCTGGCGGAATTGCTCGTCAAGGGCTTGTCGCAAGAGCGGGTGCGCCGGCTCTTCCGACTATTGCGCGAGCGCTCGCCAGTCCTGGCGGGCCTGCCGCGGGGCTGGGCGCGGGTATTGCCGAGCGACGCGCCGCTGACAACCATCGACCGCTGGATGCAAGCCTTGGCGGACGGCGCTGGGGCTTGGCCGGATGGGGTCGACCGGTCGGAGTTAGTCCTCGCCGTGCTCGCATTGCTCGTCCGCGGCCCCGCCGCGGCGCCGGAAATCGGCGAGCGGCTGCTGACCGGCTTGGCGCTAAACCTGTGGCGTCGCGCCTTGACCGAAGGTCCGGCGATCGCCTTGCCCGTCACCCTGCCGGAGTTGCGGATCGACGACCGCACCGAGCCGGAAGCTGCCGCCAGCATCGTCTGGTGTTCGGCCGCCGCCTTGGCTTCGGCGCCGCGGCCTTTCGTGCGGCTGATCGGCCTCAATTCCGGGGGCTGGCCACGGCAGATCGCGGAGGATCGGCTGATCCCCAACCACGTGATCCCGCTCGACGAACTGGACCCGCTGCCGGTCGCCGAGGCCGACCGCCGCGATTTCGCGACGATCCAGGCTACCGCCGCTCGCTCAGTCACGTTGTCCTACAGCCGCCGAGACGCCGAAGGGCGGTTGCTCGGCAGATCGCCGCTGACCGCGAGCATGGAGGACACCTATCTCGCACGCGGCCGAATCCCCGAACATGCGGCGAGCGAGTCCGACCGGCTGTTTGCGCGCTCCGGCGAGTTCGCCGATAACCCGATCGGTCGCTCTGGTCTCGCTTGTTGGCGCGATTGGCACCGCCCGGCGGTCACCCCGCATGACGGGCTGATCCGGCCTGGCCACCCGCGCATCGAGAAGGTGCTGGCGCGAATGCAATCGGCCAGCTCGCTGCGCGTTCTGCTGCGCGACCCGATCCGCTTCGTGTGGAAATACGCGCTCGGCTGGCGGCAGCCTGACGAGGCGGAAGAGCCGATCAACCTCGATGCCTCGTCCTTCGGCAATTTGGTGCACGAGGTCTTGCGCGAGGCGGTCGATGCGCTGGAACGGGATGGCGCGCTTGCTGCCGCAGCAACGCCGCAGATCGAAGCGGCGATCGATGCCGCCGTGGCGATGGTGACGAGGCGGTGGGAAGCCAAGGCGCCGGTCCCGCCCCCGATCACCTGGAAAAACGCGAGGCGACGGGCGCGCGAATTGGCAATGCGTGCGCTCAACTATCCGCTCGATCCGGTTCCCGGCCAGCGAAGCTGGACCGAGGCTCCCTTCGGATTGTCGGCTGAACAAGTCGCGCGTTACGAGCACCTCCCGTGGGACGCCTCGCGGCGGGTGGAGGTCCCCGGCACCGGGATCGCGATCACCGGCTATATCGACCGGCTCGACATTTCAGGCGACGGCAGCGCCGTGCGGGTCATCGACTACAAGACCGGCAAAGTTGCCAAAGATCAGGGCGACATCTGCTTGCGCGGCGGTGACGAGTTGCAGCGATGTTTATATGCCTTTGCCGCCAATACGCTGCTGAACCGCCCCACCGCCGTCGAAGCGGGGCTGCTGTTCCCGCGGCCCGGCGGAGGTCTGTTCCTGCTCCACGACCTCGATCTCCACCTCGATAAGCTGGCAAGCGCCGTCACGATCGCGCGCGCCGGGCTTTCGGCGGGCGTCGCGCTGCCAGGGATCGCGGCGACGATATACAACGACCTGGAGTTCGCGTTGCCAGCCAACGCCGCGTACGGATACCTCGTGCGCAAGGCACTACTTTTCGCAGACCGGCTGGGCGACGTCCCCGCGATCTGGGGTGAGCCATGACGCTCCCGGATGAAGCTGCGCGGCGCCAGGCACTCACGGCGATCAACCGCACGCTGTTGGTGGAGGCCGGCGCCGGGTCTGGCAAGACTGCGATCCTCGCGGGCCGCATCGCCTTTCTGCTCGCCTCCGGCGTCGCGCCCAAGCACATCGCCGCGATCACCTTCACCGAGTTCGCCGCCAGCGAATTGCTGATCCGGGTCGAACGCTTTGTGCGCGCGCTGACGAATGGGGACATGCCGCGCGAATTGCGACACGCGTTCGGGGGTAGCCTTTCCCCGGAGCAGAGCCACGCGCTGGCAACTGCCGCCGACAGCCTCGACCAGCTGACCTGCACGACGATCCATGGCTTCGCGCAGGCGCTGATCCGGCCATATCCGGCCGAGGCCGATATCGATCCCGGTGCCGACATCATTGACCCAGCCGAAGCCGATCTCGCTTTCGGCGAGCAGTTCGACACCTGGCTGAAGCGCCACCTCTCGGGTGACGACGAGGACGATGTCGTTGCCCAGCTCGTGCTGGCCGATGAAAGCTCGGCGCTATCTTTGGTCCGAGCGCTGGCACAATTCCTTAGGAGTAACCGGACGGCGATGCCGCCTACCGGAACCTGGGCAGCCGGCTATTTCCGCCGTTTTGCACAAACTGTCACGGCCTTTCGGCGCCGGCTCGATACAGCCGGTTTCCATGAAGAGACCACCGTAGGGTATCTCGAAAGCTTTGCGCAAATCCTAACTGACCTGTCGCAGGTCGGGCTGGAGAGCGACAAGCCGACAAACGGAGCAGTGATCGGCGCTCTGGGCGTGGCGCAACAGGGACCCTGCTTCACGCAGCAGGGCAAGCCGCGAAGCTTCCAGCTGCTACAGAGATGGCGAGATGCGGCTAGGGCAAACGGTCGGTCGCAGACGGATGGCGAGAATGCTTGCGTCGGCGCGCAACGGCGTTACGACGCATGTCATGAGGCCTGCGGCGCGCTGATGACCGCGGCCGCCGGTGAAGCGTTGCGCCGCCTGTTCACCGTGCTCGGCGAGTTGACCGTGGCATGGCGCGCGTACAAGCGTTCTGCCGCTCTGCTCGATTTCGATGATCTGCTCTACACCGCGCGGGATCTCCTCTCCAATTTCGAAGCTGTCCGGAGCGCACTGGCCGCGCGTTTCGCGCAGGTTCTCGTCGACGAGTTCCAGGATACCGATCCGCTGCAGATCGAGATTCTGTGGCGGCTTTGCGGTGAGAAAGCCGGCAACGGCAGCGAGGATTGGATCGCGCGCGAGTTGCGCCCGGGCGCGCTTTTCCTGGTCGGCGATCCGAAACAGGCAATTTACCGGTTTCGCGGCGCGGACGTAGGCGCCTACATTGCAGCCCGTCAGGCTCTCGGCCGTGCGGCGCGATGCGAAATCACGGCGAACTTTCGCTCGCTACGGCCAATTCTCGATTTCGTCAATTCACGGTTCGCGGCGCCGCTGTCGGTGACCCGAGGTCAGCCCGGATTTATTGCGCTGAGTCCAACCAGCCCGGTGACTGATCAACCTACCGTAGTTGCCGTCGATGTGGAAGTTGATGAGGATCAAAAGAGGGTTGAGGCCCGGCGGGCCGCCGAGGCGGAGATTGTCGCTCGCGTGTGCCGAGGCCTAATCGGCAATCGGACTGTGCGCGACCCCGACGTAAGCGAAAATCGACCCTGCCGCGCCGGCGATATCGCTTTGCTGGCTCCCGCGGGCACCGATCTGTGGCGATACGAGGAGGCCCTGGAAGAGGCTGGGATTCCAGTCTCGACCCAAGCCGGCAAAAGCCTGTTTCGCCGGCAAGAAGTCCAAGACCTGATCGCTCTGACGCGCACGCTTGCCGATGCCCGCGATACCCTCGCATTGGGCGCGCTGCTGAGAGGGCCGTTGGTCGGGCTCAGTGAGGCCGAACTCCTCGACATCGCCGAAGCGCTTCCGATCGATCCACAGCGGCCCGAAGGTCTTCGGCAGCTCAACTTATGGACTGAGCCGGCGCAGATTGCCCATCCGCTGGCGCGGGATGTGCTCGAGAAGCTGCAATCAATCGGCCGCCGCGCGCGGTCCACGACGCCCCACCTGTTGCTCTCCGATGCGATCGAGGCGCTGTCGGTACGACCGCAATTGCGGCACCGCTACCGAACCGGCACCGATCGGGCGCTGGCCAACGTCGATCTCTTCCTGGAGATGGCCCGCACCTACGATACGCGGGGGTTGCGCTCGTTCGCCCGCGATATGCGGGCCAATTGGGATGAGGCTGTGCGGCAGGTCGAAGGGCGCCCGGATGCCGCGCAGGAATCCGTGGCGCTGGTTACGATCCACGCCGCCAAGGGGCTCGAATGGCCGGTGGTGATCCCGATTAACATGATGGGCCCGCCTTACGAGGACAATGCAATCGCCTACGACCGCAGCGCCGGCCGCTTCTCGACGGCCATATGCGGCGTGGCGCCGGGCGGTCATGCCCCCATTTCGAACTGGGTTGCGCAGGAGCAGGCCCGGGAACGCGTGCGCCTGTGGTACGTCGCGACGACGCGGGCGCGCGATCTATTGGTCCTCCCACGCCATTTACCGGATCTGGCGGCAAACAGTTGGGGGCAAGTCGTTGATCTTGGGCTCGCCTCCCTGCCGGCGATCGATCCGACAGCGCTGCCGGATCGAATGATCGGGCCGGCCGAGCCGGCCGGCAACGCTCAGACCCGCAATGCTTTTGCCGCGGAGGCAAAGCAAATCGCCGAAACCACTAGAAAAATCCAGTGGCAGCGGCCGAGCCGCAACGAAGGCGACGCGAGTGGACCTTTGCCGGAAGCACCGGTCTTCATGAGCGCCGGTACCGTAGAAGGGGCACCGGATTGGATTGCTCCTGAGGTGGCGGGCAGCGCCACGCGTGGCACCATTCTCCACAAATTGATGGAGGAGGTGTTGACCGGAGAAACACCGGAGGATCGTACCAGCCTCCTTACGCGGGGCACCGAACTGCTTTGTCAGCTCGGCATCGAGCCTGCGTCGGATGCGCGGCAAGGCATCGCACCGGTGGAACTCGCCGAAACGGTGCTGCGAACATTGGCGCTGCCTGACATCGCCGCGCTTCGCCCGCGCTTGTTGCTCGAGAGTACCGTTTACGGTCGCTTAGGCTCTGATCAAGTTGAAACGCTCGTGTCCGGGATTGCCGACGCAATAGAAGTGGATGAGCTCGGCCGTTTAGCGACCGTGATCGATTGGAAGAGCGATGTGGCACCAAGCGTGACCCAGATCGAGCATTACCGGATGCAAATTGATCTTTATCGGGTTCACAGCGGTGCTCGCCGCGCTTTGCTGGTATTCATGACAACAGGCAGCGTGATCGCGCTGGGACCGTGAGCCCGACGCTTGGGCCACCGGCAAACCTCTTTGGAGAGGTGCTCCGGCGCCCCTGACCGCCGTGACCAAAGCCGCCGTGCAAGCTGGAGAGACCGTAAGAGCGCCCGAAAAGCGAGACGAACTGCGGCGCAAAGGCGTGCGCGGCTTGCGCTTCAAACTGGGCCTCGCGCGTGCGCGCGAGAAGGTTGAAAATACAGTGTCAGGCGGGCTTGCAAACCAATTCTTTGTAAGACAGAGTGCAGCGACCTAACAAAAAGAACGCTAATGGCCGCTCCTCCCTCGACTTCGAAGCTCGATCAGCGGGTTATCCGGGACCAAACACATGCCGAACTGGCGGCGGCGGCCGCGCAGGGGGAACTTGCGCATCTGCGCCTGCCCTCGGACGGGGTCGATGTTCGCTTCGGCGCAAACGCTCATGCACTTGATCGAGCCGATTATGCGAAGCGCCGGGCAGCTGCCCTTGAGGCGATTACCGCCCAGCCTTTCCACGCGATGGTCGAGGTTTGTACGGAAGTCGCAGATCGCAACGGGCGGGCGGAAGAAAAGCAGCAGCTTTGGTATGCAAACACGAAATCGTCGGTGAACGAGGTTCTTCAATTCGGCAACACGCGTATCGCCGTGCTCGCTTGGACACATCCGGGCATTCAGCTCGCACTTTCAACCGAACTTGGCAAAATTCGTAACGTTCGCGCGAATGGCTATCGCCTGCTGAGCGTCGAGCCACTCGCGAAGGCGCGTTTCGATGCGGCTCTGCCCGTCGTCTCGGCGGTTTACCAGCCGGGCGGCGCGGTGCGACCGCAAAAGTCCGCCGAAGTGAACGCCGGCCTTAAGGCCGTCAAGCTCGGCATGACCCGCGATCAGGTGCTCGCCTTCGTAGCCCGAATGTCGGGCCTTTTGGTGGTGACCGGCGCACCCGGTTCCGGGAAAACGACGGTCGCTTTCCAGCGCATCCGGTTCCTGTACGACCAGCAAGAAGAGCGCGCCGGCGGCGGACGGCTGGTTCCTTACCGCCCCGACCTGACCCGCGTGTTTCTCGCAAACGAGGGGCTTACAGCACACGCAAAGACGCTGCTTACGGATGCCCTAGACATTCCGGCATCTGTCGTCGAGTTGGTCGGTGGCTTTATCGAGCAGTATCTGGACGAAGTTTGGATTTATAAGCACAACGCACGTCCAAGACAGCGAAGATTTCCGCTGCTAGAAGCGGCTGCCCGTACGGCCGTGCTCGGACTTTCCGATCATCGTGACTTGCTTGGCCTCTGGAGAGTTTACGAACAGCAAATTGCTGCGCGGCTCGAAACGGCTCCCGCGGCGATCTGGACGAGCCTCGATACACAGAACCGTCGCCCGCTGAACGAACTAGCTCAGAAGCTGCGTAACACGGCCGGCCGAGCATCGATCGGGGAGAACCCGCTGAACTCTGCGCTGCGGATGGCCGCCGTCTTTTCTGAAACCCGCGAAGAACACGCAGCAGCCCGATCGGCGATGTCGGCGCTGCTCCGAAACCGCTTCGACGAGCTTTTTCAGCAATGGCTCTACGAAGTTTATGACCCGCTGTCCGCGCTCGCAGCTTATGTCGGGAGCCGTGCCTCGGAAGCGGCGCACCGGATGAGGCGAGGCACAGGCGCCCGCGTCGACGAAGCCGCTGTTCTTAAGGACGCGCTGGCCGAATGGGCAGACCGGAATTACGGGCCGGAAGACCGAGCGTGGCTGGCATGGCTCCTCCGCTTCGCCTTGCCCGAAGAAACCGACCCGCAGCGGCGGTTCCGCGAAATCCCTTCCTCGATCGGGCCTGCTTTGTCAGAGGACGAGCGGTGGACGCACGTCGTTATCGATGAGGCGCAAGACCTGTGTGTTGCCGAAGCATCGCTGATCGGCTCACTCGTCGATCCCGACGGGGCACTGACGATCTCCGCCGACTTTCGTCAAATCGTCAGCCCAGTGCACGGCATGCAAAGCACCGATGCGCTTCGCGTTGGCAGATCGCTCCGCGGAACGGGCGGAGAGCAGATTTATCCATTCGCGAAGAACATGCGGCAAAGCCGTCAGATCGGGCGCTTTTTGCAGGGCTTTTATGAGGCGGCATTTAGGGAACGGCCGACCTTCGAGGTCAACATCACCCTCGCGGACCGCAAACCTCAACTCATACTCGCCCCGCCGCAGGATCAGCCGCTACGCATTAAGCAGCTTGTGACCGTACTCAGCCGTTCCGAGGTCGTTCGCAGTATAGCGTTGCTGCAAATCAACGAGGATGAGCCATCTCTGACACGGCTCCGTTCAGAGCTTGAGCGTTCAGGGGTAGCTCTCGCGCCCCTCTGGTTCTCCAACGGAAAGGGCCTTCTCACAAGCTCTGTCGAACGCGTAAAGGGGCTTGAATTCGACGCTTGCATCGTGCTCGGTCTCGAGGACGTCGAAAGCGCCGCACTGAACTACACGCTCAACCGTGCCTACGTTGCGCTTTCGCGCCCAACCCGGCGGCTGGTACTGATATCCGGTGAATTCCCATCACTGTTGCGCCGCGTTGATCGCGACTTGTTCGATGTCACGCAATCCTGATGTCTGAGATGAGCGATATCTCCGGTACTGCTAGCGAGCCGCTATTTCCGGCCTTCGCGAAGTTCGTTGAACGCAACGGCTTGCTCGCGAACGCGAAGGGAATTCTCGCTGCGCGCCTCCCACGAATTCTCGGTCAGGGCCAGACGCGCGCCGAAGGGCTGAATATGCCGCCCGCCCTGATTGAGCGGCAACAGGAGCTGATCGCGCTATCGCTGCCCGGTGATGTGGCGATCGGTCAGGACGTCGAGGAGGAGATCGCCGAAGCCAAGCGCGCCATCGATGCACACGCGGCGCATATGCGTCACCAGGAAAATCGCCGCCGCTTTGCACTGCACGTCTTGCACCGGTTGGAAGGTGTCCAGAAGGGGAGCAAGGACAATCAGTTTTTTGCCGGCCGACTGATCCTCGTCTCCGACCAAAGCGGTCAAAACTGGGCTTGGTCGATGACCGCCCATTATCCGGTCATAGCCAAAATTCCAGCGGATATCGAGTATGTGGTGAACGCATACCAAGCAGCCGAGCGCATCGTCGACGCCTGGACGCTGCCAGTGGAGGTCTTCCTCAATCGGGTGACATTGGCCTGGAAAATGGCCGAGCACTTCACCACCCGAGGTGATGTGCTGATCGCGGATGTCGCTCGTATGTTCAAGGTCGCGGCGCAGAGCGAGCGCTTTTGGGGGAGCCCGGCCCGTCGAAATTTCGAGGATGTCCCCGAAGCCATCTTCATCGCCAATCTGATCAACTGGCGGCATCACCGGGACTCGGCTTCGTGGCGAGACAGTTTTGAACTCGTTCCGGCAACCTTGAGCCAGGCACATGGCCCAAAATCACGCGCGTTCTTCGTGCCGGCAAACCCGGAAGGGACAATCGTCCGGCCGATGATCTACATGCGCCACCACGCTGGTTAGAGGGAGGCTTCAATTGGAAATCGCGATCACAAAGCTTGAGGCTCGGCGGGTAGTCAACAACCTGCTGAATTCGCCGATCGCACCGGGCAAGGACTTCTCATTTTATCAACGCTGGGACGGACGACACTTTAGAGGCGCTCGATCAGAACTATTTCCGTGGCGAGCTCGCAGATGGCATCGGGTGCTTCAAGTATCTCGAAGGCGACTACGGTAGCGGGAAAACGCAGTTCATCCAAAGCCTGGCGCGGCGCGCCGGCGAACAAGCGGTTGTGACGGCGCTTGTGACAGTCGGCATGGATTGTCCGTTCAATTCCCCGCTGGCCATATTCCAGTCGGTCATGAGGTCGTTCCAACCTCCTCTCGACCCTCAGGCGGTAGGCGAAGAGTCGAAAGGAATTGATGTCCTCATCGACAGCTGGATAAACCGACGCATCCATCAACTCGGCGCGGAGCCGGGTCCGGATGTTCCCGAGCTCGTGCAGCGGCAGATCGAACAGCAGATTGGAGGTTTGTGGCGAGGCGCCCCGGATCAGCAGATGGCATCGGCATTGACCGCGTTGAGCCAGCGGCTGTTGAAGCTGTCATGCGGCGCTAACGACGGCGTTGGCGATAGTGAGTTGATTTCATGGTCACAAGGTGACCAGGTCCGATCGACCACACTCAAGCATCTAGGGTTGTTTGAGCCGGCGCGCGACGACAACGCCTTCCGGCGCCTGAAAACCGTAATCGCATTTCTGCGTAACCGCATGGGTTATCGCGGCTTCTTCATCGCTTTCGACGAGGGTACGCGCATTTCGTCGTTTCGCCGGGGATCTGCGAAGCAGAAGCAGGCGATCGAGAACATGCTGACGATGATCAACCAGAATGCCGAAGGGGAGTTCGGCGGTGTCATGTTCCTGTACGCGGCGACGCCGGATTTTCGCTCGGATGTGATCCGCAATTACAGCGCACTGCAGGATCGGATAGGCACGAAGGCGTTCTCGAAGGGAAGCCCCATGGTGCCGCTGATAAATCTCGAAGAGGGCATTACCGAGCAAGTTATATATAGTATTGGTGAGAAGCTCCTCGGCGTCTTTAGTAAAGCCCATGACGTTCAGTGGAATTTGCTGACGCAAAAGACGAATATGGAGGCGATCGTCGCCGCGCAGAAGGAGTTTCTGTTCGAAACCCCGAAGCCGCGGTTCTTCGTCTATCAGTACTGCCGTTTTCTTCATCAACAACTGGAGCAACAGTTCAAAATTAGCCCAGAGCAGGCGACCAATTTTGTCGTGAATAACGAGCCGCCGATCGATGGAGACGGGACGTGATCGGGATCGGCTCCCAGGTTGAGCACGCGGATTTCGGCATCGGCAAGGTTTTGGCAGTCCTTGGCGATACCGCCACCGTGGAATTCTTTGGCGAGGCGATTGACGTTGTTTTTAACGAATTGGCGGCGCGTGAGCCGGCGCAGCCTGCATCTCCGCCGGCGCAGACCAGGGTCACCGACGCAGCCTTCCGAAAGTCGTTTGAGGCGGTGAATCTGGGTGTCGTGCCGAACGATCCCGATCGCTTGGTGAACCTTACGATTGGCGGTGAGCCCCTATCGACGGAGATTGGAGCGGCGTTGGCCAATGCCTCGAAGAGGGGCCTCTGCCGTGTTTACATGGGATATTACGGCTCGGGCAAATCGCACCATCTGGCCTTGGTCAAGGCGATCGCCCTTCGGGACGGGTGGGTTACGGCATCGGTCGAGCTCGATCCTAAAGCCGCCGACCCTGCAAAACCGTCTACTGTCTATCAAAGCCTGATCGAGGGCCTGGTGTTTCCAATGCGGGCTGACGGCAGCAGGAGCATCGACTTCTTCGACCTGATCAAGGAAATCCGGGATCACTGGCCAAATATACGCGACCTCAACTACTTCAAGCGGTCGCCTTGGTTCAGCCAAGGCATGGCAGCGCTACTGTATCAGTCGCATCGTCGCGACGATGCAGAATACGTCGCGGCGGTAAGCTGGCTTGCCGGTCAAGTCAAACAAGTAAGCGCCATTCGCTCGCTGAGTTGGCATGCGAACAGGACGAAAGTCCCGTTGCTGCCCCAGTCGAAGGATACGGGTCTCATATACGCGTATCAGCTCGTTGTGCTGCATCAAATCCTGAAGACGCTGGGGTATAAGGGCCTGGCCTTGATTATTGATGAAGCCGAGCATGTTCACGGCTACGCGCTCAATCGCTATCTGCGCGCCAACAATTTCTTCGACATTATAGCCCGTTGCGCGCATCGCCCGCGTACAGACCTGCAAGCCCCTACCTGCGATCATGATGTCGACCTCCCGGCGTTTTGGAAGGAGGGACCGCACTTTTCTATGTTTGTCGGATTGACCGACAGCGACGATAGCGTCAATGCGGCACGCAAGCTCGGCGAGATGGGCGTCCTGATCCACGACGCGAAGGATGTGGTCAAATTGCAGCTGCCCTCGGCAGCCGCATATGAACAGTGGTGCGAGGCTTTCCTGGATCAGAGCGCTGAACGGCTCGGCCCGAAGGTTAACCCGCTGTTGGACCCAGGGCTTCGTGTACGGCTGGCAGCGATCCTGCGTCATCACTTCGAGCGGACCGAACCGTCGGAGCGAATCCTGCGCAATTGGACAAAGATGGCGGGATTTGCGCCAGCGGTCTTGATGAGCCGGAAAGACGGCGTTTCGCCGGACGAACTCATAGAGCTCGTCGATGAGGCGACGCGTCAGCTCTCCGGCGAGATATTGCCCTGGGATGAGTGACACGCGTGCCCAGCTCGTCCGGATGATGCCGGATGCGCTTCCGATCTTCTTCAGCGGGCGTATGCCCTATGAGGGACAGGCGCGCGTCATGCCAGAGATCGTGCGCGGCAATCAGGTACTCTTCGCGGCGCCCACCGCATCGGGCAAGACAGAGGCGGCGATTGCGCCACTATTTCAGCGCCATCTATCGTTTGGCCGG
Organism: uncultured Alphaproteobacteria bacterium; assembly: GCA_963734125.1. Classification (GTDB taxonomy): domain Bacteria; phylum Pseudomonadota; class Alphaproteobacteria; order ATCC43930; family CGMCC-115725; genus DATARH01. The sequence goes on from CAVTGB010000048.1 coordinate 91,565, forward strand.
GAGCAACTGTCGACGTTGTACGTGGCGCCGACGAAAGCCCTGGTCAATGATCTGTACGAAAGGCTCGTCGGGTATTTAGGTGATCGGTTTCCAGCAGCGATTACGCGTTACACCGGAGATCGACACGAGCTCCGTTCCCCCGGCGGCGCATTCTGTTTGCTGGCCACCCCGGAGGCACTTGACTCCTTGCAGTTGCGACGCCCAGAAGCGCTGACCGGGATACGTTCGGTCATCGTCGATGAAATTCACCTGTTGCACGGTCAGGCCCGAGGTCAGCAGCTACGCCATGTCATTGCCCGGGTGAAACAAGCGGCCGGGACGCCCCTGTCCCCGCGGGACGGCTTTCAGATCGTCGGTATGACCGCGACCTTGGACGACACGGAAGAAGTCGGCCGGATATGGCTCGGCGACGACCCGAAGATCGTTGTGCACGGCTCTCCCAGAGATATCGACCTTGACCTGATCGACATTCGGTCCGATCCCCACCTCGATCCGGATCGAGAACGCGCTCGAACCTTGGCGCAGTGGGTAGATCGGGTCACCCCGCGAAAAGTTCTGGTCTTCACCAATTCCCGAAACGCCGCCCACGCGCTCGCGGCTCATCTGCATCGGGAAGTCGCTCGGCAATGGCCGGTTCATCTCCATTTCGGCGCCCTGGCGGCGGCGCACCGCGAGCGCGTGGAAGCCGCAATGAGGGGCGACCGGTTCGGGATTTGCGTTGCTACCGCTACGTTGGAAATCGGCATCGATATCGGCGACATCGATGCCATCGTGCTGGCCGACCTCCCCTCGACGGTAAGCGCGTTTCTGCAACGCATCGGCCGCGGCAACCGCCGCAGCGGCATCTGCCAGGTTGTTGCTTTCCGGGGCTCGGAGGGCGACGAACGAATGATCCGCGC
>CAVTGB010000049.1:0-117270 GCA_963734125.1 uncultured Alphaproteobacteria bacterium
TCAGGATGGAGTGTGGTCTAAATATAACGGAGAAGATCCTCAAATTTGACGGCAGACCATTCTTCTACGACGAATTACTAACGCTGTTGTGTGAGAAGTTCGAGGCACATAGTCAGCGGCGGGCAACAGCCGAAACGTCGTAGCAACTCGCACATTTCATACCGTCCATATAGCTGAGGGACTGCTATGAACATAAACATATCGAAAACGGCGCCCACCCTTTCCGAATATTACTCGGAAACGAAATGCACTTGGTGCGATGGTTGCGGAAATTTACGGAATATGGACCGCCGTAAAGATGGCGCTAGTGGAATTAGACCTACATCCGTGGCAGGTATGCCTTTGTTACGATATTGGATGTCACGGCAATGGGGCGGACAAAATCGGAGGATACCGCTTCCACGGAATTCATGGTCGGGTTATTCCGTTTGCGGTGGGTGTTAAGCTCGCAAATATGAAGCTTCCGGTCATTGCATTTGGCGGAGATGGCGCAACCTTTTCGGAGGGGATAGGGCACCTGGTTCACGGCTTGAGAAGCAACTATCCTATTACGTTCGTCCTGCACAACAATGCGAATTACGGCTTGACGACAGGCCAAGCGAGCGCTCTCACTTGGCAACGACAACCTATGAATTGGAAATTTACAATGGGATCCCAGACGCTGCGCAAGTATGAGGTTTATTTTTTCACTTGAACCGACTTTCGTTGCACGCGGTTTTACCGGCAACATCAAGCTGATGACCCGTATTCTTCATACAGCAATTCAGCATCGCGGATTCGCTTTCGTCGACCTGCTTCAGGCATGCAGACTTCTTAATCACTTCGCCACGCATAACTACCTGTTGGACAGGTGCTACGACGCCAACGCTGGCCACGATCCCAGGAATGCCGAGCGGGCAGAAGCGCTCGCGACTCAAACCGAAGATCGCATTGCTTGCGGCATTCTCTATCAGCGCGAGGACATTCCCAGCTTTTACGAGCGCCTTGTTCCGCGGCAAGGAGTTTCCACCACATGCGTGGAGGAGGTGCAGAAATATGATGTGAGCATGTATTGGAAACACTAGATGATTCTCGCTGCAGCAATTTACTCGCTTGACCAAAAAGCAATCAGCCGTAAGTTTATTTTTGCGCCGGCAGTGATAGCGGAGCCGAGGGTGCCGAGACTCCACCTGATGCTGGAGTGACTGTCATGATAGTCAGCGAAGAGCCCAGGACGGTGCCTCGAACTACTAAGGGCCACAAGCGCACGCAATTCGAGACGATTGCATTGCTGTTGCAGGGTGGAGGTGCACTTGGCGCCTATCAAGCAGGTGTCTATCAGGCTTTAGCTGAAGCGGATCTACATCCGGATTGGGTTTCTGGAATTTCAATCGGCTCAATCAATGCGGCGATCATTGCCGGCAATCCTCCCAATGATCGGGTAAATCGACTGCGTGAATTTTGGGAAACGGTCAGCAAGTCCCCACTGGAGAGTTACTATCTTAAGCCAATAACTCCCAGCAATAACTTCAGTCACGCAGCCGTGAGTGCAATGGAGGCAATGAAAATTGTTTTATTCGGGGCGAACGGATTTTTTGCGCCGCGTTTTCCTTTTGGCCCGGCTCAATGGCTTGACGCCCGCTCGGATGAGCTCAGCTACTACGATACTAGCCCTCTTAGGGCCACTCTCAAGCGGCTGGTGGATCTCGACCGCATTAATAGCGGAACAACACGCGTCAGTGTTGGAGCGGTTAACGTCTGCACTGGCGACCTCCGGTGGTTCGACACCACTACAGATCTAATATCTGTGGATCATTTTCTAGCAAGTGGCTCGCTACCTTTTGGATTTCCCGCAACGCAAATCGACGGCCAGCTGTACTGGGATGGCGAAGTCATATTCAATACGCCATTGCGTTTAGCCCTGGAAGATCGGCCTCGGCGAGACATGTTAGCTTTTCAAGTCGACGTGTGGAGCGCACGTGGCGCACGACCAAGAAATTTGATCGAGGTTGGAACGCGCGTAAAGGAAATCTGGTGCGCAAGTCGAACTCGCATAATGACCGATCGGCTAACGAAGGAGCAGAAACTTCGGGCCGCATTACATCACGTGGTAAAGCAACTACCGAAGGATCTGAGAGATACTGATGATATAAAGGCCATAGAAATGGAGGCAGACGACAAGGTCATAAATCTGGTGCACCTGACTTATCGCGCGAAGAACTACGAGGCGTTGGTCAAAGAGTTTGAATTTTCGCGCGCTACAATGAGGGCGCATTGGAATACGGGATATCGCGATGCGCAAGTCACTCTGACAAACCCGGAAATATTCAAACTGCCAGATCGGAAACAAGGCTTTCGCATATTCGATATGGCGGAATGAGGCTCGTGTAGTCGCCCATTTGAATTCCGCTGTTACTTGCAAGCTTTTTTGAATGACAGAGCCATCTACAGCAGCACCGACAAATGCATCGATCTCGATAAAGGGCAACACGTGTTCATCGAATAGGAACCGCGCGGAGACTTGCTTTTCGTACGGCCAGTCGACAAGGCTATTTGTCATTGTGCCTAAACTAGCAATGTAATGCCGCACTAATCGTCGGGCGCATTCCCTAAATGGTCCCTTACCCCATACGGGCCATGATCTCTCCCGTTGACGTCGCCCTTGGGTCCATTCGCGACCGGGTCGTGCCTGCAGCAAGTCCGGTCATGTTGAGACATCGACCGGCTATTGTGAGTTGATGGCGTTGCCCGAGACATGATTTCAAGCTCCTAAACTGGAGCCTCGGATCGTGCGCTACGAACTCAGCGATTCTGAATGGGCCGCCATTAAGCCGTTCCTGCCGAACAAATCGCGCGGCGTTCGGCGTGTAAATGATCGGCGCGTGCTCAATGGCATCTTTTGGGTCCTGCGTTCAGGCGCACCATGGCGCGATCTGCCGGTTTGCTATGGCCCACGCACCACCTGCTACAACCGTTTCGTCCGGTGGCGAAGGGCCGGAGTTTGGGGCCGGATCATGGACTCACTTGCCGCCGCTCATGATGCGGCCGTCCAAATGATCGACACGTCCATCGTGCGCGTGCATCAGCACGCCGCCTGCATTGCTAGAAACAGAAGCCAATCGATGGGTCGCTCGCGAGGCGGGTTGACCAGCAAAATTCATGCAGTGGTGGACACGAACGGGCTACCTGTTCGTCTGGGACTTACAGCGGGCGAAGCTCATGACAACCGGCTCGCCTTGAGTTTTTTATCTCGCCTGAGATCGGGATCAATGCTGCTGGCTGATCGTGGATATGACGCAGACTTGATCAGAGCCTTCGCTACCGAAAGGGGTGCTTGGGCCAACGTTCCGCCCAGATGCAATCGAAGGGAGCCGATCTGCTTCAGCCCATACCTTTATCGCGCCCGAAATCTAGTCGAGCGATTCTTCAATAAGATCAAACAGTGTCGGCGGGTCGCGACGCGCTATGACAAGCTCGCAGCGAACTACCTCGCGTTCATCCAACTCGCGTCAATAAGGTTATGGCTGCGAGTTTTATGAGTTCACGGCCTGATCGTTAAACGCCTTCTGGCCTTTATACATGGATCGACATGGTGCTAACCCGATGCTCGATGCTAATGTTTAGAGCGTCGGCGATCCCAAACGCGGTGCTGAGGAATTGTGTCAAAATGGCCACGCTTGAAATCATCGTGGTCGCGATACTTATTCTACTCAACGGCTACTTGGCCATGTGTGAGCTCGCCATTGTATATTCGCGGCGCAGCCATCCGAACGTGGCAGGCGGCGGACACCCAGGCGCTCATGCGGCTTTGATCCTGGCAAATGATCCAGCCCGGTTTCTTGCGACCTTACAGATCGGCATCACTTCAGTCGCGGTCCTAACCGGTACCTTTAGCGGTGTAACGCTTGCGCATAGACTGGATGATTGGCTTGACCAGGGTTTCCAGCCATCGCGCCGTACAGCAAGCCGGTTGCATTCGCTCTCATTGTGGTTTCCGTCACTTTTCTATTACTCTTGTTCGGCGAGCTTGTGCCGAAACAGATCGCGCTTAAAAATTCCGAAGCACTCGCAATTCGCCTCGCCAGCCCACTCGTCGCCTTTACGCGCATCGCGGCTCCGCTGGTTCGGGTACTGAACACGTCGGCCAATCTTGTTCTGCGCATCTTTGGGGTAAGACCGGGCTTCGAGCGGCGCCTGACCGAAGAGGACATCGCTGGCGTTTTAATCGAGGGTGAAAAGTCCGGACTTGATGCACGCTGCGAGCGTGAGATGATCGAGGATGTGTTGGATCTCGCCGATCGCCCCGTCAGCGCAATCATGACACCGCGGCCGGAGTGGCTTGGATCAACGTCGATGGTCCCGAGGCCGCGACCATCAAGGCAATACGCGAATGCCCCTACGCGCAACTCCTTGTATGCCGGGGGACTTTGGACCACGTTGCCGGCATGGTTCGAAAACAGGACCTGCTGAACCAATCACTCGACGGCCGTCCACTCGACATCACGCAAAGCCTGCAATCTCCGTTGGCCGTTCCCGAGCGAACTTCAATTCTGCGAACGCTGGAGGTCTTCCGCAAGATCCTCCGTCAACACCGCGATAGTCATCGACGAGTATGGCACCGTCCAAGGCATTGTTACCCGAACCGATTTATTGGAAGCCGTTACTGGGCGGCTTCCCGATGTCGATACCAAGCCCGAGCCGAAAATATCGCGCCGCGAGGACGGCTCATTTCTTATTGATGCGGCGACACCGGTGGGCGACGTAGCGGCGCGCTTGGGAATAAGAGAGCCACAGGAACCGGGTTTCGTGACGGTGGCCGGTCTCGTCTTGTCTAAGCTCGATCACGGGCCTCAACCTGGGGCGCGGGTATCCTACGACGGATGGGACTTTGAAATTGTCGAGGTTGACGGAACCCGAATTAAGAAGCTCCTGGCGTTCGCCGAGCAAAGAACAGGATCAGCTTGGTCGAGTGTCTAGACCTCAGAATTGACGGACGGGAATGCGCAGTTCGAGGTACGGTACTCGAATCCGGCCTGCTGGTCTAATTCAATGCGCCGGTCACTAGCCGCAGGTGTTCGACAATAGGCCCGAGCGCCATGACCGGTAAATAGGTCAGACCGCCGGCGATGACGATGACACCGAGCAGCAACCAGACAAACAGCGCCCCGTCGGTCGGCAGCGTGCCGCTTGACCGCGGGATAACAGGCTGCGCCGCGAGCGACCCGGCAAGTGCCAAAACCGGAATGACGACGAAGAAACGGCCAACGAACATACCGAGCGCGAGCGTCAGATTGTAGAACGGCGAATTGGCATTCAAGCCAGCAAAGGCGCTGCCATTGGTGGCCGCGGCCGACGTGTAAGCATAAAGAATTTCTGAAAATCCATGCGGTCCGGCATTGCCAAGCCCGGCGAGACCAGGTTCGACAACGGACGCGACAGCGGTGAGGCCGAGCGTGGCAAACGGCACGGCGATCAAAGCCAGGAGGGTCATCTTCACCTCCGACGACCGGATCTTCTTGCCAACATATTCCGGCGCGCGGCCGATCATGAGGCCGGCGAGGAAGACGGCGACAACGCAGAACAGCAGCATGCCGAAGAGGCCGGAGCCGGGCGCGCCCACGATCACTTCGTCGACCATCATGTTTGCGAGCAGAATGCCGCCGCTCAGCGGCATGAAGCTGTCGTGCATACTGTTGACGGCGCCGTCCGAGGAAGCGGTCGAGGTATTCGCGAAGAGCGCGGATGCGCCGATGCCGAAACGCACCTCCTTGCCTTCCATGTTTCCGGCAGCAACTTCCTCAGCCGCATTCGGCTCGAGCTGCACAAGAGCAAGCGCGGGATTGCCGCGTGCTTCCAAGGCATAAATGGCGCTGACGCCGAGGGCGAACAGGATCGCCATGACAGCGAGAAGGGTCCATCCCTGACGTTCGGAACCGATCATGCGCCCGAAGCAGTTGGTCAAGGCCGCGCCGAGCACAAAGATCAGCAGCAATTCCGCAAAGTTGGTCAGCGGACTCGGATTCTCGAACGGATGCGCGGAATTGACATTGAAGAAGCCGCCGCCGTCGCCGCTCAAAAGTTTGATGGCTTCCTGCGACGCGACCGGGCCGCGGGCGATCGTCTGCGTTGCATTTTCAAGCGGCGTGGCTTCGATCGACGGGGCCAAGGTTTGCGGCACGCCCTGCGTAATGAGAAAGAGAGCCGCTAGCACGCAGATCGGGAGCAGGACGTAGAGCGTACCGCGGGTGAGATCGACCCAAAAATTGCCAATCGTCGACGATCGTCGACGCGCAAAGCCACGAATCAGCGCGATCGCGACTGCTATTCCGGACGCGGCGGAGAGAAACGAATGAACCGTGATGCCGGCCATCTGGCTTAAATAGCTCATCGTTGTCTCGCCGGCATAGGATTGCCAGCTCGTATTGGTGACGAAGCTGACAGCGGTATTCAGCGCCAGGTCCGGCGATAACGCCGGCAAACTCTGCGGATTGAAAGGCAACGCGAATTGCAGACGCACGAGCGCATAGAGCGCGACAATTGAAAGGGCGTGAAAGAGCAAAAATGAAGTTGCGTATTGCAGCCAGCTCTGCTCGTGCTCTGCTTTTACGCCGGAGACGTGGTAGAGCATTCGCTCGAGTGGGCCGATGACAGGTTGCAGCAGCGTGCGCTGGCCGCTGTAAACTCGAGCGAGGTAGCCACCAAGCGGCCGGGTCAAAAGACCGATGGCGGTCATGAAAACGGCTATCTGAAGCCAGCCGACGAAGGTCATGCAGAACCGATAGTCATAAAGCGCTATCTTCGGCTGCGGCATGCGCAAGCAGACCGTCGCAAAAACTGAGCGTATATGATAGCGAATGCGAAGCAGATTGCGTACGAGCATGGAGCACGTCACCCTCTGTGATGCCCATGTGGGGCGCGCGCCCTTCTGTAAGCACCCAATCCGGCGAAGAGGCATATCGATGGCTGTTTTCCTCTTCAACATTAGATGATCCGAGAACGGCGAACGTCTTAGCGGCACCAAATCCGCCGACGGTGTCCGAAAATGCGGCGATGGCCCAAAAGGATACCGAAATTAGACAATTGCGCCGCACCCTCTTGGAGCAAAATTCGCAGATTGCGGAGCGCGACAGAAAGATCGCCATGCTCGAAGCGAATAGGGTGATCGATCTAATGCGGGACACGGCACAAACCCTCCCCGATCAAATGCCAGTGTATAGGGTCAGCGAGCGCCCCTTCCCCAGCTTTGGCGTAAACCAATGAAACGAATTACGTCCGTTCAAGGCAGCGTCGCAGTGAAATTTTCACCGGACGAAGCCGCGTCACAGGAGCGAGCGATCCTCACACGCGATCTTGTCGAGTTCGTCGGAAAGACATATGCCTTTTCCTTAAAACCTGAGGTGCCCCCCGGATTAATAGTCAATCCATATTTCGTTTTTCAAACTGGAGAGATAATACTCGATAACAAGAAGCATCCGATAAACCAACTAACAACCGTGCAAGGTGGCGCCGTTCTTACGGCACGCGATACCGAAATTGCAGACTTAATTATCAACGATATTATAGAGAAAGTCGATAATGAATTTAATATGAACATTTCTCAAAGTATCCATGCTAGGTATTATGTCAGCAACCTCGTTGTAGAATTTGAACCCAGTCTTGAAAGGCAAATATCTGCACTAAATCGTGCTCAAGACGTGTTAAATAAACAAATCCCTCGTGAAAATCGACCGTTCTCACTTAAAAGAATTGCCTTTGGTGATGGAGACATACAACCTATTCCTAACGCATTTTTAATAGATGATATCCCAAATTGGGATTTTATCATCGAAAGACGATCCGGTGAACCGTATTCATCCAACCGGTATTTTTCGGGAGCACCGGTTTCTACTCGCGATCATGAGAATATATTAACTTTGCTTGAGCAAGCTATGAGGGGATGACTACCCTCACCGACGGTACGTAGACACTGCGCCTCAATGACGACGACGCGGGCCTCGTGAGGAAATACCATGTCCTTAAGCCGAGAATTCGCCGCCTTTGTCGCCGGGCTCCGCTACGAGGATCTGCCGTCGGCGGTGATTGACCGCGCCAAGGGGGTGACGCTGGAGGCGCTCGCGTCGGCATTGGTCGCGCATGCGATGCCGGCCGCCCGCCAGGCCCTCCAACTGATGCAGGAAGAGGAGGCCGGCGGCGGCGGGGCGGGAACCGTGTTGTGCAGCGGCGCCAGATTGACCAAGGGCGGCGCGGCTTTCGTCAATACCGAGATCATTTTCGCGGGGGGCAAGTGGGACACCTTCCGCATGCTGACCCATCCGGGCACCGCGATCCTGCCGGCGGCGCTCGCCGCAGCCGAGGCCAACGGAGCCACGGGCAAGACATTCCTCACGGCGGTCGCCGCCGCTTACGAGGTCATGGAACGGATGGCCGCCGAGTTCATCCCGAGCGTCATGGCGCGCGGCTTTCACGCCAGCCCGGTGTTCGGGATTTTCGGCGCCGCCATTGCCGCGGCCAAGATCGGCGGCCTCAATGCCGAACAGATCCACGGCGCGATTGCGCAATGCGTCAATCTCGCCTCCGGCAACCTCGAGGGCGCGAGGAGCGGCGGCCGCTTGTTGCGCGAAGGCGGCGCAGTCAGGAATGCGCTCCTCGCCGTAGCCCTCGGCAAGAGCGGCATCCCCGGCGGCGAAACGGTGCTGGAGGGCGAAGCCGGCTTCTACCACGCCTATGCCGGCAACAACCGGGGTGAGTTGCGCTACAGCTTTACCGGCGACAATCACGCCGATCTGGCGAAGATCGCGCAAGGCCTCGGGCGCGAGTGGATCTTTCTCGAAACGCTCTACCGGATCTATTCGACGGCCGGCTACAACATCGCCCATATCGACGTGACGGCCGCGCTTTGCGCCGAGCACGACATCACCTATGACCAGATCCTTCGCATTGAGGCCGTCGTCAACTGGCTGGAGACCGAATACCCGAGCCCGCTCTTCCCCAGCCGCGGCATCGAGAACCCGCCGAGCGTCGGCAGCACGCAATACTTCACCGCCTATGGCGCGGTGGCGCGCGGCTATCCGATGTTGCGCGGCGGGCAGCCCGGCCCCGGCGAAACCGACCCGCCGGAAGTCCTCGACCTGATGCGCCGCGTGACGCTGATCCCCACAGTGCGCCGCCCGCTGTTCGGTCCGCGCATCACCGTCTTCACCAAGGATGGCCGCTCGTTCACCCGCGAGGGCACGGGCCGCGAATTCATCTGGGATTTCGAGGAAGAGGCGCGGCGCATCGCGCCGATCGCGCCCGGCGTGGCGATTGGCGAGGTGCAATTCGCCCGCCTCGTCGACACCTGCCGCCATCTCGATGCTGTCGAGCGCGCCGGCGCGACGCTGATCGCCCTCACGATCCCCCCGCCGTAACCCGGATCAGGTGCGCACGCTCATTTGACCAGCCCGGAGAGCGCCCGCGCGCCCATCATCCCCGCCATGCCCGCCGCGGTCGCCGCCATCGCAAACCCACACCCGATACCGGCCGAACTGAGAACCACGCTCGCCGTGACCGGCGCGGCCGGCGCCGTCGCCGCCACCGCCGCGACGCCGCCGATGAACAATCCGGCGGCGCAGGCGCCCGCCATCATCTCGGCGATGGTGTCGCCGGTCATCACCATCGCCATCCCGCCGCCCATGCTGCCCTGGGCTCCTCCCGGCTGCGGCGTCATCATCGGCCCCATCCCCGGCATTCCAGGCATTCCGGGCATTCCCGGCATGAATTGCGCGTTGTGCACCGCTCCGGGATCGGCATCGGGGCCAGGCCCTGAGGGCGCGAGAGGACGGATGACCGGCCGGTCGGCGGCTCCGGCGGCGGTTTGCGCCGCCGCGCCAAACCCTTGCGCAATCAGCACGCCGGCCAGTGCGATGGACAGTGCCGGCAAACCGTGCCGATGGCCCCAGCGGTGCCACATCCCGCCGAAGCGGCCTCTCTTCATGTCCTCGATCTCCCGCCGAAAGTCCCGGACCCGACCGTTCCCGATCAACGCCGGAGCCGTTTAGACGATAGCAGCCTTGTCAATTTGCCGGGAGGTCCACCGTTGACATTCTCCCGCGATTGTTGTGCTTTGATGGAACATTGTAGGTGGAGTTGCCCGCCTCCGGACCGGATTGCCTTTGACGGAGAGTTCAACATGCTGAATTGTGTCCAGTATCCCGACGCCATCGAGCCGTTGGTCCAGTTCATCGAGGAAACGCCACCGGCCGAGATTCTCGATCGCACGCTGGAAAAGCTGCGCGCCGGGGTGTCGACACAGACGATGCTGACCGCCTCCGCTCTCGCGGTGACGCGCTCGACCGAAATGCCGCCGGGCCATCATGGCGGCCCGCTGCACCCGCTGGCCGGCTTGTACGCGGTGACCAAGCTGGTCGACCGCCTGGAGGGCGAAGAGAAGTTTGTCCCGGTGCTGCAGCACGTGGCGCTGACCAACAAGCACATCCACCACCCGGCGATGGGGCCGTACGCGCTGCCCGAATTCGAGCCTCTCGATGCCGGCGGGATCGAAGGGACCAAGGCGGCCTTCCTGATGGCGGTCAACCGCGGCGAGTGGAACCAGGCCGACCATCTGTTCCAATGGCTGTGGAAGAACGCGCCGGCGATCGAGGGTTTCGATCTCTTACTGACCGCCGCGATCCCGAAAAACTTCCACGACGACCATTATTTCATGTTCCCCAGCACGCTGCTGCGCGCCTTCGAGACCGGTGTTCTCGACAAGGAATACCTGCCGCAGATCATGCGGCCGGCGGTGCGCTATGTGACCCGCAATCCGGTCGCCCCGCCGAACCCGATGCCCTCGCCTCTCCCCGCGATCGACGCATTGATCGAGGAGCATCAGCTGTTGAAGCGCGTGCTGCGCCAGCGCAGCGGCGAGGATGAGACCGCGACCATCGGCGAACTCGGCGAAGCGATCGGGCGGGTCGACGTGTTTGCCGACATCCCGCCGATGATCGCCAAGGCGCTCGTCGCCGGGTTGTCGCTGGAAGGCGCTGGCGAAGCCCTCTCGATCGGCGCGGCGGCGCTGTTCCTGCGCTCGCTCGGCGGCAATCCGATGGATGTCCACCTGCATACCAGCGTCAACATCCGGCGCTACCTGATCCGGCTCGACGGCGTCAGCCTGCGCAACAAGCTGTTGCTGTTGTTGACGTGGCATGTCGGTCCGGAGATCCGCTCGACGGCGAACCGGATGCAGCCGGCGCCGCAGCCCGATATGGCGGCCGTCGCCAAGCTGTCGGCGCGGACCCAGGACGAACTCTTGGACGCCATCGCGCACAGCATCTACAACCAGCCGCCGACCGATTGGTCGACGGTCACCAATCTGGGCATGATGCGGGCGGTGCCCGAAGTCAGGGAGACCGTCAACCTGGCGACGCAATACATGAAGAGCGGGTATGACCCGCAGGCGTTGATCGCGCGCCTGGGCGAAATCGTCTGCCACGACAATTTCACCGAAATGCACGCCTACAAGCACCACCAGTCGGTCGTCGAAGAATTTTATGCGACCCGCGAGCCGTGGCGCTGGATGCACCTGGTGTGCGGCGCGCAGGCCGCGGCGATTTCCTTCGGCAAGAACATGGCGGTCTACGAGGAGGCCCTCGACCTCTTTCACATGGCCGCCGAATAGCCGAGATCGCGAAACCCGGAAGGCATTGCGCCTTCCGGGTTGCCGGGTTCACTGATACTTGCAGGCTGGATGCGGCGGGGCGCTCGGTCTCGCCGCGCTGGTAATGAGGATGCGGGTACCCGACCGGTCACCCGACGATTGCTGTTTTCGAGTTAGAAACTCCAAAGAAAAGCCGATCCCCGATCGAGTGAAATGGGGGGCACGCACATGGGGAGGCTTGACCGAAAGGTCGCCACAGCAGCCCGGGACCGGGAGCACCAGAGGCATGTTTTTTGGGCGGCGCGGGCGCCGGCCTATCGCCTAAAAAGGCGCGATTTTCTTTATCTCGCCGCCGGCTCCGCGATCCTCTGGCGCCCGGCCGTGGCCGCGACCGGCCCGCGCATCGGCTTTATCGCGGCGGGCTCGGGGACAACCGACCGAGGTCCGCTCGTGGCGCTGCGCGGCGGGCTGCGGGCGCTCGGCTGGAGCGACGGCGACAATTGCGCAATCCTTGACCGCTGGGCCGAGGCGCACACCGAGCGCCTGCCCGACCTCGCCAGGGAATTGATCGGCTCAGCCGTCGATATCCTGGTCACCGCCGGAACGCTGGCAACCCTCGCCGCGACAAACACGACCGCGACAATCCCCATTGTCATGGTCGGTGTCGGCGATCCTGTCGCCATCGGCGTTGTCGACAGCCTCGAGCAACCGGGCGGCAACGTCACCGGCCTTTCCTTGAGCTCGCATGAACTGATCGCCAAGCGGTTACAATTGCTGAGGGAACTCGTTCCCTCCCTGCATCGCGTCGCGATCATCGTCAGGAATGAGCCGGGCCTTGAGCAAACCTTGGCCGACATCCACGGCGATGCCGAGCGGATGGGGTTGGATTCCGTCGAGATCGAGGCGGATTCGGGGCGGGCGCTGGAGTTTGCCTTCACCCGGCTGCGCAACGATCGCTGCGATGGGCTCTATGTCGCCTCGGGCCCGCTCGGCCCTGCCAAACGCGCCCAGATCATCGCGGCAGCCGCGCAATCCCGGCTCGCGGTGATCTACTCCTTCGGGATCTTCGCCGCCGGGGGCGGCTTGATGTCCTTCGCCGCCGACGACAACGATTTGTTTCGCCGCGCCGCGGGTTTCGTCGACCACATTCTCAAGGGCGCGAACCCCGGCAATCTGGCGGTCGAGGTGCCGACCAGGTTCGAGCTGGCGATCAATCTTAAAGCCGCCAAGGCGCTGCAATTGACCGTGCCGCCATCGCTGCTCGCCCGCGCCGATACCCTGATCCAATGAGCGCCGCCAGTTTGACTTAACGACCCGCCGCTTTTAGGCTTGGCGCCCCACACTACGACGCAAGTCATCGCCGCCTCTCTGGAGAACATCATGAGCGCTCATGCGAGCCCGGAACAGGTTCACGCCAAGCTTTCCCACCCGGTCATCGATGGTGACGGGCATTGGATCGAATACGCCCCGGTGTTCGCCGAGCGGATGCGCAAGGTTGCCGGCGACAAATCGGCCGACGGCTTTCTGGCTCATACGCGCCGCATCCCCAATTCGCTGCGCCTCACGATCGCCGAGCGCCAGCAGCGCGGCGTTGCGATGGAAGGCTACTGGGGACGGCAATCCACCAACACGCGCGACCGCGCCACCGCGATGATGCCGCGGATGCTGTATGACCGGCTCGACGAGTTGGGCATCGATTTCGGCATCATCTACCCGACCGCGGGCCTCGGCATCGCGCGCATCGCCGATGATGAAACGCGGCGCGCCGTCGTCCGCGGCTTCAACATCGTGACGGCGGAATATTTCAGCGGCCTCCAAGACCGGCTGACCCCGGCCGCAGTCATTCCGATGAACAACCCCGAGGAGGCGATCGCCGAACTCGAATACGTCACCAAACAGCTTGGCGCCAAGGTCGGCATGTTCGCCAGCGGCATCCGCCGCCCGCTTGCCGCCGGGACCGGGGCAGACCCGGAAGTTACCCGGTTCGCGGCCGGGTTCGACCAGCTCGGCATCGACAGCGCCCATGATTACGATCCGGTCTGGCAGAAATGCCGGGAACTCGGGATCGCGCCGACCTTCCACACCGGTGGCCGCAGCTTTGGCCTGCGCAATTCGCCCTCGAATTTCACCTTCAACCATATCGGCCATTTCGCAGCCGCCGGACACGCCGTCGCCAAGGCGCTCTTCCTCGGCGGGGTGACCCGGCGCTTCCCCGATCTGCGCTTCGGCTTCCTCGAAGGCGGGGCCAGCTGGGGCTGCCAGCTGTTCGCCGATCTGGTCGAGCATTGGGAGCGGCGCGGCAAGAAGGGCCTCGAATACATGGACCCGACAAAGCTCGACCGCGCGCTCCTCAGAAAGTTCGTCGACCAGTACAAGTACGCTGACATCGCCGCCGAACTCGATCGCCGCGACGGCTGGCCCGCGCGGGAAGAAGATTCGCTGACCGGAGGGGTTCCGGTGCTCGACGATTATGCGGCCTGCCAGATCACCCGGAAAGAGGACTGGATCGACCTCTATGCGACCCCGTTCTATTTCGGCTGCGAGGCCGACGACCGGTTGAACGCGGTGGCGTTCAGCAAGGTCAACCCGTTCGGCGCGCGGATCAACGCGATCTTCAGTTCCGATGTCGGGCATTTCGACGTGCCCGACATGCTCCAGGTCCTGCCCGAGGCCTATGAACTGGTCGAGGACGAGCTGATGACGCCCGCTGATTTCCGCGACTTCACCTTCGCCAACGCGGTGCGGCTGTGGGGCGCCGGCAACCCGCGCTTTTTCGAGGGCACCGTCGTCGCCAAGGAAGCCGCCGCCGTCTTGAAGAGCCAGACCGCCCCGGCGCGCGCCGCCGCCGAGTAGCTCGACGACGCCCCTCACCCCAACCCCGCTCCCCGCGATCCGCGGGTCAAGCCGAGCGGGAGGGTGAGGGGCGGACGCCAACACCGCCGCGCGGCAATAACCGGCTATGCCGCGGCAAACCTGCGGGGTTATCCTCGGCGCGCCACGCTGAGGGGATCAAGAGGATGCGCGCTGCACGTTCGCGTGTCGCGGCCAAGACCCGTCCGGCCCTGCCGACACTGCCGGCAGGCGCGGTGGCGCAGGGCGCCCTTGAAGAGCGCTACGCGCTGGTCTGCCAGGCGGTGGCCGAGGGCATCTATGACTGGGACATCGACACCAACGCGCTCTCGGTGTCGGCGCGCCTCATTGAGATTTTCGGGTTCGCGGGAAAAAGCCTCGGTGCCGACGACTGGAACCGGCTGGTGCATACCGAGGATTTCCCGCGCTACCAGGCGGCATTGCGCGACTGTTTCAGGGGGATGACGGCGCGGCTCGACTGCGAGTACCGGATCAGGCATCGCGACGGCGCCTATCGCTGGATCGAGGACCGCGCGCTCCCGATCCGCGACGCGGCGGGCCGCGCCATTCGCCTGGTCGGCGCGGTCAGCGATGTGACCGAGCGCAGGGAGGCCGAACGGGCATTGCGCGATGCCTTGGAGCGGCAGACCGCAACAGCCGAGATCCTGCGGGTCATTTCCAGTTCGCCGACCGATGTGCAGCCGACCTTCGATGCGATCGCCGCCGCCGCGACGACGCTCTGCGACGCGACCGCCGGCGCCGTCTTCCGGTTCGACGGCAGGCTGATCCACTTTGTCGCCCATAACGATTGGAGCACCGTCGAACTCGACGCGGTCCGCCGCGTATTTCCGCTGCCGCCCGGCCGCGGCAGCATCACGGCGCGCGCGATCCTGACGCGGGCGGTGGCGCATGTCGCCGATATGACCACCGATCCCGAGTTCGAGCATATGAGCCTCGCCCAGGGTGGGCTACGCACGATGCTGGCGGTGCCGATGCTGCACGATGGCGATCCGATCGGCGCGATCATCGTCCAGCGCCGCCATGTCGAGCTGTTCACCGACCAGCAGATCGACCTCCTGAAGACCTTCGCCGACCAGGCCGTCATCGCGATCGAGAATGTGCGGCTGTTCAACGAATTGAACGAGCGCACCAGCGATCTCCAGGAGTCGCTCGAATACCAGACCGCGACCAGCGACGTCTTGAAGGTCATCAGCGTCTCGACCTTCGACCTGCAACCGGTGTTCGACAGACTGCTTGAGGCCGCCTCGCGGCTGTGCGCCAATGCCGAAGGGGCGTTGGGGCTATGGGATGGCGGTGGTTTCCGGGCCGTAGCCACGGCGGGGCTCACCCCCGAATTCGATGTCGCCGTGCGAGCGCGGCGCTTCACCCCCGGTCGCGACACGACTGCCGGCCGTGTCGCCCTGGAACGCCGCATCGTCCACATTCTCGACGTCACCAAGGAACCCGACTACGCCCTCGCTGAGTCGCACACGATAGGTCAGATCCGGACAACGCTTGGAGTACCGCTGCTGCGACAGGGCGAGATGGTCGGCGCCATCGTGCTTATGCATCGGCGAGTCGAGCCATTTACCGAGCGCCAGATCGAACTCGTCAGCACCTTCGCCGACCAGGCGGTGATCGCGATCGAGAATGCGCGGCTGATCACCGAGACGCAGGAAGCGCTCGACCAGCAGACCGCGACCTCCGAGGTGCTCAGCGTCATCAACGCCTCGCCCGGCGACCTCGCGCCGGTGTTCGAGGCGATGCTCGAAAAAGCGATGCGTCTGTGCGAGGCGGCCTATGGGGTGATTCGTACCTATGACGGCCAGCTTTTCCACGAGGTCGCAAGGCGTGACGACGCCGATGTCGTCGATCGTTTGCGTGACTTTAGCGGACAAGGAAGGGGGTCGGGGCCGATCGAGCCTGGGCCAAATAATCCGCTCGGGCGGCTCGTTCAGGGCGAGCGCGTGGTCCACATCGCCGATCTCGCGACCGAGGCCGATCACGTCGATGCGGCCAACCGCGAGCGCATCGCTGTGACCGGAGCGCGAACCTGGCTCGCGATTGCGCTCCAGAGAGAAGGCCTGCTCCTCGGAACAATCATCGTCCACCGCCGCGAAGTGCGGCCGTTCACCGACAAGCAGATCGCGTTGTTGCAGAACTTCGCCGCGCAGGCGGTGATCGCGATGGAAAACGCGCGGCTCCTCGGCGAATTGCGCGAGCGCACCGGCGATCTCCAGGAATCGCTGGAATACCAGACCGCGACGAGCGATGTGCTGAAGGTGATCAGCCGCTCGACCTTTGATCTGCAACCGGTTCTTGAATACGTCGTCGAGACCGCGATCCGCCTGTGCCGCGCGCATATGGGCAGCATTTTCCGCCTGGAGGACGGGGTTTATCGCTGGGCGGTCGGTTATGGGCTCGACCCGGCCTATCGCGAGATCGAGCAACAAAACCTGATAGTCCCCGGTGCCGGCACGATTGTCGGCCGCGTCGCATTAGCAGGCCAAGCCGTGCAGATCGCCGACGCGCTGTCCGATCCGCTCTACGCGGTCAAGGACGAGGCGCAGCTGACCCGCGCCCGCACGATGCTCGGCGTGCCGTTGTTGCGCGAGGGTGTACCGGTCGGGGTCATCGCGATGGCGCGCGACCGGGTCGAACCGTTCAGCGACAAAGAGGTCTCGCTCGTCACGACATTCGCAGACCAGGCGGTGATCGCGATCGAGAACACCCGCCTCCTGACCGAGACCCGCGAGGCCTTGGAGCAGCAAACCGCCACGGCGGAAGTCTTGCAGGTCATCAACGCGTCGCCCGGCGAGCTTGCGCCGGTGTTCGAGGCGATCCTCGAACAGGCGATGCGGCGGTGCCAGGCCATCTTCGGTGAGTTGCGAACCTACGACGGGGAGCGCTTTCAGACCGCCGCGACGCGCGGTGTGCCTGCTGCCTATGCGGAATATCGCGCACTGCACGCCTCTCTCGGACAGCCGGGAGGGATCAGCGCCCGTATCCTCGAAGGAGCGCAGATCGCCCACATTCTCGATCTGAAAGACGAGGAAGCCTATCGAGCCGGCCATCCCAATCGCCGTGCCTTGGTCGATCTCGGAGGCGCTCGCACCGCGCTACTCGTCGCGTTGACCAAGGGGGCAACGGTACTCGGCTCCATCATGATCTACCGCCAGGAGGTCCGCCCGTTCTCTGACAAGCAGATCTCGCTGTTGCAGAACTTCGCCGCGCAGGCGGTGATCGCGATGGAGAACGCGCGGCTCCTGACCGAGACCCGCGAAGCCCTGGAGCAGCAAACCGCGACCGCCGAGGTTTTGCAGGTCATCAATGCCTCACCGGGAGAGCTTGCGCCGGTGTTCGAGGCGATGCTCCAGCGGGGCATGCGATTGTGCGGCGCGGCGTTCGGCGGGCTCGTCCTGTGGCGCAACGGCCGCTGGGAGATCGTGGCGCATAGCGAGACCGTGGCGCAGCCTTTCGTCCGGTTTCTCGCGACCGAGGAGATCTCGCCGGGGCCGCGGGAGGGGCTGGCGCGCGTGTCGCGCGCCGAGGGTTACGTACAGATCGCCGACATCACGGCGTCGAAATTCTACCGCGCTGGCGACCCGACGCTGCGCGCGATGGCCGATTTGGGGGGCGGCCGCACGGCGCTGACGGTACCGCTCGCCAGGGACGACGAGGTCCTCGGTTTCTTCAGCTTTTATCGCCAGGAGGTGCGCCCGTTTTCCGAGCGGCAGATTGCGCTCGTCAAAAGCTTTGCGGCGCAGGCAGTGATCGCGATCGAGAACGCGCGGCTCCTCGGCGAACTCCGCCAGCGTACCGGCGACCTCGAAGAATTGCTCGAGTACCAGACCGCGACGAGCGATGTGCTGAAAGTCATCAGCCGCTCAACCTTCGACCTGCAACCGGTGCTCGACACGCTGCTGCAGACCGCTGCGCGGCTGTGCGATACCGAATCCGGGATGATCTCGACGCGCGATGGCGAGGTCTACCGAACGCAGGCGACCCTCGGCGCCGAGTTGTCGGAACAGGACCGCTTTCTTCGCAGTCTGACGCTCACCCCCGGCCGCGGCAGCGTGACCGGGCGGACGCTGCTGGAACGGCGGATCGTGCATGTTCCCGACATCGCGGCCGATCCGGAATATGCGATCACCGCACTTATAGAGGGCGGATTTCGCGCATCGCTCGGCGTTCCGTTGTTGCGCGAAGACGAGCCGATCGGCGTCCTCATACTGTCGCGCCGGCGTGCCGAAGCCTTCAGCGAGCGGCAGATCGAGCTGGTGCGCACTTTTGCCGACCAGGCGGTCATCGCGATCGAGAATGCGCGGCTGTTGACCGAACTGCGTGAGAGCCTCGAGCAGCAGCAAGCGATCGCCGAAATTCTCCAGGTCATCAACGCGTCGCCCGGTGACCTGCAGCCGGTGTTCGATATTCTGCTCGAAAAGGCGATGCTGTTGTGCGGTGGCGCATTCGGCGAGCTTCACACCTACGACGGCGAGCGCTTTCACACGGGGGCCCTCCGCGGCGTGCCGCCCGCTTATGCGGCGGTCCGAAAGAATATTTCGCTGTCTGGCCGGCCGGGAACAGGAGGCGCATGGCTCCGCGAACATAAGCGCCCGAACCATATTCTCGACCTGATGGAGGAGCCGGCCTACCGGGACGGCGATCCTGGACGCCGTGCCATCGTCGACCTCGGCGGGGCGCGCACCGGTCTCGGGGTTCCGCTGCTTAGAGATGAAGCCGTGCTGGGCGGAATCTTGATCTACCGCCAGGAGGTGCGGCCATTCTCCGACAAGCAGATCGCCCTGTTGGAAAACTTTGCCGCGCAGGCGGTGATCGCGATGGACAATGCGCGGCTCCTCAGCGAGATCCGCCAGCGCCAGGCCGAGTTGCGCGTTACCTTCGACAACATGGGCGACGGTGTTGCGATGTTCGATGCGCAATTGCACCTCGCCGCGTGGAACCTGAACTTCCAGAAGATCCTCGAACTGCCCGACGCCTTCCTCGCCGACCGGCCGAGCTATGCCGACTGGGCCCGCTATCTGGCGGAGCGCGGCGAGTTCGGCGTCGCCGATGTCGAGGCAGAAGTGCAGCGGATGACGCGGGCGGTCGGCACCCAAGGGACGGTCGAGCGCATCCGGCCGGACGGCCGCGTCATTGAGGTCCGGTATAATTCGGTGCCGGGCGGCGGCTTTGTCCTGATCTATGGCGACATCACCGAACGCAAGCGCGCCGAAGCGGAAATCCGCGCGGCGCGCGACGCCGCCGAAACGGCGCTCGGCGAACTGAAGACGGCGCAGGCCAATCTGATCCAGGCCGAGAAGATGGCCTCGCTCGGGCAACTCACCGCCGGGATTGCCCACGAGATCAAGAACCCGCTGAACTTCGTCAACAACTTCGCCAGCCTGTCGGTCGAATTACTGGACGAACTGAAGGCGGCGGCGGGACCGGCGATCGCCGGGCTCGGCGAGGACGCCCGCGCCGAGATCGACGAAACCGTCCTGATGCTGACCGGCAACCTGGAAAAAATCGCCGAGCATGGACGGCGCGCCGACGGCATCGTGCGCAGCATGCTGGAGCATTCGCGCGGCGCCAGCGGCGAGCGCCGTGAGGTCGACCTCAACGCGCTGGTCGAGGAGGCATTGAACCTCGCCTATCACGGTGCCCGCGCCCAGGACCAGAACTTCAACATCACGCTGGAGCGCGAGTTTGCCCGGGGAATCGCGCCCGTTGAACTGGCGCCGCAGGACGTGACGCGCGTTTTCCTCAACCTCATGGGCAACGGCTTCTACGCCGCCAACAAGCGCAAGGCGGCCACCGATCGGAGCTTCAAACCGACCCTCAAGGTGACGACGCGCGACCTCGGCGATTGGGTTGAGGTCGCGGTGCGCGACAACGGCACCGGCATCCCGCCGGAGCTTAGGGGGAAGCTGTTTCAGCCGTTCTTCACGACCAAGCCGACCGGCGAGGGCACCGGGCTCGGCCTCTCGATCAGCTATGACATCGTAACCCAACAGCATGGCGGGACGATCGCGGTCGACAGCGAATTGGGCGAGTTCACCGAATTCACCGTCCGCCTGCCGCGCGCAGCCGCGCGCGCCGCGCCGGCTCGTGGTATGACCACGAATAGCGCAGCCGCGAGCGGGGAGTGATGACCGTGAGCATCGACGACGACCGCCGCCGTCTGACCGGCGACGATGGCGCGGCAGTCGCGGGTTGGCGCGATCAGCTAGTCGGGGGGACCACTTGACCGCGGATCTCGCCGCCCGGATTGGCCTGGGTGTGGACGTTGATGTACCAATCGCTGGCGAGAAATTGCTGGGCCTGCTCGGGTGTCAGCGTGGCTTCGCCCTTGATCGGGTTTTCCGCGGGGCTGCCCCGTTTTGTCAGCCAAACCATGACGGGTGTATGCCCGCCCAGCGTGGGCGGTCCGATGTGAAAATGCGCCATCGTGGCCGGACCCGACAGACCGCCATAGTTGATGACCCAGGTAACCACTCGCGTCGCCGGGTCATAGGTGATGTCGGCGGTGCCTGTCGCCGGCGTTGCGACCGCTGGTACTTCATGCGCTCCGCTGAGCGGAACCTTGAACGACAGGGGCTTGTCTTGCGCCAACGCCGACCCGCCGAGACCCACCGCCACGCAAGC
The DNA here is from genome assembly GCA_963734125.1 of uncultured Alphaproteobacteria bacterium. Taxonomy (GTDB): domain Bacteria; phylum Pseudomonadota; class Alphaproteobacteria; order ATCC43930; family CGMCC-115725; genus DATARH01. The sequence goes on from CAVTGB010000049.1 coordinate 21,113, forward strand.
TGCAAGGAGCAGCGCCCGACGCGTGACCGCAAAATTCATCGTTGCCTCCTGCGATGACCGACCACCAGAGATCCCGGCGGATCATACGCCCTTGCAGCGCGCGACCAACCGGCTCGTTGCAGCCGCGTGGGCCGTCGTCGCTGTTGGGGCCTCGCCGAGAATGGCATAATCGATGGGTGAGGCAAAGGCGGGTGGACAAGATAGGTTCGAGGAACACCTGATGCGGTTTGTCTCGATCCGCGCCCGGCTGATCCTGCTTGCGGTCCTGCTGCTGGCGATCCTCGCCGTCGCATCCGCCCTCTTGATCGGTGAGTTGGTACGCGGGTCGCACGCCCTCGCCGAGGAAGCCCGGCTCGTCTCGATCGTCAAGAACGCGAACAGCGCCAGCAAGCATTTCGGAGATCTGAAATACTGGATAACCGACTCGGCGAAGACCCTGCTGGCCCAATCGCAACGGAATGCCGATGCCGCCAAGGCGCTGCTCGACCTCGACCTGAAGGCGATCGTACCGGTCGATCCGGCGAGCGTTGCAGCCATCGGACGCGAAGTCGACACCCTGAGCGAGTTGGGGCGAAAGGCGGCCGAGGCCTATTCGAGCGATGACAGCGAGGGCGGCAACGCTCTGATGCAGCAGGCGCAGACCCACATCCTCAACGTCGATCAGGAAATCGAGCAAATCGTCGAGCGATCGGAGCAAAGCGCGGTGACGCGGCGCGATGCGTCGATGCACCAGGCGGAACGCGCGGTCGACGTCTCGATCGCGGGCGGGATTCTGGCCCTCGTCCTGGCGCTGGGCTTGACCGCGCTGATTGTGCGCTCGATCAACGCCCCGTTGCGGCGCCTCGGACGCAGCATGGCCGCGATTACCCGCGGCGAACTCGACGCAGCGATCCCGCCGCCGGAGCGCGACGAGATCGGGGCCATGGCGAGGGCTCTGGTCATGTTGCGGGACAGCCTGATCGAGCGGGACCACCTTGAACGCGAGCGGCAACGTGCCGAAGCGGAGATCCGCGCCGCACGCGACGCCGCCGAAGCCGCGCTGAGCGGCTTGAAAACGGCGCAGGCCAATCTGATCCAGGCCGAGAAGATGGCCTCATTGGGCCAATTGACCGCCGGGATCGCCCACGAGATCAAAAACCCGCTCAACTTCGTCAACAATTTCGCCAGCCTCTCGGTGGAATTGTTGGACGAATTGAAGGTGGCGGCCGGGCCGGCCCTCTCCGAACTCGGCGAAGCCGCGCGCGCTGAGATTGACGAAACGGTCGAGATGCTGACCAGCAATCTCGAAAAGATCGCCGAGCATGGGCGGCGCGCGGACGGCATCGTGCGCAGCATGCTCGAACATTCGCGCGGCGCCAGCGGCGACCGCCGCAGCGTCGATCTCAATGGCCTGGTCGAGGAGGCTCTCAACCTCGCCTATCACGGCGCCCGTGCCCAGAACCAGAATTTCAACATCACGCTGGAGCGCGAGTTCGCCGCGGCGATCGCGCCTGTTGAGCTGGCGCCGCAGGATGTGACGCGGGTCTTTCTCAATCTGTTCGGCAATGGCTTCTACGCCGCCGCCAAACGCCGCGAGAAGGCGGGTGATTCGCGCTTCAAACCGACCCTCAAGGTGACGACGCGCGATCTTGGCGACGCGGTCGAGGTCGCGGTGCGCGACAACGGCACCGGCATCCCGCCGGAGCTCAGAGAGAAGCTGTTCCAGCCGTTCTTTACGACCAAGCCGACCGGCGAGGGCACCGGGCTCGGCCTCTCGATCAGCTATGACATCGTAACCCAACAGCATGGCGGGACGATCGCGGTCGACAGCCGGGTCGGCGAGTTCACCGAATTCACCGTGCGGTTTCCTCGCGCCACGCCAAGGAGCATTGCAACACGATGAGCGTCAGTATCCTGATTGTCGATGACGAGACCGATGTCGCCGACCTGTTCCGCCAGCGCTTTCGGCGCGAGACCCGCCAGGGCACCTACGTGCTGCATTTCGCCTACTCGGGCGAGCAGGCGCTCGAAAAGCTCGAGGACGAGATCGAGCCGCAACTGATCGTGATCCTCAGCGACATCAACATGCCGGGCATGGACGGGTTGGCGCTCTTGCGTGAGGTCAAGGCAAGGCGGCCGGAACTGCCGGTGATGATGGTGACCGCCTATGGCGACGACGAGCGGCGCCGGCGGGCAGACGAATACGGCGCCGCCGAGTTTCTAACCAAGCCGGTCGATTTCGATCTCCTCAAAGCGCAGCTGCGCCAGCTGTCCCCGGCCGCGGATTGACCGCGCAACAGATCGCCGGTTCGATGAACCCTGTCAAGATCCTCGCGGTCGACGACGAAGCGGATTTCGAACTGCTGATCCGCCAGCGCTTCCGCCGCCAGATCCGCGCCGAGGAATTTGCCTTCCGCTTCGCCCATCACGGCGAGGAGGCGCTCGCCGTCTTGGCCGAGGAGCCCGATATCGGGCTGTTGCTCCTCGACATCAACATGCCGGTGATGGACGGGCTGACCCTCTTGGCCGAATTGCGCGCGCGGCAGTCGGAGGTGCGCGCGATCATCGTCTCGGCTTATGGCGACATGACCAATCTGCGCACCGCGATGAACCGCGGCGCCTTTGATTTCGTGACCAAGCCGGTCGACCTCAACGACCTCGAGATCACCATTCGCAAGACCCTCGACGACATCGCCAAAACGCGCGAGCTCGACGACCGGCGCGCCGCCGCCGAGCGCGCCCGCACCAATCTGTCGCGCTATTTCTCGCCGAACCTGGTCGCTCTGTTGGCTGATCGTGACGAACCGCTCGGCGCGGTGCGGCGCCAAACCGTCGCCGTCCTCTTTGTCGACATCGTCGGCTTTACCCGCATGGCCGAGCACCTCGCGCCGGAAGCCGTGGTGACGATGCTGCGCCAGTTCCACGAGCGCATGACGGCGCAGATCTTCGCCTGCGGCGGAACGGTTGAAAAATATATCGGCGATGCGATTTTCGCGGTGTTCGGCCTGCCCGACGCCACCCCGGAGGATGCCGCCAACGCGCTCAGATGCGCCGATTTGATGATCGCCAGCCTGGCCGACTGGAACGTCGAGCGCCGAGAGGCGGGCGAGCAACCGCTCGCCATCGGCATCGGCCTCAATTACGGCGCCGCGGTCATTGGCGATGTTGGCAGTGAGCACTCTCTCTCGTTCACCGTGATCGGCGACACGGTCAACACCGCCAGTCGTCTGCAGGGGCTGACCCGCAGCCTCGGCACGCCGCTGGTCGTCGGCGATACGCTGGTGAGCGCGATTGCCGCGCTACCCCCCGGCACCACCGGTGACCTCATCGATGCGCTGGAGGACCAGGGCGAGCAGACGCTGCGCGGCCGCGGTGGCGCGGTGCGCATCTGGACCCGTAGGCCGAATGCCGCGTTTGCATTGCCCGATCAGCCGCCTCTACAATGGCCGTCGCCTATCTCGGGCGAGGAGGGCAACGGATGAGCGCGCCGGTAACCTTGGAGATCTTCACCGACTACGTATGACCCTGGTGTTACCTCAGCACCGTGCGTGTTGAAAAACTGAAAGAGACATACGACGTCGAAACGGTATTAGTGCATTTCCCGCTGCACCCGGAGACCCCGCTCGAAGGGCGTTCGATGGCGCAGGTCTATGCCGGGCGCAATATCGACCCCGAGGCGATGTATCAGCGCATGAAGGGGCTGATGGACGCCGAGGGCCTCCCCTACGGGCGGCGCACCCACACCTATAACAGCCGGCTCGCGCAAGAGCTCGGCAAATGGGCCGACACCCAACCCGGCGGTGGGGCGATCCACGACAAGCTCTACAAGGCCTATTTCGTCGAGGCGAAGAACATCGGCGACCCCGATATCCTCGTCGAGATCGCGCAATCGGTCGGTCTTCCGGCCGAGGAGGCGCGCGCCGTCCTGGAGGAGCGCCGCTTCAAGGATGCGGTCGACGCCGATTGGGCGAAATCGCACCAATACGGGGTGACCGGGGTCCCGACCTTTGTCGCCGCGCGCCATGGCGTCGTCGGCGCCCAGCCCTATGAGGTCCTCGAACAGCTCGTCCAACAAGCCGGCGCGCCGCGGCGCATGTAGCAGTGCGCGGGACCGCGCGCGTGTAGCGAACGCCATCGCCTTGCGGCCGGTCGTATGGCGCGCGTTTGCCGCCGGACCGCGGCCGCGTATGCTGGCGCGTCACCATGGAAGGAGAACTCTCATGCCGCCGCGCATCGGATACCTCTTGCCGACCCGCGAGCAGGTCATGGAAGGCTGCCCCGAGGTGGCGCCGCTCTTGACGCTTGCCGAGCGGGCCGAGGGTCTCGGCTACGATTCGATCTGGGTCGGCGATTCAATCCTGGCGCGCCCGCGGCACGAGCCGCTGACGCTGCTCTCCGCGGTCGCCGCACGCACCACGCGGGCCGAGCTCGGCACCGCGGTCCTGCTGCCGGCGCTGCGCAACCCGGTCGTCCTCGCGCATGGCATCGCGACCTTGGACCAGATCAGCGAAGGGCGCTTCATCCTCGGGGTCGGCATCGCCAGCGATGTCGCCAATATCCGCGCCGAATTCGTCGCGTGCGGCGTGCCGTTCGAGCGGCGCGTCGGGCGCATGCTCGAAGGATTGCGCCTCGCGCGCGAATTGTGGAGCGGCCAGCCGGTCACCTGGAACGGTCGCTGGGTCGTCGACAATGCGACGCTGGGCCCCATTCCCTACCGCGCCGGGGGCCCGCCGATCTGGATCGGCGGCATGGTCAAGGCCAGCCTCGAGCGCGTCGGCCGGCTCTATGATGGCTGGTTCCCCAATTCGCCTGACCCCCAACGCTGGCGCACGCAGTGGGCGGAGATCCACACAATCGCGCGCGCCGCCGGGCGCGATCCCGCCGCGCTCACCGGTGCGGTCTATCTGACCCTGGCGATCGACGAGAACGCGGCGCAGGCCGATGAGCGGATGAACGCCTTTATCGAGAGCTATTACGGCCGCCCGGCCGCCGAAATGCGGGCCCGCCAGGCCACCTATGCCGGCTCCGCCGAGGGCGCGCGGGAATGGCTGTCGCGCTGGGCGCGGGCCGGCGCCAGCCACCTGGTGCTGCGCTTCGCCGGCGACCACCGCCGCCATCTCGACGCCATCGCCAAGCTGCGCACCCAAATCACGGCGTAAGCTGGAGGGAACAGGGCGAACCCGCCACCTGGCAGACATGTGAGAAGGTTGAACAACCTACTCACATGTCCTTGCCATGGCGAGTGAGTTGTCATCGGGTTAAGTGCTCACGCATTCTTGGTTTGACCCGTTGTCAGGTGCGAGTTCCATTGTCGATCACATGTCTTGGGTGAGAACGATCAGATGGAACCAGCGGTCGCTAGGACGACCGTTGGAATCGAAGGTCTGTACCCACACGCCCTTGTTATCAGCGAATGGGGTCCACGGATTTAAACCCGGGCAGCAGCGCAGCGCCACGGTGATCTCGCCGGCGGGTTCGGTGGCAATACCGGGTCGGCCGATAGTGGCGACAAAGGCGCCATTGCTGACATCGCCGGTAAAGAACACCTCGTAAATTCCCGGGCCTAACTTGGCGGTGCGCAAGACGTTGCGACCACGGACCAGGCTGGCATCGCGTTCGATGACCGCCCAAAATTCGCGGATGCAACAGCGCTCTACCCCCCACCTTGGATCCGGTGTCGGTGGTACCGCCGGGTGCGGTGCCGCCGCCGGTCTGAGTGCTGCCGCGTGGGCAGCGGCGTCCGGGGCGTTCAAGGAGTTGTGGGCGGTTGGATTTTGCGGATCGGACATTGTAAGTTTCCTTTCACTCCGATAAGTTGAGGCGTAGTCTCTCGACCTCTTCCCCAGGCTCACCTTCTCCTGCGCGGCGCGGCGGCAAAGCCAGCCGTAAAAAAGTAAGAGAGAATAGATGCCGAGCCACCCGTTTCTCACATGGTCGGACTATCCGGCCACTTTCGTTAGCATAGTTCAGCGGTTCGTTTAGCGAATGTGACGTGGTTAACACTCAGTCGACATTGTTAAGGTGTCAATCCCGCGGTGCATCACCTATTCCGGGTCGGGCCGCGCGGTGTTGAGCCAGTTTCGGCCGGTTTTTGCGTCGTCGCTGGTCAGCGCCGCCAAGCCGCCTTAGGGTTTGCCTCCCCGACCCGACGGAGGCCCGCCCCCAATGGCATCGACGACGCCAGCGCCGACAACACCGCCCCGGCAATCATGGCAATTCGGCCGGATCTATACGCCCGACGATGAGTGGCTCGCCACGGCGCCGCCCGAGCCGATCCTCGACCCCGATCTGCCGATCGTCGATCCGCACCATCACCTGTGGCAGCGCGGCGGCCACCCCTATCTGCTCGACGAATTGCTCGCCGATCTCAACACCGGGCACAACATCGTCGCCACCGTGTTCGAGGAGTGCCGCTCGATGTACCGCGCCGATGGGCCCGCCCGAGATGCGCCCGGTCGGCGAGACCGAGTTCGTCGCCGGCATCGCCGCGATGAGCGACAGCGGCAATTACGGCAAGACCCGGGTCGCGGCCGGCATCGTCGGCGCCGCCGATCTGACGCTCGGCGACCGGGTCGAGCCGGTGCTGGTGGCGCAGCTGCGCGCCGGCGGCGGCCGCTTCCGCGGCGTGCGCCACTCGGCCGGCTGGGACGCCGACCCGATCATCGGCAACAGCCGCCCCGACATCGCAGCCGCATCTCTATGCGCGGCCGGATTTCCGCGCCGGCCTCGCGCGGCTCTCGGCGCTCGGCCTCAGCTTCGACGCCTGGCTCTATCACCCGCAGCTCGCCGACGTGATCGATCTGGCGCGCGCCTTCCCGGCGACGCCGATCGTCATGGGCCATGTCGGCGGGGTGCTCGGCTACGGCCCCTATGCCGGCAAATCGGCCGAGATCCTGGCCGACGTGGAAGCGCTCGATGGCGCGAATTGGCGACGTGCCCGAATGTCGTCGTCAAGCTCGGCGGCATGGTCAACCGCGGCGCCGGCTTCGACTTTCACAGCGCCCCCGCCGCCGCCCTCCTCGGAGACGATGGCCGAGGCTGTGGCGCCCCTATGTCGAGACCTGCATCGAGTTGTTCGGGGCCAAGCGCTGCATGTTCGAGAGCAACTTCCCGGTCGACAAGATGGCCGATCGGCTACGCCGCGCTGTGGAACGCGTTCAAGCGCATCACGAGCGGCGCCTCGCATGAGGAAAAGCTCGCGCTCTTCGGCGGCACCGCGGCGCGGATCTATCGCCTCGCCGGCGCGGCGTGACAACCCTGGCGGCGTGACCGCATCGCCGGGAGGGGCGGGGGCCGCCACTGCGCTTCGGCTGTGGGGCGTGTTTCTACTGCTGCTTATCGTGGCCGCCGCGCCGGTGTTCTCGACCGTATTGCCGCCCCTCGTCGATTATCCGAACCATCTGGCGCGCATGCACCTCCTGATGGCGGGCGGGGACCGGTGCTACGCGGTCCGCTGGGCGGCGCTGCCCAATCTCGCCGAGGATCTGATCGTGCCGCCGCTGGCACGGGTGATGCCGCTCGCGCTCGCGGCCAAGCTCTTTCTAATCGCGACCTTTGCCTTACTGGCGGGCGGCGTCGTGTGGCTCAACCGGATCGCTACCGGTGGCTGGCGCTGGTGGCCGCTCGCCGCCTTTCTCTTCCTCTATACCCGGACCTTGTTGTGGGGTTTCCTCAACTACCTGTTCGGGGTCGGCTTTGCATTGTGCGGCGCGGCGCTGTGGCTGACCCTCGAAGAACGGCGCGCCTCACTGCGCATCCTCGCTTCGTCGATCGTCGGCCTTATCTGCTTCTTCAGCCATCTTGCGGCCTTCGGGATCTACGGCCTCATCATCATCGGGGTTGAACTGCCGCCGGCGCTCGCTGAACTGCGCGCCCGCCGCTGGCGAGTGTTTGCGCGTCGCGTCGCGATCCTCGCGCCGCAATTCCTCGCGCCGGGCGCGGTGTTTTTTTTCCTCTCGCCACACGAGGCGGGTGGCGCCATCGCCTATGGCGCCATCTGGCGCAAGGCCGACCTCCTGTTCAGCGTCTTCGACAACTACAGCCGCCCGTTCGACATCGCCTGCTTTGCCGCGTTGACGGGGCTCCTCCTCGCTCTCGCGGTGACGCGCCGGCTCGGCCTCGATCGTCGGCTCGGTTGCGCTCTGGCCCTCCTGGCAGCTTCCTATCTGTTGGCTCCCAGTCAAATGCTGGCGGGCTCCGCTGCCGACCACCGGCTGCCCGCCGCGGGGTTCCTGCTGCTGGTCGCGGCGAGCGCACCGCGGTTTCCCAGACGGCGCGTGGCGGCGGCGGCCGGCGCCGTTTTGGCGGCGATGCTGGTGGCCCGCATGGCGGTCATCGAGGAAGTCTGGCTGACCGCCGATCGCGTCTACACCGCCGTCCTCGACGGGATCGACCGGCTGCCTGGCGGTGCCGCGCTGGCGCTCGCCTATCCGCCCGGCGCGGTCAACATGGTCAAGATCCCGCTCCTCCACATCGCAACGCTGGCGATCCCGCGGCGCGAGGCGTTTGTCCCGACGCTGTTCGCGGTCCCCGGCCAGCAGCCGGTCGAACTGCGCCCACCCTATGCCGCACTCGCCGCCGCGGCGCCGCCGCCCCTATTGTGGAGCGGGCTGACCGGGGGCGACGCCGCTGAGCGGGCCGCAGCCTTTAGCGCGCTCGCCGGCTACGACTATGTCGCTGTGACCGACCGCCAGCCGGTGCAGGTGCCGCCGAGCCGGTGCCTCGCGCCGGTTTTTCGCCAGCAGCGGTTCCAGATTTTCGCGGTGGTGCACGGCGGCGCGTGCGGGCCGGCCCCGGTCATGAAAACCGGCAGAGCGGGGCCCAGCTGAGAATTTGCTGCCAGTGCTGCCCGGGTACCAGCGCCGGGTAGGGCCAGGAAGCGATCTGGTGCCAGCCATCGTCGGCATGGCGCAACAACACCGCCTGCCCGGCGGGCAGCCCGAGGAGGCCCGGCGGGGTGCACGAGATCAGCGCCAGCCCGTATCCGCGGCGCGCCGCGTCGTCCAAGGTGGCCTCGTCCGCAGTGTCCCGGCGCAACAGATCGAGCGTCGGGTGGCGCGGCGGGGTGTCGCGCAGGACGCCCGCGAGCATCGACGCAAGGCTGCCATTGTCGCCCGGCAGCAGCAGCGCCAGCCGATCGCCATCGCCGAGCTGCGCGCCCGTCTGCTTGGCGAGGTTCCACGCGAGCGGCTGCGGCATGTCGAGGTCGAAGCGCAGCCGCTTCGCGAAGCCAAACGGCGCCAGCACGATCAAGAGGATCGCACCGGCCGCGGCGGGCCGCGCAGCGGTGCGTACCAGCCACGCGCCGAGCCCCAGATCACGTACCGCCAACGCCAGCGACAGCACCAGGACCAGGGACAGGTGGGTGTTGTAGCGGAAGAATGAGTGCGCCTCGATCGCCATTCCCGGCGCGAACAGCGCGACATAGGTCAGCACGATAAAGGCGTTGTAGAAAAGGAACAGCGCCGCGTGAAAGGCGAGGAGCCGCGTCGTCGGTGTCCAGCCTTGGCGCCGCCGCGACACGACGAGGGCGACGAAGGCGGCGCCGGCGCAGCCGAAATAAACCGGCTTCTCCACCACCGTCGCGAGCATGCTGGCAAAGGCCGCCGGCATTATCCGCCAATTCCACTCGGCGATCGGCAAGAGCTGCAGCTCGGCGACGCCGGCATGGAGGATGTAATAGCGCCAGACGAGGTAGAGCAGCACCGCCGGCAGGGCGGCAATGGCGACACTGCGGAGAGGGCGCCCGCGCGGCGCGGCGCGCTCGGCCCAGCGGACGGCGATCGCGGCGCCGGAGAGCGCGGCCACCAACCCGAGGCCGGATTGCTTGGTGTTGACGAGCGCCGCGAGCGCCAGGGCGAGGGGCACGAGGGAACGCCCGGCGGCCTCCTCACCCTCCATGCGCACAAATCCCAAGGCGGCAAAGAGCGCCGTGACGGCGAGCGCCGGTTCGCCGTAGGGCGCCAGGGCGACGCGCGGGACAAAGCCCGGGTTGAGCAATGTCACCAAGAGAATGCCGCCGGCGATCATGCCCCATGTCGGCGCCGCTTGCGGCGATCCAGGTCTTTGATCGAGAGCTCGCGCGATGGCGAGTGCACCGGCCAGCTGCAGCATCAGATTGATCAGCGACATGCCGCCCGCCGGAAAGTCGCTCGTGACAAAGGACCCGATAAAGCTGAGGAACTGCGTGTTGTAAGGGGCGCCCGGCAGCAGCGAGTGGCTGGACGGCAGGAGCGCGGTCGGCAGCCGGGCGTAATCGACGAGAAAGAACGCGTTCGGCAACAGGTTGAGGAAGGTGTCCGGCTGTGACGGCCGGATCGGCCCCAGCACCAGCCACAGCGGCGCCGACAGCGCCAGCACCCGTCCGAGCGCCCGCCAAGCCTCTGCGCCGGGGCGCCGCGCCGTCACCAGTACGCCAGCCGCGGCGAGGATGAAGGCGCCCGCCGGCACCCGCAGACTTAGCGGCACAAAGACGCCCCATAGGGTCAAGACGAAGCACAAGGCCCCCCAGCCGGCCACGATCTGGTATTCCGGCGCGACCCGCCGCCCGGTCAGCCCGGCGCCGGCCAGTAAGAGCACCGCGCCGACGCCCCAGCTTGCGACGACGGCCAACAAGTCCGCGGCGTGCGGCAGGTAATCGGTCATCGCGGCCCCGAGCCGCCGGCGACAGGCGCCGACCGCTCTGCGATTGGTGGCAATGCCGTGCGCATTACTCTGAGAGCAAACCCCGTGCCGCCTTCCGAGCGCGGCCGGCGGGAAGCTGCCGGCAATCGAAGGCTGCGGCAAGCCCCGAGAGCCGTCGGGTAGCGGTGCGGCGGGAGGCTCGCGAAAGCACACGACCCGCAGGCCGCTTGGACATTCAGCGGCGCAAAAGAAATTGGCCGGAACCCTGAGGGGCCCGGCCAAGTTTGAACAGGGAGGCTTCACGTCTAGGAGACGTAAGGATCCGAAGACCCTCTTTCCGGGCGCAAGTCCCGGAAACTGTTTCGGGGCACGCGGGCCCCAGAAATTCGCCGCGATGCAGTATCGCGCAGGGCGAAGTATCTGGTTCGACGTGGATTATCACCAACGGGAATTCGGTCTGGCTCGTCTGCAAAAACCGCAATGCTGTCGCCGGGCTCGATAAATCCGCGTCAACTCGCCGCAGCCGGCATTTAAAACAGGGTTGCTGCAAGTAGAATCGTCTTTATTATTCGCCGTGGCCGGGCGTCGTCCAGGCGCCTACATGAATTCCCGGGTCAAGCCCGGGGACGACGATTGAGCGGGGGAGCGAGCTTGATCGGATGCCGCTTTAGCTCAATCGGCTCTCGGCCACTTTGCGCAAGAGAAAATCGCGGAAGACGCTGATCCGTTTCGAGGAACGCAGTTCCTCGGGATAGACGAAATAGGCCTCGTTGGGCGGCCCGGACAGCTCCGGGAGGACGCGCACCAGGTTGCTCGTCTCCGCCGCGACAAAGTCCGGGAGGGAGGCCAGGCCGAGCCCGCTCTTCACCGCGCGCAGGATGCCGTAAACGTTATTAACGGCGAGCATCGGTCGACGGTCGCGCGCCGGCTTGGCGCCGGTTTCGATCAGCCAGTTCACCCCCGGGGTCGCCGGCCTTGCATCCTCGCCGTAAACGATCAAGCGATGCTCGTCGAGGTCCTCGGCGCGCTGCGGTGTGCCGTATTTTTTGAGGTATTCGGGCGAGCCGTAGATATGCACCTGGACGCTGACGAGATGCCGCTGGATCAGGTCCGGCTGGCGCGGCGGCGACATGCGAATCGCGACATCAGCTTCGCGCATCGACAGGTCGAGCTCGGAATCGTCGACCACCAGGCTGACCTGGATCTCGGGGTAGAGGTCGAGGAATTCGCGGATGCGCGGGGTCAGCCAGATCGAGCCGAACGCGACGCTCGTGGTGATCTTCAACGGTCCCTTCGGTCGGTCCTTCGATTCGGAAATCAGGCTTTCCGACATCGCCAGCTTGGCGAAAACTTCGCGCGCGGTGCGAAACAGCAATTCGCCCTGCTCGGTCAGGATGAGGCCCCGCGCATGGCGGTGGAACAACGGCACGCTGAGGCTCTCCTCCAGCGCGCTGATCTGCCGGCTGACGGCGGATTGGCTCAGATTGAGCGCTTCACCGGCATGGGTGAAGCTGCCGGCTTCGGCGACGGCGTGAAAAACCCGCAACTTGTCCCAATCCATCGCCATTCGTTTGCCTTCCGGGAGCCCCCGCCCGCGTTCGTCCGATCTGAATCCCCCTATTCCGCAGCGCGCGCAGCCGCAGAATCTTCCTCGGCGGAAAGAAACTTCTCCGCCTCGAGCGCGGCCATGCAGCCGAGCCCCGCGGCGGTCACCGCCTGGCGGTACACCTTGTCCTTGACATCACCCGCGGCGAAGAGCCCGGGGATCGCCGTCGCGGTCGAATCGGGCTGGGTCAGGATATAACCCTCCGCATCGAGCGGCACTCGCCCGGCGACGAGCCCCGTAACCGGGGTGTGACCGATCGCGATAAAGACGCCGTCGCAGGCGCGCTCAGTCAGCGCCCCGGTGCGCAGATTGCGCAGCCTGACGCCCTTCACCTGCGGCGGCTCGGGCACGCCCAGGATTTCGTCGAGCACGCTGTCCCAGACGATTTCGATCTTCGGGTTGCGGAACAGGCGGTCCTGCAGGATCTTCTCGGCGCGCAGCGCATTGCGCCGGTGGACGAGCGTCACTCGGCTTGCATGATTGGTCAGGTAGATCGCTTCCTCGACGGCGGTATTGCCGCCGCCGACGATAACCACCTCCTGGTCGCGAAAGAAGAAGCCGTCGCAGGTCGCGCAGGCCGAGACGCCAAAGCCGCGGAATGCCTCCTCTCCGGGGACGCCCAGCCAGCGCGCCTGAGCGCCGGTCGCGAGGATCGCGGTGTCGCCCTGATAGCGATCGCCCAAATCGCCGGTGGCGAGGAACGGGCGCCGGCTGAGATCGAGGGCGACGATCTCGTCTTGGATGATGCGGGTGCCGACATGCTCGGCCTGGCGCTGCATCTGCTCCATCAGCCAGGGCCCCTGGATGATGTCGGCAAAACCGGGGTAGTTCTCGACATCGGTCGTAATCGTCAGCTGGCCGCCGGGTTGAATCCCGGTTACCAGGATCGGATGGAGGTTGGCGCGCGCGGCATAGATCGCCGCGGTATACCCGGCCGGCCCCGCCCCTATGATCAAGACCTTGGTTTGGTGCTGCTGCGGCATTGCGCGGTTCTCTGTCCTTCGGGCCCGATCGATTTGACAGGATAATATAGCATTTTTTTGCGCCGCAACGAGCCGCGCCGGCGCCGGCCGGGATCTCGTCAGAACCCGAACATATGATCGAGGCTGAAGGCACCGCCCCGGCCCAGGAGTCCATGATAACCGAAGAGCCGGCAGGTCGGGTCGCGGATGACGGCGTAGGCGCCCGCGCCGGCTCGAGCGCGGGTGGCCTCGTCGAACAGTCCATGATAGCGCACAAGGCGGGAGCCCGAGCAGGGTATCGCCAGTTGGGCGCCGGTGATTTCGGCCCCCTCGCGATTGTAGAGGATGATCTCGGTCGCGCTTGTCGGACGCCAGGGTAATGACGCCGGATAGATCAGGTGACAGAGCGTGTCGTACTCGCCCTCGCCGAGGCGCAGGAACAGCCGAGTCGAGAGGCCGGGCGGACGCCCGACATAGGATTGCGGCTCGTCCCGGTAGGTGAGGATCGTATTGAAGATGTGCGCGCCAAAGCTCGAAATCGGCGGCATGCCCGCTCACCCGATGGCGATAGCGGAAAAGGGCATGCAGCCAGCCGTCGCCCTCGCCGCCATTGGCGAAATCGTAGACCAGCTCGACATGGCCGTAGCCGGTCCCGAGGCCCTCCGCGACCGCGTCGAGCGATAGTGCAATTGCGTGATCGCGCGCCAGGCGGCCGAGCGGCACCCGCGCAATCTGGTTGCCCTCGGGGTCGTAGACCAGCGCGGCAATCGGCAATTCGCGCTGCGAGACGGCCATCGGGGTCGGCAGCAGGAGGCTTTCCCATTCCCCGCGCGACAGGATCGGCGCCGGCAGCAGATAGCCCTTGCCGAGCCTCGGACCCAGCCGCGGCAGCCGGGGGTCGGGCTCCAGATCGGAGCGCTCGACATTGACGTGCGCAATGCGGCGGCGCTCCCCGGCGATCACCTCATAGCGCGGGCGCACGACGTGCTTGCCGGCGCGCAATTCGATCTGGCGGGGCCAGGCGAGGCCCGGCAGCAGCGTAGCGACATCGACGGCGCAGCTGGCGAAGGGTCCGATTGCTTGCCCAATCGCGACGATGGTCTCCTCGCCCATCGGGTTGAGCCCGATCGCGCCCGCCGGGATCGGGCTCGGGTGGCTGTTCTGGATCCAGAGGATCACCCGCTCGCCGGGGCCCGGCGCCGGCAGGCCCGCATAGCGGTCGGCCGGCCAGGCATTCGCGTCGTGGGTGCACGACAGCGCCCCATCCGGTGCCGCTCCGGGGTCCCCAAACGTGTCGAGCGCGTATTTGACGATATCGTGGCCGGCCGCGCCGACGACATGGATGAACAGCTGGCCGGCAAATTCGCCGAGCCCGAACTCTTCGCGCACCCGGCGGCTGTCGATCGCGATCGCGGCGCCGATGTCGCCGGAGGTTTCGGCCCATTCGGCGATAGCGGCCCCGGAGCCATCGAACAGGGTCAGCCAGCAGGTCACTGCCGGCGAGCCGTAGGCGGCCCAGTAATTGGCGGTGACGAGGCGGGTGTGCAGCGTGCCGGTGTCGCGAAACAGCGCAAAATTGGTGGCGAAGTTCAACGGGTCGAGGTAGGCGCGGCGATTGGTGAGCCGCGCCTCCGGGATGCGCATCAGATCGAGGCTGACGATGTGTGCGCCGGCCGGCAGATACGGGTGGAGCTGGCCGATCAGCCGATCGGCCTCGAAGGCGGCGACCAGTACCGAACGCGCCCCGCTTTGGGCCAGCCCGGTGATCGGCAGCGCGCCACGCCCGAGCACGGTGGCGCCGATGCGCGCGACATCCTGGACATAGACCCCGGCGATCTCGAGCCCGTCGAGCCCGAAAATCTCGGCGAACCCTTCCGCCGCGCCGTGCGGATCGACGATTGCCGTCGGTCCTTCGCCGGCGAGCCGGGCCAACAGCGCGCGCGCCGGCGCTGCGGCGTGCGGGTGCGTGAGCGCCTTATAGAGCGTGTTGCCGCCGCGAAGATTGTCGAAGGTTTCGATGCGCAGCGCCATGATGGGCCCGATACTACACCAGCGCGCGGCGCGCGAGGTGCGTTGCCGCCAATGTGCGCAGCGCCGCGCCGGCCCGCGCCGTGTCGTCGGGCGGGGTGTAGGACCAGCACTCGATCTCACCCTTGAAGGGCCGCGTGATTCCGGCCTTCCGCATCGTCTTGTGAAACCGGGCGAATTTTGCGTCCCCCCCGGCGAGACCGAGAATATGGACGGGCTTGCCGGTCGCCGCCGCCTCGCTGACCATCGACACCGAATCGGCGGTGACGAGCAGCGCGTCCGCAACCGCGAGATAGGCGTAATAGGGGTTGTCGCCCTGGCCGTCCCAGATCGATCCTGGCAGGCTCGCGAGACGCTCGCGCAAGAGGGCAAGCCCCGCTTCGCCGGTGCGCCGCGACGGCGTCACCACTGCCGAACCGCCGGAGCGCCGCACCACCGCCGCGATCATCGCGGCGATCTCATTGAGCCGCGAGAGGTCGAGGCGATAGCTCCGGTTTGCGCCGCCGATGAAGACGCCCAGGATCGGTCGCGCCAGCGTTTCCAGCGCCGGGAACCGGCGGCGCTCGGCAGCGAGCAGCGGCGCGGTCACGCGGTGAATGGCGCCCTTTGTCACGAGGATTCGCTCGCCGCGCAGCCGGTCGTGCTCGGGGACGAACATCATATCGAATTCGCCGCGCCCGACGCGCGGGTCCTGGATCTGCGCCGCCAGCGTGCGCCCGCCGCTGGCGCGGCGGATCGCCAGCGCCGGGCGCACCGTGTTGCGGCCGCAGCCGATCACCAGATCAGGCCAGGGCGGCGTCAGGGCGATGCCCGCTTGCCGCACGGCCGCGAGCGGGGCGAGCCACAGGCGCGGCGGCAGCCAGACCCACGGTCGGCGGATCGCCAGAGACTTTTCGCTGAACGGGAACCCGGTGGCCTCGGCAAGCCCCAGCGCCTGGCTTGCCATGCCGGGCTTGCCGTCATGCAGCACCCAGACGCTCGGCCGCCCGTCGCTCACCTGCCCGTCGCTCACCCGGGTAGCTCGATCGTTGCCGGGGCCACGGGACAGGGACGGAGACAGCAGGACCATCCCCCCGGTTTACGGAAAGCGCGGGCGATCGGCAAGGCGGCCGCAAACTTGCGCAACAAAATTGCGCAATGGCGGTGAAATTCCTATTCTTGCGTCGCCGAATCCAACGGAATTGCGCATGCGCGGGCCAAAGCTCGACCATATCGACCGCAGGATCCTGCAGCTCCTACAGGCCAACGGGCGCATCACCAATATCGCGCTGGCGCGGCGCGTCGGCATCTCGCCGCCGCCCTGCCTGCGCCGCATGCGCGCCTTGGAAGCGGCCGGCCTCATCCGCGGGTATCACGCCGATCTGGCCCCGGAGGCGCTCGGCTTCGCGGTCACGATCTTCGCCCAGATCGGCCTCTCGAGCCAGGCCGAGAAGGACCTCAAGGCCTTCGAGGATTTGGTCCTCTCGTGGCCCGAGGTGCGCGAGGCGCACATGCTCGCCGGAGAGACCGATTTCCTTTTGAAGATCGTCGCGCCCGATTGGGACAGCTACCAGCGGTTTCTCAGCGCCAAACTGACCGCGGCACCCAATGTCGCCCACGTCAAATCGGCGCTGGTGCTGCGCGTCTCCAAATTCGCCCCCGGAGTGCCGCTCGACGAGGAGCGGGACGAAGAAGGCGCCTCCTACCCGAAGGCGACGGTGACGATCTCGTAGGCTTTGTTGCCGCGCGGGGTCGAAACTTCGACGGTATCGCCCTTGCCCTTGCCGATAAGGGCGCGCGCCAGGGGGGAAGTCACCGAGAGGCGGCCGTTTTTGATGTCGGCCTCGTCTTCGCCGACGATCCGGAAGGTCTGCTGCTCGTCGGTTTCCTCATCGGCCAGGGTGACGGTCGCGCCGAATTTGACTGCCGAGCCCGACAGCTTGGAAACGTCGATGACTTCGGCGCGCGCGATCTTGTCTTCGAGTTCGCCGAGGCGCCCCTCGATGAAGCTCTGCCGCTCGCGCGCGGCATGGTATTCGGCGTTCTCCGCGATATCCCCATGGGTGCGCGCCTCGGCGATGGCGCGGATGACCGCGTGACGGTCGATCGATTTCAGACGCTTAAGCTCTTCCTGCAGCCTAGCGTAACCGTCCACGGTCATCGGGATCTTGTTCATCAGACCGGTTTCGAGCCTTGTTAGCGCGACAGGCGTTCAAAAATAGGATTGCAGCGGCGCGACTTCAAGACAACCCTCGCGCAGCGCCCCGATTGCCTGCACGGCGGCGCGTGCTCCGGCGACCGTCGTGTAATAGGGAATGTTGTGGGTCAGCGCGGTGCGCCGCAGGCTGAAGCTGTCGGCGATGGCCTGGGCGCCCTCGGTGGTGTTGAACACCAGCTGGATGCAACCGCTGCGCATGTCGTCGACGATATCGGGCCGGCCTTCCTGGACCTTGTTGACGATATTCACCGGCACGCCCTCGTCGCGCAGCTTTATCGCGGTGCCGGTGGTGGCGACCAGCTCGAACCCCCATTGGGCGAGCTGACGGCACGGCGCGACCAGCGCTTCCTTGTCGGCATCGCGCACCGAGACGAAGACGCAGCCCGATAGCGGCAGCTCGGTGCCGCTGCCGAGTTGCGACTTGGCGAAGGCCCGCCCGAAATCGGCGTCCAATCCCATGACTTCGCCGGTCGATTTCATCTCCGGCCCGAGGATCAGATCGACGCCGGGGAAGCGCGCGAACGGAAACACCGCCTCTTTGACCGCGACGTGGCCAGCGCCGGGCCGTGGGCGGCGATCGCGGCTCGGGAGCAGCGCCGCCAGGCGCTCGCCGGCCATCACCCGCGCCGCGATCTTGGCGATCGGCACGCCCGTTGCCTTGGCGACGAACGGCACGGTGCGCGAGGCCCGCGGATTGACTTCGAGGACGTAGACGTCGCCTTCCTTGACAGCGAACTGCACATTCATCAGCCCGACGACTTTGAGCGCGCGCGCGAGGGCAATCGTCTGCCGCTCGATCTCGGCGATCGTCTCAGGACCGAGGCTATAGGGCGGCAGCGAGCAGGCGCTGTCGCCGGAATGGATGCCGGCTTCCTCGATATGTTCCATGATCCCGGCGACATAGACCTCGGCGCCGTCGGCGACGGCGTCGACATCGACCTCGATCGCGTTTTGCAGATAGCGGTCGATCAACACCGGGCTGGTGCCCGAGACATTGACCGCGCGGCGGATGTAGCGATTGAGCCCGGCGGTGTCGTGGACGATCTCCATCGCCCGCCCGCCCAGCACATAGGACGGGCGGATGACGACGGGATAGCCGATGTCCCGGGCGATCCGCTCTGCCTCTTCCGGCGAATAGGCGGTGCCGTTATCCGGCTGGCGCAGCCCGAGGGCACGCAGCAACAGCTGGAAGCGCTGGCGGTCTTCGGCCAAGTCGATCGCATCGGGCGAAGTCCCGAGGATCGCAATCCCAGCGCGCTCTAACGCCTTGGCGAGGTTGAGCGGGGTCTGCCCGCCGAGCTGGACGATGACCCCCAAAAGGCGGCCGCGCGAGCTTTCGACCCGCACGATTTCGATGACGTCCTCGGCGGTCAGCGGCTCGAAATAGAGCCGGTCGGAGGTGTCGTAATCGGTGGAAACGGTCTCCGGGTTGCAGTTGACCATGATCGTCTCGATGCCGGCCGCCGAGAGGCTATAGGCGGCATGGACGCAGCAATAGTCGAACTCGATCCCCTGGCCGATCCGGTTGGGCCCGCCGCCGAGGATGATCACCTTGTCGCGGTTCGACGGGTCGGCCTCGCATTCGGGGGGGCTCAGCCCATCGCCCTCGTAGCACGAATACATGTACGGGGTCAGCGAGGGAAACTCGGCGGCGCAGGTGTCGATGCGCTTGTAGACCGGATGGACCCCGAGGCGATGCCGGCACGCGGCGGCCTCCGCTTCGCTCGTCCCGGCGAGGCGCGCCAGACGGGCATCCGAAAACCCCATCTGCTTCAGCCGCAAGAGGGCGGTCGGATCGTTCGGCAGCCCACCCGTGCGCACCCGCTCCTCAGCCTCGACGATCTCGCGAATGCGCTCCAAGAACCAGCTGTCGTAGCGGCAGGCGGCATGGATCTCCGAAGTCGTCAACCCGTGCCGGTAAGCCTGGGCGATCAAGAGGAGCCGGTCGGGCGAGGGTTTGGCGAGCGCCGCCTTGACCGCCGCTTTGACAACGTCGGGGTTGGGTCCCTCGGCGCCCGCGATCGCCACCTCGTCGAAACCGTCGAGCCCGGTATCCATCGAGCGCAGCGCCTTCTGCACCGAGTTGGCGAAGCTGCGGCCGATCGCCATCGCCTCGCCCACCGATTTCATCGACGTCGTGAGCAGCGGCTCGGCTCCCGGGAACTTCTCGAAGGTGAAGCGCGGCATTTTGGTGACGACGTAATCGATCGTCGGCTCGAACGAGGCCGGCGTCACGCCGGTGATCTCATTGTCGAGCTCGTCGAGCGTGTAGCCGACCGCGAGCAGGGCCGCGATCTTGGCGATCGGGAAGCCGGTGGCTTTCGAAGCGAGCGCCGAGGAGCGCGATACCCGCGGGTTCATCTCGATGATGACGAGCCGGCCATCCTCGGGGTTGACCGCGAACTGCACGTTCGACCCGCCGGTATCAACGCCGATCTCGCGCAGGACCGCGATCGCGGCGTTGCGCATCAGCTGGTATTCCTTGTCGGTCAGGGTCAGCGCCGGGGCCACGGTCACCGAATCGCCGGTGTGCACCCCCATCGGGTCGACATTCTCTATGGAGCAAATGACGATGCAGTTGTCGTTGCGGTCGCGCACGATTTCGAGCTCGTACTCCTTCCAGCCGAGCACCAATTCCTCGACCAGCACCTCGTGACTCGGCGAGGCGCGCAGGCCGCCGCGGACGATCTCTTCGAATTCCTCGGTGTTGTAGGCGATGCCGCCGCCGGTGCCGCCAAGCGTGAAGGATGGCCGCACGATCGCCGGCAGCCCAACCATCGCCAGCGCCGCGACCGCAGCGTCGAGCGAGCCGACGAGCTGGCTCTGCGGCGAGGTAAGACCGATGCGGTCCATCGCCTGGCGGAACAGCTGGCGGTCTTCGGCCTTGGCGATGGCCTCTTCGCTGGCGCCGATCAACTCGACGCGATAGCGCTCGAGGACGCCCGAGCGGGCCAGCGCCATCGCCGTGTTGAGCGCGGTCTGGCCGCCCATAGTCGGCAAGAGGGCATCGGGGCGCTCGCGGGCGATGATCTGCTCGACGATGTCGGGGGTGATCGGCTCGATATAGGTGGCGTCGGCCATGTCGGGGTCCGTCATGATCGTCGCCGGGTTCGAATTGACGAGCACGATCCGGTAGCCTTCGCCCTTCAGCGCCTTGCACGCCTGCGCCCCCGAATAATCGAATTCGCACGCCTGCCCGATCACGATCGGGCCGGCGCCGATGATCAGGATGCTGTTTATGTCGGTGCGCCTAGGCATCGGCCTGATTGCGCCCATCCAATATTGTCATCCCGGCGAACGCCGGGATCCATGGTGCGGCCAAGCTCCATCTTGAGCGGGAGCTGCGACACTGGTGCGCGTCGGGTAGAAACTTGCGAGCCGATAAATGGATCCCGGCCTTCGCCGGGATGACAAAAGAAGGCTGGCCTAGCGGCGGCGTCATTTCGAGCCCGCTTCCATCATCGCGACAAACCGCGCGAACAGGTGCTGGCTGTCCTGCGGGCCGGGGCTGGCTTCGGGGTGGTGCTGCACCGAAAAGACCGGCAACCCCGCGACCCGCAACCCCTCATTGGTCTTGTCGAAGAGCGAGAGATGGGTCGCCTCGATCCCTTCCGGCAGACTTCCGGGATCGACGACAAAGCCGTGGTTCTGGCTGGTGATCTCGACTTTGCCGGTGGCTTCGTCACGGACCGGGTGATTGGCGCCGCGGTGCCCGCGCGCCATCTTGGCCGTCCGTCCGCCCAAGGCCAGCGCCAGCATCTGGTGCCCGAGGCAGATCCCGAAGATCGGCTTGCCCGTCCTGATCAATTCGCGCAGCACCGGCACCGCGTATTCGCCGGTCGCCGCCGGGTCGCCCGGCCCGTTCGACAAAAAGATCCCGTCGGGCTGGTGGCGCAGGATGTCCGCGCTCGAGGCTGTCGCCGGCACGATCGTGACGCGGCAGCAGTGCTCGGCCAGCATCCGTAGGATGTTGCGCTTGGCGCCGTAATCGATTGCGACGACGTGAAAGCACGGCGCGTCCTGGCGGCCATAGCCGCCCTCGCGCCGCCACACGGTCTCCGTCCACTCATAGCTCTGGAGGCAGGTGACTTCGCGCGCGAGGTCCATTCCTTCGAGCCCCGGCCAAGCCGCCGCCTCCGCGCGCAGTTGGACGATGTCGAGCGCACCCTCGGGTGCATAGGCGATGACGCCATTTGGCGCGCCGCGGTCGCGAATGAGCCGGGTCAATCGTCGCGTGTCGACACCGGAGAGCCCGACGATGCCGTGCGCCTTGAGCCAGGAATCGAGCGATTGCTCGGCGCGATAATTAGAGGGCGCGGTCGGCGCGGTGCGCACCACGAGGCCGCGCGCCGCCGGCGTCGTCGTCTCGATGTCCTCAGGGTTGGCGCCGACATTGCCGATATGCGGAAAGGTGAAATTTATGATCTGCCCGGCATAGGACGGGTCGGTCAAAATCTCCTGGTACCCGGTGATCGACGTGTTGAAGCAGACTTCGCCGACCGCTTGTCCCGCCGCCCCGATGCCCTGCCCCCAGAAAACCGTGCCATCCGCCAAAACCAGGGCCGCATTGCAGTCAGGCGGTCGCGGCGCGGTGGAGGCCGCGGTCGGTTCGTCCATCGAAGCTGTGTCCCAGAGGCGTTGATCGAAGATACGCTCTGCCGCGGTTTTGTCAACCCACCCGCGATAGAAATTCGCGCTTTTCCAAAGACTTAGAAATATCCCTGCGAAATTGCCGTGGCGCCTTAAAGAGCGTAGGCTCTGGAGGAAGCGGCGATCCGGGGGCGGGGAATGCTGCGGGACGCGTTTACCGAACGGCTGAAAGCGGCGATGCGGGCCAGGGATACCCGCACGCTCTCGACGGTGCGCCTTGTCATCGCCGGCGTCAAAGAGCGCGACGTCGCCGCGCGCGGCGCCGGCAACCCCTCGGGCATCGCCGATCCGGAGATCCTGCGCATGCTGCAGGGCATGGTGAAGCAGCGCCGCGAATCGATCGCGCTCTACCGCCAGGGCAACCGCCCCGAACTGGCGCAGCAGGAAGAGGAGGAGATCGCGATCATCGAAAGCTTTCTGCCGCGCCAGATGAGCGATGATGAGATCGTCGCCGCGGCGACCGCCGCGATCGCCGAGACCGCGGCCGCCGGACCAAAGGATATGGGAAGGGTGATGGCGGCCTTGCGCGAGCGCCATGCTGGCGTCATGGACATGGCCAAGGCCGGCGCGGCGGTAAAGCGGCTGCTGGGATGAGCGCCCCAAGATATAGCAACTACGCCTTGGCCGGGCTTGACCCGGCCATCCACGTCTTCTTTTGCTTGGGGATCGCCGGCCGGGAAGACGTAGATGCCCGGGTCAAGCCCAGGCAGGGGGATTAACGGGCGATGGCCTTCCCGCCCGGCTTTCTCGACGAGTTGCGCGGCCGGATTTCGCTCGGCGATCTGGTCGGGCGCCGCGTCCGGTTGACCCGGCGCGGCCGCGAGCAGGGCGGGCTCTGTCCGTTCCACAACGAGAAGACGCCGTCCTTCTATGTCGTCGAGGACAAGGGGTTCTTTCATTGCTTTGGCTGCGGCGCGCATGGCGACGCGATCGGGTTCCTGATGCGCGCCGACCATCTCGACTTCATCGAGGCGGTCGAGCGGCTGGCGGGCGAAGCCGGCCTCGCGGTACCCCAGCAGACTCCGCAGGAGCGCGAACGGGCGCAGCGCCAGAAGACGCTCTTGGAGGCGCTCGCCGCCGCCGCCAGTTTTTACGAGGCGCAGCTATGGGCGCCGGGAAACTCCGCTGGCGGCGCCCGCGCCCGCGGGTATCTGACGGCGCGCGGCCCCGACGACGAGACGATCCGGCGCTTCCGCCTCGGCTGGGCTAGCGACGACCGCCACGCGCTTACCCGCGCCCTCACACCCGAATTTCCCGAGGCCCTGTTGCGCGAGGCCGGGCTCCTGCGCATCCCCGAAGATGGCGGTGCCGCCTATGATTATTTCCGGGCCCGGGTGATGTTTCCGATCGGCGACCGCGCCGGACGGGTGATCGCCTTCGGCGGCCGCACCATTGGCGACGGCCAGCCGAAATACCTCAATTCGCCCGATACCCCGATCTTCGAGAAGGGCCGGGTGCTCTATGCCTGGGCGGCGGCCCGCGCCGCTCTTGCCCGGGAACCCGAGGGCGCAGCGGCGGTGATCGTCGTCGAGGGCTATATGGACGTGATCGCGCTGCACCGCGCCGGGTTCGCCACTGCTGTTGCGCCGCTCGGCACCGCCTTGACCGAGACGCAGCTCGCCGAATTGTGGCGCCTCTCGCCGGAGCCGGTCTTGTGCTTCGACGGCGACACCGCGGGACAGGGCGCCGCGCAGCGTGCGCTCTTGCGGGCGCTCCCGCTTCTCCAGCCGGGGAGGAGCCTGCGTTTTGTCACGCTGCCCGCGGGCGAAGATCCCGATTCACTGATCCGCAACGCCGGCCGATCCAGTTTTGCCGAGATATTGGCGGCGGCACGAGCGCTCTCCGAGGTGCTGTGGCAGGCCGAGCTGACGGCCCGCCCGATCGACACGCCGGAGCGGCGCGCCGATCTCGAGCGCCGGCTGATGGCGCATGCCGACCTCATCGCGGATCGTTCGGTACAGGCCGAATACCGGCGATTTTTCCGCGAGCGTCTGTTCCAGCTCGGCCGGATGTCGCGCCCCTCTGCGGGCTTCATCCGGGGAGTTCGGCGTGCCGGCGCTCCCCTGCCCGGCCTCGCGCGCGAGGGGCCGCCGCCACCGCCGCCGGGGTCGCCGGGACGGCGCAATCGCGAGGTTTTTCTCGGGGTTTTCGTCCGTTGGCCCGCCCTCATCGAGGAGTGGATCGAGGAGATTGCCGCGATCGATGTACCCGAGGCGGAGCTTGACAGCCTCCGGCGCGCGATTCTAGAGATCGCCCACGCATATCCGGGGCTTGACGCCGGCGCGCTGCAACAACACTTAGCCAATTGCGGCCACGCAGAAATTCTCGGCGCTTTATCGGTCACCGTCACGAGACACGCAGGATTTGCCGCACGCGGAGGAGACGATCCTGAGGTGATTAGGTCTGGCCTAACCGAGACGCTCCAGCTGCTGCGGGCTCGGCACCCAAGCGACCGGGATCTGGCGACCCGCGCCTTTGCGGCGGATGCCTCGGACGAGAACTGGCAGCGACTGAAGGCGCTGAAGGATCGCGAGGCCCTGGATGGCCCGGTTGGCGGATTTGAATAGTAGACCAGCGACGGCTTCGTGGCGGGGCGTAACCCTCTTGGTTCATTAAGGGAATACGGTATGGCGAGCAAAGCGGCGACGGCGGATACGGCTGAAACCCGGGAGGATGCGGCCGAAGCCCCACTCCTCGACCAGATTGCCATCGCCATCAAGAAGATGGTGCTGAAGGGCAAGGAGCGCGGCTACCTCACCTATGACGAATTGAACGCCGCGCTGCCGCAGGATCAGGTGTCATCCGAGCAGATCGAAGACACGATGACGATGCTCTCCGAGCTCGGCATCAACGTCATCGAGAGCGAGGAAAGCGAAGAGCCCGCCGAGGCCGAGGCCGAGGATGGCGAAAGCGAAGTGCGCGGCAATGTCGACGACGACGATATCGGCCGCACCGACGATCCGGTGCGCATGTATCTGCGCGAGATGGGCTCGGTCGAGCTGCTGTCGCGCGAGGGCGAGATCGCCATCGCCAAGCGCATCGAAGCCGGCCGCGACATGATGATCGGCGGCATCTGCGAGAGCCCGCTGACCGTGCGCGCGCTCGTCGGGTGGCACGAGGCGCTCAATGAAAACAAGATGCTGCTGCGCGACATCATCGATCTCGATGCGACCTACGGCAGCGCCATCCTCGATGAGGCCGAGGCGGCGATGCTGAAGGCCGCCGAGGCCGCCGAAGCCGAGGCCGAAGGCGAGCCCGCCGAGGGTGAGGAAGCCGCCGCCGAACTCGCCGAAAACGAAGCCGAGGGCGAAAGCGAGGAGGCCGACGGCGAGGAAAGCTCGATTTCATTGGCCGCGATGGAAGCCCAGCTGACGCCGGGCATGATGGCGATCTTCGAGGCGGTCGCCGACGGCCCACAAAAAAATCCACAAGGTTCAGGACCAGCGGATTACCGCGCAGGTCAAGGGCGTCGCGTTGCCGCGGGTAACCGAGCGCCGCTACGACAAGCTCAAGGGCGAAATCATCGAACTCTTGAAGCGGGTGCGG
This sequence comes from uncultured Alphaproteobacteria bacterium, assembly GCA_963734125.1. GTDB lineage: Bacteria > Pseudomonadota > Alphaproteobacteria > ATCC43930 > CGMCC-115725 > DATARH01. The sequence continues at coordinate 46,704 of CAVTGB010000049.1, forward strand.
TTCAGCAACATCCGGATCGAGCATCTCGTCGAACAGCTCTATGACCTCAACCGCCGCCTCGTCACCGAAGAGGGAAGGCTGATGCGGCTGGCCGAGAGCAACGGGATCAAGCGCAGCGAGTTTCTGCCGCATTATCTGGGCGACGAGCTCGCGGCGGACTGGCTGGAGCGGGCCGCGCAGCTGCCCGGCCGCGGCTGGGTGCGCCTCGTCGAGCGTCACGCCGAGGATGTCGCCAGGCACCGCGCCGCGATCGCCCACATCGCCGCCGAAGCCAAATTGCCGATCGCCGAATTCCGCCGCGTCGTGCAGACCGTGCAACGCGGCGAGCGCGAGGCGAGCCGCGCCAAGAAGGAGATGGTCGAGGCCAATCTGCGGCTCGTCATCTCGATCGCCAAGAAATACACCAACCGCGGCCTGCAGTTCCTCGACCTGATCCAGGAAGGCAATATCGGGCTGATGAAGGCGGTCGACAAATTCGAGTACCGCCGCGGCTACAAATTCTCGACCTACGCCACCTGGTGGATCCGCCAGGCGATCACCCGCTCGATCGCCGATCAGGCGCGCACGATCCGCATCCCGGTGCACATGATCGAGACGATCAACAAGCTGGTGCGCACCTCGCGCCAGATGCTGCACGAGATCGGCCGCGAGCCGACCCCCGAGGAGCTCGCCGACAAGCTGGCGATGCCGTTGGAAAAGGTGCGCAAGGTCTTGAAGATCGCCAAGGAGCCGATCAGCCTCGAAACCCCGATCGGCGACGAGGAGGACAGCCACCTCGGCGACTTCATCGAGGACAAGAACGCGGTCCTGCCATTGGACGCGGCGATCCAGGCCAATCTGCGCGAGACGACGACGCGGGTCCTCGCCTCGCTGACCGCGCGCGAGGAGCGCGTCCTGCGGATGCGCTTCGGCATCGGCATGAACACCGACCACACCTTGGAAGAGGTCGGCCAGCAATTCTCGGTGACCCGCGAGCGCATCCGCCAGATCGAGGCGAAGGCGCTGCGGAAACTCAAGCACCCGAGCCGCTCGCGGAAACTGCGCAGCTTTCTCGATACCTGAGCGGCGGTTTCGTCTAAGATTTGGGCGCCCCAGCGAAGGCAGTATCCCATAGTCCCGCTGTTAAAGCGGTGACGGACTGGATCCCGGCCGGCGCCGCGATCGACCAAAGCGAAACCCGGCGGGCCCGTAGTTCAGCTGGTTAGAACGCGCCGCTCATAACGGCGTTGTCGCAGGTTCGAGTCCTGCCGGGCCTACCACCTTTTACAATGACTTGTGGGAATGACGCGAACCGGGCGAGCCGCGTTGCGTCAGGCATCCTCAACGATCATCGCGGCGGCCTTCTCACCGATCATGATCGTCGGCGCGTGGGTGCATGCGTTAAGCGCGGTCGGCATGATCGAGGCGTCGGCGACCCGCAGCCCTTCTATCCCGTTGACCCGCAACCGCGGATCGACGATTGCGGCCGGATCGCCGCCCATCCGGCATGTCCCGCTCGGATGGAAGTAGGTTCCGGCGCGCGCCCGAATGTCCGCTTCGATCGCGGATTGGTCATTGGGAATCGCGCCCGGGGCAAGCTCGGCCTCGATCAGGTCGCGAACCGGCGCCTCGCGCATGATCTCGCGCATCCGGCGCACCGAGCGCGCCAGCGCGTGCAAATCGCTAGCTTCGGAAAAATATTCCGGAAAAATCCGCGGATGCGCCCGCGGATCGGTGCTGCGCAAGAGGATATGGCCGCGGCTGAGCGGGCGTCCGGAGCCGACGAGGACGGTGAAGCCGTGGCGCTTGGGAAAGAGATCGGAGAAGCGAAACCCGACGCCGCGGCGGCTGACGAGCGCCGGGATCATCACGACGATCGTGTCGGAAACCGCCAGCGCCGGATCGCTGCGCATATAGCCACCGGTCGCGACATAGCTCTCGCCAAGTGAGCCACCGCCGGTCAGCAGATAGCGCAGCCCGACCCCGATCGCCGCCCTGGGGTTCAGGTATTTGTACGCCGTCACCGGCTGCGAACAGGCGTAACTCAGAGCGTAGGAGGGATGGTTCTGCAGGTTGCGGCCGACTTCGGGTGCATCGTGCACGACCGGAATACCGAGGCTGGAGAGATGATCGGCGGGCCCGATCCCGGACAGCATCAAGAGTTGGGGCGAGTTGACGGTGCCACCGCAAAGGATGACCTCGCGCTCCGCCCATACGGTTTCGCGAAGCCCACCTCGCAGGACCTCGACCCCGCGTGCCCGCCCGTTTTCGACGACGATCCGCGCCGCAATCGCCTCCGACAGCAATTCAAGGTTGCCCCGCCGTCGCGACGGCTGCACGTAACCCAATGCGGTGCTGGCTCGGCGCCCGTTGGCGATATTGGTATCGATCCGGCCAAAGCCCTCGACCACATCAGCGTTGAGGTCGTCAACGACCGGGAACCCGGCCGCGCCGGCGGCGGCGAGGAAGGCGTCACAGATCGGCAGATCGAGCCGTGACGGCTTTACCCCTATCGGCCCCTTGTCGCCATGCCACTCGGTGGCGCCGCGCGTGTTGGTCTCGGCATTCTTGAAATAGGGCAGCACCTGGTCGAACGACCACCCCTGACAGCCGCGCTGCGCCCATTGATCGTATTCGAGCGAGTGGCCGCGCAGGTACAGCATGCCGTTGATGCTGCTCGAGCCGCCGAGGATGCGCCCCTGAAACCACCGCAGCTTGCGCCCGTTGAGCGCCGGTACCGGCTCGGTTTCGAAGTTCCAGTTGTGTCGCGCGATGGTGCTGGCGATGAACGCGGTGCCCGGAACCCTGGTCGTCAGCCCGAGCCGTTCGCCGCCAGCCTCGATGAGCGCAATCCGGGCCTCCGGCATCCGTTCGGACAGCCGCCCGGCAATGACACAGCCGGCCGCGCCCGCACCGATCACGACATAATCCGGGCGCGGTGTCGCCGCCGAGCGTGTTCGGAATGGCAAAACTCGGGCTCCTTCGCGGAAGATCAGCCGTCGCTTCGGACAGCGCCACGATATGCCCCGCGGCGGGAGCGGTGGCAAGTGAGGCGGCGCCCAACGGAACCACCGGCCGAAATCGACCCGCGTCGACCGCGCCGGTTGGCTACGTCTCGAAGGCGCTGCGCCCGGTTCACTCGCCGAATTTGAATCTCGATGCGATTTGCTGCATGACCTGCGCCAGTTAAAAACCGAATAACCACCTGGTCAAGGAGACGCCCGATGACGCCGACCCAATCGGATAAGGCAAAGCAGTTCCGCGCGCTGCACGAAGCGCCGGGCACATTCGTCGTCGCCAATGTCTGGGATGGCGGCTCGGCACGAATGATGGCCGGGCTCGGCTTTGCCGCATTGGCGACTTCGAGCGGAGCCTCGGCGGGCTTACTCGGCCGGCGCGATGGCCGGGTGACCCGCGACGAGGCGATGGCCCAGGCGCGGGTGATCTGCGAGGCGACCGACCTCCCGGTCTCCGCTGACCTGGAAAAGGGCTTCGGCGACGCGCCGGCGATTGTGGCGGAGACGATCGGACTGGCGGCGGAGGCAGGGCTCGTCGGCTGCTCGATCGAGGATGCGAGCGGCAACCCGGCCGCACCGATCTATGAGTTCGACCACGCGGTAGAGCGGATCAGGGCTGCCGCGGCGGCGGCGCGGGCGTTGCCGTTCCCCTTTACGCTGACCGGGCGTACCGAGAATTTCTTGCGCGGGCGGCCCGATCTGGACGACACGATCAAGCGGCTGAAAGCCTACGAGGCGGCCGGGAGCCGACGCGCTGATGGCGCCGGGCCTGCCGGATCTGGAAGCGGTGCGCGCGGTGTGCGCGGCGGTGGGTCGGCCGTTCAACTTCATGGTCGGGATCAAGGGAAAGTCGTTCACCGTCGCGGCGCTCGCGGCGGCTGGCGTCAAGCGCATCAGTCTCGCGACTTCGCTCTATCGCGCGGCAATGACGGGGCTTCTGAACGCGGCCAAGGAAGTGCGCGAGCACGGCACGTTCGGCTATATCGACACCTCGCTCGCCGCCCCCGACATGAACGCGTTTCTCCGCGAATAGCGGCGATCGAACTTCGTTTGGAGCGGTGATGACAATGCCCAGCGCGGCAAGCCGGCCCGGTTGGCAGTTCTGGATCGATCGCGGCGGCACCTTCACCGATATCGTCGCGCGCGATCCCGACGGCCGGCTCTCCACCCACAAGCTGCTAGCCGAAAACCCCGGCCGCTACCGGGACGCCGCGATCGCCGGCATCAAGACATGTGCTCGGGCTTCCGCTCGACGCGCCGATCCCGCTCGGGCCTGGTCGAGGCGGTCAAGATGGGCACCACCGTCGCCACCAACGCGCTGCTGGAGCGCAAGGGCGAGCGCACCCTGCTGGTGGTCAATCGCGGCTTCGCCGACGCGCTGCGCATCGGCAACCAGGCCCGGCCGCGCCTGTTCGACCTCGATATTCGCCTACCCGGAATGCTCTACGAGCGAGTCGTCGAGATCGCCGGCCGCGTCGGCGTCGATGGCGCCGAGATCGAGGCGCTCGACGAAGCGCGCCGCCCGGCGCGTTCGCCGAGGCGCGCGCGGCGGGCATCAGCGCCTGCGCCATCGTGCTGATGCACGCGTGGAAGTATCCCGAGCACGAGCAGCGCCTGGCGGACCTGGCGCGCGCAGGCCGGGTTCACCCAGGTCTCCGCGAGCCACGCGGTCAGCCCGCTGCTGCGCCTGGTGCCGCGCGGCGACACGACGGTGGTGGACGCCTACCTGTCGCCGATCCTGCGCCGCTACGTCGATCAGGTCGCGGCCGAACTGGCGGGCGTGCGGCTGTATTTCATGCAGTCGAACGGCGGGCTGGCCGACGCGCCCGGCTTCCAGGGCAAGGACGCGATCCTGTCCGGGCCGGCCGGCGGCATCGTCGGCGCGGCGCGCACCGCGGCGATGGCCGGGCTGGACCACATCATCGGCTTCGACATGGGCGGCACCTCGACCGACGTCGCGCTGTACGCCGGCGGGTTCGAGCGCGCCTTCGAGACCGCGGTGGCCGGCGTGCGGATGCGCGCGCCGATGATGGCGATCAACACGGTGGCGGCCGGCGGCGGCTCGATCCTGCATTTCGACGGCGCGCGCTTCCGCGTCGGCCCGGATTCCGCCGGCGCCGATCCCGGGGCCGGCCTGCTACCGCCGCGGCGGCCCGCTGACGGTGACCGACGCCAATGTCTGCGTCGGCAAGATCCAGCCGGCGCATTTCCCGGCGATCTTCGGCCCGAACGGCGGACCAGCCGCTCGATGCGGCGATGGTGCGCGGCGAAATTTGCCGCGCTTGGCCGAGGAGATCGCGCGCGCCACCGGCGAGGCGCGCGACACCGCAGCAGGTGGCCGAAGGCTTCCTGCGCATCGCGGTCGCCAACATGGCGAACGCGATCAAGCAGGTCTCGGTGCAGAAGGGCCACGACGCCACCGCGCTTCGCGCTGCAATGCTTCGGCGGCGCCGGCGGCCAGCACGCCTGCCTGGTCGCCGACGCACTCGGCATGGAGACGGTGTTCATCCATCCCTACGCCGGCGTGCTGTCGGCCTACGGCATGGGGCTCGCCGACCAGACGGTGATGCGCGAGCAGGCGGTCGAAGTGCCGCTCGAGCGCCGATCGCGATGGCCGAGCTGGACGGCGCTGGCCGACCGGCTGACGCGGCGAGGCGACGCGAGCGCTGGCAGCGCAGGGCGCCGAGCCCAGCGCGGATCGACGGTCGCCCGCTCGCTGCATCTGCGCTACGCCGGCACCGAGGCGGCGCTGATCGTGGACTATGGCGCGCCCGATCGGATCGTGCCGGAGTTCACCGCCGCGCACCGCGCCCGCTTCGGCTTCGCCACGCCCGAGCGCCCGATGGTGGTCGAGGCGGTGGCGGTCGAGGCGACGCTGGCCGGCGAGAGCGGTGCGAGGAAACCCGGGTCCCGCCGCGCGAGGGCGACGGGCCCGAAGCCGATCGACCGGGTCCGCATGTTGACCGGCGGCGCCGAGCAAGCGGCGCCGGTGTTCGATCGCACGCGATCTGCTGGCCGGCGACCGCATCGCCGGACCGGCGCTGATCCGCGAGGCCAACGCCACCACGGTCGTCGAGCCCGGCTGGAGCGCCGAGATCACGCGACTCGATCACATGACTGCTGCGGCGCACGGAGCCGCCGTCCGCGCGCGTGGCGGCGGCCGGCGCGAAGCCCGATCCCGGTGCTGCTGGAACTGTTCAACAACCTGTTCATGAACGTCGCCGAACAGACCGGCGCGGTGCTGCAGAACACCTCGATGAGCGTGAACATCAAGGAGCGGCTGGATTTCTCCTGCGCGATCTTCGATCGCCGAGGGCTGGCTGGTCGCCAACGCGCCGCACGTCCCGGTGCATCTGGGCGCCATGGGCGAGAGCGTGCGCACCGTGCTGCGGCTGCGGCGAAGGACGCTGAAGCCCGGCGACGTCGTCGCGCTGAACAACCCCTATCAACGGCGGCACGCATCTGCCCGACGTTACGGTGATCACGCCGGTGTTCGACGCGGCGGGGCGGGACATCCTGTTCTTCGTCGGCAGCCGCGGGCACCACGCCGATATCGGCGGCATCACGCCCGGGCTCGACGCCGCCCGGCTCGCGCACGCTGGAAGAGGAAGGCGTCGTCATCGACGATTTCCTGCTGGTCGACGGCGGGCATTTCCGCGAAGCCGAGTTCCGCGCGCTGCTGGCCTCGGCGCGAAATATCCGGCGCGCAGCCCGGACGTGAACGTCGCCGACATCAAGGCGCAGGTCGCGGCCAACGAGAAGGGCGTGCAGGAGCTGCGCGGCGTGGTCGCGCAGTTCGGCTGGACGTCGGTGCGCGCCTATATGCGCCACGTCATGGACAATGCCGAGGAAAGCGTCCGCCGGGTGATCGACCGCATCGGCGACGGCGCCTTCGACTACACGATGGACAACGGCTCGCCGCTGCGGGTCGCGATCAGCGTCGATCGCGCAGACGCGCAGCGCGATCGTCGACTTCACCGGCACCGGCGCAGCAGCACGACGACAACTTCAACTCGCCGCCGGCGGTGACGCGCGCGGCGGTGCTGTATGTGTTCCGCTGCCTGGTCGGCAGACGATATCCCGCTCAACGACGGCTGCCTGAAGCCGATCCGGCTGGTGATCCCGCCGGGCACGTTCCTCTCGCCCGAGCCGGGGGCGGCGGTGGTCGCCGGCAACACCGAGGTCTCGCAGGCCACGTGCAACGCGCTCTTCGGCGCGCTGGGGTCGATCGCCTGCAGCCAGGCGACGATGAACAACTTCATCTTCGGCGACGCGACGCGGCAGTACTACGAGACGATCTGCGGCGGCACCGGCGCCGGGCCGGGATTCGACGGCACCGCCGCCGTCCACACGCACATGACCAACACGCGGATGACCGATCCCGAGGTGCTGGAGCTGCGCTATCCGGTGCGGCTGGAGGGATTTCTGATCCGCCGCGGCTCCGGCGGTGCCGGAAGCTGGCGCGGCGGCGACGGCGCGGTGCGGCGCATCCGCTTTCTGGAGCCGATGACCGCGGTGATCGTCTCGTCGCGCCGCAACGTCGCCCCGTTCGGCCTGGACGGCGGCGACGACGGCGCGCTCGGCCGGCAATGGGTCGAACGCGCGGACGGCAGCATCCACGTGATGACCGGCACCGACCGGGCGGAACTCGCGCCAGGCGATGTCTTTGTCATCGAGACGCCGGGCGGCGGTGGTTACGGCCCCAGCGGTTAGAGCGAAATCTGTTTCGGTTGAAGCATCAAAAATATACCCCTCCCGCGCCACCGGACGGCCGGCCCTTGCGGGCCGTTCCCGGGGGTGACCCGCAAGTCCACGTCTTTGTTGGCGTCAAGCACGAGGTTTGAGGGCAGGGCGATGAATGGAGGCCAGATCGGGCGTTCGCTGCGCCGTCTCGAAGACCGCAGGTTTCTGACCGGGGCGGGGCGCTATGTCGACGACGTCAACCTGACCGGCCAGTTGCACGCCGTCGTGCTGCGCTCGCCGCACGGGCATGCAGTGATCGAGGGGATCGATGCCGCCCGCGTCATGCCGGGGGTGCGCGGCGTCTTCACCGCCGCCGATCTCGATGCGGACGGGATCGGCCCGTTGCCGTGCATCGCCCAGGTGGCGACGGTCGCACCGATCATCGTGCCGCCGCGCCGGGCACTGGCGCATACCCGCGTTCGGCATGTCGGCGATCCCGTCGCGTTCGTCGTGGCCGAGACCGGGGAGGAGGCCCGTGACGCCGCCGAGCGCGTCGCGGTCGCATACCGGCCGTTGCCCGCAGTGGTCGATGCGACGGCGGCCCTCGCCGCTGGAGCGCCGCTCTTGTGGGATGAAGCGTCGGGCAATCTATCCTACCAATTCCTGCGCGGCGACAAGCCGGCAGTCGAGGCGGCATTCGCCCGGGCCGCCCATGTCGTCGAGATCGAACTCGTCAACAACCGGTTGGTCGTCGCTCCGATCGAGCCGCGCGCCGCGATCGGCCGCTACGACGCCGCCGGCGATGCGCTCGAATTGCTGCTGACCGGCCAGGGCGTGCACAGCCTCAAGCAACAGCTTGCCGATGCGGTGTTTCACATGGCCCCTGAGCGCATCACCGTGCGCGCGCCCGAGTCAGCCCGCTGGCGCGCAACAGATGTGCCAGCCGGTTACTGCGGCGCTCTAATTCGCCATACGTCAGGATCTCGCCGCTTCCCGCCATGATGATGGCCGGCTGGTCCGCCCGCAGTCCGGCATGCTCGCCCGGATCCCCGCTCACTCCGCGGCAGATCAGATCCGCGTTCGGGTGACAGGAACAAATCGCTGAACAGCTGTCAATCGGGGGCGATCAGCCTGTGCTTCAGGCAATGCACCATGAGCGCCCCTGTCGCTATCCTGGAAGCCGCTGACGCTCGCGGGCGCTGCGATCGCAAGACCGCTCTCTTCCGACGACGACTGCGCCGTCGCCGCGCGCAACGATGACTCTCAGCCTTCCTAACCGAGCATCGTCGTCGCGGATGACCCTATAATGATGCCGCGTATGAGCACAAATTTCGGATACGTGGTTATTCAGCTCATGCGTCAATTTCTATATCAAAGAATGAAACTCAAAGCATGGCAACGACGATTGCCATTCTTTATTTTAATTTTTCTGAGTATTTTCCGATGGCTGACATTAGAGGGATAGATCTCTAGATACGGCACATCGTCATCTGGTCGCTGAAAAGCGGCGCAGCGGCGATTTCACCACTCGTTGCCAAACTCCTGAAAGGGTATCGCCATGTCATCTTTCACCCGCCCGATTGCCGGGTCCGCGCCTTTCCTGCGCTCGGTTGCGATCGCCGCGCTGCTCGGCGCCACGATGCTCGCCACCCCGCTCGCCGCGGCGCGTGCCGAGCAGGCCGTTACCGCCCCAGGCCCGGCCGCCGCGGCCGCAACCGAGACCAAGGGGGAGACCGTCGAGCAGCGCATCACCAGCCTGCATGCGGCGCTCAAGATCACCCCGAACCAGGACGCGAAATGGAACGCCGTCGCCCAGGCGATGCGCGAGAACGCGGCCACGATGGACAAGCTGATCGCGTCCAATCGGACCACGGCGCCGCAAAACAAGACCGCGGTCGCGGATCTGAAAACCTACCAGCAATTCGCCCAAGCGCACGTCGACGGGCTGAAGAACCTGATCGGGTCTTTCACCACGCTTTACGACGCGATGACCGACGCCCAGAAGAAGAACGCCGATGAGGTGTTCACAGCCAGGCAGACCGCTCGGTTGCACGGTTAAGTGGGGCTAGCGAGCGCGCTGCGCGATCGTGACACCACGCTCTTGAAAGGAGGTCGCTATGACCCGGATTATCGACACCACATCGAAACGCCGCCTATCGGCAAGGCTGGCGGCAGGGATCGCGATCTCAGCGATCTTCGCCCTCGGGACTTTCGCCGGAACGGCCAGCGCGCGTGACCGTGACGACGGTGGTCGCCACGGTGGCGGCGGCTGGAGCGGCGGGTATTATGCCGCCCCGCCGGTGGTCTACGGCTCGACCTATGGCTATGGCTACTACGGCTCGCCCTACTATGCCCCGCCGGTAGTCTACGGCCCGGGCGTCGGCGTCAGCCTGCCGGGGATCAATATCGGCATTCGCTGAGCCCGCCCTTCCGCAATGGCAACGGCCGGCATTGCTGCCGGCCGTTCAGCCGCGGCGCTTGTCGGAATTCCCGAAATCTTGCCACGGTTTTGCTGATCCTCCCGTTCGGGGGCGGCTTCGGCTACTTCCGCGGGCGGCTATGATAGCCGGGGCGGCGGGTATGGCATCGGCGGCGGATTGGGACTTGTCCTCGTGGTACTGCTGATCGTGCGGCTGGCCCGCGGCCGTTCCGCCGGCTTCTAGCGCTGAGCTCAAATGGGGTGATGCCGATGCTTCAGACTTTCAATATGTTGATGGTGCAGCCACTCGCCGCGTTGCTTGCAGGGATATTGATCCTGGTCATGCCGCGAATCTTGAATTTTGTGGTCGCGATCTACCTCATCTTCATCGGTGTGACCGGGTTATGGCCGCACCTGCTGACCAGCCTGCATCACTGAACCGCCCGAGAGACGCCACCGCAGGCCTCGCATCCGCGGGGTCTGCCGCGCCGGACAATATTCCCCGCGCCGATCCCGAAGAGAGCGCGGTCCGCGCCTGCCACAATTGCAGAAGCGGGCGCTCACCAGGGCGTTTATCCAGATCGCGCGGCCTCGCACCTCTAGGTAATTTCCGAGGCTGCCTTCGACCACATGCTCGTTCCATATTATTTAACTTGAGGCGGGTCTGGTAAAATCATTTGCCGGAGCCGCCGAACAGAAAAGGCTCCCCAATGAAATCGAACAATCGACTTATCTCTGGTCTCGCCTTTGCGGCTGTTTGCCTGACAGCGATCGCCGTCGCGCCGGCCGCGCGCGCCGAGATGAACGCGAGCGGGGCCCAGGTGATCACCAACGGACCGCAGACCGACCAGGGCGATGCGCGCGGCGCTCTGTCAGGTCAGGCGAACGTGCGCGACAGCGCTCGCTACGAGGCGCTGGTGCACTCGAACCCCAATTTCCGTGCGGTTCGCGAACGCAAGGAGTGCGGCCCGATCGGCGATCCGCAGATGCACGCCAGTTGCGTCGCCAGCTTCGGCAGATAGGCACCTGTGGATGGAACGCCATGACCGTGTGCAAGCGTTATCCGGTCATGACGCGGCACTTCCTTCGGCTGCCGCGGACCGGCGAGCAACGGGCCTGTCGTCCGTGAGTGCACTTTATCGACCCGCCCGATGCGGGAGCCTACCCTGGTGGAGGACCGGACCATGAATTTTCGCTTTACGACGATGACGGCAGTTGTCGCGTTGATGTTGTTCGCGCCGGTTGGCGGCTACGCGCAAGACGCTCCGGCCACGCCGCCGGGCGCCGCCGCCGCGCAAGACACCCCGGCCGCGTCTCCGGCCCCGGCTGCCGCACAGGACAACGCGGCCGCGCCTCCGGGCGCCGCCGCCGAGAACGTCGCGGCGACGCCTCCGGGCACGGTCGCGCCGTCGGCTGTCGACACAAAATCGGTTACCTATACCCAGCAGCAATTGGATCAGATGCTGGCGCCGATCGCGCTCTACCCCGATCAGCTGATGTCGCAAATTCTGATGGCGTCGACCTTTCCGCTGCAGATCGTCGAAGCGGCGCGCTGGCTCGAAAATCCAAGGAACGCCGCGCTCAAGGGCGACGCGCTCGTCAGCGCCCTGCAGCCGATGAATTGGGACCCGAGCGTCAAGTCGGTTACGGCGTTCCCGGCGATCGTCAAGCTGCTCAACAAGAACCTCGACTGGACCAATTCCCTGGGCGTCGCCTTTACCCATCAACAAAGCGACGTCATGGCGCAGATCCAGTTCCTGCGCCACCAGGCACAGGACGCCGGGAACCTCAAATCGAACGACAAGATCGTGTGCCGGAACGACGGGTCCAACATCGTGATCGCGTCGGCCAACCCGCGCGCCGTCTATGCGCCCTATTACAACCCGGCCGTGGTCTATGGCACCTGGCCATGGGCGGCCTATCCCCCGGTCTACTTTGCGCCCAGCTATTTCGGGATCGGCCCCATCGGGTTCGGGGTCGCCTGGGGCTGGGGTTCGGCGTGGCCGATCGTGCCGGCCTTCTGGGGCTGGTATGGGATGAATTGGGGAATGGGCGGCGGCATCTTCATCAATGGCGGCGGCTATAGCCAAATCGCCTACGGCCACGCCGCCTGGGGCGGCGGCAACTGGCAGCATCCCGGCGGCGCCATCGCTCATGGCGGCTTCACGCGTGGCGTCGGCAGCACTGGCGGCGCAGCGACCACGAGGATCGGGCGCACCTCTGCTGCCCACGCAGGTTTCGCCGGCACGCATGCCGGTGGAGCGCGTGCCGGTGGCGGCCATGCCAGTGCGACTCACTACACCGCCCATGCCGGTGGCGGCCATGCCGGCGCGGCTCACTACACCGCCCATGCCGGTGGCGGCCATGCCGGCGCGGCTCACGCCACTGGTGGAGCTCATGCCGGTGGCAGTGGCGGTGGTCACGGTGGCGGTGGCGGCCATGCCGGCGGCGGTGGCGGCGGTCACGGCGGCGGCCATCGCGGTTAACACTGCAGATCACATCATTCGCTAACCCTCCCATGCCGGATTGCGCGGACACTCGCAACCGCATGGGGCCAAGGAGATTGTCATGGATAAGGATCGGATCGCCGGCGCGGCGAAGCAGATCAAGGGCTCGATCAAGGAGACCGTCGGCAAAGCGGTCGGCGACGCCAAGCTGGAGTCTGACGGCAAGGCCGACAAGATCGCCGGCAAGGTGCAGAACGCCATCGGCGGTCTCAAGGACGCGCTGAAGGAGTAAGAACGGTGTCGGCTGTGTTTGTCGATGAACGAGGCAACAAGTGAGAGCCGCCATGGCTGAAAAAGCGAATGCCGAGATCGCCGCGCTGGAGGCCGAGATCCAGCAGCTCCGTGCCGATTTCGCCAAGCTCACCGACACGATGAGCGAGATGGCAACGAACGGCGTCGATGGCACCGGAGAACCGTACGCTTCAGCCGAAAAGGTCTGGAGCGAAGTTCAGCGCCAGGCCGGGAGCTTGGGCCGGGAGATCGAGGAAAGACCGATCGCCGCGGCGCTTACCGCCTTTGGCGCCGGCCTTTTCCTTGGCCGCCTCCTCACCGCGCGCCGCGGCTAGCCCGCCGCCGGCCGCATAGCCCTAGGGACAGCGTGGAGCGCATTCTCTCGCGGGCGCTGATCGCGATGGCGACAGCCTTGGCCGCCATCATCCTGGTGGCGACGGCGGCGATTTTCCTGGGCGCGGCCTTGTATCTCTACCTTGTGTCGCTGGCGGCCCCGCCGGCTGTTGCCGCATTATTCGTCGGCCTGACGGGGCTCGTGCTGGCGGGATTGATCCTCCTTGCGTTCCGCATGACCGCGCGATCCGGCCGAACACCGCGAAGGCGCGGCGACAAAGGTTCAGCGGATCCCGGCCTCGCCGACACGCTCGACGATCTTGCGGCCCGGCTCGGCAGTCGGGCGGCGCGGCAACTGACCGACCGGGCGCACGCCCACCCCTATCGCAGCTTTGCCGTGGCGCTCGTCGCCGGGTTGGCGATCGGCGGGAGCCCGGAATTGCGCGCCATGCTCGACAAGATCCTGAAGAATTAGGCCTGTCCGGTCGGGCGAACCGCGAGATTTCCGCGATGCTCAACACCCCTCCACCGGCCGCCGAGTTTGATCGCCCGGAGACCCCGGGCGCCGGCGCTTCGTCTAGCGGCCTGGGGACCCTGGCGGTCGGCGTCATCACCGTTGCGGCGCTCTACCTCGGGCGGGAAGTCACTGTCCCGATGGCCCTCGCGGTCCTCCTGAGCTTTGCCCTCGGACCGCCGGTGCTGCTGCTGCGGCACTGGTACGTCAATCGCGTGGTTGCCGTTATCGCCGTGGTCGTGCTCGCCTTTACCGTGATCATCGGCGTTACCGTGTTGATCGGCAGCCAACTCGAGCGCCTGGCCGAGAACCTGCCCCAATACCAAACCAACATCACCGAGAAGATCCGTTCGCTGCGGGAGACGACAGCCAAGAGCGGAGTTATCAGCCGCGCCGCGACGATGCTGAGCAAACTCGGCACCGAGATCACCGAGCCCAATCAGAGACCGGGCGAGAAACCGGTCGAGAAACCGGGCCGGACGGCAGCGCATCGGCCGGGCGCCCTCGCACCCGATACCGCGCAACGGCAGCCGGTGCTGGTCGAGATCCGCCCGTCCGACGCGACCCCGATCCAGCTGATCCTGCAGGTTGTCGGGCCGCTCCTCCAGCCGCTGGCGACGGCCGGCATCGTCGTCGTCTTTGTCATCTTCTTTCTGCTGCAACGGCAGGACCTGCGCGACCGCTTTATTCGGCTCGCCGGTGCGCGCGATCTACGGCGCACGACCCAGGCGATGGATGACGCCGCCCATCGCCTCAGCCGCTATTTCCTGATGCAGACCGGGATCAACGCCAGCTTGGGCGTATTGGTCGGCACCGGGCTGTGGCTGATCGGGGTGCCGAACCCGGCGCTCTGGGGCATCCTCACGATGCTCTTGCGCTTCGTCCCCTATATCGGCCCGGTGATCGCCGCGGCATTTCCGGCAGCCCTCGCCATCGCGGTCGATCCGGGATGGTCGATGCTACTGTGGGTCTGCGCGCTGTTCGCGGTTACCGAGGTGACCACCGGCCAGGTGATCGAGCCCTGGCTCTACGGCCACAGCACCGGGCTTTCCGGCCTCGCGGTGGTGGTCGCGGCCGGGTTCTGGACGTTGCTGTGGGGGCCGGTCGGGCTCCTCCTGTCGACGCCCTTGACGATGTGCCTGGTGGTGCTCGGGCGGCATGTCGAGCATTTCCAGTTCCTCGAGGTGTTGCTCGGCGACCGGCCGCCACTGGCGCCGGAGGAGAGTTTTTATCAACGGCTGCTCGCCGGCGACCCTGACGAAGCGGCGCATCAAGCCGAAGGGTTCCTCAAGCACCACCCGCTATCCGCCTATTATGACGAGGTCGCGATCAGGGGGCTGGCGCTGGCCCAGCTCGACGTCAATCGGGGGATGCTCGATCACGCGCACCGGGTGCGGGTCAAGGAAGCCGTCGAATGGGTCATCGACGACCTTTCGGGGCATGGCGAAGAAGAGGCGGCCATCCCCGGACCGGATGCACCCGAGGGGGAGGCGCCATCGCCGGTTCTCTCGCCCGACGAACTTGCGCCCAGCTGGCGGGAGAAGCCGGTGCTCTGCATCGCCGGTCGCGGATCGCTCGACGAGGCGGCCGCGGCGATGCTGGCGCAACTCCTGGAGAGCCGCGGGATCGGCGCCCGCGTGGTGCCCTCGGACGCGGTTTCGGTCGCCAACCTCGCGCACCTCGATGTCGCCGGCGTACAGCTGGCGTGCCTCTCCTACCTCGAACCCGGCAGCTTCACCAATCCCCGCTACCTGGCCCGCCGGCTGCGGCGCCGGCTGCCGCGGGCGACGATCGTCGCCGGGTTCTGGACGCTGACGGCCGAGGAGGTGGCCGGCCGGGATGCGCTCGCCGCGACCCACGCCGATTGCGTCGTCACCTCGCTGCGTGAGGCCGTGGACGAAGACCGTCGCCATCGCGCAACGAGCCGCCCACGCCGATCTCGTCGCCGGTACAGTTTACGCCGCCGCCGTCGCGCCGTTCTGAGGGCGCGCGATCAAGCGAGGGTCCGGCCGGGTGCTTTGGGCTTGTCTGCGGCGGGCTGTGGTCTATTGAATGGGGGGCTGCTTTGGCGAAGGAGCCGTGCCGTGACCCCTGTTTCCGCGCGCAACATCGAATTTGTCGGGCACTCGGACCAGGGCGGTCGCGGCGACGGTGTCCAGGTCATGGTCCACAAGGGTCACGCCTTCGTCGGGCATATGTTTTCGGACGGCTTTACGGTCACCGACGTGGGTGATCCCAGGCGCCCGCGCCCGGTCAACTTTGTCGCGGCGCCGCCCAACACACGGGCCTTTCATCTGCAGACCCACGGCGATCTCCTGCTGACCGTCAATTCCCCGAACATCTGGGTGATGCAAGGCTACAGCGACCCTAACGACTACTTCAAAGCCTCGATCACCGACACCTTTACCAAGCGCGACAAGGCGTTCAGCGCGGGGTTGCGGGTGTGGGACATCGCCAACCCGGCGGCGCCGCGCGAGATCGCCTTTATGCCGGTCGACGGGCTCGGCCTCCATCGCCTCTGGTATGTCGGCGGGCGCTATGCCTATGCGTCCTGCCATTGGCAGGGCTTTACCGACCATATCCTGGCGATCATCGACATGCAGGAGCCGACCCGGCCGGAGGTGGTCGGGCGCTGGTGGCTGCCCGGGATGCACGCCGCGGGCGGCGAGACCCCGGGCTGGACCGGCAAACGCTATGCGCTGCATCACGCGATCGTCGCCGGCAATCTGGCCTATGCCGCGTGGCGCGACGGCGGGCTGACGATCCTCGATGTCGCCGATCCGAGCGCGCCCAAGCTGCTGGCGCACCGCAACTGGTCGCCGCCATTCGGTGGCGGCACCCACACGCCGCTGCCGCTACCCGACCGCAACCTCGCCGTCTTCGCCGACGAAGGCAATCTCGACGATTGCGCCAACGGCATCCAGCGCTGCTGGGTGTTCGATGTGAGGGAGCCCACGAACCCGGTGCAGATCGCCGCCTTCCCGACTCCGGCCGAGGAGGATTACTGCAGGAAGGGCGCCAAGTTCGGCCCGCATAACCTCCACGAAAATCGCCCGGGTTCGTTCCAAAGCTCGGAACTGATCTTTGCGACCTACCAGAACGCCGGGGTCCGCGTCTTCAACATCAAGGATCCGTTTGCCCCGCGCGAGGTCGCGCATTTCGTCCCGCCCGCACCCGAGAAGATCGTCGACCCGCGGCCCAACCGCCCGCGTGTCATCCAGACGAACGATGTGTATGTAGCGCCCGATGGCCTCATGTACCTGACCGACGTCAATGACGGGCTGACGATCCTCCAATACAAGGGATGACGACGCTTCATGGCCCGCCTCGCGCGCAAGGGGGCTTTGCGCTGAGATTGCGCTGTTGCCCGACAGTCGGTTGGGTGTGTAACCTTTTTGCCGCAATGCAAAGCGGTAACGGCATCGACCTGGCAGCGATCCACCAACTGCTGACCGAAGTAGCGCAAACCGTTCGCGGTCACAGCGAGCGTTTCGAGCAGATTGATCGCCGTTTCGAGCGGATCGATCGCCGGTTTGATCAGGTTGCCGAGGTGCTCAGTGAGCACAGCCGGAAAATCGATGATCTCGCCTCAGGGCTGCGCGAGCTCCGATCGACGTTGTATCAATACCACGAAGCGGTGGTCGGGCACGGCATGTCGCTGACGCGCCTGGATGAACGGGTCCGGCGCATCGAGGCCCATCTCCACCTCGATCCAGCGGCAGGCTGAAGGGCGCCGAACGGCGGGGACAGAGTTTATGGAGCAAAAACCGGAAACCGAACACGAGGCTATTTATCGGCGGGTGAAGGAAAAGATCGACAGCGTCCCTCTGGGGGACAGGTATATGGAGCGGGTGCTCGATATGCTGCACGGCCCGGGCTGGAAAGAACGCGCGATGGCGGCCGGCCCGCTTACCCTCGAATATGGTCGGCGGCTGCGCGAACTGGAAATACGGGTCAGCCGGATCGAACGCCATCTCAGTCCACCGCCGCCGCCGCTGGACTGGCCGAAATCGGAGCCGCTGAAGCCGATCGGGCCCTTCAAGCCGAAGGGAAAATAGCGGCCACTCCCCTACAATAACCCCATGTCGCGCAGGCTGGTGTGGCGGCCGCGGCCGATGATGACATGGTCGTGGACGGTGACCCCGAGGGGTCCCGCCGCCTTGACGATGTCGCGGGTGACCTGGATGTCGGCCTTTGACGGAGTTGGGTCGCCCGAGGGGTGGTTGTGCACCAGGATGAGGGCTGATGCGCTGAGCTCGAGCGCGCGCTTCACGACTTCGCGCGGGTAGACCGGGGTGTGGTCGATCGTGCCGCGCTGCTGGCGCTCATGCGCGATCAGCATGTTCTTGCGGTCGAGGAAAAGAAGGTGGAACTCCTCGACCTGGTTATGGGCGATATTGGCGGTGCAATAGTCGATCAGCCGGTCCCACGAGCCGAGCACCGGGCGCTCGCGCAACTCCGCCCGCATCAGCCGCAACGCTGCCTCGCGCACCGCTTTCACTGCCGCGACGCCGGCGTCACCCAGCCCGGGAAACGCCAAGAGATCGTCGGAATCGGCGCTCAACACTTCGGCGAAGCTGCCGAAACGGTCGATCAAATCCTTGGCCAACGGCTTGACATCGCCGCGCGGGTTGCCGGCGAAGAGGATCACTTCGAGCAATTCGTAATCGGGCAGATTGTCCGGTCCACCGGCGATCAGGCGTTGCCGCAGCCGCTGCCGGTGTCCGTAGAAATGCGGGATTGCGCCAGCCATGTCGGAGAGGCCGGGTCGCGTGCGGGGGCCTTTGCCAGCCATCAGGGCGGCCCCCTTCGCCGCGCCCGCATCTGGGCCAACCGCGCTTCTGCCATTTGCCGCGGCTCGTCGGTCAAGTAGGCCTCGGCGAAGACGTCGATGCCGCGCGCGACCCCGGCGCTGGCCGACAGATCCTCCCAGTCGCGGATCAGCGCCTTTTGCAGCCGCATCGCCCGCGGGCCGCCGGCAAGGATCGGCGCGGCAAAGCGCTCGACCGCGGCGTCGAGCTGATCGGGCGGCGCCACCCTATCGACGAGGCCCCAACCGAGCGCCTCCGCGGCGCCGATCGTCTCGCCGGTCAACAGGAGCCGCCGGGCGCGGCCGTAACCGATCAGCTGCGGCAAGAGCGCCGCCTCGACCACCGAGGGGATGCCGACCCGCACTTCGGGCATGCCGAGAACCGCGCGCTCGCTGGCAACGCGCAGATCGCAGGCGGCCGCCAACTCAAGCCCGGCGCCGAGCGCATAGCCGTCGATGCGGGCGATGACGGGCACCCCGAGGCGGCGAAAGCCGTCACAGCACCGGTGCACCAGCATGATGAAATCGCGCGCGCTCTCCGGGTCGAGGGACGCGAGCTCGCCCAAATCGGCGCCGCCGACGAAAGCCCGCTCGCCGGCGCCGGTCAAAATGACCAGCCGCAACGCGGGGTCGGCTTCGAGCCGCTCGATCGCCTCGACGATCTCGACCATCAGCGCGCGATTGAGGGTGTTGAGCTTCCGCTCATTGTCGATGGTCAGGCGCGCGATGTGCCCGCCTTCCGGCCGGTCCTCGCGGGCAACGACAACACCCATCGCGCGCTTCTCCGCCTGGAGGTTTATCCGGCGCTCATGCATACTAAGCGAGGCATGCGACAGGAGGCGAGGGTGGAGATCATCGAGGACATTGCCGAGCTCCGGGAACTCTATGGCGAGCCGGCCGAGCGGGCGAAGAAGAAGCAGCTGCCGCGGCTCGAAAAGCATTCGCGCGCGTTCATCGCCTTGTCGCCGTTTCTGGTGATCGCCTCGGCCGACCCCGCGGGCCGGGTCGATGCCTCGCCCAAGGGCGACGCACCGGGCTTTGTCCAGGTGCTTGACGACGAGACGCTGCTGATCCCCGACCGGCTCGGCAACAACCGGGTCGACACGATCGGCAATCTCCTGGCTTCTCCCGGGGTTGGCCTCATTTTTTTCGTGCCTGGATTGCGCGAGACGCTGCGGGTCAACGGGCGCGCCCGCATCACCACGGACCCCGCGCTCCTCGAACCCTCTTCGGTCAACGGCAAGGCGCCGCGCAGCGGCATCCTCGTCACCGCCGACGAAGTCTACTTTCACTGCGGCAAAGCGCTGATCCGCTCCGATTTGTGGAACCCGG
The DNA here is from genome assembly GCA_963734125.1 of uncultured Alphaproteobacteria bacterium. Lineage (GTDB taxonomy): Bacteria > Pseudomonadota > Alphaproteobacteria > ATCC43930 > CGMCC-115725 > DATARH01. The sequence goes on from CAVTGB010000049.1 coordinate 66,529, forward strand.
ACAAGCGGATCGCGCAATCCGATTTCCCCTCGCTCGGGCGCATCATCACCGAGCAGATCGGCGAGGGTTCGGTCGAGGCGGCGGAGCGCTACACCGAAGAGAGCTACCGCACCCGCCTCTACTGAGCGGCGGCGCCGGCAGCCTCTCCCAATCGGTAGAGCAAAGTCGATTCAAGTTCGAATCGCCCCCACCACTCGTCATGGCCAGGCGTGTCCCGGCCATCCACGTGGATCCCCGGGTCAAGGCCGCTGGTGCTTGCGGACGCCGGGAATTGGCGATGTCCTGAATGTTGTAGCCGTTGATCGAGACGAGCCCGCCGTCACGTTCCGGCCATAACGCCGCGACGATGCAGGCCGCTCGCCCGCCCCAATCGTAGCCGGCCAATATCGGGCTCTTAAGGTCGAGTACATCGATCAGGTCGAGGAGATCGTGGCCGAGCGCGGCCCGCTGACCTGAGCGGGGCGTCGACGGATTACGAAACCGGGTGGGTCCGTAGCCCCGCAGATAGGGGACGATGACGCGATACCCGGCACCAGCCAGCGGCGGCGCGACGCCGTCATAGGCATGGATGTCGTCTGGGTAGCCGTGCATCAGCACGACGGGACGGCCGTCTGCCGGGCCGTTCTCCTCGTAAGCGATGTCGAGGACCGAGGTGCGGGCAGTTCTCACGGTCTAGCCTCAAAGCGGATCGATGCGCTGGTGTTCAAGCCGCCGATGGATAAGCTCCGCTCGTATCAGCAACATAAATCTGCGGTATGGGCGTGGCCGTGGCGATGATGCAGATCGGGATAATGCGGGTGCTTGTGCCGGATCGGAAGATGGTAGTGCCGATGAGTATGAGGCTCGCCAACGAGATCGCCGGGCGCGTGCGCATGCTGGTGGTGTGCATCATGGGCATGCCGATGCTCGTGCTCCAGAGCCTCGTGTTCGTGCTCGTGCTCGTGAGCTTCCGACAGGTGTAGGTAAAGTCCAATAACCATCAGGACCCCCGCGCCGATCAGGCGAGCCGTGACTTCTTCTCCGAACATGGCTATCGCCATGACTGCACCGATGAACGGTGCTGTTGAGAAGTACGCGCCTGTCCTCGCCGCTCCCAGGTGGCGCAGGGCCAAGACGAACAGCACCAAACTGACCCCATAACCCAGAAACCCGACCAATGCCGCGCCGCCGAGTGCCGGCATCGAGGGTAGATGGGCACCTATGAACAGGGCCAAGCTGAGATTCACCATGCCGGCCACGAGCCCTTTGATAAGAGCGATCTGGACCGGATCGGCTGCGCTCAGCTTTCGGGTCAGGTTGTTGTCGATTCCCCAGGCGATGCAGGCACCGGCGACCGCGATTGCACCCAGTCCGAACCCTCGGGGTCCGCCTTGCCACGACAACAGAACAGCGCCTCCGAGGATCGCCGCCGCTCCAACCAGAAGTCGGCGATCCACATTCTCTCGGAAGGCCACCCAGGCGATCACCATCGTCGCGAGGCTTTCCAGGTTCAGGAGAAGCGCGGTCGACGAAGCGGCCGTCGTCGTCAACCCGATCATCAGCAGGACCGGGCCTACCACGCCGCCGCTCAGCACGACGAGCGCAAGCCATCGCAGATCAGCGCGCCGGAGCGGCGCTTCCGCCGAACCCCGCCGTCCCAAATGAACTATGCTGAGCCCGATGCCAGAGCCCAGATAGAGTAGACCGGCGAGCAACCACGGGCTGATACCTTCGCCGAGCAGGAGCTTGGCAAACGGTGTGCTCGCCCCGAACAGGGCGGCGGATGCCAGCGCCAGCGGCGCGCCCGGCCAAGCAAGCAGTGTTCCGCGCATCGACGAATTCTAAGCGAAGGCTGCTGACTTCGCGAAGCCGATAAAGGGGGCCTAAATTGACCGAGAGAACGGAGCGGGCATGACCGGGTCGACCACCCTGGGGATCGAGATACCACCTATCGATCCCTTTTTTTCTGGTGGTCGTGGGTATTCACGTCCTGCTCGGCGTTGTCTGCGTCGTCGTTGGTTCGCTCGCCATGCTAAGCAAGAAGCAACGAGGACGCCATTCGAGGTTTGGCAACGTCTATTTCTGGTCCCTGTTGGCGGTGTTCACATCAGCGACGTTCCTGTCGATCATCCGCTGGATTTCTCGGAGCGATGTCGGCGCTGTCGAGGCAGTGTGCATACCAGCATGACCGCCCATCGGCATCTTGCCCTGGACTGCATCATCTGCTGGTGATCCGGCCCCATCGAATGATCGCCGGGGGTCGCTTTGGCGAGAGCGACGCCTGCCGTCATCAGCACCGATGGCGACGATTTTACGGATGGAAGTCATGAAAGACCCTCGTAGGGAAGTTGATTGCACTGACTTTACGCCGCCAGCACCGCCGCTGTGCATGATTGAGATCATGCTATGTGCGCTATTTCGCCGTCGCCGGTTTGACGGCGGTGAGGCCCAGGAACGCGGCACCGAAAGTGGTTAGCCTGCTCAATGCAGCGTCATACGGAGCCAAGAGACGCGCCGCCCATGTCCATCGCGGATAGTAGATCGACCCGTGCACTGGCCCAGGCGTCAGCCCGGCACCGTTCGCCAGAGACCGAAGTTCGGAGGCTGTTCGGAACCGACCTCTACGCCATAGTTGCGAGCCGAACCATGCGCGGACGCGGCGCGCGGCTGCCCACAGGCTCCATTTCCCGAGTTCACCGATCACCAGGACGCCGCCGGGACGCAGAACCCGAGCAATCTCGCTAAACACCGGGGCGGCATTGGCGACAAAGCAAAGGATCGTCACGGCGACGACGAAATCGAAGCGTTCGGGGGCAAGCGGAATGTTCGCCGCCTCACCCACCATGAACAAGATGTCCGCGCCTTCCTGCTTAGCTCTCGCCCTCGCCGCTTCGACCATTTCCGGCGACGCATCAATACCGGTGACGGCGGCGCCGCGACGCCATAGTTCCACGGCAAGGTCGCCGTCGCCGCAACCGACATCGAGAACATCGCGACCCCGAATGTCACCTAGGAGAGTGAGAATCAGTCGCCGCTGTAGCTGCTCGGTGATAGCGCCGATCCCGGATGTCCGCCATTTAGCGTAGACATCGGGACCGAGGTCCGGGAGCACAGAAGCCGATCCCTCTGAGACCATTTCAGCGCGCCCTATCGCGGGTCAGCCGGTGAATGAACCGGGCCGCAGCCAGAAACAGCAGAGCGAAGCCGACCAGGGCCGCGATGTCCGCCGGCAGCGGGAAATACGGAGCGCCGCCGAAGCCGACCCGTATGAGATCGGCGCTGTATGAGAGCGGCGACAGCGGTGACAGCCATTGCCCCCATTGCGGCATGTCGGCGTGCGGTACGAACACGCCGCTGATGAAGATCAGCGGCAGCCGCACAAGGCTCGACAGCATCATGATCTGCGATGGCGCATTGGTCGGCGGGGCAGCCATCAGCACCCCATCGCCGAAAACGCCACCAGCGGCCCGATGGCCGAGGCCGTGAAGAACAGCGCCATCGCGACGATACCGGGAACCATCATCTCGGTCGGCACTGACCGACCGGCGGCAAAAGCGAGATAGGAGAACAGCGGAAAGACGATCCCGAAGCTGATGACCGGCGGTTTCAGGTAGTAGATCAGCGCGTCCTTCTTCGCGATCACGTAGGCCGCGTGCGCCTGCCGGCGCAGCCGATGGAGGGCATCAGCCGGCATCGGCGTGGACCCGGTCAGGAGCAGGGGCTTTTGCCCTGGCCGTTTTGGTGGCTGGTGGTACGGCCCTGACGAGAATGAGACCGACATGCGCCGCCCCTGCAGAATGCCTAAATAGGCGCATGCGCATCATCGAAATCCTCAACGGTCTCCGCGAGCACGAGACCGACTTCAGCGACCCGATCTCCGGTACGGAGATCAGCGTCGCGCCGGGTCCGGGTTCTTCCCCCTATGCCGGCACTGTGAACGTGAATAAAAATGACCGGCGCGCCCCTCTCACCGGCAGCTAATTATAAGCGCTTCCAGTCGCAAGGGTTGCCCAATTTCTCGTTGGGTCGGAACTCGTCCGTCGCGATTGATCGGAAATACATTGGGGGATACAATCACTACTTTCTCGGCAGGACTGCTGGATTGTGGCCCGTCATGGCCGGGTCAAGCCCGGAGATGACGGTTGGGCGGTGATTGCATTTGATCGGAGACCGCTCTACGTCCCGAGCTGCGTCGCCAGGTCCTCAAAGCTGGTAGCGAGGTAGGTGAAATCGTGCTCGGCCTTGAAGTCACGCGCCTGCTTCGCGCCATGCTCGTAGGGCCGGGCGATATAGGCGGTCTTCATCCCATGCGAGGCGGCGCGGACCAGATCGTTGTTGTGCGCCGCCACCATCATCACCGCGCCCGGATCGCCTGACCCGAGGAACTCGATCGCCGATTGGTACATTTCGGCGTCGGGCTTGTAGTGGCGGACGAGATCGGAGCCGAGCACCGCGTCCCACGGCAAGCCGCAATGCTTGGCCATGTCGGTGAGGAGCCGCACCGTGCCGTTGGACAGGGTCGCAATGATGTATTTTTTCTTGATGCGGGTGAGACCCGGCACCGAATCGGGCCACGGCTGGAGGCGATGCCAGGTCCGGTTGAACCACACCTTGTCGTCTTCGCTGAGGCCCTTGATGGCGAATTTATCGATGAGGCCGTCGAGCGCCATGCGGTGCAGCGCGTCGAGATTGGTCCACGGTAGTTCGCCGGTGCGCACCCGGTTCATCGACGGCGCATAGGCGCCGCGCCACTCATCGGCGAATTGCTGCCAGTCGACATGCGTGATCCCCTTCTTGGCGCCAAGCGCCTGCCCGTCGGCGGTCACCGCCGAGCGCCAATCGACGACAGTGCCGAAGACGTCATGAACCAGTGCTGCGATTTCGCTCATCTGCCGCTTCTCCGTTAGGCCAACCCCGCGAGGACGCGCGCCTTCTCGGCGAGACCGAGAACGCGCCGGTAATAGTGGCGGAAGCGCTGGTCCTGGGTCTGGCCGCGCACATAGCGGATATAGATCTGCTGGATGATGACGGCGAGCTTGAAGGCGGCGAAGACCTGGTGCCAGCCGATCGCCGCGACGTCGAACCCGGTGCGCAGGGCGTAGCGCCGGATCGCCTCGGCGCGACTGGGAAAACCCTCGCGCCAGGTCGGCATCGCGGCGATCTCGCGCCACGCGGGGTCGTCGCCGGGCTCGACCCAGTAGTTGAGGATATAGCCGAGGTCGGCGAGGGGATCCCCCTGGGTGCACATGTCCCAATCGAGGACCGCCGCGATCCGCCCGGGGTCGGCGCTGTCGAGGAGGCAATTGTCGAGCCGGTAATCGTTGTGGAGGAGCGCTGCGCCGCCAGACGCCGGCAGGTGCGCCCCGAGCCAGTCGAGGACCGGCGCCATCGTGGCCTCGGCGCGCGCGGCATCCTCGCCCCCCTGCGCGGCCTGCCAGCGCCGGGTCCAGCCGGCGAGCTGGCGCTCGAGGTAGCCCTCGGCGCGGCCGAGATCGGCGAGCCCGATGTCGGCAGGCGGCACCAGATGGAGGTCGGCGAGCGCATCGACGAGCGCCTCGCCGATCCGCCGGTTGAGGTCCGGCCTGCCGGCGAATTCGCGCGGGATGTCGTCGCGGATCACAAAGCCGTGGCGCCGCTCCTCGACGATGAACACCGCGCCGATGACGCTCGCGTCCTCGCACAGGAGGAGGCTCTTCGGCGCCGGTCCGAAGCGCCGGTGGAGCACCGACAACACCCGGTGCTCGCGGCGCATGTCGTGCGCCCCCGGCGGGATCGGCCCCAACGGCGGCCGGCGCAGCACGAATTCGTGGATCCCGAAGCGCAACAGGTAGGTCAGATTGGCCTTGCCGCCGCCGAACTGGCGCACCGCGAGCGGCCCCTCGGCACCCTCGAGACGAGCGCGCAGATAGGGGTCGAGCCGGGCCGTATCGAGGCGCTCGTCGGGGCGCTGGTCGATCAGTTCGGCGGCTTCGAGCGTCACTTCCGCAGTTCCACACGGGCCACCGCGCGTTTGTGGACTTCGTCGGGGCCGTCGACGATGCGCATGACGCGCGAGCGCGCCCAGGCATAGGCGAGGCCGAAATCCTGGCTGACGCCGGCACCGCCATGCGCCTGGATCGCGCGGTCGATGACGTTGAGCAGCATCTTCGGCGCGACCACCTTGATCATCGCGATTTCGGCCTGGGCCGCCTTGTTGCCGACCGTGTCCATCAGGTGCGCGGCCTTCAAGGTCAGGAGCCGCGCCTGCTCGATCTCCATGCGCGAATCGGCGATCCATTCGCGGATGACGCCCTGATCGGCCAAGGGTCGGCCAAAGGCGACCCGGCTCTTGACCCGGGCGCACATCGCTTCCAGCGAGCGCTCGGCGAGGCCGATCATCCGCATGCAATGGTGGATGCGCCCCGGCCCGAGCCGGCCTTGCGCGATCTCGAAGCCGCGCCCCTCGCCGAGGAGAATGTTTTCGGCGGGCACCCGGACGTCCTTGAACTCAACTTCGGCGTGGCCGTGCGGCGCGTCGTCGTAACCGAAGACGGTGAGTGCCCGCACCACCCTCACCCCCGGCGTGTCGCGCGGCACCAATATCATCGATTGCTGCTGGTGGCGCGGCGCGTCGGGGTCGGTCTTCCCCATCAGGATCATGATCTTGCAGCGCGGGTCCATCGCGCCCGAGGTCCACCATTTCCGCGCATTGATGACGTAGGTGCTGTTGCCCTCGCGGCGGATCGAGGCTTCGATGTTGGTGGCGTCCGAGGAGGCGACCGCGGGCTCGGTCATCGCGAAGGACGAGCGGATCTCGCCATTGAGAAGCGGCTTCAGCCAGCGCTCCTGCTGCTCCGGGGTCGCATAGCGCACCAGCGTTTCCATGTTGCCGGTGTCAGGCGCCGAGCAGTTGAAGGCTTCGGGCGCGATCGGCGAGCGCCCCATGATCTCGCATAAGGGCGCGTATTCGAGGTTGGTGAGCCCGGCGCCATGCTCGCTCTCCGGCAGGAACAGGTTCCACAGGCCAGCCGCCCGCGCCTTCGCCTTCAATTCTTCCATCACCGGCGGGATCTGCCAGCGCGTCGGCGCCTCATTGAGTTGCGCTTCGAACGTCGCCTCGGCCGGGTAGACCTCGCGCTCGACAAACTCCCGCACCTGTCCCTCCAGGCGCTTCACCTTGTCCGAAGGCTCGAAATCCATGCGGCTCCCCTCTTGAGCGGCGAGTGTCAGCGTATCGTCACACCGCGTCCAACCGCTCGTAGGCGGCCTTCAGGCGGTCGCGGTCGCGGCGGATATCGACGTCGCGTTCGCGTTGCTCTTCGATCACTTCTGGCTTGGCTTTGGCGAGGAAGGCGGGGTTGGCAAGCTTGGTTGCGAGCTTTGCCAGATCGCCCTCGACTTTGGCGATCTCCTTGGCGAGGCGGGTTTTTTCGCGCGCCAGGTCGACGACATCGCCGATGTGCAGAGCAAACGTGGCACCGGCGCCGATCGCCTGAACCGTGCCCGTGGCCCGCGCGGCGCCGGTGAAGGCGACCCGGGCGAGGCGCTGAAAATGGTCGGCGTGGGCGCTGATCCGCGCCGTGGCCGCCGGGTCGGCGTCCCTGATTTCGGCGGCGATGCGCGCCCCGGGCGGGATGTTCAGTTCGGAGCGCACCGCGCGGATCGCCGACAGATCCTCTATGAGCGCGTCCATCTCGGCGGCGGCTTCCGGGTCGCGTAGCTCGGGGGCGAGGTCGGGCCATGGCGCGACGATCAGCATCCCCGCATCGGCGCCGGCCAATTGCTGCCAGACCTCCTCGGTGATGAACGGCATCAGCGGGTGCAGGAGGTGGACCGTCTGCGCCAGCACCCAGGCGGTCATCGCCTGGGTCTCGGCGCGCCCGCCCGCATCCTCGCCCTGCAGGATGGGCTTGGTAAACTCGAGGTACCAGTCGCAGAAGGTGCCCCACAGGAAGTGGTAGAGCAGGTGCGCCGCCTCATCGAAACGGAAGCCTTCGAGCGCCGCCGTCACCGCGGCGGCGCAACCGCGCGTCGCGCCGGCGATCCAGCGATTGACGGTGAGCCGGCATTGCCGCGGGTCGAAACCCGGCATAAGCGCACAGCCGTTCATTTCGGCGTAGCGTGCGGCGTTCCACAGCTTGGTGGCGAAGTTGCGCGAGCCTTCGACCCGGCTCTCGGCGAGCTTGATGTCGCGGCCGGGCGAGGCGAGCGCGGCCAAGGTGAAGCGCAGCGCATCGCATCCAAAGCGGTCGATGAGGTCGAGCGGATCGATGATGTTGCCGCGCGATTTCGACATCTTCTGGCCGCGCTCATCGCGCGACGAGAGCGTGGATGTAGACCGTGCGGAACGGCACCTCGCCCATGAAATGCAAGCCCTGCATCAGCATGCGCGCGACCCAGAAGAAGATGATGTCGAAGCCGGTGACCAGGACGTCGCCCGGATAGTAGCGCTTGAGCTCGGGGGTCTCCTCCGGCCAGCCCAAGGTCGAGAACGGCCACAGGCCTGAGGAAAACCAGGTGTCGAGCACGTCCTCGTCGCGGGTGAGCGCGACCGCGCCGCCGAAATGCGCCGCCGCCTCGGCAGCGGCCTCCGCCTCGCTCTCGGCGACGAACACCGTGCCGTCGGGGCCGTACCAGGCCGGGATCTGGTGGCCCCACCACAATTGCCGCGAGATGCACCACGGCTGGATGTTGCGCATCCATTCGAAAAACGTGTTCTCCCATTGCCGCGGCACGAACCGGGTGCGGCCGCTCTCGACCGCCGCGATCGCCGGCTTGGCCAGCGCCTCGGCATTGCAGAACCACTGGTCGGTCAGCCACGGCTCGATAATCTCGCCCGAACGGTCGTGGTGCGGCACCATGAGGATGTGGTCCTCGATCTTCTCGATCAGCCCCTCGGCCTCGAGATCGGCAAGGACCTGGCGGCGTGCCGCAAACCGTTCGAGGCCGCGATAGCGTTCGGGCACCGCGTCGTTCACGTGCGCGTCGCGGTCGAAGATGTTGATCACTTCGAGGCCATGCCGGCGCCCGACCTCGAAATCGTTGAAATCGTGCGCCGGGGTGATCTTGACCGCGCCGCTGCCGGTCTCCGGGTCGGCGTAGTCGTCGGCGACGATCGGGATCAGGCGGCCGACCAGCGGCAGGTGCAGCATTTTGCCGACGAGGTCGGCGTAGCGCTGGTCCTGCGGGGTGAACCGCGACGCCGGTGTCGCCGAGCATCGTCTCCGGCCGGGTCGTCGCGACGACGATGAAACGCCCGGGCTCGCCCTCGACCGGATAGCGGATGTGCCACAACGAGCCCTTGGTCTCGCGGCTCTCGACCTCGAGGTCGGAGATCACCGTGTGCATCACCGGGTCCCAGTTGACCAGGCGCTTGTCGCGGTAGATGAGGCCTTCGCGGTAGAGGGTCACGAACACGCGGCGCACCGCCGCCGAGAGGCCCGCGTCCATCGTGAAGCGCTCGCGGGCCCAATCAGCCGAGGCGCCGAGCCGGCGCAGCTGGGTGGTGATCGTGCCGCCCGACTCCGCCTTCCATTCCCACACCCGCTCGATGAATTTCTCGCGGCCGAGGTCGTGCTTGTTGATCTGCCGCTCGGCGAGCTGATTGCCGACGACGATCTCGGTGGCGATGCCGGCGTGGTCGGTGCCCGGCTGCCACAAGCGCGTCGCGCCCGCGCATCCGCTCGAAGCGGATGAGGATGTCCTGCAAGCGTGAAGGTCAGCGCGTGGCCCATGTGCAGGCTGCCGGTGACGTTCGGCGGCGGCATCATGATCGTGTACGGACGCTTGCCGCTCGACGGTTGGGCGGCAAAGGCGCCGGCGCGCTCCCACGCCTCGTATTGGCGGGTTTCCACAGCGGCGGGGCGATAGGTCTTGTCCAGCATCGCCGAGGCGTTCCTCAGTCAACCATCACGCCGAAACGACCGATCCCCGCCCGACGGCGGCTGACCGTAATCGAGGAAGGCGTGCGAAGAAGCTAGGTAAATTCGCGGCGATTTGCCAGCGCTACGGCGATGCCTATTCCTTCAGCCCGCCGCCGAACCCCGCCCACTTGTCTTTTACCTTCTTGTAATGGCGGTCCATGTCGTAGAGCTGCACCGGCAGCTTCAGTTCCGGGGCGATTAGGCGGCCGGTCGCCGCCGCCAGGTTGAACTCGGCGAGCGCGGCGTCGTGCTGAGCGGTGACCAACTGGGATTGGGTGGTGAACAGCTGCTGCTCGGCGATCAAAACATCGAGCACGGTGCGCGAGCCGACCAGCGCCTCCTGCTGGGTGCCTTCGAGGGCAATTTGTGCCGCCCGCACCGCGGCATCGAACGAGGCAATGGCGGCCCGCGCCGCGTGCAGCGTCTCCCAGTTCTGGGACGCGGTCTGTACCGCCTGGCGGCGCGTATCGTCGACCTGGCTGCGCTTTTGTCCTACGGTCTGCTGCGCGGCGCGGGTCTGCGAATAAATCGCGCCGCCCTCATAGAGCGGCATTGTCAATTGCGCGGTTACCGAGGCCGTATCCTGGCGCGAATTGCGCAGCGTGATTGAGGGCGCGAAGCTGCGGTTGAGATCGCCCACGATCGAAACCTGCGGCAACAATTGGCCCCGGACGAGATCGACGTTGTCGCGCGCGGCAAGTTCGGCAAACGAGGCCGCAATGACGTTCGGATTGTCGTTGGAGGCCAGGCTCAGGGCTTCCTCGCGGGTCGCCGGCAGCACCGGACGTTCGCGCGGCATCACCAGCCGGCCGGGCGGGTGGCCGACGAAGCGGGCAAAATTGGCCCGGCTGGTCTCCAGTTGCCCCTCGGCCTGGATGCGTTGCGCGGTCGCCTGGGCCAGCGAAGATTCAGCCTGCGCGACGTCGGTCCGGGTCACTTCGCCGACGCGGAAACGGTCGCGCGTCGCATCGAGCTGCTTGCGCAAGACCTGCTCGTTGTTGCGGCTGACCTCAACCAGCGTCTGGTCGCGCACGACGTCGAGGTAGGCCTGAGCGACCGCCTGAAACACCGAGGTTTCAACCCCGAGGGTCTGGGCGCGCGTCGCCTCTACGGTGTTGATCGCGACGCGAGTCTGCGCCTCGGTGCGGCCGCCGCGATAAACCGGCTGGGTCAGCTTAAGGTCGAGATCTTTGGAGACAAAACTGGAAAACTGGGTCGGCGTCGTGCACGTTGTCCCGGCCGGGCCGTTGCACGGACCGGTAACCCCGAAAAAAGGGCTTGTGGTGTTGGTGCCCGGCTGCTCAAACCCGCCGCGGGTGTACCCGGCCGATCCGGAGAAGGCCACCGTCGGCCGCCAATTCGACAACGCCTGCGGCACAGCTTCGTCGGTGGCCCGCAACGCGGCGCGCTGGGCCGACAGCGTCGGGTTGTTGTTGTAGGCATAGGCAAACGCTTCGGTCAGCGTCTGCGCCGCCGCCGGCGCCCCGGCGCAGATGAGCGCCGCGACAACGCTCGCCACGCACCCGAGTGAACCCCACAGCGACCGACCGCGTCCCTGGCACCCGCTTGGCTGCAGCATCCACCCCTCAAAACACAAAGGCCGGCTTCGCGATAAAACCGGGAAGTAGCGGCGTAGCGGCATCGAACATAACGCGCGGCGCGAGTGCTCCGCCAGTGCGTGTTATCAATGTCGCCCGCCCGACCCCGTCATGTGGCCGCAAAACCACAGCGATGCGCCCGCCTTCGCCAAGCTGGGCGCCGATTTCCGCCGGGATTTCCGCTACCGCACCGGCGAACAGGATCAGATCATACGGCGCGCGTTGACGGTACCCCGCGAGCAACGGAGCCTCGACATAGCTGACCGCGCCGATCCGGTGGTCGACCAGGGCCGAGCGACCGATTCGCGCGAGATCCGGGTTGTCTTCGAGCGCGACCACACCGCGTGCCAGCTGGGCCAAGAGGGCCGCCTCGTACCCGACCCCGGCGCCGACCACGAGCACGGTGTCCTTTGCCTCGACCATTGCCGCTTGCACAAGCCGGGCCGCAACCAGCGGCCTCATCATAAAGCGGCCGTGCCCAAGCGGCAGATCGTCGTCGACATAGGCGACGCCGCGCAGCTTCTCCGGCACGAACAACTCGCGGAAGAGCCGCATGAACGCGGCGATCACCCGCTCGTCGGTCACCTTGTTGGGGCGCAGCTGGCTTTCGACCATATTGACCCGAGCAGCCTCATAGACGCTCATCGCATCACCGTGGGATCCCCATTGCCCAGCAGCCGACGCTCAGCCCGGCGCGGCCTTATATCGGTGTCGGGGCGCAACCACAATCACCGCTGCGGCGTCCCTTGTTCATCGATCGCGCGAATCGGCTGGCCCGGCGGCAGGCGAACCAGCAGCTCGCGCGCGGTCAGGCGGAGCAGCGGATGGCGCCAATGGGGAGCGATCTCGGCGAGCGGGGCGAGGACGAAGCGGCGTTCGTGCAGGCGCGGATGCGGCAGCACGAGGCGCCATGTCGCCGAGCGGCGACCATCGTAATCGAGGAGGTCGAGGTCGAGCGTTCGGGCGGCGTTCGGCACGCCGCGCCGGCGCCCGAAACGGGCTTCCAGCACGAGGAGTGCACTAAGGAGCGCGGCGGGGGTCAGCCGGGTCTCCACGAGGCCGACCGCGTTGACGTACCAGGGCTGATCCGACGGCGGCACGGGCTCTGACAGGTACCAGCGCGAACAGCGCACGACCCGGGCGCCGATCGTCGGCAGTTGCCCCACCGCCGCGCGCGCGGTCTCCTGGGGCGAGGCAAACCCGGTCGCCGCGAGATTGCTGCCGATGCCGACCAGGATCACCGGCGATCACCGCCGGCGGCGGCGCGCTTGACGGCAAAACTCACGCGCATGACAATAACCGACATTTTGGATCTGCTGGGGTTTCAGATGATTTTCTATCCACAGGAACGCATTGCGATATTCATTGACGGCGCCAACCTCTACTCCGCGGCGCGGAGTCTGGCATTCGATATAGACTACAAGCGGCTGTTAGACCTGTTTCGCTCAAAAGGCCGGTTGATTCGGGCATTCTACTACACGGCGTTGATTGAAGATCAGGAATATTCGCCGATTCGGCCGCTCGTCGATTGGCTCGATTACAACGGCTATACCATGGTCACCAAGCCGACCAAGGAATTCACCGACCCGATGGGGCGACGCCGCATCAAGGGCAATATGGATATCGAGCTGGCGATCGACATGCTGGAGATGGCGCAGCATATCGACCACGCGATCCTGTTCTCCGGCGACGGCGATTTCCGCCGGCTGGTCGAGGCGGTGCAGCGGCGCGGGGTGCGGGTGTCGGTGGTCTCGACGGTCCGCTCCTCGCCGCCGATGGCGTCCGATGATTTGCGCCGCCAGGCCGACAGCTTTGTCGAACTGCAGGACCTGGCGCCCAGTATCATGCGCGCCCATCACCCGCGCGACGAGATGGCGCGCCCGCGCGCCGAACCGGCGGAGACCGAGTGACCGACAGGCGCAGGCCCTGACCAACGATCCGGCCGCGCAACTCACCCCGGGCCGCGCCCCCGGACGCGACTGCCCGCTGTGTCCGCGGCTCCTCGCCTTCCGGGCGGCGCAGCGGCTGGCGCATCCCGACTGGTTCAACGCCCCGGTCCCGGCGTTCGGCGATCCGGCGCCGGCGCTGCTGATCGTCGGGCTGGCGCCAGGCCTCGAGGCGCCAACCGGACCGGCCGCCCGTTCACCGGCGACTTTGCCGGCGATCTGCTCTATCGCACGCTCGCGAAGTCGGGTTTTGCGTCCGGCCATTACGGCGCCCATGCCGCGGACGGGCTCGAGCTGCGGCGCGCCCGCATCACCAACGCGGTGCGCTGCGTGCCGCCGCAGAACAAGCCCGAAGCCGCCGAGATCGACGCCTGCCGCCAGTTCCTGGCCGCCGAGCTCGCCGCATTGCCGGAGCTGACGGCGATCCTCGCGCTCGGCGCCATCGCCCACAACGCCGTCCTCGCGGCCAAGGGATTGCGGCGCGCCCTCTACCCGTTTGCGCACGGCGCGATGCACGAGCTGCCGGACGGGGCCCTCCTCGCCGACAGCTATCACTGCTCGCGGCTCAACACCAACACCGGCCGGCTCACAGCGGCGATGTTCGAAACGGTGATCGCCGGGATCGCCGATCGCCTCGCCGGCTGATCGTCACAAATCGCGCGAGCGCATGATCCGGGCGCGGCTGCGCTGCCAGTCGCGATCGCGCTCGGCCGCGCGTTTATCGGCCTTCTTCTTGCCGTGCGCGAGGCCGAGCTCGACCTTGGCGCGGCCGCGGTCGTTGAAGTAGATCGCCAGCGGCACCACGGTCACCCCCTCGCGCCGGATCGCGCCCAGGAGCCGGTTGACCTGCTTGCGGTGCAAGAGGAGCTTGCGCGCGCGGCGCGGCTCATGGCTGAAATGGGATGCGGATTTGTATTCGGGGATGTTGGCGTTGACGAGATAAAGCTCGCCCCCGGCCTCGTCGGCATAGGCTTCGGCGATGCTGGCGCCGCCCTGGCGCAAGACCTTGACTTCGGTGCCGCGCAGCACGAGCCCGGCTTCGAGTTTGTCCTCGATCAGGTAATCGTGGCGGGCGCGGCGGTTCTGCGCGGCGTAGCGGTCGGTCGCCCGCACGTCGCCGCCTGGCCCGCTCTAGTTGATCAGCCCGGCGCCGCGCATCGCGGCGCGAACCCTCTCCTGGGTCTCGGGCGTCGTCTGCCACAGCGGCTGGCGTACTTCGGGGGTGCAGCGCCCCAGGAGCGAGGCGGCGAACTTGACCGGCGCGGGGCTGGTTTCGGCGAAGAGGGCGTCGTGCAGCGGGAACAGCCGCTCATTGATCCGCCGCACCGTCGCATAATCGCCCTTCTGCCATGCCACGTGCATCTCCGAGCAGAGGCCCGGTGCGACATTGGCGGTGACCGAGATGACCCCGTCGCCGCCCTGCGCGAGATAGGCGACCGCGGTCGCGTCCTCGCCGGACAACAGCGAGAACTCGCCCTCGATGTCGACCCGCATCCTGAGCGGCCGGGCCAGATCGTTGGTCGCGTCCTTGACCCCGACGATGTTGGGCAGTTTCGCCAGCCGCGCCAGCGTTGCGTTCGACATATCGACCGAGCTGCGCCCGGGGATGTTGTAGATGACGATCGGCAGGTCGACCGCATCGTGCACGCTCTTGAAATGCTGGTAGAGCCCTTCCTGGGTCGGCTTGTTGTAATAGGGGCAGACGATGAGGGCGGCATCCGCGCCGGCCGCCTTGGCGATCCGCGTCGCGGCGATCGTATGCGTGGTCGAATTGAACCCGGTGCCGGCGATGACCGGCCTCCTTCCCTTCGCCACTTCGACGGTGAGCGCGATCAGGCGCTCCTGTTCATCTTCCTCCAGCGCCGGGCATTCGCCGGTCGTACCGATCGGCACGAGACCGTGGGTGCCCTGGCCGATCTGCCAGGCGACGTGTTCCTGAAAGGCGGTTTCATCAACCGCGCCGTCCCGGAACGGGGTGATCAACGCGACAAGCGACCCCTTGAACATGGCTTCCTCCCCGGCTGCGCGGCTAACGATAGTCCCCGCCGCCTTTCGCTTCAACAGCACCGATCGGCGCCTGTTCCGGTGGCCTCGCGTAACGGGTGTTACAGATTGTTACACTATCGCCTTGCCGAGGGGGGTGAGAACCATTAAAGACGACTACTCTCGATTTGATCATGCAAGGAGCCGCCGGCATTGTTTCCGGTATTGCGCAGACTGTTCCCGGTCGTGGGGCTCCTCGTTTCCCTGACGACAGCCGCCCAAGCGCAAGGTCCCGCCCCCGATCGGGCGGCGCAGGCCGCGCTCGCCGCCGCCCGCAGCGGCGACTGGGGCCTGGCCTATTCCCAGGCAGGTCAAAGCCCGGATCCGCTCGCCCTGAAAATCGTCAGCTGGCTCGATTATACCCGCGCCAGCCCGAGCGGACGCTTTGGCGAAATCGCCGGCTTTATCGATGCCAACCCGGATTGGCCGCTGCACAAGGTTCTCCGCCGGCGTGCCGAGGAGGCGCTGGCCGGCGAAACGGACGAGGTCGCCGGCGACTGGCTGAAGCGCCATCCCCCGATCAGCGGCGCCGGTAAGGCGCGCGCGGCCGAGATCATGATCAACCGGGGCGATACCGCGGCCGGCACGGCGGCGCTGCGTGCGGCCTGGGTCGAGGGCGATTTCACCGCGGCCGAGGAACGCACGCTGCTCGAACGGTTTGCCGCCAGCTTGCGGCCTGAAGACCACGAGCGGCGGCTCGACCGGCTGTTGTGGGACAGAGAGAGCGATGCGGCCCGCCGCATGCTCGGGCTGGTGTCGGCCGACTACGGCGCCCTGGCGACGGCGCGTCTCGCGCTGGCCGGCGACGTCGCCAACCCGGCCGCGATCCTGATGAAGGTGCCGGCGGCGCTGCATGGCGATCCGGGGCTGGCCTTCGAGGAGGCGCGGTGGTGGCGCAAGAAGGATAATTACGATGCCGCCGCCCAGCTGCTGCTGGCCCATGACGACACCCCGGTGCGCCCCGATTTGTGGTGGCATGAACGGCTCGACGTCGCCCGCCGCCTGATGGCCGCCGGCAATGCCGATACCGCCTATAAGCTCGCCCACGGGCCCGGCGCAACGGCCGAGAACGCCAATCCCGAAGCCGAATTCCTCTGCGGCTACATCGCGCTGCGCTACCGTAACGACCCCGCCCTCGCGTTCGATCATTTCGCCCATATTCTGGCGCGGGTGACGAGCCCTTACGCCAAGGCCCGCGCCGCCTATTGGGGCGGGCGCGCCGCGGCGGCGGCCGGCGAAGCGGATCTGGCGGCGAAATGGTATGCCGCCGGCGCCGATCACATGGCGACCTTTTACGGCGAGCTCTCCGCCCATCAGCTTGGGCAGGACGCCCCGCCGCACCCGGCGCCCGAACCGCGGCCGAGCAGCACCCAGCAAGCCCGGTTCAATGCCGGGGAGCTAGTCCGCGCGGCGCGGATGTTTCTGAGCGCAGGCGACCACGCCCACGCCCGCGCCTTTCTGATGGAGCTGGCGGATCGGGCAAAGCAACCGCTCGATTTCTCGATGCTGGCCGCGCTCGCCGAAGAGTACGGGCGGGTCGATCTGGCGATCGCGGTGGCGCGGCGCGCGATCGATGCGGGAACGCCCTTGATGGTGCACGGCTACCCGGTCACCGCGCTACCCGAGGGCGGCAACGCCGAGCGTCCGCTCCTCCTGGCGATCGTGCGCCAGGAAAGCGCCTTTGCCGCCGATGCGATGAGCCCGGCCGGGGCGCGGGGCCTGATGCAGCTGATGCCGGCGACCGCCGCCAACGTCGCCCGCAAGGTGCAACTGCCCTATTCGCTCGACCGGCTGACCACCGACGGGATCTACAATCTGGTCCTCGGCCGCTCCTATCTCGAACGGCTGATCGACGATTTCGGCGGCTCCTACCCGCTGGCGATCGCCGCCTACAACGCCGGGCCCGGACGGGTGCGCCAATGGCTGCACGATTTCGGCGATCCGCGCGGCCAGGACAGCGCGATGGTCGACTGGATCGAGATGATCCCGTTCAACGAAACCCGCGCCTATGTCCAGCGGGTGCTCGAAAACCTGCAGATCTATCGCGGTCAGGCCGGCGACAATTCGGCCGCCTTTTCGCTGGCGAGCGACCTCGCCCGCTGAGGGCACGAACCGATCGTCCGCGCGTTCGGGGCGGGTGACGGCGCGAGTGAAGGCGTGCAAGATGGCGTATCGCGGTTTCAACCCAGGGAAGCCTCCGTGTCCGATCTCGCCGCCAGGGTGGAGCTGACGCCGCCCGATATCGAGCCTTATCGCGCCGGTAACACCGGCGTCGAATACGTGACGAGTTTTGTCGCCAGCAAGCCCGGCCCGCATGTCGTGGTTTGCGCCGTCACCCACGGCAACGAGATTTGCGGGGCGATTGCGCTCGACCGGCTGCTGCGCGCTCGGGTCCGGCCGCGCCGGGGCACGCTGACGGTGGCCTTCGACAATGTCGCTGCCTATCGCGACTTCGACCCGCGCTACCCGGTTGCCTCGCGTTATGTCGACGAGGATTTCAACCGGCTGTGGGCTCCGGCGACCCTCGATGGGCCGCGCCGGTCGGTCGAACTCGACCGCGCCCGCGCGCTGCGGCCGATCGTCGACGACGCCGGATTCCTGCTCGACCTCCATTCGATGCAATATGCGACCGCGCCCTTGATGCTGGCCGGGCTCCTGCCGCGGTCGCGTGAGCTGGCAAAAGCGGTCGGGATCCCCGAATTGATCATGTGCGACAAGGGCCACGCCGCCGGCCCCAGGATGCGCGATTACGGCGGGTTCGGCGATCCCGCCTCGGCCAAGACCGCGCTCCTCATCGAGTGTGGCCAGCATTGGGAGCGCCGCAGCGCCGAGGTGGCGACCGATGTGATGCTGCGCTTCCTGATCGCGCTCGAGTGCGTGCAAGCCGAGGATGTGGCTGCGCTCGGCGGCCCCGATTTCGCCGCGCATCCGCATCAAAGGGTGATCGAGGTGACCGAGGCGGTGACGATCACCGGCCAGCGTTTCGATTTCACCGAGGATTTTCGCGGGCTCGAGGTCATCCCCGAGAAAGGCACCGTGATCGGCCACGACGACGGGCGCGAGGTGCGCACCCCCTACGACGATTGCGTCTTGATCATGCCGTCGCGCAAACTCGTCCGCGGTCAGACCGCGGTCCGTCTCGGGCGCTACATCGACTGAACCACCCGGCTGCCGTGGCGCCGAAGCGAAGCTTTCCACCGTTTATCGATCAGCGCTCGGTCGTCCTCGTGCTGGGCACGTTGCCGGGCGAAGAATTTCTGCGACGGGTCGAGTATTACGCCCATCCGCGCAATTTGTTTTGGCCGATCATTTTTGGCCTCTTTGGCGCCGCGGTGCCGACCGTCTATGCCGAAAAGCTGGAGTTTGTCGTCAGACGGCGCATCGCCTTGTGGGATGTGTGCGAATCCGGCGAGCGCCGGGCCAGCGCCGACGCGACGATCCGCGCCGAGGTGCCCAACGCGATCGACGCGTTGCTCCGGGCGCATCCCGGGGTCTGCGCGGTCGCCTTCAACGGCAGCGGCGCACGACAGCTGTTCGATCGCCATTTCGTGCGGCGACCGGAGCTGACCTACCTCGCGCTGCCGTCGACCAGCCCGGCATACGCCAGCCTCACCTTCGCCGACAAGCTCGAGCGGTGGCGCGCGCTGCATCAGGTGCTGGGCGGCGAGTGACCCGCTTGCGACTGCCGCGGCGGTGCATTTACGCGTATAAACAGCGAGTTCTTTACATACGGGTGGGCAATGCGCACCAATGTCGAGATCGGCGACAATCTTATGAAACAGGCGCTGCGCCTCACCGGCTACAAGACAAAGCGCGCCGTGATCGAGGCTGGGTTGCAGACGCTTGTCCGGGCATAGACGAGAGGGGACATGAACCGCAGCTACGAGACAATCGCGGTCGAGGACCGGGGTGACGGGCTCCTCGTCTTGACCCTCAACCGGCCGCAGGTCGCCAATGCGATGAACACCCAGATGGGCCACGACCTTCTGGGATTTTTCGATGGGGTCAGCGCCGATCCCTTGTCCCATCGCGCGATCGTCCTCACCGGGGCCGGCGACAAGGCGTTCTGCGCCGGGGGCGATTTGAAGGAGCGCCAGGGCATGACCGATGAGACCTGGGCCGCGCAGCATTTGCTGTTCGAGCGCGCGATCCGCGCCTTTCTCGGATGTCCGGTGCCGGTATTGGGTGCAATCAACGGCGCGGCCTATGCCGGGGGGTGCGAGTTGGCGCTGTGCTGCGACTTTCTCTACGCCGCCGAGACCGCGCGATTTGCCCTGACCGAGGTGACGCTCGGCATCATGCCGGGGGCCGGCGGCACGCAGAACCTGCCGCGCGCGGTCGGCGAGCGGCGCGCCAAAGAAATCATTTTGACCGGACGCCCGTTCTCGGCCACGGAGGCCCATGAGTGGGGCATGGTCAACCGGCTATGCGCGCCCGGACGCGTCCTCGACGAGACGCTGGAGACCGCGCGGCGCATCGCCGACAACGCGCCCATTTCGGTGCGCCAGGCCAAGCATTCGATCCATTACGGGCTGCAGATGGACTTGGCCAGCGCGATGATGTTCGAGATCGAGGCCTATAACCGCATGGTCCCGACCGAGGACCGCCGAGAAGGCATCAACTCGTTCAACGAAAAGCGCAAGCCGAAGTTCAACGGACGGTAGACGCCTGCCATATCGGTTGTCATTGCGAGAAGCGCGGCGACGATGCAATCTCGACGAGCAGCGCACTAATGGCGCAAGACTACTTCGCTGCGCTC
Source organism: uncultured Alphaproteobacteria bacterium (assembly GCA_963734125.1). Lineage (GTDB taxonomy): Bacteria > Pseudomonadota > Alphaproteobacteria > ATCC43930 > CGMCC-115725 > DATARH01. The sequence goes on from CAVTGB010000049.1 coordinate 86,756, forward strand.
GCAATGACAGCCTTCGGTCGAAGGGAGAATCAGGATGGATGGTGATCTTGCGAGCCGCGCGAAAACGGCAAACCTAACTCTCGCTCTCGCCGAACGGGCAACCACCATCACCTATGACGCGCTGCCTGAGAATGTGCGGGAATTGGCGCGACAGTGCGTCCTCGATTATCTGGGCGTCGCGCTCGCCGGGGCCGACGATCCGCTCGTCCGCATCCTCCTTGACGAGCTGTCCGAAGCGGGCGGAGCGGGCGAGGCCACCATCATCGCCAAGAGGGGGCGCTTGCCGATGCTGGCGGCCGCCCTCGTCAACGGGGCGATCGGCCACGCGCTCGATTATGACGACGTCAACCTGGCGATGCCGGGGCATCCCTCGGTGGCGATCCTGCCGGGCCTCCTGGCGCTCGCCGAAGAGCGCGGCAGCTCCGGGCGCGAGGTGATCGCCGCCTTTGTCGCCGGCTACGAGACCTGTTGCCGGGTGGGCATGACGATGCGGCCCGGACATTACGGGCGCGGGTTTCATGCGACCGGCACGGTCGGCGCGTTCGGCGCGGCGGCGGCCTGCGCGCACCTGATGAAGCTCGACGCGGGCGCCACGGCGCAGGCGCTCGGCATCGCCGGAACCCAAGCTTCCGGGCTCAAATCGCAATTCGGCACGATGTGCAAGCCGTTCCATGCCGGGAAGGCCGCGCAGAACGGGCTCCTCGCGGCGCGCCTCGCCGCCCGCGGGTTTTCGAGCCGCCCCGACCTGATCGAATGCGAGCAGGGTTTTGCCGCAACCCATGCCCCCAAATTCCACCCTGAGAACGCGCTCGCCGAGCCGCCGGGGGGCTTTTATCTCTATGCCAATCTCTTCAAGTATCACGCCGCCTGCTACATGACCCACGCTCCGATCGAGTGCGGCCGGGACGTCCGCGAGTCGCACCGGGTGACGCCCGGCGACATCGCCCGGGTCACGCTGTCGGTCAATCGCGGGTCGAGCCGGATCTGCAACATCTCGGCGCCGACCGACGGCCTCGAAGCCAAGTTCAGCCTGCGCCAGACCGTGGCGATGGCATTGTCCGGCGTCGACACCGCGAGCCTTGGCGCCTACAGCGTCGCGACTGCGACCGATCCGGCGCTGGTTGCGCTGCGCGAGCGGATCGACATGGATTTCCGTGACGACTTGCCGGAAGCCGGGGCCGAGCTCGCGGTCGATCTGCGCGACGGCCGGGTTGTGCGCGCGACCCACGATGCCGGGATTGCGATGAGCGATGTCGCCGCCCAGGGAACGCGCCTCGCCGCGAAGTTCGATGCGCTCGCCGGTCCGGTGCTGGGCCCCGCGCGCGCCCGCGAATTGCGCGAGATGATAGGGGGCCTCGACCGCCTCGGCGACGTCGGCGCCCTGATGCGGCTGGCGGCTGGTTGAGCCGCCGTCTATATCCGCGTCACCCCCGCGAAAGCGAGGCCCCAGGGCGAGCGACGCAACGCTGGGCTCCAGGGTTCCCGCTTGCGCGGGAATGACGGTAAGGTGTTTGCGACCAGAACCACCGATCACGCGAGGAGACCGCGATGCCCGATTACCCGCTGCCGTCGAGCAACCCGCAAGCGCTCGGCTTTGCCCAACGGCCGCTCGAACACCTCGACCACCTGATCCGCCAGCATATCGAAGAGGGCCGCTATCCCGGCGCGCAGATCGCGCTGGCGCGCAATGGCCAGCTGGCGCTGCTACCGCACCTACGGCGACGCCAAGACCGAGGCGGCAGCGGGCGCCGGCCAAGGCCGATACGCTCTTCCTGTTGTTCAGCCAGACCAAGGTGCTTGACCAGTTCGGCCGTATGGGCGCTGGTCGAGGAAGGCAAGCTGTCGTTCATGGACAAGGTCAGTCGACCACCTGCCCGAGTTCGCCGCGCGCGGCAAGGCCGACATCACGCTGCACCAGGTGATGACGCATCAGGGCGGCTACCCGTCCGGCGACGTCACCCCGGCGACCTGGACCGACCACACCCGGATGCGCGCCGAGGTCTGCGATTTCTCGCTCGATTGGACGCCGGGGTCGCGCCTGCAATACCACCCGCGCGCCGCCCATCTGACCCAGGCGATGATAATCGAGGCGGTGACCGGCCAGGATTATCGCACCGTCATCCGCGACAAGGTGCTGGCTCCGCTCGGGCTTGCCGGCGACATCTTCGTGGGCGTGCCGCAGAGCGAGCAGGGCCGCTGCGCCGACACCTATGCCGCCGAGACGCGCGACAACTCGCCCGAGTTCAAGGCGGCCGGGATGCCGAGCGGCGGCGGCTATGCGACGGCCCGCGGCATGGCCGCGTTCTACCAGATGCTGCTGGGGCGCGGCCGGCTGGGCGAGGTACGGATGTTCTCGCCGCGCCTCATCAGCTATGTGACGAAGAACCACACCGGCGAGAAGGGCGACGACGCGATGGCCGGGACGCCGATGCATCGCGGCCTCGGGCCCCATGTCCGCGGCGAGAGCGAGCGCATCCGCGGCCTCGGCACCCTCGCCGCGCCGCAGACCTTCGGCCATGGCGGGGCGGGCACCTCCTATTCCTGGGCCGACCCGACCAGCGGGGTGTCGTTCACCTATCTGACCAATTACGTGCAGCCCGACCCCTGGCACAGCGCCCGTCTCGACCGCATCGCCAATTTGGTGCACGCCGCGATCGATTGAGACGCGCAGCGCTCCCGTCAACTCCCTCCCCCGCAAGCGGGGAGGGTTGGGGTGGGGGCTTTACAGCGATGATAGAAGACCCGGTCGTCGACAGGATCGTCGCGCATGTCGCGCGGGTCGCGGCGGGCGAAGTGCCCGAGGCGGCGCGGAGCGCGGCCATGGTGTTTGTCGCCGATTCGCTCGGGGTCGGCATCGCCGGCGCGGCGACGCCGTGGCGCGCGGAGGTGCTCGACATGGCGGCGGCAGCTCGCGGCCGTGGCGAGGCAAGCCTGTGGGGCTCGGGCAAGCGCCTGCCGCTGGCCGCGGCGGCGATGGTCAACGCCTATCAGATGCACGGCCTGGAGTTCGACTGCGTGCATGAGGGCGCCGTCGTCCACGCGATGTCGGCGGTGCTGCCGTGCCTCGTCGGCTGGGTCGAGCGCCAGGGGAGCATATCCGGTGGGATATCGGGCGAGCGGCTATTGCGCGCGGTAATCGCCGGGGTCGATGTCGCGGTGACTTTGGGGTTGTGCTCGCGCGCACCGATGCGCTTCTTCCGGCCGGCCAATTGCAGCGGGTTCGGCGCGGTCGCCGGGCTTGGCCTTTTGGCTCGGCTTACCGAAACCCAGCTGCGCGACGCGGTCGGCATCTATTATGGCGCGTGCGGCGGCACGATGCAGGCGCACGAGGAGGCGAGCCCGCAACTGGCGATGCAGATGGGGTTTGCCGCGAGGAACGCCGTGACCGCGATCGAGCTGGCGGCGCGCGGCATGCCCGGCCCGCGGGCGCCGATCTCGGGCACCTTCGGCTATTTCGCCCTCTTCGACGGCGCGGCCGACCCGGCGCCGTTCGACGATCTCGGCCGCCTCTGGCGGGTCTGCGAACTCTCCCACAAGCCGTTCCCCTCCGGCCGCGCCACCCATGGCGGGATCGACGGCTTGCAGCAATTGATGGCGGCGCACCGCGTCACCGCCGACAGCGTGCGGGCCGGCCGCTTCCTGGTGCCGCAACTGACCCACCGCCTGGTCGGCCGCCCGGCCGCGGACACGATGACGATCGCCTATGCGAGGCTGTGTCTGCCCTATGTCGGCGCGGTGTGCCTGCGGCGCGGCACGGTCGGGCTCGACGATTTCACCCCCGCCGCGCTTGCCGACCCCGCCACCCTCGCCCTCGCCCGCCGCCTCACGGTGAGCGCCGACACCAACCCCGACCCGAACGCGCTGCATCCCGTCCGCGTCGAACTCGACCTCGCCGACGGACGCACGCTCGCCCGCGATGTCGCGCAAGTCCTCGGCAGTCCGGCCCGCCCGCTATCCCCGGAGGCCGCGCGCGCCAAGTTCGCCGCATGCGGCACCCCACCGGCGCTATGGGACGCCGCGATGGCGCTCGAAACGCTCGGCGACGCGGGCAATCTCACGCGATTTTTGCAGTTGGGCTGAGCACTTTCGTTCAATACGACCGCGGCATGCCCAAGACGTGTTGGCCGATGTAGGCGAGGATGAGGTTGGTGGAGATGGGCGCGGTCTGGTAGATGCGGACTTCGCGCCATTTGCGCTCGATGTCGTATTCCTTGGCGAAGGCGAAGCCGCCATAGGTCTGGAAGGTCGCGTCGGCGGCGTGCCAGGTGGCTTCCGAGGCGAGGAGCTTGGCCATGTTGGCGTCGGCCCCGCAGTCCCGCCCCGCGTCGAACAGCGCGGCGGCGCGGCGGCAGATCATGTCGGCCGCTTCCAGTTCGGCATACGCGCGCGCCAGCGGGAACTGCACCCCCTGGTTCTGCCCGATCGGCTTATCAAAGACGACGCGCTCGTTGGCGTAGTCGATGCCCTTCTTCAAAAGCCAACGGCCATCGCCAATGCATTCCTGGGCGACGAGGATGCGCTCGGCGTTCATCCCGTCGAGGATGTAGCGGAAGCCCCTTCCCTCCTCGCCGATCAGGTTTTCCGCCGGTACCTTCAGATTGTCGAAAAACACCTCGGTCGTGTTGTGGTTGATCATCGCCTCGATCGGGCGGATCTCGACCCCGTTGCCGACGCCCTCGCGCAGATCGACGAGGAACACCGAGAGCCCGTCGGTGCGGCGCTTGACCTCCTCGACCGGCGTCGTACGCGCGAGGAGGAGCATGAGGTCGGAGTGCCGCGCCCGCGAGGTCCACACCTTCTGCCCGGTAACGAGGTAGTGGTCGCCATTGCCGGCCCTGACCGCGCGCGTCTTCAGCTTGGTGGTGTCGGAGCCGGTGGTCGGCTCGGTGACGCCAAAGGCCTGCAGGCGCAGTTCGCCCGAGGCGATGCCGGGGAGATAACGCTGTTTCTGCTCCTCGCTGCCGTGCCGCAGCAGCGTCCCCATGATGTACATCTGGGCATGGCCCTGGCTGGCGGTGCAGCCGGAGGCGTTGATTTCCTCGAGGATGACCGCGGCGGCGCGCAGCGGCAGGCCCGAGCCGCCATATTCCTCGGGAATGAGCGAGGCCAGGAAGCCGCCCTCGGTCAATTCGGCGACGAAGGCGGTGGGGTACGCCTGCTCGTCCTCGAGCTTCCGCCAATAGGCGCCGGGGTATTTCTCGCAGATCTTGCGCACCGATTGGCGCAGCTCGGGGTAATCCTCGCCGAGCGCGAGGGTGACCGGCTCGCCGGATTGATCGCCATAGGGCATCGCCCGCTCCCGTGTGACCGCGTGCGGCAACAATAGCCTGCCGCGAGGCCAGCGCCAATTCGTCGTGCGAGCGACTGGCCGGCGCCGCGCCGGGCGGCTATACCGCCCGTCTTACTTTAGCGACGGCGCGTAGCCCCATGCGAACCATCCTGTTGCTGATCGGATCCAATTTCTTCATGACCTGCGCCTGGTACGGCCATCTCAAGTACCGAACCTCGCCCTTATGGATCGTCATTCTGGCGAGCTGGGCGATCGCCTTCTTCGAGTATTGCCTGCAGGTGCCGGCCAACCGCATCGGCTATGGCGAATTCTCGGTCGGCCAGCTGAAGATCATTCAGGAGATCATCACGCTGGTGGTCTTTGCCGCGTTCGCCGCGCTCTATCTCGGCGACCCGATTTCGTGGCGCTATGCAGGCGCGTTCGTCTGCCTGCTGGGAGCGGTGGGGTTCATGTTCATCGGGCGGCCCTGATGCTGCATCACCCCCACCCCGACCCGCCCCCATCGAGGGGGCGGGAGTAAAAATGGGCGTGCAAATCGAGGCCCTCCCCCTTTGATGGGGGAGGGTTTGGGAGGGGGTGAGTGCGGCGGTGCAACTTTATCGGAAACGGCCGTAGTGCGGCGGCGGCTGGCCCCGCCTTGTTACCCGGCGCGGGCGGCGCGGTACTCGCGGCGCACGATGTCGAGGAGCTGTTCGGCCGAGGTGGTGGCGGCCGGGCTCTCGAAGGTGACTTCGCCATGCTGCATCAGGATGATGCGGTCGCAGATTTCCAGGGTCTGCGCGTAATTGTGCGCGATCATCACGATTGCGATATCGCCGCGCGCCTTCAATCGTCCTATGAGCTCGATGATGAGCCGCGCCTCGCGCGCCCCCATCGCCGCCAGCGGCTCGTCGAGGAGGAGGATGCTTCGCCTCGCCATGCACCGCGCGCGCCACCGCGATCGCCTGGCGCTGACCGCCCGACAGTGCGCCGACCTCGACCTCGACCGACGGCACGTCGACCCCGATATCGGCGAGCGCCCGAGCCGCGCGCCGCCGCATCTCGGCATGGTCGAGGAAGCGGAACGGCCAGGGACGCCTGAGCTCGCGGTTCAAAAACATGTTGTGGTAGATGCTGAGCCCGTTGACGAGGGCCAGGTCCTGGTAGACGCACTCGATGCCGAGCGCGCGGGCCTGGCTGACCGAGGCTAGCGCGACCGGCTTGCCGTCGACGAAGACCTGCCCGGAATCCGGCTGGTGATAGCCGGTCAGGATCTTTATGAGGGTCGACTTGCCGGCGCCGTTGTCGCCGAGAATGCCGAGGGTCTCGCCATAGGCGACGCGAATCGAGACGCCGTCGAGCGCGGTGATGTGCCCGAACGCCTTCTTCAGATGCTCGGCGCGGATCGCCTCGGTCATCGCACGCCACCGGGCGCGCGGCGTCGCGCCAGATGGATGTTGGCGACCATCGCGATCAGGATCGCCGCGCCGATGATGATGTTGAACATAAAGGCGTTGATGCCCTGCAGCGTGAAACCGTCCTGCAGCACGCCGAGCATTATCCCGCCGACGAGGCCGCCGACAATCGTGCCGGCGCCGCCGGCGATCGCGGTGCCGCCGATGACGCCCGAGGCGACGCCGAGAAACATGATGTTGCTGCCGCCGGCCAGCGGATCGGCTGAGCCGACGCGGAAGGCTTCCAACAGTCCGGTAAAGCCGCCCAGGGTGCTGGTCAGCACGAAATTGCCGATCTTGATGCGGTTGATGCGAATCCCGGCCTCACCCGCGGCGATGATGTTGCCGCCGATCGCCACCGTGTGCAGCCCCCAGCGGGTGTGGCGCAAGACGACATGCATCACCGCGACGATACCGAAGGCCCAGATGATCTCGGAATAGCCCCACGCCCCCATGAACCCGGCCAGCGAAGTTCCGACCGGGACATTCGCAGGGAAGCCGCGCGAGATCGTCAGCGTGATCCCGTTGATCAGGAAAAATGCACCCAGCGTCGTGATGAACGACGGCACGCTGAGGCCGATCGTGACGACGCCGATCAAGAGGCCGATCACCGCGCTGACTGCGAGCGCCACGACCATCGCCGCGATGATCGGCAAACCGGCCGCCTGCGCCGCGCCCATGACGAACGGGGCAAGCGCGAAGACCTGGCCGACCGACAGGTCGATCTCGCGGCAGATCAACAGCATGATCTCGCCGCAGGCGATGATCACCGGCGCGGCGACGAACTGCGACAGGGTCTCGATGTTGTCGTCGCTGAGGAAATTCGGGTTGGCCACCTCGAAATAGAAGACGAGCGCCGCCGAGACGACGATGACGCTGGCTTCCGGCCGCAGCAGAAATTCATGGAGGCGCCGGGCAACGCCGCGGCGGGGCGCCCTTGGCCGCGCTCCCGCCACTCGCTCAGCCGCCGATCGCGCCGCTGCGCGGCACGATCTGGGCTTCCTTGGCGCTACCCTCATAGCGGGTCTTGGTCGAGAGGTACTGGTCGATCGAGTCCTTGGTGACGAATTTGAGGCCGGTGTTGATGTCGGCCGGACCGACGAGCCCGCCCGACACCTTGAACGCGAACATCTCCATCACCGTGTAGAAGCCCTGGAGATAGGGCTGCTGGTCGATGACGAAATCGAGAAACCCGTCATGCACCGCCTCCAGCGAGCGCGGCAGCAGGTCGTAACCGCCGCCATGCACGCCCTTCTTCGGCAGCTCGTACTGCCGCATGATGAGGCCGGTGTTCATGGTGTCGCCGCCGCCGACGCCGAACATGCCCTTCACGTCCTGGTGCCCGAGGTAGTAGGCGCGGATCTTCGACAGCGCGTTGTTGACCGTCGGGTCGGTGGCGATCATTGTGCGCCTCGATCTTGGCGCCCGATTTCTTGATCGCGTCCATCGCGCCGTCGACCCGCGGCTGCAGGTTGAGCTGGCCCGGCGTCGCGATGAAGATCGCCACCTCGCCCTCCTTGACCAGCTTGACGATGCGCTCGCCCATCAACTGGCCCGGACAGGAAGAGATCCTGGCCGATATAGGCGAGGCGGCGGTTGCCGCTGCTGTGCGGCGCGTCGGCGTTGTAGCTGAACACCGGGATGCCGGCGTCGAGCGCCTTCGCGACCGGCCGATCGAAGCCGTGCGGATCGACGATGCACACCGCGATTGCGTCGGCCTTGCCGGCGATCGCCGCATTCATCGCGTTGACCATCTGCGCCACGTCGGAGGTTTCCGACCCGGTCCACTGGTAGTCGCAGCCGAGGAGCGCACAGGCGTCCTGGATGCCGTATTGGCACGGCACGAAAAAGGCGTTGGTCGTGACGTGGTTGACGAACACGAACTTCCACCGCGGATGCTCGGGGTAGGGCGCCGCGTCGGCCGCGCCGGCGCGCTCCGCGGCGAGGCTCAGCATGGCGGCCGCCGACCCCGCCGTCACCCCGCGCAGCAGGGCCCGCCGCGGCAGCCGCGCCGCCACCGTTGTGGCAAGCTCGTGCGAGTTCCTCTTCATCTGGCGTCCTCCCCGGGGTTCTATCCCGGCACCATAACCCGCGCGCCGGTTGACGCCAATTCACCACGCGCCAATGCACCTCGCGATTGCGTCCTCCGGCGCACGATGACAGAAATGCAGGTCCTCTCTGCCTCGGTGGTGAAGCAATGTCGAGCCCCCAGCCGCTGTCCGGCCTTGTCGTCATCGAGATCGGCCACTCGATCGCCGCGCCCTATGCCGGGATGATCCTGGGCGAACTCGGCGCCGAAGTGATCAAGGTCGAGAACCCGCAAGGGGGCGATGCGTGCCGCGGTTGGGGACCGCCGTTTCTCGAAGGGGCGGCGACCTGTTTCCACGCCGTCAACCGGGCGAAATCGGGGATCACGATCGACCTCGCCGACGCGGCGGACGCGGCCCGGCTGAAGGCGCTGATCCTGGAGCGCGCCGATGTCGTCATCCACAATCTGAAAGCGGGCGCGCTCGACCGCTACGGCCTCGGCGCTGGCGAACTGGTCGCGCAAAAGCCGAGCCTGGTGTGCTGCAACCTCGGGGCGTTCGGGGCGGTCGGGCCGCTGCGCGACAAGCCCGGGTACGACCCGATGATGCAGGCCTATAGCGGCCTCATGAGCCTCCTGGGCGAAGACGGCCGGCCGCCGGTGCGGGTGCCCGCCTCGATCGTCGACATGGGCGCCGGGATGTGGTCGGTGATCGGCATCCTCGCGGCGTTGCAGGAGCGCGGACGCACCGGCAAGGGCGGCATCGTCGACACCTCGCTCTACGAAACCGGGCTCGCCTGGATGAGCATCTATCTCGCCGGATTTCTCGCCAACCGCGAGATCCCGGCGCGGCACGGCTCGGGGGTCGACATGATCGTGCCCTACCAGGCGTTTGCCGCCGCCGACGGCTACATGATGGTGGCGGCCGGCAACGACAATCTGTTCCGGCGCCTCTGCATCGTGCTCGACCGGCCGGGCCTCGCCGAGGATCCGCGTTTCCACGGCAACAAGGATCGCGTCGTCAACCGCGCTGAACTGGTGCCGATCCTCGCCGCGATCTTCGCGACCCGGAACCGCGGCGAGTGGGCCGAGCGGCTCGAGGCCGCCGGCATCCCCAACGGGCCGATCAACGCGCTCGACCAGGTCGTCGCCGACGCGCAAACCCGGGCGCTCGGCATCATCCAGACCAAGCCGGGGAGCGAACTCGGTCTGGTCGGTCTCCCGCTGTCGTTCGACGGGATCCGCCCGCCCTTCGCCAAGGCGGCGCCGGCGCTTGGCGAAGACAATGCCTCGAAGATCGGGTAAGGGACGGTGAAGACCCCGATCGCGCTGGCCGCGGCGGCGTTGCTGCTGGCCGCGCTCGCCGGTTGCGCGGGTCTTTCGAGCCCTCCGATGCCGCCCAACGTGCTCGCCGCCGCCACGGTCACCGAGTCGGTCGAGCAAGACGGCAAGTTCATCGCCCTGGTCGGGCCGCGCCGGCTGCATGCCGAGCGGTTTCTCGGCGTCGCCGACACCAATTTCGACCTGCTGCGCAGCTGGATCGACACCCGATCGGGCGAGACCGCGCACCAGCTTTATGTCGAAGACAGCTATTTCGGCGCCGAGCGCAACTGGGATGCGGCGCGCATTCAGGGTGGCCCGGCACTGCGCTTCATCCCGATCAGCAAAAACAAGATCACCTGCGACAACGGTTGCTCCTACGCCGAGGAATTCGCCGCCACCCTGCCCGAGGCGCTGCTGCGCGCGAGCCCGCGCGGGCTCGCCGTCAGCTTCACCGCGCAGTCCGGCGCCGAGCAGACAATCCTCGTGCCGGGGGAGCTGATCGCCCGGCAGCTAGCCGCCGTCGATATGGCGCGCGCCAGCCTGCGAACCGCCTCCGCCGCTCCGGCGCCGACGGTAAACGCGACGCGGTAGGATGGGCTGAGCGCAGAGGGTAATGCCTCAGAAAACTGAGGCACTACCGCGCAGAGAGACCATCGGCTGAGACGCAGATCTGCGCTATAATACCGGATTAATTGACCGGAGAGAAGAAATGGCAAAGAAAACAAAAACCAGAGACGAATTGATTGAGATACTAATGTTTGAGCTTCGTAAATATCCCGTATGTAATCACGTCGTAAGCGTTAGAATAATACAGCAAGCGGAACCAGCACGTGATCAATGCAATTGGGCTGCTGAATGGGCCTCGAATAGTGACGAGATCGTATGCCCACACGCGTTCGAGATAGAGAGACAATTGCAATTCCAATTTGATGTCGCCCTATGAAAATGCGGTGCGCGCGGCGATCATGGATGAGGCCGCAGATGGCCGGGTCAAGCCCAGCCATGACGAAGGATATGGGCGATTCAACTTGAACCGACCGTGCGCTAGCGGCTGACCGGCTCGCCGACCCTGCCGTCAGCGCCGCGGCGCAGGACCATGCCAGGTAGGGCGCCGGTGTGGACCGCGTGGTCGACGACGAGGACGCCATTGACGATCGTCGTGGTGCGGGCGCCGCTAGGATAGTGGTGCGGCTCGGCATAGCTCGCCCGGTCGCGGAAATCCGCCGGATCGAAGATCGCGATATCGGCGCGGTAGCCGTCGGCGAGGAGGCCGCGGTCGGCGAGCTTCAAGGCGCGGGCGGTGCCGCCGGTCATATTGTGCACCGCCTGTTCCAACGGCAAGAGGCGCTCGTCATGGACGTACTGGCCGATGATCCGCGGAAAGGTCCCGTAAAATCGCGGATGCGGCAGGCCCTGCGCGGTGATCCCGTAATCGGCGACGCAATTGCCGTCGGAGCCGACAAGGGCGCGCGGCGACGCTACGATCGTGCGGATGTCGTCTTCCGAGATCGACGCGATCAGCACCCGTGTCGCGCCCTCATCCTCGATCAGGAGATCGCAGACGACACTGATCGGATCGACCCCGCGCGCGGCGGCCAGCGCGGCGATCGTCTTGCCGGCGTTCTGCGGGGCCTTGGGCGAGATCGAGACCTGCACCGCCTCCCAGGAGGGGATGCGGCCCCAATTGTTGAGGCCGTTATCGGCGATCTCGGCTTCGATCCGCGCCCGCATTTCGGGGACGCCAAGCCGCGCCAGCATCGCCGCGTTATCGCCGACCTGCACCCAGGGCGGCAGCAGGTTTTTCAGGGGGTTGGCGCCGGCGACATAGGGGTAGGAATCACAATCGATGTCGCACCCGGCCGCCCGCGCCTCGTCGATCCGCGCGAGGATCCGCGCCGCCTTCCCCCAGTTGTCGACGCCCGAACATTTCAGATGGACGATCTCGACATGGATCGGATAGGCGCGGGCGACCGCGATCGCCTCCTCGATCGCCTCCAGCACCCGGTTCGATTCGTCGCGCAGATGGGTGAAATAGCCGGCGCGGTGGCGCGCGACGACCTCGCACAGCGCCATGATCTCCGCTGGCTCGGCAAAGCTGCCGGGCGGGGTGAAGAGGCCGGTCGAGAGCCCGAGCGCACCAGCGCCGAGCCCCTCGTCGAGGAGCTGGGTCATGCGGTCGAGCTCGGCCGCGGTGGGTGCGCGGTCTTCGAGCCCCATCACCATCAGCCGCAGGGTGTTGTGGCCGACGAGCATCCCGGCATTGACCGCGACCTTGGGGAACGAATCGAGATAGTCGGGAAAGCTCACCTCGCGGAACGGCAGCCATGGCGCCCCGCCGGAGAGATAGGCGGCGAGGATCGGCGCCTTGCCGGGCAGCACCGGCGCAACGGAGTAGCCGCAATGGCCGATGATCTCGGTCGTCACCCCCTGGCGCACCTTGCTTTCGGCTTTCGGGTTGATCGGCAGGGTGAAGTCGGAATGGGTCTTGATGTCGATAAAGCCCGGGGTAACGGCGAGCCCCGCGGCGTCGATCACCCGGGCCGCCTCGCCGGCAAGCGCACGGCCGACACGGGCGATACGGCCCTCCGCGATCGCGATATCGGCGATCTCGCCCGGGCGTCCCGAGCCGTCGATCACCATGCCGCCACCGATCAGAATATCCCAGGTCATCGCGCCAAGCTCCTAGGTCACCCCAGCGACTGCGGGGCGAGGGTCCACATTTGCAGTGCAACAGTCGCGAAAGCAAGATTGAGGCGAGGTGTGCCGCCCACATCACGCCGCGCGCGACGGTGAGCTATCGCATTTGCGAAGATCTGCCCCCCGCAACTGGGTATGGCGGCCCGCGGAGAATATAGTATCTGTTGCTTACTATCAGCATGGCGACCTATCGTGGGGTAAAGGTGCTCGATCTTGAACGCAGTTTCGGCTTTCTCGTCAACGACGTGGCGCGCCTCTTCGGGCGCCGTTTCGACCACAACGGCAGACGCCTGGGCCTGACCCGCGCGCAATGCCGCACACTCGGGTATCTCGCCCGCAATGAGGGCATCAACCAGGCCGGGATGGCCGACCTTCTCGAAATCCGGCCGATGACGCTGGTCCGCCAGATCGACCGCATGGAAGAGACCGGCTGGATCGAGCGCCGCCCGGACCCGAGCGACCGCCGGGCCCGCCGCCTGTTCCTGACCGCCAAGGCGCGCCCGATCCTGGGCCGGATCTGGAACGTGGCGAACGAAACCCGCGACGAAGCGCTCGTGGACTTGTCGCCGGGAGAGGGGGATACCCTCATCGATTTATTGAACCGGGTGCACGCCACCTTGTCCGAACGGATGCCGGTCGACACCGCCTCGTCGTCCATCGTGCCGAAGCTGCGCCCACCGACAACGGCGGCGGTTCCCCAATCGGCGCCCGAGGCGGCTGTCGCCGAGCGGGCGCCCGCAGTGGAGGCGACACGGTGACGACCTCCACGGAAAACGAGGTGCCGGTGCGCGGTTTTCGCCGCGTCTTCGGCGATCGCGACGCCTCCCTCGCCAGCCGCCGGTCGCGCCCGCTGCGCCAGCGGCTGCGCCTGCCATTGATGCTCGCCGGCCCGATCCTGGTGCTGATCGCAGGCGGGTGGTGGTACCTGACGAGCGGGCGCTATGTGTCGACCGACGACGCCTACATCCAGGCCGCGCGCACGATGGTCAGCGCCGACATCTCCGGCCGGGTCGTCGCGATTGCGGTCAAGGATAACGAGCAGGTCACCAAAGGCCAGCTCTTGTTCCAGCTCGACGACCGGCCCTATCGCATCGCCGTCGAGGAAGCGACCGCGATGCTCGCCTCGGCGCGGCTCCAGGTCGACGCGATGAAGGCGACCTATGGCCAGAAGGTCGCCGACGCCAAGGCGGCGGCAGACACGCTCGCCTATCAGCAGCGCGAATTCGACCGGCAACGCCAGCTCGCCGCCAGCGGTACCGCGTCGCGGCAGGTCTTCGATCAGTCGCAAAATGCGCTGCAAACCGCGCAGCAAAAGGTGATCTCGACGCAGAGCGACATCGCCAACATCCTGGCGCAACTCGGCGGCAACCCGGAGATCCCGGTTGCCGATCACCCGTTGGTGCAGCGCGCCCAGGCCGCGCTCGACAAGGCGAAGCTCGATCTGTCCTACACCACCGTGCGCGCCCATGAAAATGGCATCGTCACCAAGGTCGAGCAGCTTCAGGTCGGCTCCTACGTTACCGCCTCGACCCCGGTCTTTTCGATGATGTCGGATCGCATCTGGGTCGAGGCGAACTTCAAGGAAACCGAGCTGACCTATATGCGCCCCGGCCAAAAGGCGACGGTTGAGGTTGACACCTATCCGGGCGTGGTCTTTGACGCCAAGGTCGTCAGCCTCAGCCCCGGCACCGGCCTCAGCTTTTCGCTATTGCCGCCGGAGAACGCTACCGGCAACTGGGTCAAGGTGGTGCAGCGCCTGCCGGTACGCCTTGCGCTCGAAACCCCCGATCCCGACCAGCTGCTGCACGCCGGCCTCAGCGCCACGGTCGACGTTGACACCCACTACCGCCGGCCGTGGCTGGCCTGGCTCGACCGCGTGACGGGGCACCTGTTCGGTGCCGCCGAGGCGGGCGAGAAGCAACGGTGAGGGGAGAGCCGGTCCGCAGCCCTGCCGCGCTTCCGGTAAACCGCGTCGCGATTACCGTCTCGATCATGCTGGCGACGTTCATGCAGGGCGTCGACACGACGATCACCAATGTCGCGCTGCCTCACATGCAGGGCAGCGTGTCCGCCTCGCAAGACCAGATCGCCTGGGTCGTCACCTCTTACATTGTCGCCGCGGCGATCATGACGCCGCTGACCGGCTGGCTCGCCGGCCGCTTCGGCATCAAATACGTGTTCCTGATCTCGGTCGCCGGCTTCACCGTGGCTTCGGCCTTGTGCGGCGCGGCGACCAGTCTTACCCAGCTGGTGGTCTATCGCCTCTTGCAGGGGGTCTGCGGTGCGGCCCTGGTGCCGCTGAGCCAAGCGGTGCTGTTTCAGATCAACCCGCCGGAGCGGCATGCGCAGGCGATGGCGGTGTGGGGCATGGGGGTCATCCTCGGCCCGATCCTCGGCCCGGCGCTCGGCGGCTATTTGACCGATTATTACAACTGGCGCTGGGTGTTCTACATCAACGTGCCGTTCGGAATTCTCGCCTCGATTGGCATCCTCATCTTCATCCACGAGACCCGCCATGGCCAACGCGAGCCCTTCGATTTCTTCGGCTTTGCCGCGCTCAGCGTTGCGATCGGCGCCTTGCAGATGCTGCTCGACCGCGGCGAATTAAAGGATTGGTTCGGCTCGACCGAAATCTGGATCGAGACGGCGATCGCCGCGCTCGCGCTCTATCTGTTTGTCGTTCACACGGCGACCGCGACCGACCGCTCGTTCCTCAATCGCGACCTCCTGAAGGACCGCAACTGCATCGCCGGCACCCTCCTCATGTTCCTCATCGGCATTCCGCTGTACGGGACCATGACCCTCTTACCGCTGACGCTGCAGAACCTGATGAACTATCCCGTCGTGACAACGGGGCTGGTGACCGCGCCGCGCGGCATCGGCACGATGGTGGCGATGATCCTCGTCGCCCGGCTGGTTGGGCGCATCGACACCAGACTGATCATCCTCAGCGGGCTCGTGGCGACCGTCGTCGCGATGTGGCAGATGACCGGGTTTTCGCTCCAGATGGGCATGGGCCCGGTGATCACTTCCGGGGTCCTCCAAGGCTTCGGCCTCGGTTTTGTGTTCACCCCGCTCAGCATCGTCACCTTCTCGACCCTGCCCCGCCGCATCATGACCCAGGGTACGGCGATCTTCAGCCTGATGCGCAATATCGGTGGCAGCATCGGCATCTCGGTCGTTGTGGCGCTGTTGTCGGAAAACACGCAAATCGTGCATTCGCGGCTGGTCGAACAGCTGCGGCCGGACAACCCGCTCGCCCGCGCACCCTTCCTCATGCCGCCATTCAGCCTGACCAGCCCCGCGGGCGTCACCGCGCTCAACGCCGAGGTGACGCGCCAGGCGGCGATGGTCGCCTATATCGACGATTACAAGCTGATGATGCTGATCGTCGTGCTTGCCGCGCCGCTGATCTTGCTGTTGCGCCGGCCGCCGCCGGCACGCACCTCCGGCCTCGCCGCCGCCGAATAGCGCCCGACCGGAGCCGCTAGAGCCCGATCATCGGGCCGCCCACCCGCTCAATCATCATCCCCGGGCTTGTTTACGTCGGCAACCTCCGGACAGCAAAAACCCGCCGGCGCATGGCCGGCGGGTTGCGAAGGCTTATACCTTAACCCTCCCCCGCAGGTGGGAGAGGGTCGGTGGCGGCTTAGAACTTCGTGATGAATGAATATTCGAGGATGTTCTCGTCACCCTTCTGGTTGAAGATCGTCTGGCGATGGCCGTAGAGGTATTCGAAGCCCGTGTTGATAAACGGCACCGGGCTCCAGAGCAGGTTGACGTGGACGTTTACCAGCTCCTTGTTGATGCCGGAGACCGCGGCGCCGCCGGTGCTGCCTCCCGCCGCCGTCGCCGCCGCGAGGCCGCCGACGAGAGCGGTTGCCACGTCCTGGTGGGTGACGCCGAAATCGACCGTCGAACGGATGGTCGGGGTCCACCAATGCTGGTACCAGATCTCGCCGCCCCACTCGGGGATCGTCTGGGCGCGGACCCCGGCCGCGCAGGCCGCGCTGCCGGGCCCGACGGACGGCACGCCGGCATGGCCGTAGCCGCACGGATTGCCGGTCGTGCCGCCGAGTGGGCCGACCGGGTTGCCGTAATTGGTCGCCAGATAGGGGAAGTAGTTGCCGGCGCCGCCGCCGCCCGCATACCGGCCGAGGCCGTTGCCGGCCCAGGCGCCGAAGCCGATGTCGTCCTTCTGCCAGCCGAGCCAGCCGGGTTTGACATCGCCCGAGAAGCCGCCGCCGTAGCCGATGTACTGCTGGTCGATATGAGCGCCGTCAACCATCGCCGCCTGGTGCACGACGCCATGCAGCTGGAAGTGGCCCCACGGCTGCTGCCACGTCCACGCGAATTCGGGGTCGGGCCACTCGGCCTTCAAGGGATTGGTCCCGATCGCCTGGTTGCTGCCGCCGTTGATGTTGATGATCCCGGCCGCGTTCGTGGTGCCCAGGACCAGAGGATTGCCCGGGATGCCTATCGCCGAAACGAGATTGGTGTTGTTCGTCAGCGTCTCGCCGTTCGCGTTTGCCGCCGAATCCTCGGGGTCGAGCAGGGCGAACGCGAAGGTGGAGGGCGGCAATCCGGCGATCGGCGGAACTTCCGCCGTATAGACTGCCTCGGGCATGCGGCCGACGCCGAATAGGCCGGCGCAGCAGCCGAGGTCGAGGACCTCAGGAAACGACGCGAGATCGGCCGCGGGGTTCCACATCTGCCCGGCCGCGAACGGACCCAGCGTGCCGTAGGCGAGGCGCAACCGCGCGCCCAACCCATCGTTGCCGGCGACCGTGTTGTTGCAATCGATGCCGCCGAGCGAGCACCCGAGAAAGTCGAACTCGAGGACGGTCTGCGCCTGGCCGTACGCGGTCGGGGTTCGGGTCTCTACGTGGAGACGCGAGGCATAGACGCTGGCGTTGAAGATGCCGTTGGTGCGCGACTTGGCGGTATTGCCCGGGAAGTTGAGCGGCACACCGGAAAGACCGGGCACGCCGGCGATCGGCGAGCCGGCGCCGACGTTATTGTTGTTGCCGCCGGAAAACCAGTAACCGGCATCCAACTCCAACTGGCCGCCAACCAATAGCGAGGTGTCGGTGCCCGGGATCAGGAAGGAGCGCGGGAAGCTGCCGGCGCTCGTCGCGGTCCCCGGGGGCACCTGCGGTTTCGCCGTGCCGACCTGGGCAAGCTGATCGATGCGCTGGAGAAGTTCAGGGTTCGCCTGGAGATTGGTGTCGTCGGCCTTGGCCGCCGGCACACCCACCAGCAGCGCCAGCGCGACGGTCGTCCCGCCGAGCGCCGCCAGGATGCCGATAGTTCGCTTTCTGATCATTAGCTCCCCCCAAGCGCCAAAAGGCACGGTTGCCCGCGCAAAGAACACACGTTCCTCTCGCCGCATGATATTGCGCGCAGCGCGGTGATCAAGCGCGGTTTGTTCGCTTCGTGGTGTTTTCGTCGCAGCGTGGCCGGACTGCAACAGACGCGATAGGCATCTGACTCGACATTAGAAAACCGCATACCAGGGATGCATTTGCCACAATTCGCGATCGCCACCGCGCCGCGTGCGGCAATCGCTGGCGTCGGATTGGACGCCGCAGAACGGCGCCGTCATGTCGCCTCGGCCCGAGAGCACGCAACCGGGCGCATAGTTGCGCCGTATCCTGGCGCGCCAAGGATGCGCCAGGGCGGCTATGGGCTAGGCGCCCCTCGGGCGGTTCAGCCTCCGGCGTAGACCGGCATGTGGGCGATTTCGGCAGCTGCAACCTCTGGCTGGATTTGCCAGGTGTAGAAGGTATCCCGCGCCCAGCCGCCGCCGCCGCCGCGGTCCCCACCACCACTCCCCGAATCCCAACTCGCGGAAGCGAGGACCTTGACATAGGCCTGCTGGCCGGCGGCAACGGGGACGCTGACGAATTGTTGGACGTCGATGCCCTCACTATCGACCGTGACCGTGTAAGTGCCCGGCGCAACATCGCGATAGAACACGGCGCCCGGCTCGGAAATTCCGATGATCGCGCCGTTCAGCCGCACATAGGGCCGCGCCAGGGTCTCATACGGCTCATAATCGCGGTAGATCCAGATGCGCGCCGTCCCCGGCGATACCGGCGCCACCCCCGGCGCGGCGGTTACCGCGGCAAGGGCGGGACCCCAAGCGGCCAAGCCCATGCTCGTCAGAGCAAGCAGCAACACCGCGCCTCCCAGCCGCAACCGCCGGGCAACATTGTCTAGCTCCATCGCCATTGGACCAACCTCCATTGCCGCCTCCGATATGGTGCGCCGGCGCTCCAGTGTCGATGCCACCTCGCCGCTTCGGCTGGCCCACCCCGCCAAAACGCGCTACAGATCGGCCGGTCAATCCCCCGCTGGTGAGATCGGATGCGCGTGTTTGCGACGATTGCCCTCCTTGCCCTGGCGGCGTGCACCGAGGCGACCGCCACCGCGATCGACAATCGGACATTCCGGGTCGAGGGGCCGGGCATTCCGGGCGGCTCGGACGCGCCCAACCGGCGGACCGCCGCCCGGCTGTGCCCGGGTGGCTACCGCGTGCTCGACAGCGTCGATCGCCGCAATACACCCGACAACTTCAGCGACGAATGGGGCACCTTTACCATCTGGACGATCCGCTGCATCTAACACCGCAGGCGGGGCCTGGCCGCTCAGCCGAACGGATTGAGCGCCTTCAACCGCGCCGACCAGGCATGGCGGGCGAGTTCCCGCCGCACCACCTCGGCATCGCTCACCCAGTTGAGCTGCAGCACGCGGCGCTCGCCACGATGCGGTCGATGGCCGTGGAAGGAGACGGTGCTGCGCCGGAACGCGACCATCGTGCCGGCGAGGGGCGCAATCTCCTCGACGAAGTCCGCGAGATCGTCCGCCCGGCGCAACAGCCGAAGCTGGCCGGCTTCTTCCTCCCACACCGGATTCAAGTAAAGAAGGAGCGTGATCAGCTTGGTCGCCGAATCGGTGTGGATGCGCCCGTCCTTGCCGTCGCTCTTGCCGCGTACCGTGATCATCGTCGGCCGACCGGCCAGATCGATCGCGAATTTCCGCGCGATCTCGTCGCGCAGCGCTTCACCCTCGAGCTCGGCGGCTAGTCCGGTGAATGCCGCGCCGGGCGAGAGCGCGGCGAGCGGAAAGCTGCCGTGCCGCCGGACGGCCGGAAAATCGGCGAGGACCGCCGCCAGCGCCTCCGCCCGGATGAAGTTGTCGACGACGACAAAATCGAACGGGTCTTGGCGCAACGGCGCCGTCTGCAGCCGTTCGATATCGAGGATCATGGGCGCCGCGCTATCGCTTTAACTCTGACCGACGCACATTACCCGGTCGCGGCACGCCGTGCAAAACCCGCTGGCCGGGGTGAACTCGGCCAAGCGGACCGCCCGCCATTTCCGCTCGCGGCGGCGGCCGCTCTGGGCTAGAGGTAGCCCACCGCGCGCAACCGGCAGCAGGGGTCATGGAACAGCGCTGGGGCCTGCCCCTCATCGCCTGGCCGTCGCGGCTGCGCCCAAACGCCTGGGACCTGGTCGCGCTGCCGCTGGTGCTCGGCGTCCTCGCGCTGGTTGCGTGGGGCGGCATGGCGATGGGCGCTCATTATCAAATCGGCGAGAGCTTGCCGATCAGCCTCGACCCGTTGCGGCTGCCGGAATATGCGCTGCGCACCGTCTTGCGCATGGGTGCCGCGCTCGTCGCCTCACTCGTGTTCAGCCTCGTTTACGCCGCGGTCGCGGCGAAGAGCCGACAGGCCGAAAAGATCCTAATTCCGGTCCTCGACGTCCTCCAATCGGTGCCGATCCTCGGCTTCCTGTCGATCACTGTGACCGGCTTCATCGCGCTATTTCCCGGGCGCCTCCTCGGCGTCGAATGCGCCGCAATCTTCGCGATCTTTACCTCGCAAGCCTGGAACATGACGTTCAGCCTCTACCAGTCGCTGCGCACCGTGCCGACCGAGCTGATCGAGGCGGCGCGGATGTACCACCTCTCGGCGTGGCAGCGCTTCTGGCGGCTCGAAGTCCCGCACGGCGTCCCCGCGCTGGTGTGGAACATGATGATGTCGGTGTCGGGCGGCTGGTTCTTCGTCGTCGCGTCGGAAGCGATCACGGTTTCCAGCCAGACGATCATGCTGCCCGGCATCGGCTCCTACATCGCCACGGCGATCGACCAGCGCAACCTCGCCGCGATCGGGTACGCCGTCCTGGTGATGCTTGTCGTGATCCTCTTGTACGATCAGCTCCTGTTCCGCCCGCTTCTGGCGTGGTCGCGCAAATTCGTCGGCGATCCGGGCGATGAGGACTATGCCCGCCCGTGGTTTCTGATCGTGCTGCAGCGGGCCCGGTTGTTCGATCTGGTGCAATCGGGTGTTCTGGCACTCAACCGCGCCGTCGATTACGGCATCGGCGCGTTGCTCCGCGCGGCGCCGGCGCCGCGCCGGGCGGGCCGGCATTCGACGTTGTTCGAGCACCTGTTTGACATGGCGCTGCTGGCGCTGGCGGGCGCCGGGCTCGTGTGGATCGTGCTGTTCATCCAGGCCAGCGTCACGCTCCCGGAGATCGGCTGGGCGTTTGTTCTCGGGCTGATCACCGCCCTACGGGTACTTGTGCTGATTGCGATCGCCTCACTGATCTGGGTGCCGATCGGGGTGTGGATCGGGCTGCGTCCGCGCATCGCCGACCGGGCCCAGCCGATCGTGCAGTTTCTCGCCGCGTTTCCGGCCAATCTGTTCTTTCCGGTCGCCGTCGTCCTGATCCTGCGGTATCGCGTCAACCCGGAAATCTGGCTCAGCCCGCTGATGATCCTGGGCACCCAATGGTACATCCTGTTCAACGTCATCGGCGGCACCATGGGCCTGTCGGCCGAACTGCAACTCGCGGCCAGCAATTTGGGTGTGCGCCGGCTGTTGTGGTGGCGCCGCGTCATGCTGCCGGCGATCTTCCCGGCCTACGTCACCGGCGCGGTCACTGCCGCCGGCGGCGCGTGGAACGCCAGCATCGTCTCCGAGGTTGTGCAATGGGGCGATACGACCTTGCGCGCGACCGGCATCGGCGCCTACATCGCACGCTGGACGGCCGAGGGCGACGCCGCCCGCATCGCGCTCGGGATCGGGGTGTTGTGCCTCTACGTTCTTGCGTTCAACCGGCTGCTGTGGCGGCGGCTCTACAACCTCGCCGCCGAACGGCTGCGGCTCGATTGAGAGGATTGGCTCAATGGTCGAACTGGCGAGCGAACGCGTCACATCGGCCGAGCTATCGGGGCCGCTCCTGCGCGCCGTCCATATCAGCAAGACCTATCGCACACCGGACCATATTGGCCGGCTCGTTCTCGAACGGGTCGAATTCGTGCTGCGCCAGGGCGAGATCGTCGCGATCCTCGGCAAGTCGGGTTCGGGAAAATCGACCTTTCTGCGCATTCTGGCCGGGCTGATCGCGCCGAGCGAAGGCCGGGTCGAGTATCGCGGCGCACCGGTCGAGGGTCCGGTGCAGGGCATCGCGATGGTATTTCAGAGCTTCGCGCTGTTTCCCTGGCTGACCGTGCTCGGCAACGTCGAACTGGGGCTCGAGGCGCAAGGCGTCTCGGCTGCCGAGCGGCGCCGCCGTGCGGTCGACGCCATCGACCTGATTGGGCTCGACGGTTTCGAGAGCGCCTACCCGAAGGAGCTTTCGGGCGGCATGCGGCAGCGGGTCGGCTTTGCCCGCGCCCTCGTCGTCAACCCCGACATTCTCCTCCTCGACGAGCCGTTCTCGCAGCTCGATGTCCTGACCGCGGAGACCCTGCGCAACGATTTGTCGCAGCTGTGGCTGCACAGCCGGATCCCGACCAAGGGGATCCTGATGGTCTCGCATAACATTGCCGAGGCCGTCGAGATGGCCGACCGCATCCTGATTTTCAGCAGTGACCCCGGCCGGATCAGCGCGGAAGTACCGGTCGCGCTGCCGCATCCGCGGGCGCCCGAGGGCGCGCCGTTCCACCAGATCGTCGATCAGGTCTATACGCTGTTGACAACGGTCCCCGGGCGCGACGGGCGGCGCGGCGCCAAACCCGAGCCGATCGGGTTCGGCTACCGGTTGCCCGACGCTGCGGTGCAGCAGGTCTCGGGGCTGATCGACACGCTGACGGAGCCGCCCTACAACGGACGCGCCGACCTGCCGCAGCTCGCCGACGGCGAAAACCTGGTGATGGATGAGCTATTCCCGCTGATCGAGATGATGGAGCTGTTGGGCTGGGCGCACGTCAGCGCCGGCGATATCGAGCTGACCGCGAGCGGGCGGGCCTACGCCGCCACCGACATGCTCGGCCGCAAGCAGATGTTCGCCGACGCGCTCTTGAAGCACGTGCCGCTCGCCGCCCATATCCGCCGCGTCCTCGACGAGCGCCCGGGGCACCGCGCGCCCGCCGCCCGCTTCCTGCGCGAGCTCGAGGACCACCTCTCCGAGGAAGAGGCCGAGCGGGTGCTCGAAACCGTGATCAACTGGGGCCGCCACGCCGAGATCTTCGCCTATGATTACGATGACGAAGTGCTCAGCCTGGAAAATTTCTGAGCGCCGGGAAGGCAGTCATGCGCAGGAGACGGGTGGCGCCCGGGGCGATGCGGTTTATGATGGCGCGAAGAAGAGGCGCAGCGTGGTCGAGAAGTTGATCTCAGCAAGGACCGGGAAGGCGGCAGCCGGGGGCACGCTTGACGCGGCGATCGTATCGCTGCGGCGCGGCGACTCGGTGTTGCTTGATGGGCGCGATAACGCGGTCCTCACCCTCGCCGCCGAATTCGTCAACGACGACAATCTCGCGCGCCTGCGTGCGGTGTCGGGACGCAAGCTGCGCATGGTGCTGACGCGCCGCCGCGCGGTGGCGCTCGGCCTGGCGCGGCGCGAAACCGTTCCGGGCGCGCTCTCGGGCGCGGTATCGATTGCGCTGGCGCCGGAGATCGCCGCCGCGGTCATCCGCAACCTCGCCGATCCGGCAGCTTCGCTCGGCGCCGAACCGCCGGGGCTTGGTCCCGAACCGGCCCTCGCCGAAGGCGGCGAGCTCGCGGCCGTCGCGCTCGCGCGGCTGGCTGCGCTGTTGCCGGCGGCCCTCGTCTTGCCGCTTGGTCCCTCCGAAGCGGCGCTGGCCCGGCGGCGCACCGATTTCGCGGTGGTCATGGCCGAAGAGGTATTGACCCGGCGCGCCGCCGTCGCCGGGCTGACGAGGGTCGCCGAAGCGCGCGTCCCGCTCGCCGACGCCGAGGATGCCCGGCTGATCGCGTTCCGCCCCGGCGATGGCGGCACCGAGCATCTCGCGATCCTGATCGGCACGCCGGACCCGGCCTCGCCGGTGCTGGTTCGGCTCCATTCGGAATGCTTCACCGGCGATCTTCTGGCGAGCTTGCGCTGTGATTGCGGCGACCAGCTGCGCGGAGCCATCGCCGCGATCGCCAAGACCGGCGGCGGGGTCCTCCTCTACCTCGCCCAGGAAGGCCGCGGCATTGGCCTGGTCAACAAGCTGCGCGCCTATCAGCTGCAGGATGCCGGCTTCGACACGATCGACGCCAATGAGCAGCTCGGTTTCGACGCCGACGAGCGCGTCTATCAGCCGGCCGCCGAGATGCTGCGTCAGCTGGGTTTTGCGGCGGTGCGGCTCCTCACCAACAACCCCGACAAGGTCGCCGCGCTCGAACGCTACGGCATCCGCATCGTCGAGCGGGTGCCGCACGTCTTCCCGGCGAACGGCCACAACGAGCGCTATCTGCGCACCAAAGCGACGCGCAGCGGGCACCTGCTGTAAGGCGTTCTACTCCGCCGCCGCACCCATAACCCGGCGGGCGCCGAAGATTGCGGTGCCGACGCGGACGTGGGTGGCGCCGAAGCGGATCGCGGTCTCGAAATCGGCGCTCATCCCCATGCTGAGCTGAAGGAGGCCGTTGCGCCGCGCGATCTCGCGCAGAAGCGCGAAATGCAAGGCCGGCTCCTCGTGCTCTGGCGGCACGCACATCAGCCCAACGATCGGCAAATGGTGGCGGTCGCGGCACTCGCCGATGAAAGCATCGGCGGCGACGGGCAATACCCCGGCCTTCTGCGGCTCTTCGCCGGTATTGACCTCGATGAAGCACGCCGGTCGCCGCCCGGTTTTCGCGATCTCGCGGGCTAAGGCCTCGGCAAGGCGCGGCCGGTCGACGGTCTCGATCACATCGCCGTGGGCGAGCGCGTCCTTGACCTTGTTGGTCTGCAAGGGACCGATCAGGTGCAGCACGAGGTCGGGAAACTCGCGGCGCAGCGCGGGGAATTTTGTGAGCGCCTCCTGCACCCGATTCTCGCCAAAAATGCGCTGCCCCGCCTGGAGCGCCGCGCGCACCGCCTCGATCGGGTGGGTTTTGCTGACCGCAACCAGGGTGACCGCACCCTCCGGCCGGCCGGCGGCGCGCGCGGCCGCCTCGATTCGGCCGCGAACGGCGGCCAGATTGGCGCCGATGACTTCGTGAAGCCGCGCCTCTTCCATGTTGGCTCCATTCCTGGCACAAGGCTGCCTGTGGGGCGCCGCCCCGTGTGCAGAGCGGCGCCAAGGGTCGTGACATGTTACCTGGTTATTACCGCCTGCTGTTCGGGCTTGCCGCAAGCCTTTCGTTGATCCTGGCGGGATGCGGCTCCGATCGCCCACCCGAGACCGCCGCGGACCCGGTCACAGGCGCAGTACCGGCGCCGCCACCGGCCAGCGCCGATAATACGGATGCCACGCTGTGGACGATATTCGGGCTCGCCAAACGAGAGTCGGAACAAAGTAACGGGCCGCAGACCGGCGCCGCGGTCAGCCCGATCCTGTGGCAGGCGACGCAAGACACCCTGGGCTTTGCCGGGTTTGCCTCGGCAGACCCGATGCTTGGCCTGTTTCTGACGAACTGGTATTCGCCGCCCGGCAAACCCGATGAGCGGTTGCAGGTCAGCGTCTTCATCCTGTCGCGCGCGCTGCGTTCCGATTCGATCGCCGTGTCGGTCAAGCGCCAGGTGCGCTCGTCCGCCGGACAGTGGGAGAATACCCCGGTCGCGCGCGATGTCGTCGACGGGCTGGAAAGCGCCATTCTGCTGCGCGCGCGCCAGATCCATGCCGAGGGCTACCGCGATACCATGTATAAATAGCGCCGGGTATAAATAGCGGCAGCGCCAACCCTGCCGGAGACGGCGCGAAGCTGTAGGAAGAGGCATGTCGCGTTACAATTTTCGGGAAACCGAGGCGAAGTGGCAGCGCCGATGGCGCGAGCGCCGGTGTTTCGAGGCGCGCGAGGATAGGGCGCGGCCGAAATATTATGTGCTTGAAATGTTCCCATACCCGTCGGGCAAGCTCCACGTCGGGCATGTCCGCAACTATACGATGGGCGACCTCGTCGCCCGCTATCGCCGGGCGCAGGGCTTCAACGTCCTCCACCCGATGGGGTGGGACGCCTTCGGACTGCCGGCGGAGAATGCGGCGATCGCCGGTCATGTCCATCCTGCGACCTGGACAACGGCCAACATCCGCGAAATGCGCGGCCAGTTGCAGCGTATGGGCTTTGCCTATGACTGGTCGCGCGAGATCGCAACCTGCCATCCCGAATATTACCGCCACGAGCAGAAGATGTTCCTCGACTTCCTCGCGGCCGACCTCGCCTACCGCAAGGAATCATGGGTCAATTGGGACCCGGTGGAAAATACCGTGCTGGCCAATGAACAGGTGATCGACGGGCGCGGCTGGCGCTCCGGCGCGGTGGTCGAGAAGCGCCTTCTGGCACAGTGGTTCCTGCGCATCACCGCATTCAATGAAGAATTGCTCGACGCGCTGACGACGCTCGATCGGTGGCCCGAGCGGGTGCGGCTGATGCAGGAAAACTGGATCGGCCGCTCCGAAGGCGCTCGGGTGCTGTTCCCGATCGTCGGCCGCGAGGAGACGGTCGACGTGTTCACGACGCGGCACGACACGCTGTTCGGCGCCTCGTTCATCGCGCTCTCGCCGCACCATCCTTTGGCACAGAGCCTCGCCGCCAACGACCCCAAGCTCGGCGATTTCATCGTCGAATGCGACCGGCTCGGCACCAGCGAAGCGGTCATCGAAGCCGCCGAGAAACGGGGCTTTCGCACCGCGCTCGACGCCGTCCACCCGTTCGATCCGAGCCGCACGGTCCCGGTCTACGTCGCCAATTTCGTGCTGATGGAATACGGCACCGGCGCCATCTTCGGCTGCCCGGCGCACGATCAGCGCGACCTCGACTTCGCCCGCAAATACGATCTCCCGGTCATTCCGGTGGTGTTGCCGCCGGGCGAGGATGCGGCGCGATTTCGCGATCGGCGATACCGCCTATGTCGAGGACGGCACCCTCTTCAACTCGGACTTCATGAACGGGCTTTCGGTGCCGGCGGCGAAGCGGGCAGCGAGCGAGCGGCTCGAGCAATCGGGCCGCGGAGAGCGGACGATCGCTTATCGCCTGCGCGACTGGGGGGTGTCGCGGCAGCGCTATTGGGGCTGCCCGATCCCGGTCATCCACTGCCCGGGTTGCGGCATCGTGCCGGTGCCAGAAAAAGATCTCCCGGTCGAATTGCCGCAGGACGTCACCTTCGACCGCCCCGGCAACCCGCTCGACCGCCATCCGACCTGGAAGCATGTCGCCTGCCCCTCGTGTCACGGCCCGGCGCAGCGCGAGACCGATACGTTCGACACGTTTTTCGAATCGTCCTGGTATTTCCTGCGCTTCTGTTCGGCCCGCGCGCCGGTCGCCTTCGACCGCGCGGCGGCCGAATACTGGATGCCGGTCGATCAGTATATCGGCGGGGTCGAGCACGCCGTCTTACACCTCCTCTATTCGCGCTTTTTCACCCGCGCCTTGAAGCGTTGCGGCTATGTCGATCTCGATGAACCCTTCGCCGGGCTGTTCACCCAGGGCATGGTCTGCCATCAGACCTACCAGAGCGAGACCGGCGAATGGCTGTTCCCGGAAGAAGTTTCGACCGACGACAGCGGCCGCCTCGCCGATGTCAGCGGGCCGGCCGGTGACCGCCGGCCGCACCGAAAAGATGAGCAAATCCAAAAAGAACGTGGTCGGGCTCGACGATATCGTCGACACCTATGGGGCCGATACCGCGCGCCTTTACCTGTTGTCCGACAGCCCGCCGGAACGCGACCTCGAATGGACCGAAACCGGCATCGAGGGGATCTGGCGCTATGTCAACCGGTTGTGGCGGATGGTCTCGGAACCGGCGGCCGCACTGCCGCAAGCCGGTACGGCGATGGCGGCAGGGCTGAGCCCGGCACTCGTCGCGCTGCGCCGCCAGATCCACAAGACGATCGCGACCGTCACCGACGATCTCGACAAATTCCGCTTCAACCGCGCCGTCGCCCGGATCCGCGAATTGACCAACGCGCTCGAAGATCTGCCGGCGGGCGAACCCGGCGCCGGTACGGTGCTGCGCGAGGGTCTCGAAGCCGCGACCCTCTTGATCGGTCCGATGATGCCGCATCTGGCCGAGGAAATGTGGCAGACGCTCGGGCACGAGGGGCTGATCGCCGACGCGCCGTGGCCGGCGGCCGATCCCGACCTGACGCGCGACGAGGCGGTGACGATCGCGGTCCAGGTCAATGGCAAGTTACGCGGCACGATCGATCTGCCGCGCGACACCGCCTCGGCCGCGGTTGAAGCGGCGGCGCTGGCGTTGCCGCAAGTGGTGCGTTTCCTCGACGGAAAGGCGCCCAAGAAGGTGGTCGTCGTGCCCAACCGCATCGTCAGCGTTGTCGCCTGATGGCCGCCTGCCGAAAGGCCGCCTGGCAAGAGACTGGGCGCCGCGTTCTCCTCCGCCGCGGCCTCGGCATGGCGCTGGGGCTGGGCTTATTGAGCTTGGGGGGATGCGGCTGGGCCCCGCTCTATGCCGACCCCGAAGCCGGACCGGCCGACGCAGAGCTTCGCGCCATCAAGGTCGCACCGATCCCGGAGCGGATTGGCCAGAACCTCGCGCAGGCGTTGCGACAAACGCTGAACCCGACCGGCGAACCGACGCCGCAGCGCTATCTGCTGCGCATCACGCTGCAAACCCTGCGGCAGGATCTCGGCGTGCAGACGCAAGGTTTCGGCACCCGCGGCAGGCTCGACGCCATAGCCGCTTCTTCCTCACCGATAGTACGCGCAATATCCAGCTCCTTTCGGGCGTCTCCCACGTCGCCGAAGTTCGTTCGACATCCTGGCCAATGGATACTCCGACATCATCGCCGAAGACGATGCGCGGACCCGCTCTGTCGAGGAACTGCGCCGCGACATTGTCAGCCGGCTTACGGTGTTCCTGCAACGCCGGGCGGCCGACCGCGCCGCCAAGCCCCGGGCACGCCGTGAAGCTTGCCGCCGGGCGGGTCGAGGGGTTCTGCGCCGCCTCGACCCCGAGATCCGCGCCGTGCTCTTTTCGGCCCGGATGCGGGCCGCTGCCCGCGAGCGTTCCGACACTCTGGCGCGAACGGTTGCGCCGATCTGCACGCCCGTTTCGCGTCGCCGATCTCGCGGCCGCCGCGCTTGCTGCCGATCCGGCGCGGCTCGCCGATAGGCGGCGCAGATCGGCCTCTTTGGCGGGCGGCGCGTCGTGCGGGTGCGTCAGGCCGGCGACGCTGTGGCACCACTCTTCACGCGGTTCCGGACGCAGCCGGCGATTCGGTAGTCGTGGTCGAGGCGGGCGACCTGCCCGGCCGCTCGACGCTGGCGCGGCGTCTTGACGACGCAGCCCCGGGCTGCCGCGATCGGCTGCTATCCCGACAACGCGCGCGACCTCGCCGTCGTTATCGGCGACACCTTCGCCGCACACCATATCGCGGCCCGTCGCGACGCCATCGAGTTTCTCGTCGAACATCTTGGCGATGACCGCCTACCGGGCCGAACTTCTGAAGCTCAGCGATGTCATGCCGGGAGTGGCGGCAGATCGACATCGGCCGGACGTTGCGCGCCGTCAGATCGCCGACAGCGCGGCCTTGTCCTTGGACGATGCGCTCCTGGCCGCCGCCGAGGGCGATGCCGCCGCGCTCGAACCGGCGCCTGGCGGCGTGTTCAGGAGGGCGAGTCGCCGGTCACGATCATTCGCGCGCTGTTGCGCCATCTCCAGCGGCTCCACGTCCTCGCCGCGCGCATTGCCGCCGGGCCGGCTCCATTGAAGAGGCGATCCGGCGGCGCCCGTCCGCCGATCTTCTTCAGAGACCAGGACAGCTATTGCCGCCAGCTCGGCGCTGGAGCGAACCGCATGCGCCGGCGCCCTGGAGCGCGTCGCCGACGCCGAATTCCGCATGAAGCTGACCGGTCTGGCCGGCCGGACAATCTGCCGCGAGGCAATGTTGACGCTTGCCCGCGAGGCCCGCGCCGGCCCGGCGCCTAGGTCGGTTGCGGTCACGAGATGATCGGCAGCTCATCGACGGCGCAGCAGCGTCACCACCCGGTCGAGCCGGTCGAGGCTCGTGTAATGCACTGTCACGCTGCCGCCGCGCCGCTTCGGCGCCAGGGATCGCGCAGGCCGAGCGCGGTCGCAAGCTCGCGTTCAAGCGCCACGGTATCGGCGTCGCGGCCGCGCGGCGCCGCCTTCGGCCGGGCGGCGCGGCGGCGCACCAATTCGGTCGCCCGCACATTGAGCCGCGGCGCACCACCTCGAGCGCGAGTGCGGCGGGATCTCGGGGCGCCGAGCAGCGCACGGCGGTCCCGGCCGACAGCTCGCCCTGTTCGAGAGCTGTTGCGCACCGCCGCCGGCAGCCCGAGGAGACGCAGCGTGTTGGGCGATGTCGTCGCTCTTGCCGACAGTTT
>CAVTGB010000050.1:0-58235 GCA_963734125.1 uncultured Alphaproteobacteria bacterium
CTGGCCCGGGCCACGGTGATGCTGGGCCTCAAACGGTATGGCGAGGCGGCCAGCTTGCTGGCCCATGTCGTGGTCGGGCATATGCCACGGGCAACGGTCGTGGCCGGGCTAGGGACCTTTGCCGCGCTGGGTGCCGGTCTCGGAGCGATGCAGCTATGGCGGATGCCGCCGGAAGCGCGTCCGCTGTTCCGGACCCGCCGGGTTGCCGTGGCCCTGGGCACAGGCTATGGCTCTATCCTCACCGTGATAGTCGCCGCCGCGGTGGCACCGGCCACAGCGCTGACCGGCACGCTGGTCGCGGGGACTGGGCTCATATTCGCCACCCTGGTCGCCGTCGTGCTGATTCTGCGGCTGAAGCCGAAGCAGGTCAAGGCTCTGAGGTCATCAACCGCGAAGACCACGATCAGTCGCTGAGGCTCTCGCTCCGCGCTCGGCCGGCGATGCCGGCGGTCGTCTCCGGCACGTCACGATCAGTTCTTGTGCCTGCCTGGCGGCGCATCGTCACCGCTGCGCGCTGGCCTCACCATAGATCGCCACCCGTCAGCACGTAGAGGAACGGCACGAGCGGGATAAGGCTGAACAGGGCCCATGCCAGCTTCGCGCCGCCGCCGATATCACGGCGGGTTGCCAAGTCAATCCATATGAGGACCACGGCAACGGGATGGAGGAGACAGACCAGGAGCTCGAGAACCTTCTTCATTACCTGAATCTACCGGGAGCGCTGCGGGCGTCTGTCCGGTCCCTGTGCCTCCGGGCCAGGACAGCGCGAGAGTTCACCGGACGTACGCGGTCTTCGCGGGACCCACGCCCGTAGAGCCCGGCGCGCCGCCGGTCGGCGTGTGCCGTCCGCAGCTGGGCTCAGCAGATCCTCTCTTGCCGCTCCGCGCGTGTTTGCATGGCAGTCAGGCGAGGGCCAACCCCAGTTCGGCCACGGCGCGCCGGCTGCCCGGCGCGGTGCTGCCGCTCATCGGCCTCATCCGGCTGATCCGGGCCGGGATGGGCAGGTCGGGCCGCACCCCCGCGGTCAGGGTGGCCGTTCCATGGCCGCGTACACCCCGTCGCTGCCCTGGGCGGCGAACCCGGCCTGTTCCCAGAACCGGCGGGCGGTGCTGTCGTGCAGGACGTGGCATCTGACGGGCAGATGGCCGGCATCGGCCTGCTCCAGCAGCCGCCGGACCAGCCCGCTCCCGATTCCGGTGCGGCGGAACTGCGGCAGGAGGGCGATGTCGATGATGAGGATCTGGTCGTCGGCGTAGTGGATGATGAGCCGTCCGGCCGGCTCGCCGTCCACGCAGATGACCGAGTAGGCGGCGTCGGGGAAGGAATCCCGGTAATGGCGGGTCTGGGCGTCGAACTGCATGCGGATAAAGGCATCTTGGTGTTGTCCGGGCCAGCCGAGCCCGGTCAGTTCCGGCCGGGTGGAGGCATACACGGACAGCAGGAAGTCGCCGTCGTCGGGGAGACGCTCGGGACGGGTGCTGACCTCGCCGTGCATGAGAGGGGATCTTAGCTGACTAGCTCCGCAGGGTAGCGGCCAGGTAGCGATCATCGGTCAGTGTCTGCGCCCGGAGGTCCGCGATCCAGCGGTGTCCGGCATCGTGATGCGTCCCGGAGCAGCAGGAACGCTGCGCCGGGACGCTCCCGCTGCCGGACTGTGCGGCACGGTCGGGGGTGCCCTCATCGGGCCCGCGTCATGGTCAGTGCGCCGCTGCGGGGCGGGGCTGCGCAGCGCGGTGCTTGCCAGCCCGAGCGTGAGACTGGACCATGGGGTTGCCCCGTAGCTGGCTGCGAAGGCTCAGCGGCGGGGCAGAGTAGGAGGCCGGGCGGTGAGCATCTGCAGCCAGGTGCCGCGCGGCAGGTGTGCTCCGCGGCGCGGCGCGGGCGGCGGGCGCCGCGCCCGCCGGGCTGGCACGTCCTGCTGCTGCCGCGGAATCGGGGCGGGCCCGTCGCGGTTCGTGCCGTTCCCGGGCCCTGCGGCCAGGCCATCATCGGCGCGCTGCCTGTACAGCCCCCTTTGAGGAGACGGTATGTCTGAGCCATTTGTCGGCGAGATCAGGATGTTCGGCTTCGGTTTCGCACCGCAAGGCTGGGCCCCGTGCAACGGCCAGCTCCTGCCGATCAACCAGAACCAGGCCCTGTTCAGCCTCCTCGGCACGACCTACGGGGGTGACGGGGTGACCACCTTCGCCGTGCCTGACATGCGCTCCCGCGTGCCGGCCGGCCAGGGTCAGGGCCCGGGGCTCTCCCCTTACGCCGAAGGCCAGGCCGGCGGCGCCGAGACCGTGACGCTCGCCGCGGCCCAGATGCCCGGGCACACCCACCCGGTCAAGGCCAGCAGCAGCCCCGCCGGCTCCGACCAGCCCGAGGGCCGCGCGCTGGCCCGCTCCGCCAGCCGTATCTACACCGCCGCGCCCGATGCCGGCACCGTCATGAACGCGGGCATGCTCGGCGACGCGGGGGGCAGCCAGCCGCACGACAACATCCAGCCCTACCTCGCGGTGAACTTCTGCATCGCCCTGTTCGGCATCTTCCCGTCCCGGACCTGACCAGCGACCCAGCCGGACCGCCGCCACGACGGCGCGATCTGACGCTCCGCCATCCGGCGACGCAAAACCCACATGCCGAAATGAGTAATTCATCCGCTCGAATATCTATGCACGAAGTGAAATCCTCACTCACGCTATCTCGACCTCGCCGGCAATCGCCGTAGAGCATTTTCGACCGTTCTAGTAGGAAATCAGATCGAGTGATATACGGGTGATCATCTCCGCATATCGGGCCGAAAATATGAGCGAGGATCACCCGTATATCTAGCGTTATATGGCCCGAAGGGCTCGGTGATCTTCGATCACCCATATAACGCTGAATATTTGCGGCTGACAGCTAGGCCGGGCGCGTGGGTCGCGGTATACAGATCATCCAGATCTGGTGCACGTAACCGTGACTGCACGATCACACTGTGCGCGCTAGTGGACTGGCGCGGCCGGACAGGCTTGAATGGCGGAATGGCAGGCGAGGCGGAACCGCCCCGGGTGTGGGCCGTTGCCGGCAGCTACTTTGAGGCGTGCAACTGTGAGGCCGTCTGTCCGTGCCACAGAACGTCCCATTATGGATGGTCTCGATCAGCCGGACCATCGTCATTCCCGGCATACCGAACGGCGGGACTTTGCGCGGTTATCACGAGCCTTTCGCGTTGTCGGTCGCTTGGCAGATCCTGTTACGGCCCCGCAGGTCGGTCCGCCAGGCCGTATTTTTATGCATCGGCACTCTGGTCGCGAGCGTACTTATTTGCCGCGGACAGGGTCGAGCGCTACGGGCATGCCTGGAGAAGTCGGCCATGTTCACACAGGGTCTTAGCGAAGCTGAAAAGGCCTGTCGCCGC
The DNA here is from genome assembly GCA_963734125.1 of uncultured Alphaproteobacteria bacterium. GTDB lineage: Bacteria > Pseudomonadota > Alphaproteobacteria > ATCC43930 > CGMCC-115725 > DATARH01. Next base: position 3,383 of record CAVTGB010000050.1, read on the forward strand.
ACAATTCGCAGGCGCAGTCGCCGGTTGCTTACGTGGAAGCATCTCCGAGGAATTGCTGCAGGTGGTGGCAGGTAATGAGTCGGCGGCGGCCGATTTTGACGTAGGTGAGGTTGCCGTGGCGCATCTGGTCGTACAGCAGGTCGCGGGACAGGCCGGTTAGTAGGGCGGCTTCGTCGATGGAGTAGGCCAGCCGGTCAGTAAGGCCAGGCGCAGGACGGCCGGTCTCGGTGGCCGCCCCGCTACGGGCAGCCGACGAGGTTACCTGATCCGGATCCGGCGATACCGGGTCAGGGCCGGGACGCGAGTCGTGTGGGCTCATGAGCCGGTCGCCCTGAGGATCATTAGCTAACCCTTTGGCCGTCAAGGGTGCACCAGCAGCCGCTCGAGCTGTGCTGCTGGACTTTGACGGGGCGGACGTCGCGTTCGGCTTGGTTGCTGGTGAACCCGACGGCGAGGTTGGTGGTGAACCGCAGGATCATGTCCTGGTGATCGCGGAAGCGGCGGGCCAGCCGCAGCCCGTCACGGTTGATCTTGCTGCGTTTGCCCTGGTTATCGCTGATACCCTTGGCGACGGCACCGCGGTACCAGGCGGTGATCTGTGCGAGCTGGTCATCGGGCAGCCGGGCCTGCCCGGCGGCGCGGGCGGCGGTGGCCTGCGCGTTCGCCGTGATGAGCAGGTCGGCCATGGACCGTGCCCAGACCTGGCCTTCGGGGTCGAAGGTGTACAGATCCCGCAGGTCACGCAGGTTGTGGGCGCCGTACCAGGCGTGCAGCGCGGCGGTGAGATGGTCATAGCCGGCATAGCCGTCGCGGACGATGACCCCGCCGTAGCCGTCTAGCACACCGCCGGCGTCGATGTCTGCCGCGGACCGGCCCCCGGTGTGCAGGGCGGTGAGGTATCCGGTGCAAGCGAAGCGGACGTATCCCAGGTGCCCGGCGGCGCGGGCCGGGGATTCGTCGGCATACAGCAGGCCGGCCGGGCGCAGCAGGGCCCGGAACGTGGTCCATGAACGGCTCCAGCCTGCCCGCTGCCTTCGCGCGGACCCCGGCCACCCACCCGGCCGAGACGCTCACCCCGGCCAGGTCACTCATAAGCTGCGCCGCCCGGGAGATGGGCAGGTATGCGCGGGCGCGACCTCGGCAGCGCTGTGTTGGAAGCCAAACAGAAGATCGCCAAGGAAATACCATTACCGGCCGGATACCGTCTCGAATGGGTCGGCGAATTCGGCGCATTGGAAGACGCGATCGGTCGACTCGCGATTGCGGTGCCGTTCAGCCTCGCTCTGATCTTAATTCTGCTTTATCTGAATTTCGGCTCGATTATCGACATGTTGCTGGCAGCGAGCGTGATGCCAATGGCGCTGGTCGGAGGGATATTCGCGCTTGTCCTGACCGGAACCCCGTTCAGCGTGTCGGCGGCTATCGGATTTGTCGCGTTGTTCGGTATCGCGGCAATGGATGGGATCATCGTGATTGGCTACTACAATCTCCAAATCGATGCCGGTATAAATCGCGCCGCCGCGTTGTTGCGTACGGGTGACATACAGATGCGCCCTGTGCTGATGACCTGCATCGCGGCTTGCGTTGGTCTATTGCCCGCTGCGCTTTCAACTGGCATTGGGTCGCAAGTGCAAAAGCCGCTGGCTATCGTCGTCGTCGGCGGCATCCTCTTGGCGCCGGTCTTGATTTTCCTGGTCCTGCCGGTGCTGATCGATCTGTTCTCCCGTCACCGTCCGCCTGCCGAGGTTCTCGTGCCACAACCAGGGTCGGCAGAGTAGGGCCGTGGGGTTGAACTGCAGCCGCTGGGCTTCCTGCTGGCTCCGGTCTCTCGTCGTGCCGATATTGCTTGCCGGGTGCGCGGTCGGGCCTGATTTTGAGCGGCCCAAGGCACCTGATGTCGAGCGGTATACCCCCAAACCGCTGCCCGTGCGGACTGCGTCGGCAGCGGTAACCGGCGGGGCCGCTCAGCGCTTCCTCGCTGACCGAGGCATCCCCGGAGAATGGTGGCAGTTGTTCCATTCGGCCCCGCTCAACGCGCTCATTGACGAGGCGTTGAAAGCCAATCCCACGGTCGCGGCGGCGGAAGCCGCGTTGCGGCAGGCGCACGAATTGACCCTGGCGGGCGAGGGAGCGTTCTATCCAACCATACAAGCCGGCTTCAACGCCAGCCGCAACCGGACCGCCGCCAGCCTGTCACCCGCGACCGCCAGCGGCAACCTCTATTACAGCCTCTATTCAGCGCAACTCAGTGTCTCCTATGTCCCCGACCTGTTCGGCGGGACACGGCGTCAGGTCGAAGCCCTCGCCGCGGAAGAGGAGAACCAGCGCTTCCAAGTTGAAGCGGCCTATTTGACCCTGACCGCCAACCTAGTTGCGGCGGTCGTCACCGAGGCGTCGGTGCGCGGTCAGATCGCGGCCATCGAGGAAATCATCGACATCCAGCGCCAATCACTTGACATTTTGCGCAGCCAATTGGCATTGGGCCAGGCAGCGGGCGCCGATGTGGCGGCGCAAGAGGCGGCCTTGGCACAGGCGCAGGCCGCTCTGCCGCCGCTCGGCAAGCTACTCGGACAACAGCGCCATCTCCTCGCCGTCCTGATTGGTCGCTTGCCGAGCGAACAGCCGAATTCGGCATTCGATCTTGACTCGTTGCACCTGCCCGAAAACCTGCCGGTGAGCCTGCCGTCGCGTCTGGCCGAGCAGCGGCCGGACATCCGCGCGGCGGAGGCGCAATTGCACGGCGCGAGCGCGCAGATCGGTGTCGCCACCGCCAACATGCTGCCGCAGATTACCTTGAGCGCGAATGGCGGCACCACGGCGTTGATGATCGGCAGCCTGTTCGGGCCGGGGACCGCTTTCTGGACCGTCACAGCAAACGCGGCGCAGACGATCTTCGACGCCGGGACCCTGCTGCATCGAAAACGGGCAGCCGAAGCGGCGTTCGATCAGGCAGCGGCGCAATACAAACAGACCGTGCTGACCGCGTTCCAGAATGTCGCCGACGTGTTGCAGGCGCTGCAAACCGATGCCGATGGGCTCGTCGCGGCGGCGGCAGCGGAACGCGCGGCTGCGACCAGCCTTGAGATCGCCCGGCGCCAGCTAGCGTCCGGCGCAGTCAATTACCTCGCGCTACTTAATGCTCAAAACACCTATCAGCAGGCGCGGAGCAATCTTGTTCAGGCCCAAGCTGCCCGGTTAGCCGACACCGCGGCACTTTTCCAGGCGTTAGGCGGGGGTTGGTGGAACCGCGGCGAGCCCGTATCGATGCCTGGCGGCGAAGCCCTGGACCGCAAAGGTGCGATGCCGGAGACGAGCATCACTCCGAGGCATCAGTAGACAGGCTGATCCGGGGCATCCTTACGCACGACGCCGGCGGGGGCGTCGGTCTCATCCGATGAGTAGTCGGACCCCTTCGGCCTCGGTCGCCCGTCGAATGCTGCTCGCGATATTCGCCGGCGTGTCGGTTTCTGGCCCGGCCTCGAACGCGTTGCGCTCCCTTCCGACCAACCCAAATAGAAGGTACTGCCCGGCTCGGGTAGAACCGATGAAGGGACGCGACTATGGCTCAATCTCGTCGATCGGGTCGTCTAGAGTCGGCAGGTCCCCTCCCCGTTCGATGTACCAGCGGACGGCGGCCTCTACGGCTTCGTCACGGTTCATGCGCTGATCCCGGCATAGCTGGTCAAGCATGGCGAGGTCTTCGAGCGGTAGGGTGATGGCCTGTTTCATCGTCCCAGAATACCCCATTTCCCCCTAGCCCCCGGGCATGGCCCTGCGGGGCGTTGCGCAGCCCTCCGGGGGCAGTAGACGCGCCATTTGAGCGGCAGAGGGGGGAGCCGCCGGATTTGGGCTAATTCGGGCTTTCAAAAGCCGGGCTAAATCTGAGTATTTTTTGAAAGAACGCGCTCGCGAGAGCGGGCAGCGCCCGCTCTCGCGCCTTGCGGCCGGCGGCGTCGCCGTCCAGCAACAAGGTGACGTAACGGGCGCCGTGCTCGCGCAATAGCGCGAGCTACTCCTCGGAAACCGAGGAGCTCATCAGGGAGGCAACAGGTACGCCAAGGGCGTGGAGTCGGAACGTCGACCAATCAGCCCTCGACGAGCACGATGTGCTCGCCCTCGGCGACGCGGTGCAGATTGAACAGCATCCGGCTCTTCTGAAAGTTCTTCGGCAGCTTGTACCGCTCTTGATCCTCCGGCACGTCCTAGCCCGGCCAGCGGCCGGCATAGGCGACCAGTTGGCCCGCCGCGTCATGGACCGGGATGCAGATGCGTCCGGCCATGACACCGCGCGAGCAGTATCCCAGGCCGAACTCCTCAACGACTTGGGCCGAAAGGCCGCGCCCGGCGAGGTACGAGTGCGCAGCGTCAAGTTCGACGCGAAGGTGAGCGGTGGGTTGACCGGCTCCGCTACGCCAGGAATATCGGCCTCTGTCAAGGTTACCGCCGCGTCCTCATCGGCGTGGTCCGGCCGCGCCAACTTCGCTTCCGCCGGTCGCGCAGCCCGAGTTTTCTCGAGCTGCGCTTTTCGACCCGACCGCCGCTTGCCGGCCGGTGTGACATCCCATTCGAAATCCGTCAACTCGTATCCCCGCATGATCCTGCTCCCCCAGTTGGGAAGCTTGAATCACATCTCGATTCCGCTGGGAATCTCTTTTATGAGTTCATGACCTAGTGATGGCCAATCCCGTCGCCGACTTTGCCGCGAAACACCCAGTAGGACCAGGCGGTGTAGCCGATGATCAGCGGCAGAAGGAACAGCGTGCCGACCAAGAGGAAGGCCTGCGAGCGCGGCGCTGCAGCCGCCTCCCACAGCGTGATCGCCGGTGGCACGATCATCGGCCACAGGCTGATCGCGAGCCCGGCGTAGCCCATGGCGAACAGCCCGATCGCGGCGATAAACGGCAGAAACTCGGAACCGCGGCGCAAGGCCAGCCATAACCGCCACGCGATGACCGCTGTCGCGATCGGCACCGGGGCCAACAGGATGATGTTGGGCCAGGAAAACCAGCGCGCGGCGATCCGCGCATCGAGCAGCGGCGTCCACAGGCTGACCGCCGCCATCGCCGCGATGACGCCAAAGGTCAGCCAAGTGGCCTGCCGGCGCGCCCACGCCTGAAGTTCGCCGTCGGTCTTGATGACGAGCCAGGTGGCGCCCAGGAGCGCATAGCCGAGTAAGAGGCCGATCGCGGTCAAGAGGCAGAAGGGGGTCAGCCAGTCGAAAGCGCCGCCGACAAATTGGCGGCCCCGTACCGCAAAGCCCTGAATGAACCCGCCGAGGACGACGCCTTGGGCGATCGTCGCCGTTACCGACCCATAATGAAAGGCGGTGCTCCAGCAGGCGCCGCCCGGCCGCACCCGCGGTAAAGCGCAGCTCGAAGCTGACGCCGCGGAAAATGAGCGCCAGCAGCATGACGAGGATCGGGAAATAGAGGGCCGGCAGGATGACCGCATAGGCGAGCGGGAATGCGGCGAAGAGCCCGACCCCGCCGAGCACCAGCCAGGTCTCGTTGCCGTCCCAGATCGGCGCCACCGAATTCATCATCCGGTCCTGCGCCGCCTCATTGGGCGCGGCGCGGAAGAGGATGCCGATGCCGAGGTCAAACCCGTCCATCAGCACATACATGAAGACGCCGAAGCCGAGGATCGCGGTCCAGATCGGCACGAAATCGAACGCCGCGGTCACGCGCCCCGCTCCGGTCCGGCGGCGCCCGCCGCGGCCCGCGCCGGCGAGGCCCGCTGCAGCCCCTCGACCGGGCGATGCGGTGGCCCGCCTTCGTCGCTTGGGCCGGCGCGGACCAGCCGGGCGAGGTAGTAGAGGCTGAGCGGAAAGACCACGAGGTAGACGGCGACATAAAGCGCCAGCGACGCGACCACCTCGCCGCCGCTCAACGACGGGGTGACGGCGTCGGCGGTGCGCAGCAGGTGGTAGACAACCCACGGCTGGCGCCCGGTTTCGGTCACCACCCACCCGGCGATGACGGCGATAAAGCCGAAGGGCCGGCTCACCTCGCACACCGCCAAGAACCAGCGCCGATCGTAAAGCCGGCCGCACCAGCGCAGCCAATTGCTGGCGAGGATGATTGCCAGCATCAAAAGGCCGATCCCGACCATGACGCGGAACGCCCAGAACACGATCGTGACCGGCGGCCGGTCGGAGGGTGGCCAATCCTTGAGGCCGCGCACGGTGCCGGTGAGGCTGTGGGTCAGGATGAGGCTGCCGAGGTCGGGGATCTCGAGCGCCCCGCGCGTTCTCTCCGCCCGCTCGTCGGGCCAGCCGAAGAGGACGAGCGGCATCTCGCCCCGCGTCTCCCAATCGCCCTCCATCGCCGCCACCTTCTCGGGCTGGTACTGCCGCGTGTTGAGGCCGTGCTGGTCACCGAGCACGATCTGCAGCGGCACCAAGACGGTGAGGAGCCACAACGTCATCGACAGCATTCGCCGGCTCTCGGGGAGGGCGCGCCCGCGCCGCAGATACCCGGCGGCGACGGCGATGACGACGAATCCGGTCGTCACCAGAAAGGCGTTGACCGTGTGCGCCAGACGGTAGGGAAAGGAGGGGTTGAACACCACCGCCCACCAATCCTCGGGGAAAAAGCGGCCGTCGACGATCCGGTAGCCGGAGGGCGTCTGCATCCACGAATTGGCGGCGAGGATCCAGAACGAGGAAAAGAGGGTGCCCGCGGCGACCGTCAGCGCGGCGATGACATGTGCCCATTGCGGCACCAGGGCGCGGCCGAACAGGAGGATCCCGAGAAAACTCGCCTCCAGGAAGAAGGCGGTCAGCACCTCATAGGCCATCAGCGGCCCGATGACGTTGGCGGTCGCATCCGAGAAGCGGCTCCAATTGGTGCCGAACTGGAACGGCATGACAATCCCGGAGACGACGCCAAGCCCGAACGAGATTGCGAAAATCCTCAGCCAGAACGCCGAGAGGCGGAAATAGAGGCGCTCGCCGGTGCGCCAGTAGCGCCATTCCAAAAGCGCGATGTAGCACGACAACCCGACCGTGAACGCCGGCAACAGGATGTGCAGCGCAATGACCCAGAAGAATTGCAGGCGCGAGAGGAGGACGGGGTCGAGGGCCATTGGCTATGCCCGGTTGCCGAGCCTTGAGAGGCCAGGAAGAGTTCATGAATATACGCCTGAGTATCCTGAGGCCACGAGGCGGTGTCGCCGGCGTTCGCCGGGACATGAAAATTCGTGCTCTCGCGCACGTGGCGCGGCATTGTGATGGCGATGACACCCGAAGAATTCATCGCCAAATGGCGCGGCTCGGAACTGAGCGAGCGGGCGGCGTCGCAGTCGCATTTCAGAGACGTTTGCGATCTTCTCGGCGTACCGGCGCCGACGCCGGCGAGCAAGGGCGAATACGAGTTCGAAAAGCCGACGCGGAAGATCGGCGATAGGCAGGGTTTCGCCGACGTGTGGTGGCGGGGCCGCTTCGGCTGGGAATACAAGCGCGACCGCCGGAATTTGGTCGAGGCGTACGCGCAGCTGAAGCGGCTACGCCGATGCGCTGGAAAACCCGCCGCTGCTGATCGTCTCCGATATGCAGGAAATTCGTGTTCACACGAATTTCACCAACGCCATCGCGCGGCAGCACGTCATCGCCCTGGCCGATCTTAGATCGGTCGAGGCGCGCGAATTACTGCGCAACTGCTTTCTTCATTGGGAGCGGTTGCGGCCGACGGCGACGCGAGAGAGCGTCACGGCAGAGGCGGCGGCCAGTTTCGCCAATATCGCCGTCGCGCTGCGCCAGCATCACGATGAGCGCCGCGTCGCGCACTTCATCAACAAGCTGGTGTTCTGCCTTTTCGCCGAGGACATCGATCTTTTGCCCGACCGCGTCTTCGCCGTCATCCTCGACGAGGCGGTAAAACGCTCGGACGATTTCGAGCCAATTCTGCAGGGATTTGTTCCGCGCTATGGCGAACCCGCACAGCCATTTCGGCGCCGCAGCGATCCCCTGGTTCAACGGTGGGCTGTTTGACGACGACGACGTGCTGCCACTCGGCTCAGAACCAGCTTCGCCATCTGAGACACTGCGGCGCGGTTGGACTGGAAAGCGATCGACCCGACGATTTTCGGGACGCTGTTCGAAAGCGGCCTCGACGACAAGAAGCGCGCCGAAATGGCGAGCCTGTTCGACGCGCCGGAGCCCGAGCATCACGCCCTGCTGCCGCTGTCAACGCGCCGGCGGCAAATCGCGGCGTCGGCATCCACTACACCGACGAAGCGACGATCATGAAGATCATCGAGCCGGTCGTGGTGACCCCGCTGCGCCGCGAATGGGAGCGGATCAAGGCGGAAATCAGGGAGCTCGACGAGCGGCGCGCGCGGGCAACCGCGCCGGCCCAGAGAGAGCGGCTGCTGGAGCGGGCGCGCGGCCTGTACGCCGACTTCCGCGCCAGCCTCGGTCGGTACCGCGTGCTCGACCCGGCCTGCGGCTCGGGCAATTTCCTCGCCCTCTCACTGCGCGCACTGAAGGATTTCGACCTCACGGTGCTCGACGACGCCAAGGCAATGGGCCTGCCGCCGCGACGATTTCCGGGTCGGCCCGGAGGCGGTCTTGGGCATCGAGATCAACGCCTACGCCGCCGAACTGGCCCGCCTCACGGTGTGGATCACCGAGCTGCAATGGCAGCTGCGCAAGGGTTTGGGGTTGACCCGCCGGCCGATCCTCGACCGCCTCGACGGCATCCAACGCGCCGATGCGCTCATGACGCCGAGCGGCAGCGAGCGCGAATGGCCGAATGCGGACGTGGTTGTGGGAAACCCGCCATTTCTCGGGGGCGGTGATCACATCGCCGTACTCGGAGATCGTTACGCTGAGACCCTCCGGAAAGCCTATCGAGGTCGCGTGCCAGCACGCGCAGATCTTGTCGTCTATTGGATGCGAAAAGCTGCCGAGAAATTGGTAAATCGATCGATTAAGGGATTCGGGTTGGTTGGAACCAAATCTATCACGCGAGGCGTCAGCAGGTCGGTTCTAGAATACTTGCGCAGCCACGAAGTAATAATTTTTGATGCCTGGACCAATGAACCTTGGGTCGTTAAGGGAGCCGCAGTTCGGGTTAGCTTGGTTTGTGCGACGATTAAGCCGGATTCAGCTCAGCCCCAACCCCGTCTGAATGGGAAAGCAGTATCGCATATTAACCCGGACCTGACGAGTGGCGTCGACGTTACAGTGTCGAAGCGGCTAACTGCAAATCTAAATATTGCCTTCCAGGGCATGAAATTAACCGGCCCCTTCGATTTGTCCGGGAACGAAGCCCGCCATCTGCTCGCGCTCCCACTAAATCCAAACTTGAGGCCCAACAGCGATGTTGTGCGACCCCTTTATGACATTGACGACCTGACAGGAAGAAGCCGCGATCGTTGGGTGGTTGATTTCGGTTATCGCCTTACGGAGGAGTTAGCGGCGTTGTATGAAGCTCCTTTTCGCATTGTCATCGAGCGGGTTGTGCCGTTCAGGCGCGATCCGCAACGTTGTCGTAGCGCGGAGCAGCGCCTCAAAACCCGTTTCTGGGAATTTCAGCGTCCGCGACCAGAAATGCGACGTGTGTTAGAAGAGCGGGCCCGATTCGTTGTGACACCAGAGAGCTCCGAATACAGGATATTCACATTCGCGCCGACGGGCATCGCTGTGCAGGGAAGTATCTTCTCGATATGTCGAGACGATGATGTGACATATGGTCTGCTCTCTTCGCGAATTCATGAGATTTGGTCCACAGCGCAAGGCAACCGGCTGGGCGTGGGCAACCAGCGTCGATACAACATTGGGGTGACCTTTGAGACCTTCCCGTTTCCCGAAGGGCTGACGCCGAACATCCCGGCGGCCGATTATACCGACGATCCGCGCGCCGTGGCGATCGCCGCGGCGGCGAAGCGGCTCGATGAGTTGCGCGAGGCGTGGCTGAACCCGCCCGATCTGGTCCGCCGCGAGCCGGAGGTCGTGCCGGGCTATCCCGACCGCATTCTGCCGAAGAACCCGGAAGCCGCGGCGATCCTGAAGAAGCGGACGCTGACTAATCTTTACAACGAGCGCCCGACCTGGCTCGACAATGCGCACCGCGACCTCGATGCGGCGGTCGCCGCCGCCTATGGCTGGCCGGCCGACATTTCCGAAGAAGACGCGCTGGCGCGCCTCCTCGCCCTCAACCTCGAAAGGTCCGCGAACGGGCGCTGACACCTGGAACAACTTGCGGCGATATCGGCTCGCGCCCTGCCTGCCCCTCACCCTCCCACGCCTGCGGCGCGGATCCCTCCCTCTCCCCGCGAACGGGGCGAGGGGCTGAAGGTCAGCGCGGTTTGGGGGGCGGGAGGTCGAGGCGGATGTGGAGTTCCTTGAGGCGCTCGGGCGGCACCGGGGCGGGGGCCTGCATCAGGAGGTCCTCGCCCTGCTGGGTCAGCGGGAAGGCGATGATCTCGCGCAGGTTGGGGGTGTCGGCCAACATCATGACGATGCGGTCGATCCCCGGGGCCGAGCCGCCATGCGGCGGCGCGCCGTAGCGGAAGGCCTTCAACATGCCGCCAAAGCGCGCCTCGACCTCGGCGGCCGAATAGCCGGCGATGGCGAACGCCTTATACATGATGTCCGGGCGATGGTTGCGGATGGCTCCCGAAGAAAGCTCGATCCCATTGCACACCGTGTCGTACTGGTAGGCGAGGATGTCCAAGGGTTCCTTTGTTTCGAGTGCCTCGATCCCGCCCTGCGGCATCGAGAACGGGTTGTGGCTGAACTCGATCTGCCCGGTCTCTTCGTTGCGCTCATACATCGGAAAATCGACGATCCAGCAGAAGCGGAAGGTGCCCTCTTCGATGAGGCCGAGTTCGTGGCCGATCCGGGTGCGCGCCGCTCCGGCGAGCTTTTCCGCCTCCGCCTTCGGCCCGGCCGCGAAAAACACAACGTCGCCGCCATCGACCCCGGCCAGAGCCGCGATCCTGGCGATCTCCTCCGGATCGAGATTGTTGGCAATCGGGCCGCGACCGGCGAGCGCCGAATTCGGGTCGCCGCGGTCGAAGATGATATAGCCGAGGCCGGCCGCGCCCATCTCGGTTTTGGCCCAATTGTCGAGCCGGTCGAGAAAGGACGAGCGCGGGCGCGACGCCGACCCCGGGGCCGGGATCGCCCGGACCACGCCGCCCGCCTCGACAATCCGCTTGAAGGCGCGGAACTTGGAGCCGGCGAACACCTCCGACACATCGGCGATGACGAGGGGGTTTCTGAGGTCGGGCTTGTCGGTGCCGTATTTGAGCGCCGCCTCGGCGAAGGTGATACGGGGAAATGGGGGCGGCGTCACCGTGCGGCCCCGCCCGAATTCCTCGAAGACGCCGTGCAATATCGGCTCGATCGCGGCGAAGACATCCTCCTGCGTCACAAACGACATCTCGAAATCGAGCTGATAGAACTCGCCCGGGGCTGCGGTCGGCCCGGCTCGCCTCGTCCCTGAAGCACGGGGCGATCTGGAAATAGCGGTCGAACCCGGCGACCATCAGCAATTGCTTGAACTGCTGCGGCGCCTGCGGCAGCGCGTAGAAGGTGCCGGGATGCAGCCGGCTCGGCACCAGATAGTCGCGCGCGCCCTCGGGCGAGCTGGCGGTCAGGATCGGCGTCTGAAATTCGGTAAAGCCCTGTTCCAGCATGCGCCGGCGGATCGAGGCGATGACGTGAGAGCGCAGCATGATGTTGGCGTGCTCGCGCTCGCGGCGCAGATCGAGGAAACGGTAGGCGAGGCGCATCTCCTCGGGGTATTCGGCTTCGCTGTTGACCGGAAAGGGCAATGGCTCCGCGGCCGACAGCAATTCGAGCGCGGCGATCACCAGCTCAACTTCCCCGGTTGCCAGGCTGGGGTTGATCGTATCCTCGGAGCGCTTGACGATCCGCCCGGTCAGCGACACGACGCTCTCGAGCCTAAGCGCGTCAACCTCGCCAAACAGAGCCGACGACACGTCGATCACGCATTGGGTGACGCCGTAGTGGTCGCGCAGATCGACGAACAGGAGCTGGCCGTGGTCGCGCTTCCGGTGCACCCAGCCCGAGAGGCGGGCGGTGATCCCGGCGTCCGCAAGGCGCAGCGCGCCGCAGGTGTGGGTACGATAGGCGTGCATCAACGGCATCCGGCGAGAGGGAGAACGGCGGCGAACACCGCACGATCGGCCGCGCTTGTCAAGAAACCGGCCCAGCCCAGGCGGGGAGGATGGCGGCCTACCAGTAGTTGAGAGTCAACACCCCGTCGCGCATCTCGTAGCCGTCGAGCCTGGTCAGAAAACTTTGGCCGAGCAGCGAGATGTTGAGATTTTCGGCGACCGCGGCGGTGACATCGCGGACCACCAACTGGTCGATGCGAAGTTCGCGCAGCGTCACTGGCGCGGCGCGCGCGACACCGTTCGCGGTCGAGGTTCTCATGCTGAACACCAGATCGCTGCCGCTGAGCCCGGCGGCGGCGGCGTCCTTCAAGGTGAGCACGACCATTGTCGCGCCGGTATCGACTAGAAACTTTACCGGCGCACCGTTGATTTCGGCCTCGACCACGACGTGGCCCTGCGGGTTGGCGCGAAACACCAGCGAATTGGGCACTGCGCCGCGCGCTTCGATCGGCACCGGCGCCGATGCGGTGGGAGCCGGTGGGGACACGGCCGGGCGCGGCACCAGGCGATTGCCGACGGCAAAGATGAGGAGCGCCACCCCGCCCCAGATCACCAGCTGACGCAGCGCCCAGCCGATCATCCTGCCGCCATCCCGCCCTTGGATCCCCGAGGCCGGCAGCCTGCGCCAATCCGGTTAAGCAGCGGTAAATCCGCGCCTCTCCCTCATGCCGCCTGATACCACCCTCGCGTCCGCAGCACGATCCGCACGACCGAGAGCATCACCGGGACCTCGACCAGTACCCCGACGACAGTCGCCAACGCCGCACCCGATTGAAACCCGAACAGCGCGATCGCCGCCGCCACGGCAAGCTCGAAAAAGTTGGATGCACCGATCAATGCCGAAGGGCAGGCGACGTTGTGCGGGACCCCGAGCGCGCGGTTGAGCCCATAGGCGATCCCCGCGTTCAAGTAGACCTGGATGATGATCGGAACGGCCAGCAGGACGATCACGAGCGGCTGGCGCACGATCTGCTCGCCCTGGAACCCGAATAGCAGCACCAACGTCGCGAGCAGCGCCACCAGCGATAGCGGCTGAAGGCGGCGCAACGTTGTCGCCAAGGCCGCTTCTCCTCCACTGGCCAACAGCGACCGCCGCCAAACCTGCGCCGCGATTACCGGCACGACGATGTAGAGGACGACCGACAGGAACAGCGTCTCCCACGGGACCGCGATCGACGACAGACCGAGCAGCAATCCGACTATCGGGGCAAATGCGAAGACCATGATCGTATCGTTGAGGGCGACCTGGGACAGCGTGAAATTCGGGTCGCCGTCCGTCAGGTTCGACCACACGAAGACCATCGCGGTGCAGGGAGCCGCGGCGAGCAGGATCAGGCCGGCGATATAGCTGTCGATCTGTCCGGCCGGCAGCCAGGGCCGGAACAACCAGCCGATGAACAGCCAGCCGAGCAGCGCCATGCTGAACGGCTTGACCAGCCAGTTGATGCCTACCGTCACGGCGATCCCGCGCCATTGCTCGGCGACCCGGTGGAGCGCACCGAAGTCAACTTTGAGCAACATCGGCACGATCATCAGCCAAATCAGCACCGCGACCGGGATGTTGACTTCTGCGACGGTCATCCGACCGAGAGCCTGGAATGGCTCCGGAAGCAGTCGGCCGAGCACGATACCGGCGCCGATGCACAGCGCGACCCAAACGGTCAGATAGCGTTCAAACGTCCCTAATGCCGGCCGCATAGCGCTCGGCCGGACCTCGACGACCGTACTCACCTAAAGCCTCCCGTGGCGAACCGCATCGGGCTTTCCGGTTTTGAAGGCATCGGCGGGATTGCAGGCCGGGGAGCAGAGCGCGTTTCGGCCACAGCAGTTCTCTGTCAGATAGGCGAGCAGATCGTTCATCGCACCGTATTCGGCCGAGTAGATGAGTTGCCGACTCAGCCGCCGCTGCGTGATAAGGCCGGCATGAACGAGATGGTTCAGGTGGAAGGTGAGCGAGGACGGAAGGACGCCAAGACGTTCCGCGATCACACCGGCCGGGAGCCCTTCAGGGCCGACCGTGACGAGCAACCGAAAGAGGTCGAGACGCGTTTCCTGGCTGAGCGCTCCAAGGGCGACGATTGCAGCTCTCTTTTCCACCGGCGGGCTGACCCACTGTCATTTCGACGAGCATCAAAATAGGTTGCGGTCCGGGAAGTCAATGATATTCTTACAAATCTCAAAATCTCCCAGGGGTCGGGTCGGCCCGTGTCGGAGCCCGGCGAGGACGGAGGTACCGAGGATGGTCGCGAGCGACAGTTTTGCCGAGTTCCTGCGCGAACAACTCGCGCCGCTCGGTCGCGTTACGCTGCGGCGCATGTTCGGCAAGACTGGCGTGTTCTGCGACGGGCTGATGTTCGCGATGGTGACCGACAACATGCTCTACTTCCGGGTCGACGACGGCAATCGGGCGGCGTTCAACGAAGCCGAGCAATTTCCGCCGCTCAATTACAAGAAGCGGGGTGAGATCATAGACCTCTCGTTCTGGCGCGCGCCGGAACGGTTGTTCGACGAACCCGATGAGCTTGTCGAGTGGGCGCGAACAGCGCTGGGGGCGGCGAGTCGGGTCGCGGCCAAGACCAAGCGAAAATCCAGACCGCAAACCGTATAGGGGCTATGCGGGCGGTCCCTTCTCGAAGGTCTCATCTTCGGCGCCGAAGACCACCCACGGCTGCTTGCTGCGCGTCCAGATGTGGCGGGTCGGCCGGAGCCAGGAGGTATCGTCGAGCGTCCCCGCCCGGACCCGGATCACGCCATCGCGAGCCGGGCCGGCAATCCATGAGCCGCAATCGGGGCAAACCCAGCGCGTGCTCGTCCGGCCACTATCGGCGAGGCGCTGGAGGGCACGCGGCGCAACCCCGTTCAGTTTGAACGCCGTCTCCGGGACCACCAGCCCCATGCTAAAGGCGCTGCTCGTCAAACGCTGGCAATCCCGGCAATGACAGGCATAGACGGACTGCGGAGCCTCGGTGACCTCGTACCGAATTTTCCCGCATTGACAGCCGCCCTTCTGCGGAAGATCCATGGTCATACCTCGCGTCTGCTGGTGTTCAGAACCCAATAGCCTCAAACGCCGGACGGTCTCCACCGGCATGCGGCCTACCTCGGCGAGCGCGGGGATAAACCAGCCATTGATGTCCGACGAGATCGACCATAAACGGGACGGCATGAAGCTCCCTCGCAAACCGTGCGCCGTCGTGTTCGATATGGATGGTCTGCTGTTCGACACGGAGACGCTCTACCAAGAGGCGATCCACCTTGCCGCCGCCGAAGCCGGGCATGCGGTCGCACCCGGTTTCTTTAATCGCACGGTCGGTTTGCCCTGGGCCGAGAGCCGTGCGCTGCTCCTCTCTCATTTCGGCGAGAGTTTCGCCGTCGATGAGTTCCAGGCGGAATGGGTTCGGCATTTTTGGGTGATCGCCGAGACCCGCCTTGCATTGAAGCCCGGCGCTCTTGAACTGCTCGACACGCTGGATCGGTTCCGGCTCCCTCGCGCCATCGCCACTTCTTCATCCCGGCGGACGGTTGAGCGTCACCTGACCGCGCAAAATCTCACACAGCGTTTCGACGTGATCGTCGGACATGGCGATTACGAACGAGGGAAACCCGCGCCCGATCCTTTTCTGAAGGCTGCCGAGCGGCTCGGCGTGGACCCGCGCCTATGTCTCGCGTTGGAGGATTCGCACAACGGCGTTCGGTCGGCGTCGTCGGCCGGGATGATGACGATCATGGTCCCTGACCTCCTCGAAGCGACCGAGGAAATCCGGGGGCTCTGCACCCTGGTTGCCGGTGATCTGCACGAAGTGCGCCGCCTGATCCTGGACGCGTGATGGGATCAGGCGGACGGGCCGGGATCGTTATACGGTTGGCCCCAACGGTCCTCGTATACGACATCAGCGAGAGGCATGCGTCTAACCGGCCCGAAGCGGCCCATCGGATAACCGATTGGCAGAAGCGCATACGAATGCACGTCGGCAGGTAAGCCGAGAGCAGCTTCCACTTCCTTCTCGAAGCTCAGATGGAGCGTTGTGAGAGTCGCACCCAGACCGAGCGCCCGCGCGGCGAGCAGCATGTTCTGGACGGCCGGGTAGATCGACGAACCGGAAGTCCGGGTCGCTGTCCCGCCGCCCATGCAGGGCACGATCCACACCGGCGCTTCGTGGATGTGGTCGGCGAGATATTGGGCGGCGTCGAGCATCCGCTGAAAGCGCTCTGGAGGCGTCCCGGGAGCCGGCTCACTCGCGCGATACCGGGGCGCGACGATCTCCTCCCAGGCCCGCCTGTAGTAAGCCCCGACCGTCTGCTTGACGTGCGGGTCGCGGACGACGAGGAACCGCCAACGCTGCATGTTGCCGCCAGACGGTGCTGACACCCCGGCATCGAGAATTTTCCGGATCAACGCGGCCGGCACCGGGTCAGGTTTCAGCCGACGCATCGACCGGGTCGTGGCCATGATCTCGAACAGGTTCGAGGCTTCCTCCGGCATGACGCCCTCCACGCGGACAACCAACCGTGTCCCGTCGAACGATTATCCCTGATCCTGCTATGCCGAAAGTGGTTCGA
Source organism: uncultured Alphaproteobacteria bacterium (assembly GCA_963734125.1). GTDB lineage: Bacteria > Pseudomonadota > Alphaproteobacteria > ATCC43930 > CGMCC-115725 > DATARH01. The sequence goes on from CAVTGB010000050.1 coordinate 20,093, forward strand.
TCAGGCTGGCGTCGTTATTTTTGACGTTGCCAACGCGCGTGCTCACCGGCCAGGCCAACGGTCCGCTAATCCGGACGGACAGAAGATGGCGGTGCCCCGGCCGAATCAACCGCGTCCGGCCAGCGCGATATCGGACGCGGTCGGAATGAGCATTTTCGAGACATATCGTGGATATGACCACCGTCATGGTGCTGCCGGAAAGGATTGAACTTTCGACCTCCCCCTTACCAAGGGGGTGCTCTACCACTGAGCTACGGCAGCCTGGTGCACGCGAGGCGGGCCACGGGATACACGAGGCCCCGCCACTTGGCAAGGCGAGCGCCCCCGATCGAACCGCGATTGCCCGGGAGATTGCCTCGGAGATTGCCGGGTGGATTGCCGCGGTGACCGGCAGGTGACCGGCCGGGGCGATTGACAATGGCGCTTGGTGCGCCTTCGATCACGGCGATGGCCGAGCCTTCCCGCCCCAGCCCTGCCCGGCAGGTTGAGCGCGCCGAGCGCGACGAGCGCCTAGCCCGCGCGCTGCGCGACAATCTGCGCCGCCGCAAGGAGCAGGCGCGGGCGCGCCAGCCGCACGCGGGGGAGCAGCCGGACACCGCGACCGCCGGCGACGAGCCAACTTCTTGAGCGGCGGCGGTCTCTCCCGTAATAAGTAAGCCGCACGGCGGTCATCGCCGCCCGGAGCCGAGATGATGGACAGGATCCTGATCCGCGGAGGCGTGCCGTTATCCGGTACGATCAAGATCGGCGGCGCTAAAAACGCCGCGCTGCCGCTGATGGCGGCGAGCCTGTTGACCGCAGGCCCCTTGGTCCTGGCGAATCTGCCCGACCTCGTCGACATCACGACGATGGCCAACCTCCTGGTCCAGCACGGTGTTGCGATTGACATCGGCGGCGCCGATGGGCCGGGCGACTCGGGGGACACTCCGGGCCGCGTGCTCGAACTCTCGGCGCGCCACATCACCTCGACCACCGCACCCTACGATCTGGTGCGCAAGATGCGGGCGTCCTTCCTCGTTTTGGGGCCGCTCGTCGCGCGCTGTGGCCGCGGCCGGGTGTCGCTGCCGGGCGGCTGCGACATCGGCGTGCGGCCGGTCGATCTCCACATCAAGGGGCTGCAGCGGCTCGGCGCCGAAGTGGAGCTCAGCGAGGGCTATATCGAGGCCCGCGCCCCCAAAGGGCTGCGCGGCGCCGAGATCGTGTTTCCCAGCGTCTCGGTTGGCGCCACCGAGAACCTCTTGATGGCCGCCACGCTCGCCGAGGGCGAGAGCCTGTTGATCAACGCCGCGCGCGAGCCGGAGATCACCGACCTTGCCCACTGCCTTGTCGCAATGGGGGCCGAGATCGACGGGATCGGCAGCGACCGCTTGGCGGTCCGCGGCGTCACCGGCCTGCACGGCGCCCGGCACACGGTCATTCCCGACCGCATCGAAACCGGCACCTATATGATGGCCGCCGCGGCGACCGGGGGCGAAGTGCGGCTCGTCGGCGCCCGGCTCGACCATCTCGATGCGGTCCGCCGCATCCTCGAGAGCGCCGCGGTGTGCGTCACCGATTGCGAGGGCGGGATCTCAGGGGAGTTCACGGTGCGCCGGCGCGACGGCCGCCTCGCCGGCATCGATGTCATGACCGAGCCATATCCCGGCTTTCCGACCGATTTGCAGGCGCAGATGATGGCGCTGATGGCGATCGCCGAGGGCGCCTCGATGATCACCGAGACGATCTTCGAAAACCGCTTCATGCATGTCCCCGAATTGATGCGGATGGGGGCGAATATCAATGTGCACGGTGCTTCCGCCATGGTGCGCGGGGTGTCGCGGCTGTTGGGAGCGCCGGTGATGGCGACCGATTTGCGCGCCTCGGTGTCGCTGGTTGTGGCGGGCCTGGTTGCCGAAGGCGAGACGATCGTCAATCGCGTCTACCACCTCGACCGCGGTTACGAACGGATCGAGGAAAAGCTCGCTGCCTGCGGCGCGCGGATCGAACGGCTGCGCGGTTAAATGCCAAAGCGGGAACCGCCTGCGGCGGAACTGCGGCTGCGCGCCGAGGACGAGGAAGACCTCGCGGTGATTTCCGCCTGCCTGCAGGACGCGCTCGTCGCGGTGCGCGATCTCGCTTACGATCGCGACGCACGGGTGTTCGTGCTCGTCGCCAACCGCTTTCGCTGGGAGAGCGGCGCGGCCGAGGTGAGCAAGGGCAGGGCGTTCGAGCGGACCCTGTGCGGCGTCTCTTTCGAAGCAATTGACGGCGTCGTTTACCGCGGCTTTCACCGCAGCGAGGAGGACCGCATTCTGTCCCTGTTGGCGATCCGTCCGGCGCCCGGTGCGGAACCCGGCCCTCAGGGCGGGGCGATCGATCTCGAATTTGCCGGCGGCGCGACGATCCGGCTGACTACCGCGGCGATCAGCTGCCGGCTGCGCGACCTCGGCGAGCCCTGGCCGACCCGGTGGCAGCCGGGCCATCCGCTGGACCCCTCGGGATGAGGCCGCCCCGGCAAAGCGCGCCGCCAACGGGGGCGGACAGGGCGCACATTGCCGAGGCCCTGGTCATGGCGTTGCCGAATGGCCGGATCCTCGGCGAAGCCATGCCGCTGTTGCACCGCATCGGCATCGAGCCGGAACCGGCCTTTGGCGATCCCGACAGCCGCCAGCTGCGCTTTACGACTTCGAACCCGGGGCTCGATTTGATCCGGGTGCGCAGCTTCGACGTTGCGACCTTTGTCGCCTTTGGCGCCGCCCAGCTCGGCATCGCCGGCAATGACGTGCTGATGGAATTCGATTACTCCGAAATCTACGCCCCGCTCGACCTCGATATCGGACATTGCCATATGGCCGTCGCCGCGCCGGCGGATTGGGTGGCGCGCGAAGACCCGCGCAGCTGGAGCCACCTGCGGGTCGCCACCAAATATCCCGAGATCACGCGGCGCTATTTCGCGGCGCGCGGGGTTCAGGCCGAGTGCATCAAGTTGAACGGCGCGATCGAGCTCGCCCCGCAATTGGGGCTGTGCCGGCATATCGTTGACCTGGTGCAGAGCGGGGCGACGCTGAAGGCCAATGGCCTGGTCGAGATCGAACACATCGCCGATATCAGCTCGCGCCTCATTGTCAACCGCCCGGCGCTGAAAACCCGTCCGGAAGAAGTCGGCCAGTGGATCGAGCGCCTGCGCGCCGTGACCGATGGCGCGCTTCAGCAGCGCGCGCTAGCCGAGCCGTAGATGACGCTCACCCTCAGCACCGAAGACCCCGGCTTCGAGGCGGCGTTCCGCGGGTTCCTCGCGGCGAAGCGCGAGAGCGCGGACGACGTCGATGATGCGGTCGCCGCGATCATCGAGAATGTGGCGGCGCACGGCGATGCGGCGCTCGTTGAATACACCAACCGGTTCGACCGCATTTCGCTGAGCCCCGAGCGTCTGCGCCTCTCGCCCGAGGAGATCGCCGCCGGAGCGGACCGCGCGCCGCCCGACACGGTTGCCGCCCTGCGCCTCGCCGCCGAACGGATCGAGAGCTTTCACCGCCGCCAACTGCCGGCGGGCATCGACTATGTCGATGCGCTTGGGGTGCGGCTCGGTCAGCGCTGGCGGCCAATCGAGGCGGTCGGGCTTTATGTCCCGGGTGGCACGGCGTCCTATCCCTCCTCGGTGCTGATGAACGCGATTCCGGCCAAGGTCGCCGGGGTCGAGCGGTTGGCGATGACGGTGCCGGCGCCCAGCGGCGTTCTCAATCCGCTCGTCCTCGCCGCCGCCCAGATGCTCGGGATTACCGAAATCTATCGGATCGGCGGGGCCCAGGCGATCGCCGCCCTGGCCTGCGGCACAGCGACGATTGCCGCGGTCGACAAGATCGTCGGGCCGGGCAACGCCTACGTCGCCGCGGCGAAACGGCGCGTCTTCGGGCGGGTCGGGATCGACATGATTGCCGGCCCTTCGGAAATCCTGGTCGTCGCCGATCGCTACAACGATCCCGCCTGGATCGCCGCCGATCTCCTGTCGCAGGCCGAGCACGACCCGGCGGCGCAGGCGATCCTCGTCACCGACGATGCCGATTTCGCCGCCGCCGTCGAGCGCGCGGTAGCGCGCCACCTGCAGCACCTGCCGCGGGCCGAGATCGCCGCGGCGAGCTGGCGCGACAATGGCGCGATCATCCTCGTCGCCGGCTGGGAGGAGGCGGTCGACGTCATCGACCGCGTCGCGCCCGAGCACCTCGAGCTGGCGATCGCGGCGGCCGATGCGGTGGCGCTCAAGGTGCGCCATGCCGGGGCGATCTTTCTCGGCCGCCACACCCCCGAGGCGATCGGCGACTATATCGCCGGCCCCAACCATGTGCTTCCGACGGCACGCAGCGCGCGCTTTGCTTCGGGGCTCGGGGTTCTCGACTTCATGAAGCGCACGACGATCGTCGGCTGCGATGCCGCGAGCCTGGCAGCCCTCGCCCCCTCCGCCATTCGTCTCGCCGAGGCCGAGGGGCTCGACGCGCACGCCCTGTCGCTGGCGCTCAGGCTCGGCGATGAATGAGGCCGGGGCGGAGGGACGCCAACGGGTCGCCGCGATCACCCTCGACGAACGCTCGGTGCTGCGCCGCAGCGCGGCGATCGAGCATGAGCGCGCGGCGGCCATCACCGATCTCTTGAATGACAACCATTTTGACCCGCTGTCGGGCCGCGCCGGGCCGTTTCATCTCCATCTCGCGGTCGCGGAAAACCGCCTGGCGATCGAGGTGCGGGCGGCCGCGGATGACCCGGGCGGCGAGCCGGACGAGACGATCGTGCTGCCGCTCGCGCCGTTCCGCCGCATCGTCAAGGACTATTTCCTCATCTGCGAGAGCTATTATGGGGCGATCCGCGGTCACGGGCTGGCGAAGGTCGAGGCGATCGATGTCGGCCGGCGCGCGCTGCACGACGATGGCGCGGCCCTCTTGATCGAGCGGCTCGCCGGCAAGGTGGCGGTCGATCACGCCACCGCGCGCCGGCTGTTCACCCTGATCTGCGTGCTCCACCTGCGCGCGTGAGCATCCCCGCGATGCCGATCCTGGTGCTCGCCTCCGCCTCGCCCCGCCGGCTTGATCTGTTGTGCCAAGTCGGGATCGTCCCTGACCGGGTTGATCCCGCCGACATCGACGAGACGCCGACCAGGGGCGAACTGCCGGGTGCCCATGTCGTGCGGCTGGCGCAAGCCAAGGCGCGCGCGGTGGCGCCACGTCACCCGGGGGCCTTCATCCTGGCCGCCGATACCGCCGTTGCCTGCGGCCGGCGCATCCTCCCCAAGGCCGAGGACGAGGCGAGCGCCCGGGCCTCTCTCACCCGCCTCTCCGGGCGCCGCCACCGGGTCTATGGCGGGGTTGCCGTGATCACCCCCACGGGCGACATCTCGATCCGCCGGGTGATCAGCCAGGTCGCCTTCAAGCGCCTGAGCGAGGCGGAAATCGCCGCCTACCTGACCAGCGGCGAGTGGTGCGGCAAGGCCGGCGGCTATGCCATCCAGGGCCGCGCCGCCGCCTTCATCCCGTGGATTTCCGGATCCTATTCGAATGTCGTCGGCCTGCCGCTGTTCGAGACCGTGCAGCTGCTCGCCGGCCGTTTGCATCTGCCGCGTTGCGCCGCCAGCTCCTGATCGGCGCCGGGCCCGGCGAATGGCGCGCCGCCTGGCTCGAAGACGGCCTCGCCGCCGAGCTTTTTGTCGAGCGCGGCACGCCGCTGCCGGCGGGCGGCATCCATCTCGGCCGGATCGTGCGGCAGACCCCTGGGCTCGACGCGGCACTCGTCGATATCGGCGACGAGCGCCCCGCGTTTCTGCCGGTGCGCGCGGTCCCCGAGCCCGATCTCACCGAGGGCGCGCGCATCGTGGTCCAGATCCGTCGCGAGGCGCAGCGCGGCAAGGGCGCGCTGTTGTCGGCCCGCATCGTTCCCCGCGCCGGGGCCGGCGATCCGGCCCGGCTGACCGCGCTTGCCGCGGCCCTCGATCCGCCGGCGCAGCTCGACCCGGCGCCGGGGTTCGCCGCCACCCTGGCGCTGCGCCTGCCGGGCCAGCCGCAGCAGATCCTCACCGACGACTCCGCCATTCTGCGCGAATTGCGTGAGGCTTTTCCGGCCGCCGAGATTGCCCACCGCCGCGTCGAGGACTGGCCGGCCGACCTCGATGCGCTGATTGACGCCGCACTGGCGGCGATTGTTACGGTACCCGGCGGCGGCAGCCTCCACATCGAGGAGACTGAGGCCGCGGTGCTGATCGACGTCGACACCGGGACGCCGGAGGGGGGACCGGCGGCGCGCACCGCCCTCGCGGTCAACCGCGCCGCGGCGCAGGGAATCGCGCGCCAGCTGCGGCTGCGCCAGCTCGGCGGCGGCATCATCGTCGATTTTGTCGGGCTCGACGGCAAAGGGCCGCGCGAGCGGCTGCGCCAGGCGATGGCGGCCGCACTCGCCGGTGATCCGGCACAGCCTGAGGTTCTCGGCTGGACCCGGCTCGGGCATCTCGAAATCGTCCGCCCGCGCCGCTTGCGCCCGCTGAGCGAAGCGATGCTCGAACCGCGCACTGCGCACAAAAGCGCCGTGGCCTTGGCCTTCGAGGGATTGCGCGCACTCGCCCGTGAAGCCCGCGCGCACCCGGCGGCGAATTGGCGGCTGGTGGTCGCCCCTGATATCCTCGCCGCGTTCTCCGGTCCCGCCGCAGAGGCGCTGCGCACGCTCGAAACCCGGCTTGGCCGCAAGGTCACAGTCGTCGTCGGGAGCGGCGGCGCTGTCAGTCCTTTTGACATTGTTGCGCTGTGAGAGGATATCGGGGGCATGGCAAAAACCGGCGCTCACGATCCCGTGACCAGGCTGCCGGCCGGGCGGCGGCGCTGCGCAATCTGCGGCAAGCCGGCAGTGGCGCCGCACCAGCCGTTCTGCTCGGCGCGCTGTGCCGATATCGACCTCGGCCGCTGGCTGAAGGAAGGCTACCGCATCGCCACCGACGAGCCGCCCGAGGAGGCGCCGGAAGAGGGCGACGAACGCGCCGAACCCTAGGCGCTAGCGGGACGGAGCGATCCGTCCGGCGAAGCCGGGTTGGAGGTCTCGCCGCCTGCGGCGCCAGCGCAGGAGGCGCCTCGCCTCCGCCGCGCGCTGGGGGAGGAACAGACAGGCCGGGCTGCACGGGCGATTGCGGCAGTGCCCGGTGCCCGGCACCCAGGCGCAGTCGCGGGCCCAGCGCGCGGCCTGCGGATCGGCAGCAAGTTCGACGATCGCGGAAGGAAACGGCGCAAGGGCGTCATCAAAGGCGGTCACGCTAGTGGTACCTCGAGTCTCAATAATTCGCGGAAGGGTCGGAATCCGGCGTGCCGGTCTCCGGAGAGACCTACAGCCACCGACACATGCGGACGCAGGAAATACTCGCGTAAATTGACGAATAGATATTAATAGGTGCTTAATTGAATCCGTGACCGTCGATTTGGCGCACGCCGTTTTACGGCGCCGCCGAGTTTTCGCGGTGGGTGGCGCTACCGAAGCTATTCAAATCAAGCGAGCCCGACCGTGGGTCAGCGGCTCGGTGCCGGGTGTCGCGATCGACCCCGTCGCGATCGTCCCGACGAGGCTGCGCAGGCTCACTGCGTCATCGAGCCGCAGTAACCTTCGCTGCACGTGCTCGACCTGCACCGGCGGCAGCGCGCGCGCCGCGCAATTGGCGAATTTGGCCGCCAGCGCGTGCGGTGGCAGCGGATTGTCGGGGCCGCGGCCCAAGGCGCTGCCGACCCGCCGGGCGATCCTGCGCCCGTCATCGAAAGCGATCCGCACCTCGGCGCCGAGGTGCTCGCCGCTTTGCGCGTCCATTTCGGGATGCGGTGCGGCATGGATGCGGCCCATCAGCGCGCGCGTGGCGCCGTCGCGGAACGCCTCGCCCTCGAAATCCTCGAGCACGATCTGGCCGCCAAGAAGCGCGCGCGCCAGGCAGTATTGCACGCTGAACTTGGCGTCGAGCCCCGATTGCGGGTCGGGCCGGTCGGTATGGGCGAGGCGGCGCGGATGGGTCCAGGAATCGATGCGCGCGACCCGGTCGGGGTCGATCTCGTGCTGACCGCGCAACAGCAGCATCGCATCGATCGCCGGGTGGGTGCTGCCGCAGCACGGGTGCTGTTTTACCGCGAGGCCCGGCCGGACGATGTCGTAGGGCTGCCCCCAATCCTTGAGGATCGCCCCGGCATCGAAGTTGCCGGCGCCGTTGAACACCTGGAGGAAGCCCTGCTTGTGCTCGAGCGCGGCCGGGTTGGCGGTGAACCCCTCGCGCGCAAGCTGCGCGGCGAAGAGGCCATTGCGCGCGGTGTGCCCGACATGCAAGGGCTTCGTCATCGTGCCGAAATTGGCCTTGATGCCGGAAGCGAGCGAAGCGGCGATCGCCAGCGCCTGCGCGGTCTTCGCCCGGTCGAGACCGATCAGGTGAGCGCATGCCGCGGTGGCGCCGAAGACGCCCAAGGTCGCGGTCGGGTGCCAGCCTTTCTCATAATGATGGAAATGGACGCCGCGGGCGATCCGCGTCTCGGTCTCGAACCCGGCGACATAGGCGGCGATAAAGGCGCGCCCCGTACAGTCGAGTGTCTCGCCGAGCGCGAAGAGCGCCGGCAGTATCGGCGCCGAGGGATGCCCGCCCAGGGAATTGCTGACATCGTCGAAATCGAGCGCATGCGCGGCGGTGCCGTTGACGAGCGCCGCATCGAGCGGCGCGGCGCGGCGGTCGGTGCCGAAGATCAGGCACTCGCCAGTAGAGTTTCCTGGGCTGTTCCGCCAGCACCCGCCCAACAATTTGCGCGCAGAGCTCGCCGGCGCCGGCCAGCGTCACCCCGACCGTGTCGAGGATCGCCATCTTCGCCCATTCCACCGCGAGCGGCGGCAGACCGTCGTATGTGATTCCCGCAATGCGCTCGGCGATGCCCTCGATGATGGTCATGGTGCCTCCCCAGGAGCGTTGGCTCTATGCCACCTCGAAGAGGCCGGCGGCGCCCATGCCGCCGCCGATGCACATCGTGCAGACGATGAGCTTGGCACCGCGGCGCTTGCCCTCGATGAGGGCGTGGCCGACCATGCGCGAGCCTGACATGCCATAGGGGTGGCCGATCGAGATCGCGCCGCCGTTGACGTTGAGTTTGTCGTGCGGGATGCCCAGGCGGTCGCGGCAATAGATCACCTGGCAGGCGAAGGCTTCGTTCAATTCCCACAGATCGATGTCGTCGATTGTGAGGCCGTGCTGCGCCAACAGTTTGGGCACGGCAAAGACCGGGCCGATCCCCATTTCGTCGGGGGCGCAGCCGGCAACCGAAATCCCGCGATAGATGCCGAGCGGCGAGAGCCCGCGGCGCTCAGCCTCGCTCTCCTCCATCAGGACGCAGGCCGAGGCGCCATCGGAAAGTTGCGAGGCATTGCCGGCGGTGATGAAGCGGCCTTCCTTGATGCGCTGTCCGTCCTTGAACACCGGCTTCAGAGCGGCGAGGCCCTCGAGCGAGGTATCGGGGCGGTTGCCCTCGTCGCGCTCGAGCGTCACGGGTTTGTTCGAGGTTTCGCCGGTCGCGCGGTCGGTCGCGATCATGACCGAGGGAAGCGCGACGATCTCATCGTCGAAACGCCCGGCCTGCTGCGCCGCGGCGGTGCGCTGCTGCGAGCGCAGCGCGTATTCGTCCTGCACCTCGCGCGAGACGTGATAGCGCTCGGCGACGATCTCGGCGGTCTCGATCATCGTCATGTAGAGGGCGGGGATGCGTGCGACCAGTTCAGGGTCGTCGCCGCGGGTGCGCACCATCTTGTCGTTCTGCACGAGCGAGACCGATTCGACGCCGCCGCCGACCGCGATCGTCATCCCGTCGTCGATGATCTCCTTGGCGGCGGTAGCGATCGCCATCATGCCCGAGGAACATTGCCGGTCGATCGACATTGCCGGCACGCTGTCGGGCAACCCGGCGCGCAACGCGCTCTGGCGGGCGATGTTGAAGCCCTGCGCACCCTGCTGGATCGCGGCGCCGATGATGACGTCGTCGATCTCGGCGGGAGCGACACGAGCGCGCCGGACCGCCTCGGCGATGGCGTGCCCGGCCAGGGCCTGCGGCTGGGTGTCGTTGAAGGCGCCGCGGTAGGCTCGGCCGATCGCGGTGCGTGCGGTGGAAACAATGACGGCGCGGCGCATGGGCTTTCCTTTCCCTGTTTTATGCGGCCGTGGCTTTGCGGCGCGGCGGCCGACTTGGGGGGCGAGCTGGTGGGCGCGACAGGGATTGAACCTGTGACCCCACCCGTGTGAAGGGTGTGCTCTCCCGCTGAGCTACGCGCCCGCCTGGATGACCCGGCTTGGGCCTCATTTAGGAGGCCGCTCCAACCGCTGTCAAGGCGCGGTGCTGGCCAGGGGCTCACCCGGAGGGCTGGACGCAAGCCCTTCGGTTTGAGACGATCGTCTGATGATTTCTGCGGTCGGTCCGCTACCAGCGCTGCGCCGCGTCGTCTGGCTGGCGCTCCTCGCGCTCGCGGCGTTTTCGACTCCCGGGCTCGCGGACCAGCGCATCGCGACGCGGTTCGAAGTGTTCGGCTTCGCCGGGATGAGGGTGCTGACCCTGCAAAGTCGCACCGAGGAAATCGGCGACCGCTATACGATCACCACCGATTTCGCGACCCAGGGCATGGCCAGCGTGTTCGTCGACCTGACGACCCACGCCGAGGTCCGCGGCCGGCTGGAAAGGGGCTCGGCTCAACCCGTGCAGTTCCGCGACGACAGCCGCCGCAATGGCGCTGAACGCCACAGCCGCCTCGATTACCGTCCCGACGGCACTGTCGAAGAGGGATCAACGCCAGCCTTGTCGCCGTCGGTGCCGGCCGCGGCGACCCGCGGTACCGTCGACAACCTGACCGCTTACCTTCGGCTTGAACGCCAGCTCGCCCGCACCGGCAGCTGCGCACTGACCGTGCGCGTTTTTGACGGTCGTCACGCCTACGACCTCATATTCGCCGATGCCGGGCGGGAGGTGCTGTCGCCGGCCGGCGGCCAGCGTTTCACAGGGGATGCCATCGCCTGCCATATGACGCGCCGGGATTGGCCCGGCATCCCGGATCCCGAGAAGGACGAAGGGGCTCGGCAAGGAACGATCTGGTACGCCCGGCTGCTGCCCGGCGATTTAATGGTTCCAGTGCGGATGCAAATGGATACGCAGCTCGGCGTCGTCGAGGGTTATCTGGCCGAACTCCACGGCGACGGCGTCGACCTCACGCTGATGGAGTGAGCCCGAGCCGTTCGAGGGTCGGCGGCAACTCCGCAAAATGGTCGAGCACCGCGGCAGCGCCGAGCGTCTCCGGGGCGGCTCGCGCATAGCCGTAGCGCATGATGACGAGCGGCACCGACGCAGCGTGGGCGACCGCAGCGTCGTTTTCGCTGTCGCCGATCATCACCGCCCGCCCGGCGCTGCCCCCGAGTTCGCCGATGAGGCCGAGCAGATGGCCGGGGTTCGGCTTGCGCACCGGGTAGCGGTCGCCGCCGGCGATCCCGTCGAACAGCGCGGCGAGGTCGAGCCCGTCCAATACCGCGATCGTTGCCTGCTGCGGCTTGTTGGTGCACAGCGCAGTGCGATAGCCGAGCCCGCGCAAATCCTCGAGGGTTTCGCGGACGCCAGGGTAGGGGCGGGTCAGAACCGTCGCGTTCTTCTCATAGATCTGGCTGTAGCGCGGCAGCGCCGCAGCCGCCTCGGCAGCATCGCCGCCGCGCGCCGCAAAGGCGCGGGCGACCAGGGTCGGCACCCCGTCGCCGACCATCGGCGCCACCTCCGTCTGCGCCAATGGCGCATAGCCGCGCTCGCGCAACACTTTATTAAGCGCATTGGTTAAGTCTGGGACGCTGTCGACCAGCGTCCCATCGAGATCGAATACCAACAGAAAATGCCCCATCGCCGTCAACTCTGCACCAAGCCAATCATAATGTGCAACAATCCGTGTGTTGGCGGGATGGCGGATTGCGTGCGAACTTTAGCCACCATGATCGCATTTCGTTCGGCATGACCCAATCCCGCGTCGCCGCCATCATCCTCGCCGCCGGTGAGGGCACCCGTCTCAACTCGGCGCGTCCCAAGGTCCTCCATGAGATTGCCGGAGCGCCGATGATCCGTCATGTGATCGACGCGCTGCGGCCGCTCGACCCAGTCGCCACCATCGTCGTCGTTGGCTGCGGGATGGATAGGGTGGCCAAGGCGGCCGCGCCGGCGCGTTGTGTGACGCAATCCCCGCCGCGCGGCACCGGCGACGCGCTGCGTGCGGCGCGCCCCGCGCTCGCCGATCTCCTGGCCCGGGGCGGCATAACCGACATCCTTGTGCTCTATGGCGACACCCCACTCTTGCGCTCCGAGACGATCGCCGCGCTCGTCGATTCGCGGCGCCGCGCGCCCGAAGTCGCGGTCGCCGTCGCCGCAATGCGGCCGGCTGATCCTGGACCCTATGGCCGCCTTGTGCTCGATGGCGATGCGGCGCTGATGCGTATCGTCGAAGCCAAGGATGCCAGCGCCGCGGAACGGACAATCGGGCTGTGCAACGGCGGCATCATGGCGCTCGACGCGCGTTACGCTTTCGATCTCGTGGACCGAATCGGGAACGACAATGCCAAACGCGAGTTCTACCTGACCGACATCGTGGGAATCGCCCGTGCGCAAGGCATGTCGTGCCGGGTCGCCGAATTGCCGGCCGAGGAGCTCCTGGGGGTCAACACCCGCGCCGAGCTGGCCCTGGTCGAAGCCATCATGCAGGAGCGGCTGCGGCGCCGCGCGATGGAGGCCGGCGCCACGCTGATCGCGCCCGAGACCGTGTTCCTCGCCGCCGATACCAGGCTCGGGCGCGATGTCGTCGTCGAGCCGAATGTGTTCTTCGGGCCCGGCGTCCGGGTCGCCGACAATGTCCGGATCCGCGCGTTCTCGCATCTCGAAGGCGCGACGATCGGCGAGGGGGCGATCGTCGGTCCGTTCGCCCGGCTGCGCCCCGGCGCGGTACTCGAAAGGGATGTCCATGTCGGCAATTTCGTCGAGGTCAAGGAAACCCGGCTCGGCGCCGGCGCCAAGGCCAGCCACCTGTCCTACCTCGGCGACAGCGACATCGGCGCGGGGACCAATATCGGCGCCGGCACGATCACCTGCAATTACGACGGCTACGGTAAATCTCGCACGATCATCGGCGAGCGCGTGTTTATCGGCTCGAACACCGCGCTGGTTGCGCCGGTTACGGTCGGCGACGACGCTTACGTCGCAACCGGCAGCGTCGTCACCGCGGATGTTCCAGAGGGCGCGCTGACGATCGCGCGCGCTCGCCAGGTCGACAAGCCCGGGCGCGCCGCGGTGCTGCGGGAGCGGCTGAAGGGGAAGAAGGACTGATGTGCGGCATCATCGGCATTATCGCTAAAACTCCGGTTGCGGGCGAGCTGATCGAGGGACTGCGGCGCCTCGAATACCGGGGCTACGATTCTGCCGGCATCGCCACGCTGATCGATGGCCGCATCGAGCGCCGCCGCGCCGAGGGCAAGCTCGGCAACCTAGCCGCCCGGCTCGAGCGCGAGCCGGTGCAGGGCACGATCGGCATCGGCCATACGCGCTGGGCGACACACGGTCAGCCGACCGAGAAGAATGCCCACCCGATCGCCACCGACAGGGTCGCCGTCGTCCACAACGGCATCATCGAGAATTTTCAGGCGCTGAAGCGAGAGCTCGTCGCGCTCGGCTACCGTTTCCACACCGAGACCGATACCGAGGCGGTGGCAATCCTGGCGACCCATCATCTGGCTCAGGGTCTCAACCCCGCACAGGCGGTGGCGCGGACGCTGGAGCGGCTCGAAGGCGCCTTTGCCCTCGTTTTCCTCTTCGCCGGCGAGCACGACCTGTTGATCTGTGCCCGCCGCGGCAGCCCGCTCGCGATCGGCTATGGCGACGGTGAGATGTTCGTCGGGTCGGATGCGCTGGCGCTGGCGCCGTTGACCCGCCGCCTCACCTATCTGGAGGAAGGCGATTGGGCCGTCGTGACCTCGCGCGACGTGGCGATCTTCGACCGCAACAACCGGCGTGTCGCACGCGAGGTGCGCGAGACCGCGCTCTCGGGCGCGCTGGTCGGCAAAGGCAACTACCGCCATTTCATGCAGAAGGAGATCTTCGAGCAGCCCACCGCAATCGGCGACACCTTGCACGCGCTGATCAACCCGGTGAGCCGCGCCATCCACCTGACGGACCTGCCGTTCGCCCTCGGCGATATCGCCAAGATCACGACCCTGGCCTGCGGCACTGCGCATCACGCCGGCATGATCGCGAAATACTGGCTTGAGCGCATCGCCCGGGTGCCGGTAGAGGCCGACATCGCGTCCGAATTCCGCTACCGCGCCCCGGCGATGCCACGGGACGGCGCCGCGCTCATCATCTCGCAATCGGGCGAGACCGCCGACACGCTGGCGGCGCTGCGCTATTGCCGCTCTCAGGGCCAGAAGATCATCGCGATCGTCAACCAGCCGGAATCGACGATCGCGCGCGAAGCCGACCTCGTCTTGCCGACCCTCGCCGGGCCGGAAATCGGCGTCGCCTCGACCAAGGCCTTCACCACCCAGCTCGCCGTCTTGGCCGCGTTGACGGTTGCGATGGCGCGGGCGCGCGGCACGATCGACGCAGCAGGTGAGGCGATGCTCGCCGGCCAGCTCGCCGAGATCCCCTCGCGCGCCAGCGAGGTGCTGCACCATGACGAGCGCATCCAGGAGATCGCCGCCGAGATCGCGCTGGCCCGCGACGTCCTCTATCTCGGGCGCGGCACGTCCTACCCGCTGGCCCTCGAAGGCGCCCTCAAATTGAAGGAGATTTCCTACATCCACGCCGAGGGCTATGCCGCGGGCGAGATGAAGCACGGACCGATCGCCCTCATTGACGATTCGGTGCCGGTGATCGTGCTGGCGCCGCCGGATGATCTCTTCGAGAAGACCTTGTCGAATGTCGAGGAGACGATGGCGCGCGGCGGCCGGGTCGTGATGATCTCGGACGCCGCGGGGGTCGCGCGCCTCGAGGGGCGCGCTGCGTTCGGCATTGCGGTCCCGCATTGCGCCCCGTTCGTGGCGCCGCTTCTCTATGCGATCCCGATCCAGCTCCTCGCCTACCACGTCGCGGTCATCAAGGGCACCGACGTCGACCAGCCGCGCAACCTGGCGAAGAGCGTGACGGTGGAGTAGCTGGTCACGCGGCTGCGGGCCAGCGCTCGGTCAGCGCGTCCCAGGTCGTCGCCCGCATGCTCGGACGCGCTTCCATGCGCGCGAGCCATTCGGTCAGCTGCCGGTGACCTTCGAGGATCGCCTTGCCTTCCCCGGTCAGCGCGAACATTGACAAATGCGGCGCCAGCAAGAGGTCGGCGAGGCTGAGCGTCTCGCCGGCGAGCCAGGGATGGCCGTCCATCAGGCGGCCAATCTCGCCCATGCAGATGCGTGCGTTCGGCACCGCCTCGCTAACGCGCGTCTCGTTGACCGGTATCCCGAAGCGCGGCGCAACGAGGCGCTGGAAGACGATCGGCGAGCTGATCTGCGGCATCACATACCAGTCGGTGATCCCCATCAGCTGGTTCATCCGCGCCGCCGCGCGCGGGTCCCCAGGCTGCAGGCTCGGCCCCGGCACCACCGCATCGACATAGCGCAGGATCGCCTGGGTCTCGTACAACATCCAGCCGTTATGTTCGAAAGCCGGAATGCGGCCGAACGGATGGCGCGCGAGATGCGGCTCTTGCTTCAAGGTGCCGAACTTCATGGCCGCGAGCGTGTAGTCGGCGCCCTTTTCCTCGAGCGCGAGGAGCGCGGCCCGGACATAGGGGCTGCCGGGAATGCCGTGGACGATGAAATCAGACATGCGACGATCCTCCTCAGGTTTTCAGCACCATTCCGTAAGCTAACTCTTACGTTAGCGGTGGCTTACCGATGAGTCAACGAGAATCACCGTGGGGTCAGACCCCCGTGCGGCACCGCGTTCAGGCAAAAGCCGGCGGGCGCGGCTGCTGGTGGAAATCGAGACCGTTGAGCAGATTATACGCCGCTGCGTCGCGGGTGTGCAGCGCCGGGAGGCCGAAGCGCGCCTCGATCAGCGCGAGGATCGAGGTGGTGTCGGCAATCTGGTGATCGATATAGCCGCGCCGCGCCCACGGGCTGATCAACATCGCCGGGATGCGAGTGCCGCAGCCATAGGGATCGGGGGTCGGCGGCGCGACATGGTCCCAAAACCCGCCGCCTTCGTCATAGGCGATGACGACCGCGCTCTTGCTCCAAACGGCGCTGTCGCCGAGCGCCTTCAGGAGGCGCATCACCCAGGCTTCGCCCCATCTCGGCGCGGAGTTCGCCGGGTGCTCGTCGTGCTCGCCGGTCGCCTTGACGAATGAGACGCTCGGTAGCTTGCCGGTTTTGGCATCCTCGAGAAAATCCTCGCTGTCGCGCATATGTCCGGCCTTCACATTGGCAAACCAGCTGGGGAAATACTGGAACGGGTTGTGGTGCGGCAGGTACATCGCCGGGGTGTCGACGACGATCGAGCCGTCGCCCGGGCCGAAGGCACTCTTCAATGCCCAGGGTTTGACCGCGTTCCACCCCTCATTGTACCACGCCCAGGAGAGCCCGGCGGCGTCGAGCCGGCCGCCGATATGGGGGTAGGTCTGTTCCTCGGGCGGCGGGCACATGTCGATCGGCCCCATGAACACCTCGGTCGGGCCGTTTACCGGGGGCACATCGTTGATCAGGATTCCGGCCTTGTCGTAGGGCTTGTCGAAGACCGGCGGGTCGAGGCTGCCGACCTTCTTTGGCGGCGCCTTCGACCATTGGGCCGAGCGCGCCGCGGCCAGATAGAGGGCATTGCCGGTCGAGCCGCCCGACATCGCCTGAAAGAACTGGTCGAACAGGACGTATTCGTCGGCGAGGTGGTGATAGAAGGGGAGATCCGCGCGCGTATAGAAGCCCAGTACCGCGCCCGACGGCGTCGACTGCTCGAACATCAGATCGGCGGGATTGCCGACCGGCCCCTCCTCGACCAGCGTGTGATGGCCGCCGAGCGCGAGGGCGACAAAGCGGTCCATCGCGCCGCCGTTGATCTGCGCGAACATGCGGTAGAAATGATGCATCGGGTCCCACAGCACGTTGTCGCCCGGCGGGATGTAGGGGGCGAGCGGAAACGGCCGGTTTTCGAGCACAGCGCCGGCGAAGCCGGGTAGCAGATAGGGCACCGGCAGATAGACATACGGAGTGCCGGCCGCGTTCTTCTGCAACCCGGCAAAGCGCTGATCGACCTTGCCATCCTTGTCGAGAAGGCCGGCGACCGCGCCGCCGCCCGGCGGGCGGTAGGACCCGAAATAATGATCGAAGCTGCGGTTCTCCTGATAGATGACGATGATGTGGTCGACCTTCTCGCGCAGCCCGCCGATATCGGCGGAGGGTGGCGCGGCGGCGCGCACCAGCCGCGGAAAGCCCGCACCGACGAGCGCGGTTGCGCCCGCCGCGGCCGCGGACTTGAGAAAGCTGCGCCGGTCTTGCCGAAGGATGGTCATGGCCAAGCCTGCCGTTGATGCCGATGCGCGGCGGCCCGCCCGCCGCTCGACTTTGGCCATTATCATAGATTTGTGACAGCCCGGAGAAGCCGGCGGTTGCCGATTTGCCGCCGAGGGTGGCCCCCCGAGCGGGGTTGCGATGCCGCCCGCTGATATGCCGATCGGCTTTTTGATGTACCCTTACGCCAAGACGCCCAGGGAGATCGGCTGAGACCCATGACCACAGTAGATCAGCAGAAGATCCGCCGCGCCCGCACCGGGCTTATCGCGCATGATCCGGCGTTAGCGCAGCCCGGCTATACGCTCTTCACACCGATGTCGGGCGACGGCACCGTCTATCTGATCGACATGGCGGGCCAGATCGCGCACACCTGGAAGATGCCGCACCGGCCCGGCCTTTACGGGTATCTCCTCGACAACGGCCATTTGTTTTACGGCGGCAAGCTGATGACCGACCTCGACCGCTTCGAAGCCTGGCCGCGGTTCAAGGCCGGCGCTGCGATGGAGGTTGACTGGCGCGGCCGGGTCCTTTGGGAGGTGCGCCACCCCGATCACCACCACGACGCCCGCAAGCTAAAGAATGGCAACGTCATGCTGCTCTGCTTGCGCCCGCTGCCGGCGGCGATCGCCGGCCGCGTCCAGGGCGGGTTGCCCGGAACCGAAGCCGCCGCCGGGATCTACGCCGACTATCTCCTCGAAGTGACGACAGCGGGCGAACCTGTCTGGGAATGGCGCAGCTGGGAGCATATGGAACCCGAGGCCTATCCGCTGACGCTGCAGGACCATCGCGCTGAGTGGACCCACGGCAACACCGTCGCCGAGACCGCCGACGGCAACATCCTCGTCAGCTTCCGCAACATCTCGACCGTCATCATGATCGAGCGCACCACCGGCAACATCATCTGGCAGCTCGGCAGCCCGCCCTTGGCGCAGCAGCACGATCCGCGGCCGCTCCCCAACGGCAACATCCTCATTTTCGACAACGGCACCCACCGGCGCGACCACCCGGCGACGTTTTCGCGGGTGATCGAAGTTGATCCGCGAACCAGCGAGATCGTCTGGCAATACCAGGACCCGACGCTGTTCGATTTCTTCAGCCCTTACATCTCGGGGGCGCAGCGCCTGGCCAATGGCAACACGCTGATCTGTGAAGGCATTTTTGGCCGGCTCTTCGAGGTGACCCAGCCGGGCGAAGTCGTCTGGGAATATGTCAGCCCGTACTTTTTCGACGATCCCGCGCGGCTCGGGATCAATAACCGGGTGTTTCGCGCCTTCCGCTATACCCCCGAGGAGATCGCCGCCGCGCGCGCCGCCTGATCGTCGGCGCCGAGCCGCAGAATATGAAACCGGTTTCTCCCCCCGTTCTTCGCGGTGTACATCGCCCGGTCCGCGGCATCGATCAAAACGCTTCTATCGAGCGGTGCGCCTTTCTCCGGAGTCACGACAGAAAAGCCAATGCTGATCGTGAATTTATGTTTTTCGCCGCCGGGCATTTTCAATTCCGCGTTCTCGCGGAATTGGGTCAGGATTTTGTCGGCGAATTTCGGCAGGACCTCCGCCGGGATCCCCGGAATGATTTGCAAAAACTCTTCGCCGCCGTAGCGGCCTACAACATCGGTTTTGCGCAGGTTGTTAAGCAATAATGTGGCGGTCGCTTTAATTACCTCATCACCGATTTGGTGGCCAAAAGTGTCATTGACCTTCTTGAAATAGTCGATGTCTGCCATGCCAATCGCCAGAGGTATATTCTCGCGGGCGACTCTGGCTAATTCCCGGTCGAACAACTCATCGAGCCCGCGACGATTCCAGATCCCGGTCAACGAATCGACTCGTTTTTCCCGGTCGGCCTCGACCAGGGAATTCAAAAGAGCAAATTGGGTGGCTTTCAGCCGGCGGTTGTCAATCGCCAGCTCAGCGGTTCTTCCGAGGTCTTGGAGCGATTTTTCGTCCTCCTTGCTGAAGTCACGCGGCGTCCGCGACATCACGCAGAGCGTTCCGATCAGAAATCCAGCGTCATTGCGCAGCGGTTCCCCGGCGTAAAATCGGATCCTCGGTCCATCGGTCACCAGCGGGTTATCGTGAAAACGTCTGTCTTGAAGTGTGTCTTGAACGACAAATGTATCCTGCTTTTCAATCGTATGGGCGCAGAACGAAATATCTCGGGGAGTCTCGGCCAAATCCAGGCCGACACGCGATTTGAACCATTGCCGGTCCCGATCGATCAACGTTATCAACGCAATCTCGGTCCCGAAGAATTTACTGGCAATTCGCGTGATCCGGTCAAAATCCACCTCTCGCGGGGTGGAAAGGAGCGTCATCTGACGTAACGATGAGATCCGCGCGTCGTCATTTTCGGGTATCGGGGCCGGTAGCATCGGAAAGTTCTCTCCATTGCGATTTTTCAGTCCGTCTTTCGCCTTCCGCATGGATGCGCGCCGCCGCGCCGGCCAGTGAGCCCAACGTTCCAGCTCAGCGGCGCCGGTTGCACCTGGTCCCCATCTCTATCGTAAGTCGAACAAAAGGCTTTCGTCGCTCCGCAGCAGAGGATACCAGAAATGGGGAAGGTGCGGTCAAGATCGCTGTGTCGGAGGTCGTCAGGGCCGGCGAAGAGGGCTATAAACCAGCTTCCAGCCGCAAGCGGAGGTCCCGATGAGCGAGGTTCCCAACTGGCACATCGTCGGCGACTGGTTCGACAATTGCAGCTGCGCGATACCCTGCCCCTGTACCTTCGCGCAGGCGCCGGACAACGGCTTTTGCGAGTCGGTGCTGTTCTGGCATGTCCGGCAGGGCCATTACGGCGACGTCAGGCTCGACAATCTGAGCTTCGTCAGGGTCGGCAGGTGGGAGGGCGATCTGTGGGCCCGCAAGGCCTCGGGCGTCGCCGGCCTTTACATCGACGACCACGCCGACGATCGCCAGATGGCGGCATTGCCGGCGATCATCGGCGGACGCGCCGGCGGGTTTCCGGCGTGGGTCAACGAATGCTTTGCCGGGGGACGGCAGACCCGCGGCATCGAACGCGCGAAAATCACCTACGAGATCGCGCCCGATATCGGCCATTGGGGCGTCGAGATCATCGGCAAGGTGAAGGCCTGGGCGAAGGCCTTGACCGGGCCGACCAGCAACCCCGGCAAATATCCCCAGTTGATCAACGCGCCGGGCAGCGAAACCGGACCCGGCCCGCAGCTCGTGACCTGGGGTAAGTCGACAATCCTTTCGGTTGATGCGTTCGGCTTCAAGTTCGAGATGACGGCGAATTCGGCAAAACACATCCCGTTTGACTGGAACGGCCCGTGACCGGCGCGGCGATGTGACACAAGCCAGCCCCCTCCTGTAATCCGGGGTGGGCTTGGCTGGCGCATCGGCAAGAAAGCTCCCGATTTTATTGCGGCATTCGGTCGCTCGGGTCATTAAAAAAACCAGGTCGTCACCGAACGAAACAGAATTGTCATATTGATGCCTTAAAAAACCGATCATCCTTACCCAAGTCGACTAGCGGTATGTTTTTCAACAGCCGAGGCGTTTTAACCCGTGGGTTAGGGCGGGCGACGCTGTGAGTTTTGCGATTGCGTGGTTTCCTTCTAGGGAGTGCGTGGCAATGACCGAGTTCAATCGAACTGAAAGCACCCTGACCGAAAGCGCGACAACCGGCATGTCGCCCGGGGGCGCCGTCGCGACCGGGGTCCTGCGCGAGGCCGAAGCCTGGACCAGCGCCCAATGCGAGCTTGGTTCGGGGATGGGGGCGATCTGGGCGGACTGGCTGCGGCGGCAACAGGAGGCGATCGATGCCACCACGCGGTCGTTCCAGCAGATGTTCGAATGCCGCAATCCCGCGGACTTCGCTCTGATCCAGCAGCAATGGCTCGCCGACGCCGCCCGGCGCGGCGCCTCCGACATCAGCGCCCTGGCGTGCGACTCGATCGCGCTGACCTGCCGGGTTGCCGGGACCGATCGCCACGGCGCGCGCAGCCACTCGCCGCCGGTGCGCGGGGCAGGCCGGACGAAAGCGGGCGAGGAGCCGAGCCAGCGCGCCGCCGCCGCCTGAGCCGGTGCAACCGATCGACACCACCGATAACCCGAGGGGGTAGGGTAATGACGTACCGCGTTCTTTATGGAGAGGTCCTGGCGATGACGAGCCGCGACCGGCACCTCGATGACCTGGTCCGATCCGAGCGGTTCAGCACCGAGCACGAGGCGCTGACCCGCGCCCGCGAACTGCTCGAAGCGGATCTCAGCACCGTGGTCGCGGTGTGCGATCAGGCGGGGAACGTGCTGAGCGGCGTGCGCCTGCAGCTCAGATTGGGCTACGCCTGCGATTGAGGCGCCGAGCCTCACGCCGCGGCGAGGAGCCGCTCCAGCGCGGCCAGTGCCTCGGGTTCGACGAGGGTCGGCGCGTGCCCGACGCCGTGCTACGGCAACGAGCTCGCCCTGCGGCAGCGTCTCGACCATGCGCCGGGCCTGGGCTTCGGAGAGGACGTCGCTGTCGGTGCCCCAAATGACCTGGGTCGGGCACCGCAACGTCGCCAACGCCGCCCACGACACCACAGGCGGCTGCGCCGCCCGCGTCAACCGCTGCTCGATATAGGCCGGGTCCAGCTTCCAGCCCCAGCTGCCGTCGGGGCGCTCGCGCAGCACGCCGAGCGCCAATTCGCGCTGGTCGTCGAGCGGCCGGGCGGCGGTGATCGGCGAGGTCTGCCGCCGGTACTCCAGCGCCGCTTCGAGGCTCGGGAAGCTGTCGGGGCGGCTGCCGACCATCGTCGTGATGCGGCTGCTGCCCGGCTCGGCATCGGGACCGATGTCGTTGAGCGCCAATGCCCGCAGCCGCTGCGGATGCTGCACGGCATAGGCCATCGCAATGCGGCCGCCCATCGAGGTGCCGATCAGCACAAAGCGGTCGAGTTCGAGCCGATCGACAAAGGCGGCGAGGTCGCCCGCCTGGTCGGCGTATCGGTAGGCGCCGTCGGGCGACCATTGGCTCTCGCCATGGCCGCGCACGTCGAGGGCGATGATGCGCGCCCGATCATAGAGCCGCCGCGCCATCGCGTTGAATGCCTGCGCGCTTGAGGTGTAGCCGTGGACGCAGACGACCGGCAGCGCCTCGGGCTTGCCCCATTCGAGATAATGCAGGCGCAAGCCGTTGGCATCGAGGGTCTTGCTCGTGGGTTCCGATCGGGTCGTCATGGCGGTAACCTCCCGGTTGTCGGGCTCATCTTGCCAAATCCCGGGCCTGCCCGTACCTATGATTCGCATTTCCTGGTGACGGCCGATAGGGGCCGCGGCGGCGGGAGGAGGGCGCGATGAAGCTCCACGACGAAAAACTGTTCCGGCAGCATTGCTACATCGACGGCGAATGGGTCGATGCAATCGGCCGCGGGACGATCCCGGTCACCAACCCGGCGAGCGGCGAAACGCTCGGCACCGTGCCGAGAATGGGCGCCGAGGAGACCCGCCGCGCGATCGAGGCGGCGGATCGGGCGCTGCCGGCGTGGCGCGCCAAGACCGCCAAGGAGCGCGCCCAGATCCTGCGCCGCTGGTTCGATCTCCTGATGGCAAACCAGGAGGATCTCGCCACCTTGATGACCGCTGAGCAAGGCAAGCCCTTGGCGGAAGCCAGGGGTGAAATCGCCTATGCCGCCTCGTTCATCGAATGGTTTGGCGAAGAAGGCAAGCGCGTCTATGGCGACACGATCCCGGCGCACGGCACCGACAAGCGCATCGTCGTCATCAAGGAGCCGATCGGGGTGTGCGCCGCGATCACGCCGTGGAATTTCCCGGCGGCGATGATCACCCGGAAGGCGGGCCCGGCGCTTGCCGCCGGCTGTACGATGGTGTTGAAGCCGGCGACCGCGACGCCTTATTCGGCGCTTGCGCTGTGCGAACTGGCCGAGCGCGCCGGGGTGCCGAAGGGGGTCTTTTCCTGCGTCACCGGCGGCGCCACCGAGATCGGCGGCGAGCTGACCTCGAACCCGACCGTGCGCAAGCTGACCTTCACCGGCTCGACCGAGATCGGCAAATTGTTGATGGAGCAATGCGCCGGAACGGTGAAAAAGGTGTCGCTCGAATTGGGCGGCAACGCGCCGTTCATTGTCTTCGACGACGCCGATATCGAGATGGCCGTCAAGGGCGCCATCGCCTCCAAATACAGGAATGCCGGGCAGACTTGCGTCTGCGCCAACCGGATCCTGGTGCAGGACGGGGTTTACGAGGCTTTTACCAAGCGCCTCGCCGAGGCGGCCGGGGCGATGAAGGTCGCCGACGGGTTCGAGCCGGGCGCCGTCATCGGCCCGCTGATCGATATGAAAGCGGTCGAGAAGGTCGAGGCGCATATCGGCGACGCCTTGAAAAAGGGCGCCAAGATCGTCATCGGCGGCAAGCGCAGCGCCTTGGGCGGCAGCTTTTTCGAGCCGACCGTGTTGACCGATGTGACGACCGACATGCTGATCACCCGGGAAGAGACCTTCGGGCCGGTCGCGCCGCTCTATCGCTTCAAGACCGAGGCCGAGGCGATCAGGATGGCCAACGACACCGAGTTCGGCCTGGCGGCCTATTTCTACAGCCGCGACATCGGCCGCATCTGGCGCGTCGCCGAAGCTTTGGAATACGGAATCGTCGGGATCAACGAGGGCATCATCTCGACCGAGATCGCGCCGTTCGGCGGTATGAAGGAAAGCGGCATCGGGCGGGAAGGTTCTCACTACGGTATCGAGGAATTCCTCGAGGTCAAATATTTGTGCATGGGCGGCATCGACCGGTAATGCTTGCCCCCTTGGATCGGATATCGGCATTGATCGGGCGATGACGACTGCTGGCCGGACCGCGATCTGATGCGCATTCTGTTCGCGATCCCACATTATTATGGTCAGACTGACGCCGGAAAATATGGGTCCGAAGAAACCGCCCCGGAGGTGCGGGCAGCGGCGACGCGGCTATGCCTGAACAGCCTCTGGCAGAATTTCTCCACCGCCCAGGCGCTGATCGACGGCCGCCGGCAGAGCTTCCATCCGGCCAATCAGCTGTTGTCGGCGTCGATCACGATCGCGCTGTGCACGACCGGCGACAGCCACCTGGCGGCGCATCTCGCGGGCTGCGGCTTCGACCATGTGCCGACCGAGGTCGAGCCCCGATGTCTGGGCTTCGAGTGCCACAAGGTGCTGCGCAGCGGCCTTGGGCAGTACGATTACTTTGCCTATCTCGAGGATGATTTGCGCATCGGCGATGCGCTGTTTTTTACCAAGCTCGCGTGGTTCAACGCCCAGTTCGGCGACGGCGCCGTCTTGCAGCCGAACCGCTTCGAACTGGTCGCCGAACCCGCGGGCTACAAGCTTTACGTTGATGGCGCCCCGCGCGATCCCCGGATCGGCGCCGGGCTGCAGCGGATCGACGAGGAGCGCCGTATGGCGGCGTCGGCGTTCGGCCGGGAAATCGCGTTCCAGCGTATCGACAACCCGCATTCGGGATGCTTTTTCCTCAACGCGGCGCAGCTCGAGCACTGGGCATCCCAGGTCGATTTCGCGGTGCCGAGCACGGCATTTGCCGGTCCGCTCGAAAGTGCGGCGACGCTCGGTGTTATGCGCCATTTCCGCGCCTACAAACCGGCTCGGGAGAACGCCGCGTTTCTTGAAATCGAGCACCTCGATCCGCGCTTTCTCGGGCGGCTTTTCTGGCCAGTCGCCGGCGAACCGCCGAGCCTGCCATGGGACTGAGGCCCTATCCTGAGCGACGCCGACCACCATCCCACCGCTTGCGGTCGCCCCCGGGTTGTGCCAACCAGGGGACCGCGAATACCGGCCGAGGAGTTGGACGATCATGCCGCGCTATGATTTCGACCTGATCACGATCGGCGCCGGCTCGGGCGGCGTCGCCAGCTCGCGCCGCGCCGGCGCCTATGGCGCGCGCGTTGCGATCATCGAGGAATTGCGGGTCGGCGGCACCTGCGTCCTGCGCGGCTGCGTGCCGAAAAAGCTGCTGGTCTACGGCGCCCAATTCGCGGATGCGTTCGCCGACGCCGCCGGCTTCGGGTGGAGCGTGCCGCCGGCGCGCTTCGACTGGCCGAGCCTCATCGCCGCCAAGGACAAGGAGCTCGACCGGCTGCACGCAGATCTACATCAACATGCTGAAGAACGCCCATGTCGAGATCATCGACGGACGCGGGGTCGTCGTCGATCCGCACACGGTCGAGGTGGGCGGTCGCCGCATCACCGCCGAGAACATCCTGATCGCCGTTGGCAGCTGGCCGGAAACTCCCAAAATCCCCGGCATCGAGCATGTGATCTCGTCGAACGAGGCGCTCGATCTGCCTGCCTTGCCAAAGCGCGTCGTCATCGTCGGCGGCGGCTATATCGCGGTTGAGTTCGCCGGCATCTTCAACGGTTTTGGCAGCGAGGTCGTCGAAATCATCCGGCGCGAGGAGGTGTTGCGCGGGTTCGACGAGGATATCCGCGTCCATCTCGGCCAGGAGATGCGCGGGCGCGGCATCGAGATCCGCGGCGGGACCCAGGTCGCGCGCATCGACAAGCAAGATAAACCCCCGGGCGCCGGCTACACCGTGCACACCACCGACGGCAAGGCGATCGCAACCGACTGCGTCATGTACGCCACCGGGCGCAAACCCAATACGGCGGGGATGGGCCTCGCGGAAATCGGCGTCGAGCTCACCAAGAACGGCGCCGTCGTCGTCGACGAGTGGCAGCGCTCGAGCGTGCCGAACATCTATGCCGTGGGCGATGTCACAGACCGCATCAACCTGACCCCGGTGGCGATTGCCGAGGGCCGCGCCATCGCCGAGACGCTCTACAACAACAATCCCATGCGGATGGACCATGCCGACGTGCCCTCGGCGGTGTTCAGCCAACCGCCGGTCAGCGTCGTCGGCCTCAACGAGGAAGAGGCGCGGCGGGAATATGGCGACGTTGACATCTACCAGTCGCGCTTCAAGCCGATGAAGAACACGCTGTCGGGGCGCGACGAGCGCACCTTTATGAAGCTGGTGGTCGACGCCGCGACCCAGCGGGTGCTCGGCTGCCACATGCTCGGCGTCGATGCGCCCGAGATCATCCAGGGCCTGGCGATCGCGATCAAATGCGGCGCCACCAAGCAGCAGTTCGACCAGACCGTCGGCATCCATCCGAGCGCGGCCGAGGAGTTCGTGACGATGCGCGACAAATACGTGCGCCCGCCGGAAAAAGCCGCGGCGGAGTAGGAGGTTCAAAAAGGAAATGGCACAGCGAAGCCGATCGTCAGCCTCCTCGCCTCCGACGGCTGCAAATTTGACTGTTGAGGAAATACGTGACGGTATCATCAAGCTCGAAAGGCGGATCGCGGATTTAGGAGGGCTGAACTTCGAGGGTATATCCGAATTTACTCATGAAGCGAACAACTTAGCTACAAAGATAAACTCTACGCTTCGGGATGTATTCGGAGTAAACACTATTGAATACAACGACTATGAGGTTAGGTGGTCGTCCTTCGTTAGACTGGTAATGGGCGAGCAGCTTCCGAGGTATGAAGAGATCGAGGCATTTCGTCGTGGCATAGATTCCGCGCGCGGCAAACTACGGACTGCAATAGCGATTATGCGTGAGAAACTCGGCGACGCAACCGCCGAGGACGGCCCGGGAAGAGCTCTTCGGGCTTACGGGGGGCTTGATCTACATCGAGAGATCGCCGGTGCAGCGGGCGACCTATACCGCGACGGCCATTACGCGAACTCAATTGAGGACGCGGTGAAGGCCCTAAACGATTTGGTTCGGATGCGGAGTGGCGAGGCGCTCGACGGCACGCAGTTAATGGAGCGGGTTTTCTCTCCCTCGAACCCGATCTTGTATTTTAACGATCTCGCCGACGAGAGCGACCGCAATGAACAAAAAGGCTTCATGATGATGTTCTCGGGTGCCGTAGCCGGCCTGCGGAATCCCCGTGCGCACAAGCTTATCAAGGACGATCCGGAGCGAGCGCTGGAGTTTATCGCATTCGTCAGCCTCCTGGCGAAACTCCTCGACGGGGCGAAGAAACGTCGTGATGGTGGCCGCTCTTCGTGAGGCAATGGGCGCCACATCTTCAACAGTGGCGACCTTCCGGCCGGAAGCAGAGATAGTAGGTACGATTTGAAGGTCTTGGACCCGCTGACCGATGCCTGATAGCCACGACACTCGCAATGAGCACCCGAAAATAAACTCTAAGCCGCCGGGACAGCCGGGGGAGGGGGAGGTGCTGCGCTTCCGCCCGGTCAAAGGGAAGATCGACCATGCGGAACTGAGTTCGGGAACATATGAGGCAATACCCGAAAATCCGTGCGGCTCTCGCCAAGCGGTGATCGCGCCTACAGTCTTGGGAGGGTTAAGCGATGCAATGGAGCCAGAACCGTATCCTGACGACCCATACCGGCAGCCTGCCGCGCCCGCCCGAGCTTGTCCGCCTCTATGTCCAGCGCGCCCGCGGCGCTGCGATCGATGAGGCGGAACTCGACCGGCTCGGCAAGGCGGCGTTGCGCCATGTCGTCGACAAGCAGATCGAAGCCGGGATCGACGTCGGCAACAATGGAGAGCAGCAGCGCGAAGCCTTTTTTCTCTATGTCCGCCACCGGATGAGCGGGTTTGGGGGCGCCTGGACGCGCTGGCCGCGGGGCGACGTCGAGCGCTATCCGCTTCTGAAAGCCCAGATGGCGCAGATGCTTGCTGCCCGCGAGGCGGTTGGCAACTACCAACCGCCGAAGGCGCTGGGCGAAGTACGCTATGTCGACGACACCGAACTCAAAGCCGAATGCGCCGATTTTCAGGCCGCGCTCTATGAGCGCCCCGGCGCCTTTGTCGAGCCGTTCATGACCGCGCCTTCGCCCGGGATCATCGCCGCGGCGATGAAGAACGAATATTACGACACCGAGGCGGCCTATCTGGCGGCGGTCGCCACGGCACTCAAGATCGAGTACGAGGCGATCGTCAAATCGGGCTTTTTATTGCAGCTCGACTGCCCCGATCTCGCATTGGAGCGCCACCTCACCTACAACGAGCGGCCGCTGTCGGAGTTTCTCGGCTTTGTCGAGCGCGTCATCGAGGCGATCAACACCGCGATCGTCAATGTGCCGCGCGACCGGGTGCGGCTCCACGTCTGCTGGGGCAATTACGAGGGCCCGCACGACCGCGACGTCGACCTCGCCGACATCCTGCCGATCCTGGAGAAGGCCAATGTCGGCGGCTTTGTCCTGCCGTTCGCCAACCCGCGCCACCAGCACGAATGGCGCGTGCTGCAGCGCTTCCCGCTCGCCGACGACCAGATTATCGCCGCCGGCGTCATCGACGATCTGACCGGGTTTGTCGAACATCCCGAGGTCGTCGCCGACCGGCTCGAAAACATCGCCCGCGCGGTTGGTGATCCGCACCGGGTGATGGCCGCCACCGATTGCGGCTTCGACACCTCGGCCGGGATGGGCCGCGTCACCGAGGACGTCGTCTGGGCCAAGCTCAAAGCGATGGCCGATGGCGCCAAGATCGCCAGCAAACGGCTCGGAATGGGGTGAACTCTCTCCGCATTGCGCAAAAGAGAAGCCACCGCGGGCCAACGAGATCGGGTTCCGTGGGCAGACCCACCACCGACCAGCGGCTCGTGGACACCGTGACCCGAATACGACGGCGCCGTATGACCGCGGCGGCGATCCGGAGCAGGCGGCAGGGTTCGCAGATTACCGAATGCGGGAAATACCGGTAGCGAGAATTAATAATAGGCGAGGGAATTCGCGCCGCCGGTGTGCGTTCCCATCGCAACACCGCACGGTTGCGTGCGTTGGCTCGACATGCCATGCTCCCGCCAATGGCGGCGACCACGATGACCGGCGGCGCCGGTGCTGCCGCCGCCAACCCTCTTCAAATGCAATCCTCGATAAAAATCAAATGCAATCTCGATAAAAATCGTACTTTTACCGGTACTTAAGAAAAACTCTTGTCGGTCCGGGTGGGGTTGACTAGTACTCTGAATGACGAGGCACGAAGCGGGGCCTGCGAAAGCCTGCCGGCGTAACGAGGAGGGCTTAATGACGGCGATCAGTTGGAAAAAGGCCGTAAACGGAAGTTGGACTGTCGCTACCAACTGGAATCCCGGCACGGTTCCGGTCAGCACCAGCACGGTCACCATCGGCCTCTCCGGCTTCTATACCGTTTCGCTCACCGGCACCAAGGCGCAGAGCGTCAAGTCGCTCCTCATCAGCGATCCCGACGCCACCCTCGCGATCGCGACGCCCAGCCGTACCGACTCGGTAGCGACGACGTTGAATAACGGCGGCACGCTAGCCGTCGATGCTACCGGCAACGGCGGAACGACCGTAAAGGTCGGTGGGAAGCTGACCAACAGCGGCGATCTTGACATCGGCAACAGCAAGCTCACCCACGCGACCAACCTGACGGCGGGCGGGCTCAGCAACACCGCCAAGGGAACGCTCAATATTGTCGGCGGGACGGCCCAGGCGGCATTGAAAGTCAACGCGGCCGCGCCGGCGACGTGGAACGGGTCCGCCTTCCTCACCGGCAATGCGCTGCTCCAGTTCACTGGAAAGAGCGGCGGGATCACTAAGATCGCGGGAAATGCGGAAATTTCCCTCGACGGCGCGCAGGCGCGGGTGGCGCTGGCCGCCACGCCGGGCAGCAACAGCGCGCTGACGAAGCTTGGCACGAACGCCGGCATTTGGGCCCTCGATGACGGCGCGACGGTAAAAACGACCGTCGCTCTTGCCAACCAGGGCACGCTGACCGTCGACAACGGCAGCGCTCTAAGCGTCGGCGGGGTCTTGAACAACACCGGATCTCTCGGGATCGGCGACAGCAAGCTCGGCTTGGCCACGACGCTAACCGCCACCGGGTTCGTCAACACCGGCTCGCTCACCGTGGCCGGGGGTTCGGCACGGGCCACGTTGAATATTACCGGCGCGGCGCCGACGACGGTGACCGGCTCTTGGGCAGTCGACGGCGATGCCGCGGTGCGCTTTGCGAGCGGCGGCATCACCATGGTCGCGGCGGGCGGCTCATTATCTCTCGATGGCGCCCGGGCGCGTGTCGCGCTCAGCGCCGCCCCGGGCAGCAATTCGGCCCTCACCAAGCTGGGTACCAATTCCGGCCTATTCAGCCTCACCGATGGCGCTGCGGTCTACACCACGGTTGGGTTCACCAACAGCGACATCACGCAAATCGATTGCGTCGGCCCCGGCGGCAGCATCTTTGATATCGGCGGGACGCTGACCAACGGCGGTGCCGGTGCCGGTGGCGGTATCTTCGTTATCGGCAACACCGCTACGACTGCCGCGACGAATGTCACGGCGAAGGCGCTCGTCAATAACGGCTCGATCGATCTGGCCGGCGGCAAGGGGCAGACGGAGCTGGCTGTGGCCGCCGCGGCGCCGGGGGCGTTGATCGGGGACTTTGGCCTTACCGGCAATGCGTTGCTGCAGTTCGGCGGCGGCGCGATCACCACGATCGGCAGCAACGGAAGCCTGTCTCTCGATGGCGCGCAGGCGCGTGTCGCAGTCAGCGGCACCCCGGGCAGCAATTCGGCCCTGACCACGCTGGGCAGCAATCTCGGCTCATTCAGCCTCGCCGATGGCGCTGCGGTCAGCACCACGGTGGGGTTCACCAACAGCGACCTCACCGAAATCGACAACTCCGGCACCGGCGGAAGCAGCTTTGCCATCGGCGGGACGCTGACCAACCGTAGTGAGGTCCTTATCGGCAACACCGCCGCAACTGCCGCGACGAATGTCACGGCAACGGGGCTCGTCAATGACGACGTGATCAATCTGACCGGCGGCAAGGGGCAGGCGGAGCTGGCTATCGCCGCCGCCGCGCCGGCGACGTTGACCGGGTCATTTGACCTCACCGGCAACGCGTTGCTGCAGTTCGCCAGCGGCGCGATCACCACGATCGACGGCAATTTGTCTCTCGACGGTGCGCAGGCGCGCGTCGCCGTCAGCGGCACGCCGGGCAGCAATTCGGCCCTGACCACACTCGGCAGCAATACTGGCACCTTCGCCCTCGCCGACGGCGCTTCGGTCACCACCACGGGAGGGTTCAGCAACAGCGGCACCACCGAAGTCGATAACTTCGGCACCGGCGGCAGCGGCTTTGCCATTGGCGGGACGTTGACCAACAACGGTGCCGTCGAGATCGGCAACACCGCCACAACTGCCGCGACGACCGTCACGGCAACGGGGCTCGTCAATCACGGCTCGATCGACTTGACCGGCGGCACGGGGCAGGCGGAGCTGGCTGTCGCCGCCGCCGCGCCGGCGACGTTGACCGGGTCATTTGACCTCACCGGCAACGCGTTGCTGCAGTTCGGCAGCGGCGCGATCACCACGATCGACGGCAGTTTGTATCTCGATGGTGCGCAGGCGCGCGTCGCGGTCAGCGGCACGCCGGGCAGCAATTCGGCCCTGACCACGCTCGGCAGCAATCTCGGCTCATTCAGCCTCGCCGACGGCGCTTCCGTCACCACTACGGGAGGGTTCAGCAACAGCGGCACCACCGAAGTCGATAACTCCGGCACCGGCGGCAGCAGCTTGACTATTGGCGGGCTGCTGAACAATAGCGGTGGTGACTTCGTTATTGGCAACACCGCCATGGTTATCGCAACGACCGTCACAGCGACCGGGCTCATCAATACCGGCGGCGTGGTCAATATAACCGGCGGCACGGCCGGCGGCACGACACAGGCGGAGCTGTCTATCGGCGCCGCGGCGCCGGGAACGCTGACCGGGACAGTAGACCTCACCGGCAATGCATTGCTGCTTTACACCACCGGTTCGATCACCGCGATTGCCAACGGCGCCGACTTGACTCTCGATGGTGCGCAGGCGGAGGTCGCAGTCACCACCTACCCGGGCAGCAATACGGCGCTGACTTCGGCGCTGCTCCCGCTGGGCAGCAATTTCGGTACATTCCAGCTCGCCGACGGCGCTTCGGTCGGCACCAAGGCTGGGGTTGGGTTCAATAACCGCGGCACCACCAACATCGATAGCTTCGGCACCGGCGGCAGCACCTTTGCCATCGGCGGGACGCTGACCAACAGCGGTGACGTCTACATCGGCAACGCCGCCATGCTTGCCGCGACGACCGTCACAGCGACGGGGCTCATCAATGGCGGGGTGATTGCTCTGACCGGCGGGACCGCGGGGCAGGCGGAGCTGGCAATCTCCGGTGCGGCACCGGCGACATTGACCGGGGAAGTTGACCTTACCGGCAATGCCGTCCTGCAGTTCAGCAGCGGCGCGATCACCGGGATCGCCAGCGGCGCCGGCTTGTTTCTCGATGGTGCGCAGGCGCACGTCGCACTCAGCGGCACGCCGGGCAATTCGGCCTTGACCGCGCTGGGCAGCAATGCCGGCACCTTCAGCCTCGCCGACGGCGGTTCGGTCAGCACCACGGGAGGGTTCAGCAACAGCGGTCTCCTGGAGGTCGATAGCTTTGGCACCGGCGGCAGCAGCCTTGCCATCGGCGGGACGCTGACCAACGGCGGTGACGTCATCATCGGCAACGGCGGCATGGTTGGCGCGACGACCGTCACAGCGGCGGGGCTCGTCAATACCAGCGCCGGCTCGATCCATCTGACCGGCGACCCCACGGGGCAGGCGGAGCTGCTGGTTGCCGGCGCGGCGCCGGCAACGTTGAACGGGACAGTTGACCTCACCGGCAATGCATTGCTGCAGTTCGGCAGCGGCGCGATCACCGCGATCGGCAGCGGCGCCCACTTGTCTCTCGATGGTGCGCAGGCGCTGGTCGCAATCAGCGGTACACCGGGCAATTCGGCGCTGAGCACGCTGGGCAGCAATGCCGGCACATTCGCCCTTGCCGATGGCGCTGCGGTCAGCACCACGGGAGGGTTCAGCAACCGCGGCACCACCGAAATCGATAACTCCGGCACCGGCGGCAGCAGCCTTGCCATCGGAGGAACGCTGAACAACCGCGGCAGCGTCTTTATCGGGAACGGCGGCATGGTTGCCGCGGCGACCGTCACAGCGGCGTCGCTCGTCAATACCGGCTTGATCGATCTGATCGGCGGCACGGGGCAGGCGGAGCTGCTTGTCGCCGG
This sequence comes from uncultured Alphaproteobacteria bacterium, assembly GCA_963734125.1. Classification (GTDB taxonomy): domain Bacteria; phylum Pseudomonadota; class Alphaproteobacteria; order ATCC43930; family CGMCC-115725; genus DATARH01. The sequence continues at coordinate 53,666 of CAVTGB010000050.1, forward strand.
CGCGGCGCCGGGGACGTTGACCGGGACCGTGGAACTCAGCGGCAATGCGCTGCTGCAGTTCGGCAGCGGCGCGATCACCGCGATCGCCAGCTCCAGTTCTTTGTCTCTCGATGGTGCGCAGGCGTTTGTCGCACTCAGCGGCACGCCGGGCAGCAATTCGGCCCTGAGCACGCTGGGCAGCAATGCCGGCACATTCAAGCTCGCCGATGGCGCTGCGGTCAGCACCACGGGAGGGTTCAGCAACAGCGGCACCACCGACATCGATAACTCCGGCGTCGGCGGCAGCAGCTTTGCCGTTGGCGGGTCGCTGAACAACAGCGGTATCCTGTCGGTCGACCGCGGCACCAAAGGCGGCAGCAGCGTTACCATCGGCGGGACGCTGACCAACAGCGGTGACGTTTTGATCGGCAACAGCCACATGCTTGTTGCGACGACCGTCACCGCGGCGGCGCTCGTCAATACCAACACCGGCGTGATCGATCTGACCGGCGGCGTCGCGCAGGCGGAGCTGGCTGTCGCCGGCGCGGCGCCCGGGACGCTGACCGGGACGGTTGACCTTACCGGCAATGCGTTGCTGCAGTTCGGCAGCGGCTCGATCACCGCGATCGGCACCCTCGGCAGCTTGACACTCGATGGTGCGCAGGCGCTTGTCGCACTCAGCGGCACGCCGGGCAATTCGGCTCTGACCGCGCTGGGCAGCAATGCCGGTCTATTCAGCCTCGCCGATGGCGCTGCGGTCAGCACCACGGTCGGGTTTAATAATAGCGGCACCACCGACATCGATCGCTCCGGCTCCGGAAACAGCACCTTTGCCATCGGCGGGATGCTGACCAACAGCGGTGGCGTCTATATCGGCAACAGCGGCATGCTCGGCGCGACGACCGTCACCGCGACGGGGCTCATCAATACCAATACCGGCTTTATCGATCTGGTCGGTGGCGCGGGACCGGCGGAGCTGCTTGTAGCCGGCGCGGCGCCGGGGACGTTGACCGGGACAGTTGACCTCACCGGCAATGCGTTGCTGCAGTTCACCAGCGGCTCGATCACCGCGATCGGCAGCGGCTCCATCTTGTCTCTCAATGGTGCGCAGGCGCTTGTCGGGCTCAGCGGCACTCCAGGCCGCAATTCGGCCCTGACCACGCTGGCGAGCAATGCCGGCGAATTCCTCCTCGCCAATGGCGCGGCGCTCACCACCACGGGACCGTTCAGCAACAGCGGTATCACCGAAGTCGATGACTTCGGCGCCGGCGGCAGCACCTTTGGGGTCGGCGGGACGCTGACCAACAGCGGTGACGTCTTTATCGGCCACAGCTCTCTCACCGCCGCGACGACCGTCACAGCGGCGGGGATCGTCAATACCAACTTTATGGAGGTGACCGACGCTTCGGTGAGCACCCCGGGAACGTTCAGCAACAGCGGTACCACCGAAATCGATAACTCCGGCCCCGGCGGCAGCAGCTTGAGCATCGGCGGGACGCTGACCAACAGCGGTAACGTCACTATCGGCAACAGCTCTCTCACCGCCGCGACGAACGTCACGGCGACGACGCTCGTCAATACCGGCGCGATCGATCTGACCGGCGGCGCGGCGCAGGCGGAGCTGGCTATCGCTGGCCCGGCGGCGGCGAGTTTGGTCGGAACATATGACCTTACCGGCAATGCGTTGCTGCAGTTCGCCAGCGGGGCGATCGGCGCGATCAGCAGTACCGGAGATTTGTCGCTCAATGGCGCGCAAGCGCGTGTCGCAGTCAGCGGCACCCCGGGCAGCAATTCGGCCCTGACCGCGCTGGCCAGCAATGCCGGCGTATTCAACCTCACCGATGGCGCTTCGGTCAGCACGACGGGTGGGTTCAGCAACAGCGGCAGCACCGAAATCGATCGCTTCGGGGTCGGCGGCAGCAATTTGACCATCGGCGGGCCGCTGACCAACAGCGGTAGCTTCTATATCGGCAACTACTCTCAGACCACCGCGACGAACGTCCAAGCGACGGCGTTGACCAATAGCGCTGGTTTCGTGGAGATAAACGGCAATAGTGGCGGCGGGAGCGCGGGAACACTGACGCTGGCTGGGGCCTCGTCGGATACGAGCACCATCTTCCTCGACCGCGGCGGCGTTCTCGCCCTCGACAACACCCTGACCGTCAACGGGAATTTGGACTTCTTCGGCGGGACGCTCAGCGGCGGAACGGCCGGAACGCTGGCCGGGGCCGGACCGATTTTCGTCTTCACCAGCGGCACCCTCCAGAACGAGACGGTCGCCAATGGCACCACCGTCATTGTGGACCCAGGCGCAACCCTGGTCGAGAACGGCGTCACCGTCGTTGGCACCGGCGCGCTCAGCGGCTCCAATTCGACCTTGACGTTCGTCCAGAACGGCACCGATCCGATGACCAACACCTCCGGTTTCGCGACGATCAACCTCGCGAATGGCGGCGCCAACAGCCTCACCCTGACCGGTTCCAACTTCACGGGTGTCACCGGAAACGTCATCACGGTCAATGACGGCAATTCCGGGAATACGGTCAACGGCTCTGCCCTGGCCTCGCCGGACGCGATCATCGTCCATGCCGGGACCGGCGCCGATTCGCTGACCGGCGGGACCGGCAACGATGTCTTCTTTGCCGGCGGCGACACCACGATGACCGGCGGCACCGGCACCAACCAGTTCACCTTCGCCGATATCGGCAGCAACACGATCCAAGATTTCGGGGCGAGCGGCACCAACGAACTGGCGTTCAGCGATGCCGGGTTCAACCTCGGCCTCGGCGGGGCGTCATCGACACCGACGCCGCTCCCCGGCGCCCTGATCGGCTCGCTCACCGCCGGCACCTTCAGCAATACGACGCAGCGCTTTGCCTATAACTCGAGCACCGGAACATTGGAGTTCAGCGCCGACGGCAGTGGCAGCACCCCAGGCACTATCGCGACGCTGAGCTCGCACCCCACGGTGGTCGCGGGGCAACTGTTCTACGTTACCTAGAGCCACGGTCGCCTCAGGCCGTCCCCGGACTTGATCCGGGGATCGGCTTGAAAGCGCCTGATTCGTGCCAGCGGCTGAAGGGCCGGCCGGTCGGCGCGGCGTTCAGATCACCCCCTCGTCCTTGAGCCCGGTGAGGTCGCGCTCGCTCATTCCGAGCCACTCGCCGAAGACCGCTGCGGTGTGCTCGCCCAATCGCGGCGAGGGCGCGATCTTTGGCGGCTTGCCGTCGAAGCGCACCGGAAAGGTCGGCATCTTCAGCGTCCCGTCGGGGTGTTGCATCGTCTGCATGATGCCGCGCGTCTCGAAGGTCGGCTCGGCCAGGAGGTCGCCGGTGTCCAGGACCGCGCCGCACGGCACCCCGGCGTCGCCAATGATGCGCATCACCTCGTGCTTGGTGTGGGTTCGGGTCCACGCCGCGACCATCGCATCGACTTCGGCGGCATGGCTGGTGCGCTTGGCGTGGTCGACATATTCCGGGTCGTCGGCCAGTTCCGGGTGGCCGATGATCCGGGCGAGGCGGCGCCAATGCTCGGGGTTGTTGTGGCTGTTGAAGACATAGGCCCAATCATTGGGTCCGCCGGGCTTGCACGGATAGATGTCGGCCGGCGGCGGACCGCCGAACGCGCTCTTGGCGCCGTTGCGCTGCGGCGGCTGGCCGGTACGGGCGTGCATCATGAACGAGCCGCGGATGTAATTGAGCTGGGCGTCCTGCATCGCCACCTGCAGATGACGGCCCTCTCCGGTGGTGTGGCGCTGAAACAGCGCGGCCAGAACCGAGATCGCCATCAGCATCCCGGTGCCGGTGTCGCCGAGGCTCGGGCCGGGCTTGCAGGGCGGGCCGCCGCGCTCGCCGGTTACGGCCATGCCGCCGCCGCAGGCCTGCGCGATCATGTCAAAGGCGAGGTTTTTTTCGTACGGGCTGCCCTCGCCAAAGCCCTTGACCTGGGCATAGACGAGGCGCGGGTTGAGGGCGTGCAGAACCTCCCACCCGAGCCCCAGCTTTTCGATCGTGCCGGGCGCCATATTCTCGATGAAGACGTCGGCCCGGGCCGCCATCTCCTTGACCAGGGCGACGCCGCGCGGCGATTTCAGATTGACCGTGACCGATTTCTTGTTGGCGTTGTAGATCATGAAATAATAGGCGTCCGAACCGGGCTTGGGGCCGCTGCCGAGGATGCGGCCGGGCTCGCCGCCCTTGGGGTTCTCGACCTTGACGACCTCGGCGCCGAGCTGACCCAGGACCTCGGTACAGCTCGGGCCGGCCTCGAATTGCGTCAGGTCGAGCACGCGGATCCCGGCAAGGCAGTTCGGTGCGACGGCGGCGTCATCCATGGTTTCCTCCGATTGATCGAGCGGCCTCAAAAATAACTCTTTAACGCGAAGGCCGCCATGGATACGCAAAGCACGCCGAGGTTTATCGGCGCGCTAACTTTAGCGCCGTTCGCACCAACCCGAGGGATTGCCGATGCCTGAACCCCATCGCCTGCGCCTCTACGAGAACTACCGCTTTGTGCTTTACGCGCCGTTCTATGCGGCGCACGCGATCGGTGCTTATGGGGAGGAGGGGCTCGAGGTCGAACTGTTGCCCTC
>CAVTGB010000051.1:0-40682 GCA_963734125.1 uncultured Alphaproteobacteria bacterium
CTGCGCGGCGAGCGGGTCTGGCAGGCGCACCGCCAGCATTTCTATCAGCGCGCCGTGCAGCGCGGTCTCAGCCATGCGGCAATTGTGCGGCGCGTGATCGCCGCCGACCTCATCCTCATCGGTTGCGGCTGGGTGTCGGAGAACGGCTGGGGGTTGGCCGGCGTCGTCCTGGCGGTGGTCGTGGTGACGGCGCTCCTTGTGAGCTTCGGCGGCGGACGGCGCCGGCGCGCCGACTGACGCTTGCCGCCTGGCGGGGGGCGTCCTATAGAGGCCGTGAAACCGCGCATCGATGAGGGGTTGGCATGACCGCCGCGCCGCGACCGATCCGCCGCGCGCTGATCTCGGTCAGCGACAAAGGGGGGCTCGCGCGCTTTGCCGCCGAGCTTGCCGCGCGCGGCGTTGCCCTGGTCTCGACCGGCGGCTCGGCGCGCGCGCTGGCCGAGGCCGGGCTCCCGGTCACCGAGGTCGCAACGCTGACCGGCTTCCCCGAGATTCTCGACGGCCGGGTCAAGACGCTCCACCCGGCGGTTCATGGCGGGCTCTTGGCGCGGCGCGACCGGCCCGATCACCTGGCGACGCTGGCCGCGCACGGGATTGCCGAGTTCGACCTCCTCGTCTGCAACCTCTATCCGTTCGCCGCGACGGTTGCATCCGGCGCTGGGCGCGAGGAATGCATCGAGAATATCGATATCGGCGGCGTCGCGCTGATCCGCGCCGCGGCAAAGAACCACGAGTTTGTGACGGTCCTCACCGATCCGGCGGATTACGATCGCGTGCTGGGCGAGGTGGCGGCGTCCGGCGGCGTCAACCTCGAGACCCGTCGCCAATTGTCGCGCAAGGCCTATGCGCTGACCGCGGCCTACGACGCGGCGATCGCGGCGTGGTTCGCCGAAGATGAGGGCGTGGCCTTTCCCGAAACCCTGGTCGTCGCCGCCCGGCTCGCTGAAGAGACCCGCTACGGCGAGAACCCGCACCAGCGCGCCGCGCTCTACCGCACCGACGAGAGGCGCCCCGGGGTCGCGAGCGCGCGGCTGGTCCATGGCCGGGAAATGTCCTACAACAATTACGGCGATACCGACGCCGCCTTCGAGCTGGTCGCCGAATTCGGCGCCCCGGCGGTCGCAATCATCAAGCACGCCAACCCGTGCGGCGCCGCGGTGGCGACCAGCCTGCACGAGGCCTGGGAGAAGGCGCTTGCCTGCGACCCGATAAGCGCCTTTGGCGGCATCGTCGCGGTCAACCGCCCGCTCGATGCGGCGACCGCCACGGCTATCGCGCAGATCTTCGTCGAAGTCGTGATCGCGCCCGACGCCGAACCGGCGGCCGTGGAGATCCTCGCGCGCCGGAGCACGCTGCGCCTCCTCTTGACCGGCGGCCTCCCCGACCTCAAGGCGCCAGGCATGCATTTGCGCTCGGTCGCCGGCGGCCTCCTGTTCCAGGAGCGCGACCGCGTCTCGATCGCGGCCGATGCGCTCGAAGTGGTGACCAAGCGCAGGCCGACCCCGGCGGAGATCGCCGACCTCCTGTTCGCCGACACGATCGCCAAGCACGTCAAGTCGAACGCGATCGTGTTCGCCAAAGACGGCGCCACGGTCGGGATCGGCGCCGGCCAGATGAGCCGGGTCGACAGCGTCAAGATCGCCGCCCAAAAGGCCGCCGAGGCGGCCGCCAATGCCGGGCTCACAGAGCCGCCGACGCGCGGCTCGGTCGTCGCCTCGGACGCGTTCTATCCGTTCGCCGACGGGCTCGAAGCGGCGATTCTGGCCGGCGCAACCGCGGCGATCCAGCCCGGCCGCTCGCGCCGCGACGCCGAAGTCATCGCCGCCGCCGACAAGGCCGGGATCGCCATGGTGTTCACCGAGATCCGCCACTTCCGGCATTGACCGACTGCCTGCTCCCACTGCGGGAGAGGCCTTGTGAAATCTCGTCAAGCGGCCAGACCGGGCGGCGCGGAAGTGCGACGCGCCGCAGCGAGCGCTTGGCTCCGCTTCCTTGGTGTGACGCGGTTCACAGATTCGTGCAAGAATCCCGGGTATCATCCCAATAGCGATAGATGTTTATAACCATCCCGCATTTGCAACGGGAGGATACCATGACCTGGTTTGAAGATCTCCTCACCCCATACCACCAGCAAGACACTGATTATTATTGCGGTGCTGCGGTCGCTCAGATGATCTTGGATTCGGTAGGATCCGGGCTGCTCGATCAGAATACTCTATATAACTCAAACCATGCACATTCCAGCCCAGGCTGGTATACCTCACCCGATGGCCTGAATTATACGCTTAACGCATTCATGCCGCCGCCGCCGACCTTCGACAGCTTTTTTATTGTCGAGCGCGCGAACACCGAACCGGACGGGTCTGCCAACATCGTCCGCACGCTGCGCTATTTCCGCGTCGCAACGGGTACTCTGGTCTACGGCTGCGGCCATTGGGTCGCGGTGCGCGGCGTGAAGACGGACGTGGACCCCGCGGGCGAGGAGGGTTCTTATACGATCGAAGGCTTTTATATAAACAATCCATGGCCGCCGACCCCGAGTTTTTACGATGCCGCCCTCGCGCCGCCGCCGCCGCATGCAAACCCCGATGGCTGCGGCACCGGGGGCGACCGCGGCAGCGCCAACGAATATGTGACCTATGCGGAATGGCAGAATACCTATTTCACCGGCTGTGACGCGTATGGAGTGGGCCATGTACAGTTCATCAGCGTGTGCGATCCGCGCCGGCCGCCGCTGCGTCACCTCAAGCTGGTCGGGCAGCCGCGCGTGACCCCGGGTCGGCAGCTGATCTCGCGCGACGACGCACTGGCGATGGCGGCTCGCGGGCTCGCCGCGCATCACCGCGCCAACCTGACGTGCACGTTGAACCCGGCGCTGCAGGGCGCCCGCCCGGTCAGCGCCCACCTCGTGCAACGATTGGATCGGCGCGACGAATTCTATTACCTGATCGTCATGCATCGCGGCGAACAGCCGACGGCGATCGTCCGCGGCGACGCCCTGCACGGGACGTTCCACGGCGCCTTGTCGCTGGAGGGCGTCACCCGCTCGCCGATCATCGCCCCCGATGACGCGGTCGCGGCGGCGCGCCGGGCTGTGATCGACCGGCGCGACGGGCATGGCCGCATCGTTCTGCGCGACGATGCGTTCTGCTTGAGCCCGGTGATGGTGTGGCGCCCGTGCCAAGAATCACGTTCGCCCTATTACCCTTTCTATCAGATCACGGTCGGCGCCGACACGATCTACGTCGGTCACGACGGGCGCGTCTATCCGGAGCTGCACGATCTGGGGCGCGGGTAACCGCGCCCTCAGATCGGGTCGAGCGGCCAGACCGGGCGGCGAACTTTGTCGAAGAGTTCCGGGGTGTAGATTTCCGAGCACAAGGCGCCGGTGTCGACGAGGATGATCTCTCGCGCGATCGGCTCGAAGGCGGCGCGGAAATGCTGCATCGATTTGACCGCAACGGTGGTGTAGCGGGTGGGGTCCAGCCCCAATGAGGTGAACTGCGCGAGATCGACCGCCTGGCCGTTATTGGTGATGAGGACGATGTCGATGCCGCTTGGCCCGCCGACCCGGAACACCATCGAAGGCCCGTAATCGCGCTCGAGCCCGCCGCCCATCGGGCCATAAGCGATGAACTTGCCATCACTGAGGTGAGTGACCTCGCCGGTCAAGGTCAACGGCCCGCCGCCCATGCGCGGATCGGTTTTGCCGCCGAGCGTCAGGGTCGCCGGCCCGATCCCGGCGCGCATGCCCTTGTCGACCGCCTCGGGGTCGCAGATCGCATGAAAGGCGACGCGTTCGACTTGCGCTTTGATGAGGCCCTGCAGAAACGCCGTCGCATCGCCGTAACCGCCGCCGCCGGGGTTGTCGGTGTAGTCGGCGACGACCAGCGGCTTGTCGCCGGACCTGCCTTCCTTGGCGCGGGCGGCCGCCTCGGCGACCGACAACAGCGTAAAGCTCTGATAGTCGCGGGTGGCCCACGCGTGATCCATGAATTCTTCGGCGATTGCCTGCCCGCGCCCGGTGTTGCCGTCAACCGTCACCGTGACCGACGGGCCGACATCGCGGATGTTCGACCGGCTGAACCCGGCGCAGATGCTGACCGCGAGCGCGTCGCCCGCATTCTCCAGCGCCTCACCGCGTGCGATCAGCTCGGCCATCGGCCCCTGCTGGTGGCGGCCGCGGTCGAGCCCGTAGAGCATCGGCCGGCGGGCGATTACGGTACGCGGGCGCACCTCGCCCGCCATCGCGCGTTCGAGCAGTTGCGCGCCCTGCCAGGCACGCTCGTATTGGTCGACATGCGGATAGGTGCGAAAAGCGATGAGGGCGCTGGCATTGTCAGCCATCATCTGCGTGACGTTGGCGTGGAGGTCCAATGTCACAATGATTGGCATCTCGGGCCCGAGCGTGTTGCGCAAGCGCGCGAGGAGCTCGCCCTCGCCGTCTTCGTACAAATCGACGACCATCGCGCCGTGCAGGTGCAAGAGGACGCCGTCGATCGGGCCCTGGCGCGCGGCTGCATCGAGGATCATGCCGCCAATCTGTTCGAACGCGTCGTCGGTGACGATGCCTGACGGGTTGGCGTTGGCCGAGACCGGGTGGATGAGGATCCAGCCGTATTTGTCGGCCGCCTCGAAGGTTGCGCCCAAAGCCGAGCGGGTGCCGCGGAACGCCGCCGGGATCTCGTTGTCGCGGTGAAAGTCACGGCGCCGCCACAGCGCCATATCGGTCTTCTGCACGCTGAAGGTGTTGGTCTCGTGCATGAACCGACCGGTCAGAACACGCTTCACCCCTCGCATCTCCCTCCAACGACGATGGTTTCACCCTTATCACGCCATGGCTCCGAGCGTCAGGCGGAAAGAAACCACAAGAACCGGGAAGCGGGAGCGCCCGGTTTGACGTCATCCCCGGTGCGCGCTCGGCTTTCGGTGGCGATGGCAGGAGGCGCGCGCTATTCAAGCGGCGCACCTTATCCGCAACCGCCGACGATTAGGCCGTGCGTAAGCCATGTCGAAGCCGTCACCGGGCATGACCGCGGGAATGGGGAAGGGCGGCCGCGGCCGCCTTCCGTTCTTCTATGGCTGGGTGCTGTTGGGAATCGCATTCGTGACGATGGCCGTCGGCGTCAACGCGCGCACCGCCTTCTCGCTGCTTTTTCCGGCGATCCTCGACGAGTTCGGTTGGGAACGCGGCGTCACGGCGGGCGTGTTCTCCTTCGGGTTTCTCGTCTCGGCGGTAATCACCCCGGGGATCGGCCGGTTGATGGACCGATGCGGCCCGAGGCTCGCGATCGAGCTGGGCGTTGTCTTGATGGGCGCCGGCCTCATTTTGGCGCAGTTCGCCGAACGGCCGTGGCAGCTCTATCTGACGCTTGGCGCGCTGGTCGGCGGCGGCGTCAACTGTCTCGCCTATACCGGCCAGTCGCTCTATCTGACCAACTGGTTCGTGCGCCGGCGGGGCTTTGCCTTGAGCATCGCCTTCTCCGGGGTCGGCTTCGGGTCGATCACCGTGCTGCCGTGGGTGCAATCGCTGATCGTCGTCGACGGATGGCGGACCGCGTGCTGGGCGCTCGGCCTCTTGGTCCTCGGGCTCTTGGCGCCGTTGAACCTGCTGCTGCGCGCGCGTCCCGAGGAGATGCGGCTGGCGCCGGACGGTGGCGGCGCGGCGCTCAACCCCGCCGATCGCCGCGGGAATGTGGTCGACGGCGCCTGGGCCGCCATCGATTGGACGCTCGGCCGGGCCCTGCGCACCGCCCGTTTCTGGTGGCTGGCGCTCGGCTATTTCTGCGGGCTCTTTTCGTGGTACGCCGTCCAGGTCCATCAGACGAAATACCTGACCGAGATCGGCTTCAGCTCAGGCGAGGCAGGCTGGGCCTTGGGCTTTGTCAGCCTCGCCGCGGTGCCCGGCCAGATTGCGCTCGGCCACCTTTCTGATCGTATCGGGCGCGAATGGGTGTGGACGATCGGGAATGCCGGCTTCGTGCTTTGCTGCCTCGCGCTGATCCTGCTGCGCGGCCTGCCGACCCCGGCCCTCCTCTACGCGATGGTCATCGCCCAGGGTACCCTTGGCTACAGCCTGACCTCGGTGATGGGCGCAATTCCCGCCGAGATCTTCGAGGGTCGGCATTTCGGCAGCATATTCGGCACGGTCATGCTGGCGGCGATCCTTGGCGGCGCAGCCGGGCCTTGGGTCGCCGGCGTCCTCCACGACTTGACCGGCAGCTATGCGCCGGCCTTCTGGATCGCGATCGGCTGCAGCGCTGTTTCCGCCGCCACAATCTGGCGGGCGGCGCCGGGCAAGGTGCGTGCGGTGGCCGGCCGCGTGCCGCGCCTCGCCGCGGACCAAATGCGTTTCACCACGCCAGGGCCCAGCCGTCGCGGCGCGGGTCGGAGCCGGCGAGGAGCATCCCGCTCGACGCATCGCGGCGGATGATCTCGACGCTGCACGGCCCTTCGAGATCGCCGACGGTGTCGACCGGATGACCGCGCCGGGCGAGGTCGTGGCGCACCTCGTCCGGGAACCGCCGCTCCATCGTCAAGACGTCGGGGCCGTCATGCGGATAGTTGGCGTATTGCCCGGGGACGTTGGAAGTCCAGCGCGGCATCTCGGCGGCCTGTTGCGGGTCGAGGCCGAAATCGACGATCGCGGTCAAGACCTGGAAATTGATCTGCACCTGGTTGTCGGCGCCGGGGGTGCCGAAGACTGCCCACAGCGCGCCATCCTTCAAGACCAGCGGCGGGTTCATCGTATGGCGCACGCGGCGCCCCGGTCGCAGGAAGTTGGGGTGGTCGGGGTCGAGGTGCCAATAGGCCATGCGGTTGTTGAGGAGGATGCCGGTGTCGCCGGCGGTGACGCCCGAGCCCCAGCCGCTGTTGATGCTCTGGATCCCGGAGACCGCATTGCCGGCGCCGTCGGCGGTGCAGAAATAGGTGGTGTCACCGGCCGCCTCCGGTATCGATCGGGTCGGCGCGGCGCGGCGCAGGTCGATGCGCGCGGCGAGGCGCGCCGCATGGTCGGCCGACAGCAATTCGGCGAGCGGCGCGTCGATGGTGCGCGGGTCGGCGGCCCAGCGCTCGCGGTCGGCGAAAGCGAGCTTTTTTGCTTCGACCATCACGTGGACCGCCTCGGCCGAGCCCAGCCCCATCGCGGACAGGTCGAAATTCTCGACGATCTTCAGCTCCTGGAGGAGCGTGAACCCGGTCGAGTTGGGCGGGGCTTCGAGGATTGTGAGGCCGCGATAGTCGATCCCGATCGGCTCCTGGCGCTCGGCTTCGAATTGGGCGAGATCAGCCTCGCCCACCGGCACCCCGGCATCGGCGCAAGCAGCGACGAGGCGGCGGGCCAGGGCGCCGCGATAGAAGCATTCGGCGCCCTCGCCGGCGATCTCCTCGAGGGTGCGGGCGAGATCGGGCTGCACGACCGGGGTTCCGATGCCGGGCGCTTGGCCTTCGCTGAGAAAGACCGCGGCGCTGCGCCGGTCGGCGGCGAGAACCGCGCGATACTCGCCGGCAAAGTGCCGGTAATGCGCGGTCGCGCCAAAGCCGCCCTGGGCGTAGTGGATCGCTTCGGCGAACAGGTCGCGCCACGGCAGCAAGCCGAACCGGCCGTGCATCGCGCCGAGGCCGGCGATCATCCCCGGCACCGAGACCGACATCGGCCCGGTGCGCGGGATGCCGCCCCGATAGCGCTCGGGGGTCGCCGCGAGCGGCGCCGGGCCGGTAGCGTTGAACACCACGGCGCGGCCGCTTGCGGCATCGAAGACATGGTAGAACCCGTCGCCGCCAAGCCCCGACATCATCGGCTCAACGACGGCGAGCGTGAGCGAAGTGGCGACCGCCGCATCGACGGCGTTGCCGCCGGCGCGTAACGCCATGAGGCCGGCTTGCGCCGCCAGCGGGTGGTTCGCCGCGACGGCGCCGCGGCGCCCGATGCTCAGCGGCCGATACGAGCGCATTTCTTCCATTCGTTGGTCCCTCGGTATGTCACAAGGGAGCCATTGTAACGCAAGGGAAGCAAAGGCCATCCTCCTGATGGCGCCTTAAGCGTTGTAGCGCTAATTTGCGGCAGGGAATTCGAGATGGACCGCATGGCCGAGAAGCCTTCCCAGACGATCGGCCGGGCCGGGCGGTCGCGGTGCGCGGTCGTCCTCGCGCTCCTCGCCTGCCTCCTCATCGCCGCCTGCGCCCAGCGCGACAGCAGCTCCGACAAGAACCAGCCGGGCGGGTTTTACGGCGGCGTTTCCGGCGGCATGGTAAAATAGTGAAAGTGCGCGCGACGACGACCAGCTGCGGCGTCATCGTTACCGACGGGAAACGCGTGCTGCTCGGCCACGCGACCCGCTCGCCGCGCTGGGATATTCCGAAGGGTGAAGCGGAGCCGGGCGAGAGCTTTGCCGCCGCCGCGCGGCGCGAACTCTACGAGGAAACCGGGCTCCAGGCGCCCGAGGCCGATCTGCGGCCGCTTGGGGTCCGGCCCTATCGCCGGGCCAAGGATCTCGCGCTCTATGCCTGGGCACTCTCGGCCTTGCCCGACCCGCAGGCCCTGGTCTGCGCCTCGCAATTCTCGTGGAAAGGCCGGATGTGGCCGGAATTCGATCGGTTTGGCCTCTTTACCCATGAGGAGGCGCTGGGCCGGGTCGGCAAGAGCCTCGCCGCCCTTCTCGCCGAGATTTCGCTGGAGGCGCTATACCGCGCTTCGAATTGAACCCGATGTCGTGCTAAACATGTCGCATCTCAACGAGGAGGCCCCGATGCCCAAGCTGCGCCATATCGCGATCGCCGCCGAAGACCCGGTAGCGATGGCCGAGTTCTATAAAAAGGCGTTCGATTTCGTCGAGGTCGGGCGGCCCAACGGGGTGCTCGCCGACGGCGTGTTCTTGTCAGACGGCACGCTCAACATGGCGATCCTCAAATTCAAGACCGACCAGCTCGGGAAGGGCATGGATTTCCGCGGCATCCACCATTTCGGCGTGCTCGTCGAGGATGTCGACGAATTCACCAAACGGCTCGACAGCCTCGGCGCCGAGCACTACATCGACCAGGGGCATGGCGGCCACCAGGCCGGCTATTTCGAAAAGAAGTTCTACGGGCCCGAGCACATTCTGTTCGACATCGCCGAGCATGGCTGGGCCGGCTCCGAGCCGCTCCCGGTCCCCGTCAAGCAAGCCGCCGAATAAGGAGCGCCGGTCAATGGCAAAGCTGCGCCACCTCGCCATCGCCTGCAAGGACCCCGACGCGATGGCCGACTTCTACATCAAGGCCTTCGACTTCAAAAACGTGCGCACCAGCGACGGGCCGCTCGCCTATGGCCACCACCTGAGCGACGGCACGATCGACCTGGCGATCCTGCGCTTCAAGACCGACCAGATCGGCAAGGGCATGGATTATACCGGGCTGCATCATTTCGGCGTCCTCGTCGAGGATATCGACGCGGCGGCGAAGAAAGTCGGCGCCCACGGCGGCAAGCATTACATGGACCAGGAGGACCGGCATCGGGTCGGCGGGTTTGAAGTCAAGATGTACGGGCCCGAGGGCGTCCTCTTCGACATCGCCGAGCACCCCTGGACCGGCAGCGAGGCGCTCCCCGCGACGCAGAAGGTCAAGGAGGCCGCCGACGACTGAGCCGGCTGACAACCGACGGCATCACGATACGGCGCGTTCGTTGGACGCGCCGTTCTTTTTTGCTCCTCCCGGATCGGTCGCGGCGTGAAGCGCTTAACAGGCGCTGGCCCGTGACGCGCGTTAAAATCGTAACTCGACCGCAACCGTCGCCATCACCAGCAGTGGAGGGGGAGAGAGATGGCCGATATTCGCCGCAACCACCGCGATTTGACCACGGCGCAGAAAACCGCCTTCGTTAACGCGGTCCTGGCGCTCAAAAACGACGTCGAGAGCGTGCTCCATCCCGGCGACCAGAAGCGCTATGACGATTATGTCGAGGTCCACAAGAACGCGATGATGGGCCCGGCGATGTTCGAGCCGATGCCGCACGGCTCGCCGCTCTTCTTCCCGTGGCACCGCATCCTGTTGCGGCAGTTCGAACTGGACCTGCAGAAGGCCGCCAACGACGCGACGATCACGCTGCCCTATTGGGACTGGGACCAGTCGCAGGCCGGCACGCCGTTCACCGCCGATTTTCTCGGCGGCGATGGCGACAGGGCTCAGGCCGGCCGCGTGACGAGCGGGCCATTCGCCTTCGCCGCCGGCAAGTTTCGCATCATCGTCGCCGACGACCCGCAGGACGATCCCTGGCTGCGGCGCGATTTCGGCGAAGATTCGGCGGCCCATCTGCCGACCCCGGCGGAGGTATCCTCCGGTCTCGGCCGCGTCCCCTACTGGGGCGGCTCGTCATGTTTCGAGAGGGTGCTGGAACTGTCGCTGCACAACCCGGTGCACAACTGGATCGGCGGCAACATGGCGGAAGCAACTTCGCCCAACGATCCGGTGTTTTTCTTGCACCATACCTACATCGATTGTTTGTGGGAGCGGTGGAAGGCGCAGCATCCGACGATTCCCCCCTATCTGCCGGTGACCGGCGCCCCGAGCCGCGACCTTGACGCGACGCTGGTCTTTCACGCGGATGCTGAGCCCGCTCCCTGGCAGGGCAGGTGGACCGTCAAGGACACGATCGACCCGGCCGGGCTCGGCTACAGCTATGCCTGAGCGCGATCACGACGCGACCTCGCGGCCGCGGTAATCGAAGCGGCGGAATGAAGATTCGGTCACACATCCAAATTCGCGACGCTCAGGGCGTTTGACTGGATGAAGTCGCGGCGGGGTTCGACGAGGTCGCCCATCAGGGTGGAGAAGGTTTCTTCGGCATCGCCCTCGTGGCTGACCCGGACCTGGAGGAGCGAGCGCGCCTCGGGGTCGAGCGTGGTTTCCCAGAGCTGCTCGGGGTTCATTTCGCCGAGGCCCTTGTAGCGGTTGACTTCGATCCCGCGGCGCCCCGTTTCCATCACCGCTTCAACCAGCGCCGAGGGGCCGGGGATCGGGTACTCCTTGTCGCGCGCGACAAGCTTGCCGGGCCGGTCGTAGACCTCGCGCAGCGCGGCATTGTCGCCGTCGAGCCGGCGCGCCTCGCTGCTGCCGAGCAGCATCCGACTGATGACCCGGTGCTCGCCGACACCCCGCGTGGTTCGGCTGAACACAAGGCCATCCTTGCCGTTGAACTCGCCTTGCCAGTGCCCGTCCGGCCCGTCCAGCAGGCGGTTAAGCCGTTCGGCGGTGCGGTGCGTTGCCTCAATCGCCCGGTTCGGGGTATCCAAGAGACCCGCCGCCAGCGCGCCGGCGATCGCGGCCTGCTCGACAACTTCGAGGCTGCCGACCTTGGCCCCAAGCGGCTGCAGCCAGCGGCGCTGCGCGCGCGCCTGCTCCAGGAGGTCGCGCAGATCATTGGCGGCGCGCTGGCCGCCGTCGTGCTGGGTGAAGACCGCATCGCGCAGCGCAGCGTCGATGCAATAGACTTCGAGTGCGCCGTCGTCTTTCAGATAGACGGGCTTGGCATTGCCGCGCTGGAGCCGGTAGAGCGGCGGCTGGGCGATGTAGAGAAAACCCTTTTCAATGAGTTGCCGCATCTGGCGGAAGAAGAACGTCAAGAGGAGGGTGCGGATGTGGCTGCCGTCGACATCGGCGTCGGTCATGATGATGATGCGGTGATAACGCGCCTTCTCCGCCTCGAAATCCTCGCTGCCGATGCCGGTGCCGAGCGCCTGGATGAGGGTGCCGATCTCGGCCGAAGACAGCATCTTGTCAAAGCGCGCGCGCTCGACATTGAGGATCTTGCCTTTGAGGGGCAGGATCGCCTGGAAGGCGCGGTTGCGGCCCTGCTTCGCGGAGCCGCCGGCGCTGTCGCCCTCGACGATGAAGAGTTCGCTCTTCGCCGGATCGCGCTCCTGGCAGTCGGCGAGTTTTCCCGGCAGGTTGGAGATGTCGAAGGCGCTCTTGCGGCGGGTGAGGTCGCGCGCCTTGCGCGCCGCTTCGCGCGCGGCGGCGGCCTCGACCACCTTGCCGATGATCTTGCGGGCGTCGGCCGGGTGTTCCTCGAACCATTGCTGGAGCTTGTCGCCGACGATGGCCTCGATCACCGGCCGCACCTCGGACGACACCAGCTTGTCCTTGGTTTGGGACGAGAATTTGGGGTCGGGCAACTTCGCTGAGAGGATGCAGGTCAACCCTTCGCGCATGTCCTCGCCAACCAGCGCCACCTTTTCCTTTTTCGCGATGCCGCTGTCAGTGGCATAGGCGTTGACGGTGCGGGTCAACGCCGCGCGGAAACCTGCGAGGTGCGTGCCCCCGTCACGCTGCGGGATGTTGTTGGTAAAGCACAGCATCGTCTCATGGTAGGAATCGGTCCACTCCATCGCGATTTCGAGGATGATGCCGTCGCGCTCGCCGCGGATCGCGAGCGGAGGCGCATGCAGCGCCTGCTTCGAGCGGTCGAGGTATTGGACAAAGGCTTCGAGCCCGCCGTCATAGTGAAAGGTGGCGATTTTCGGCTCGGCCTCGCGCAAATCGGTGAGGACGAGCGTGACGCCGCTGTTGAGGAAGGCCAGTTCGCGCAGCCGATGCTCAAGCGTCGCAAAATCGAACTCGGTATTGGTAAAGGTCTTCGGGCTCGGCAGAAAGGTGATCTCGGCCCCACTCGCCAGCCCGTCGCGCTCTGATCCCGCGGGCCACGGCGGCGCTTTCCCCAATTCAGCGAGCGGCGCTTCGGGAACGCCATCGTGAAAGCGCATGAACCATTCCGAGCCGTCGCGGTAAATGCGCAACTCGAGCCGCTCGGAAAGCGCGTTGACGACCGACACGCCGACCCCGTGCAAGCCGCCCGAAACCTTGTAGGAGTTCTGGTCGAACTTCCCGCCGGCATGGAGCTGGGTCATGATGACCTCGGCGGCCGACACCCCCTCTTCTTCCATGATGCCGACCGGGATGCCGCGGCCGTTATCGGTGACGGTGCAGGAGCCGTCGGCATTGAGGGTGACGGTGACGGTGTCGCAATAGCCTTCGAGCGCCTCGTCGATCGCGTTGTCGACGACCTCGTAGATCATGTGATGGAGGCCCGAGCCGTCATCGGTGTCGCCGATATACATGCCCGGCCGCTTGCGCACCGGATCGAGGCCATGCAGCACCTTGATCGAGGTCTCGTCGTAGAGGCGCGCGGCCTCCTCGATAGGGACTTCTTGCACGACCGGCACGTTCGGCGCTTGGAGAGGTTCGGAGCTTGATGGATTTGCCATAGATCGGATTTGCTTCTCGCTCAAAAAATGCTCGGGGAGACGGCGCCGTCATAGACCGTCAGGAAGCGAGCGGCGCCGCACAGCGGGGCAAAGAGCGCCGCATCGGTGCCGGTGATCCAGGCCTGGCTTTCGATCCCGGCCAAGGCCTCGAACAGCGCGGTGCGCCTCGGGGCGTCGAGATGGGCGGCAACTTCGTCGAGGAGGAGGAGCGGCGGCTCGCCGCGCTCGGCGCGCTGCAGTCGAGCCTGGGCGAGCACGATCGCGATCAACAGGGCTTTCTGTTCGCCGGTCGAGGCCGCTTCGGCGGCGATCCCTTTCTCGGCGTGAAAGACGCCGAGATCGGAGCGATGCGGCCCGATGCCGGCGCCGCCGGACAGGGCCTCGCCGGCTCGGCTCTGCTCGAGCGCAGTCCTGAAGCGCTCCTCGGCAGCGAGCGCCGGCATCGTATCGAGCCAGCCCTCGAGCGTGCCGATGAGGCTGAGGCGGGCGCGCGGAAAGGCGCCCTCGGCGGCCGCGCATACCCGGTCGAGCCGCTCCACGGCGTCGCGCCGGGCCGCCGCGACCGCGACCCCTTCGGCCGCCATGATTTCCTCGAGCGCGCCGAGCCACGCCGGGTCACGCGCCCCGTCGCGCAACAGCCGCGAGCGTTCGCGCAGCGCCTGCTCATAGCGCGCGGCCCGCGCCGCATGCGCCGGGTCGAGCCCGAGGACCAGCCGGTCGAGGAGGCGCCGCCGCCCGCTCGGCCCCTCGATGAACAGCCGGTCCATCTGTGGCGTCAGCCACAACACCCCGAGGCGCTCGGCCAATGCGGCCTGGCTCTTCGCCGGTTCGCCGTCGATGCGGACCGTGCGGCGTTCGCCCTCCGCTGCGCCGTCTCCGGCCCCGATGCGGCCGGTGCCGATCGAAACCGGCCCGCGCCGGGTCGCGACCGTCGCGGCGACCGCCCAGCCCGAACCCGCGCCCTCCGCCTCGGAACCAGCCTCGCGCCGGTCGATGTCGCTGAGGCGTGCGTTGCGCAGGCCACGGCCGGGAGAGAGAAACGACATCGCTTCCAGGAGGTTGGTCTTGCCCGCGCCGTTCGGCCCGGTCAGCACCACAGGCCCCGGGGCGGTTTCGGGGTCGAGATCGAGCCGGGCCGAGCGGTAATTGCGGAAATCGGTGAGGACGAGCCGGGTCACGCCGAGCCGCCCGGCGCGTGGCGCCAGACCCGCGATGCCGGCACTCCGGCACTCTTCATGCACCGCGGTAAGCATGCCTGTCATATGGGGCGAAAGGCTGGAATTTCCAGTGAATCCACTGGTCCGAGCGGTCGCTTGCCGGTCACACGCGCATCGGCATCAGCACATAAAGAGCGCTCGCATCGGCGCCGTCGCGCACGATCGTCGGCGAGCCGGCGTCGGACATCTGGAACTGGACGTATTCGCCGGCGATCTGCTCGGTGATGTCGAGGAGGTAGCGGGAGTTGAAGCCGATCTCGATCGGGCTACTCTCATAGCGCACTTCGAGCTCTTCGACCGCGGTGCCGTTTTCCGGGCTGGTCGCCGACACGACGAGGCCGCCCTTCTCGATCGCCAGCTTGACGGCGCGGCTGCGCTCGGTCGAGATCGTCGATACGCGGTCGACGGCCTCGGCGAAGGTTTTGCAATCGACCTCGAGGATTTTTTCGTTGTTGGCCGGGATGACCCGGTCGTAATCGGGAAAGGTGCCATCGATCAGCTTCGAGGTCAGCGCCGCTTCGCCTATCGCACAGCGGATCTTGGTGTCGCCGAGCGCGATCTGGACTTCGTCCTCGGCCGCGCCCTCCTCGACCAGTTTGCGCAATTCCAGCACGGTCTTGCGCGGGACGATGACGCCCGGCATGCCGGCGGCGCCCTCGGGTGCGGTGATTTCGACCCGCGCCAGGCGGTGCCCATCCGTTGCCACCGCGCGCACCACCGGCACCTCGTTATTCTTGGTCGCGTGCAGGTAAATCCCGTTCAGGTAATAGCGGGTTTCCTCGGTCGAGATGGCAAAGCGGGTACGGTCGATGAGGCTGCGCAATTCGGCCGCCGACAAAGCAAAATTATGCGGCAATTCGCCGGCCGACATCACCGGGTAATCATCGGGCGGCAGGCAGGCCAGCGTAAAAGTCGAGCGGCCCGAGCGCAGCACCATCTCGTTCTTCCCGCCCGGCGCCTCAAGCTCGACTTGCGCGCCCTCGCGCAGCTTGCGCACGATGTCATAGAGCGTGTGCGCGGGAGCGGTGGTGCGTCCGTCGCGTTCGACCCGCGCCGACACGCGCTCGACGATTTCGAGATCCATGTCGGTCGCGCTCAGGGCCAACCGCCCAGCCTCCGCGCGCAAGAGCACGTTCGAGAGAATCGGGATCGTGGTGCGGCGCTCAACGACGCTCTGGACATGACCCAGCGCCTTCAGGAGAGCGGCCCGTTCGATGGTTAGCTTCATGTTGCTGCACAACTCTTGGGCGACCGGAAGCAACCCCCCGCGGACCCCATCGAGCGCCGACGCGGACGCCGGTCTGGGGGCGGCAGGCGGGTTCGCACTATAGCATGGAACCGCCGGCGCCATACCCGGACGGTTCGCGCGAACTCCATCAGCTTTGCAGCATCCGGCGCAACAACTCGACATCCTCGGCGAGCGCGCGGTCCCGGGCGATGAGCTCCTCGATTTTCCGGACCGCGTGCATGACCGTGGTGTGATCACGCCCGCCGAACTTGCGCCCGATCTCCGGCAGTGAGCGCGAGGTAAGCTGCTTTGCCAAATACATCGCGACCTGGCGGGGCCGCGCGACGATGCGCGCTCGCCGGGCAGAGGTCATCTCGGCCATCTTGATCGTGAAATGCTCGGCGACCCGCTTCTGGATCTCGTCGATCGTTACCCGCCGCTCGTTGGCCCGCAACAGATCGTGCAACAACTCCTGCGCGCTTTCGAGCGTGATGTCGCGGCCGGTAAGCTGCATCTGCGCGGTGATGCGGTTGAGCGCCCCCTCGAGCTCGCGGACATTCGAGACGATCTTATGGGCGAGAAACTCCATCAGCTTTTGCGGCAGGCGCAGCCCGCTCTGCTCGGCCTTCGATTGCAGGATGCCGAGGCGCAGTTCGTAGGTCGTCGGGTGGATATCGGCAACCAGGCCCCAGCCAAGCCGCGAGCGCATGCGCTCTTCGAGGCCTTCCAGGTCGACCGGCGATTTGTCGGCGGAAATGACGATCTGGCGGTTCTGATCTACGAGAGCGTTGAAGGTATGAAAAAACTCCTCCTGGGTCAAATCTTTGCCGCTGATGAATTGTACGTCGTCGATCATCAACAGATCGACGGACCGAAACTGATCCTTGAAGTCCATCGTCGAGCGAAAGCGTAGTGCTCGAATGAATTGATACATGAATTTCTCGGCCGACAGGTAGATCACCTTGCGGCGCGGGGCATTGAGGCGGACATGCCAGGCGATGGCATGCATCAAATGGGTCTTGCCGAGGCCGACGCCGCCATAGAGGAAGAGCGGGTTGAACGGCACGGCATGGACCGGGCTGGTGCAGGCCTCGGCCACCCGCCGGGCGGCGGCGTGCGCCAACTCGTTCGGCTTGCCGACGACGAAGTTCTCAAACGTCGAGCGCGGGTCGAGCGGCGCCGACAGATAGCCCCTGTCATCCGCGATCTCGCCGGGGCTCGCCGGATCGTCCATGGCCGGCGGCGCGCCCGAAGGCTCGGCATCCCCTCCCGGTTCACGCACTGGGGTGGCAACCTGCGGATCGACGATCAGCGATATCCGGTCGACCCGCGGGTTTTCAAGACGCCACAGTGCGAGCAGCCGGTCGGCGTAGTGGGTCGCCACCCAGTTGCGCAAAAAACGGGTCGGCGCCACGACCACCGCCTCGCCCTCGTCGATCCGCTCGACACGCAACGATTGGAGCCAGGACCGGTACGCGGTCTCACCGACCTCGTCCTTGAGGTGGCCCAGTACCCGGCCCCACGCCTCGATGCCCGCCCCTACGACACCATCGATTCTGCTGCTTCTAACTGGTTCCCCCGCCACTCTGTCCCCCAGGCAAAAACCGTTTCTTGGTTTGACATAGCCTAAGACTCTGCTGCGACGTTCTCAGCTAATTCAATATTAGGTCTCGGATGTTGTGGTAAATGCCGGGCACGTCTTCCTCATTTGGCCAAGCCATCTCGTGGATGGCTTGCCTAATACATGCCGACGTCGTGACGACTACCGAGATCTACACGGAAGCTGCGGAGTTCGTGGCCTCGTTGCTGCAAACTTTAGCCAGATGTCGGGGCGGTGGCAACGAGACCGAAACAGGAACGAAGACAAATTTATGGCACTCTCACCTAACCCCCTGGAAACCCTCGCGCGAGCTCGGAAGTGAGTTAGAGAGCGTTGATCCGCAGTGCGAGCCGCGACAACTTGCGCGCTACCGTGTTCTTGTGGAGGACGCCCTTGGTCGTCGCCCGATGCAGTTCGGGTTGGGCGAGCTGGAAGGCCGACTGGGCCGCCGCCTTGTCGCCGGTCTCGATCGCGGTCTCGACCTTCTTGACAAAGGTACGCACCCGGCTCAATCGGGCGCGGTTGATGACCGTGCGCTTTTCGGTCTGGCGAAGCCGTTTCTCGGCGGATTTATGATGCGGCATGCTGGATCGTTGCCAACGGGAAGAGCGGGCTTATATCGATGCCGGGGTCAGGCGTCAACCGCATGATCCCACGTTGACGCTTCTGACCGGGGGGAACAGCCGGTTGCATAATATCTCTGCCGGCCTCATTGCGCTCGCGCTGTTGGCAGCCCCGGAGGCCGAGAAGGTCGATTGCGGCACCGTCGCCGATCGCTACACGGCCGCCGTCGCCGAGGTCGTGGACGCGCTTTCGAACTACGCAAAATGCGTCTCCGCGAGCTCCCAGCGCGACGACTGCGCGACCCAGATGCGGGTGCTCGACGATGCCCACGACGATTTTGCCGACGCGGTCGCCGATGCGAAGGCGTGCCAGTGACCTGGCGAGCGCGCGGACCTGATCAGCGCCACGCGGTATAAGTGAGGCAACAGTGGCCGAATTAGGCCAGCATTAACCAGTGCGAACAGCAGCCGCACGAAGCGCCTGGTGCCCCGCCGGCGCCGGCTCAGGGCCGGTATTTGTCGATCGCGGCCGGGTCGAATTCGAGGCCGAGGCCCGGCGCGGCCGGCATGTCCAGCATGCCTTGGACGGGCTGCGGCACCGCTTTCCACAAGGGGAAGAGGCGCGGCATGTATTCGACGGTGAGGCCGTTCGGCACCGCGCCAACCAGATGGACGTGGATTTCCGGGACGCCGTGGCTGACGACCGGCAGGTTGAAGGCTTCGGCCATCGCGGCGATCTTGAGCCATGGCGTGATCCCGCCCGAGCGCACCTGGTCGATCATCACGATATCGACCGAGCGGGCTTCCACCATGTGGCGGAAGGGGGTGATGCCGTAGAGGTATTCGCCGCCGGCGATCGGGGTCGAGAGCGCTGCGGTCACCCGCGCGAGCCCGGCGTAATCGTCGTGCGCCGTCACGTCTTCGAGCCAGAAGAGGCCGACCCCGGCGTCTTCCACCCGTCGCCCGATATCGATCGCCTGCTCGGGCCGCCAGCGCTGGTTGATGTCGCACATCAGATCCATGTCGGGGCCGCATGCCTGGCGGATGAGTCGGGCCTGCTCGACTTCGCGGGCCGGCGAGGTCACACCGGGCAGCCCCAATTGCATCTTGGCCTGGCAATGGCCCTTCTCGCGCAGCCGGCCGGCGGCGGTCACCGCCTCGTCGAGCTTGAGGCCGCGCCGCAACGCGCCGCTTGCATAGGTCGCGATTTTGTCGCGCCCGCCGCCAAGGAGCTTCCACAGCGGGAGGCCCAGCGCCTTTCCCTTCAGATCCCACAGCGCGACGTCGATCGCCGACATCGCCATCGTCAAGATGCCGGCCGGACCCGACTGGCCGGCCGCGTCACGCAGCTTCTTGGCGACGGCCTCGACGCGCAGCGGATCTTCGCCGATCGCCAGCGCGCCCAATTCGTCGACCGCATGGCGCAAAGTGCGGGTCAGCGCACCCCCGAAATACGAGACGCCCAGCCCCTCCAACCCGTCATCGCTGCGCAATTTCAGCCAGACGATCGGGTTCTTCGCGTTGGGGTTTTCCGAGAACCCGGCGAGCGGCTCGTCGTTGGGCAACAGGACGATGCCGGTCTCGATCGATGCGATCTTCATCTCACAGGCTCCCTCGATTATCCGGCCTTCGCTCAGGCGATTTGCAGTGACTGCAAGACCGGCAGCCGCGTGTCGATGAACTCGCGCGCCCCCGCGGCCAGCGCCTCGCGGCTCTCCTCGGGGGTCTCGAGCGGTTTACCGTCCTTGAGCACCTGGTGCCCCTGTGCCGCCAGCAAGTCCCACGCAAAGCGCGCCATCTCGTCGGGTGTCGCGTGGCCTTGCGTTCGCGCGAGCAGGAACAGCTGATGGAAACGCGACACGGGGATGCCGCCCCCGGTCACCGGGCTCGCGAGTGTTCCCAACTCGTCGCTGCTGCGCGCCTTGTCGAACATCCAGCGATTGAGCTTATCGGTGTGCACCCGGGCGGCCGCCTGGGCGGCGTCATCCTGCACCAGTGCGAGATCGCCCTTGCCGGCCAGCACCATGATGGCTTCGAAAATCCCTGCGAGCGTGAGCTCGGGGCCGCTCACCGCCTGCTCGATCTCGCCGAGTGTCGTGGGCTGGTGATCGTCGAGCGCATCGAGGATCGGATCGTAGACGCTCGGGTTCAATTCGCGCTCGCCAAGGGCTCCCTGGACGGTGTTGGCAACGGCGCTGCGCGGGCTGGTCAGCATGATGACCCTGAGTGGGCGGAGCGCCTCGGTCTGTTCGAGCGGCAACAGCCGTCGCGCGCCCTTGACCCAATAGTCGCGGCGAAATTGCTGGTTGACGATGAAATCGAGCACCGACTGGCGGAACATCGGGTCGGGGATCTCGCCGAGGAACGCGTGCTGACCCTCCGTCATATTCAGCGCATCGATATGGTCCAGGTAATGCGCCGAGCAGGCATAGCTCAGTTTGGCCGGCGCCAGGTTTTCGGCGAGCTCGCGGAACAGCATCGCCGTCCAATCGCGATTGAAATATTCGTGCGCCAGGTAATGCCGGTCGTGCGACTTGATGAGGTTGAGCCGTTCGCCGATCGTCGGGTTGGCGGCGGCGAAGCCGGGGCCGAGCGCCAACAGCCGCTCGGCAAACTCGACCGCTGCATCGATCCGGGCGACGATGCCAAGGCTGGGCGCCGCCATCATCCCGGCATGCTCGGTCAACAGGTGGCGCAACGGCACCATGGCGGCAAAGCCGGGCTGGCAATTGTAGCTGATGTAGAGGAGGCCGCCGACCCTCAGCTTCTTGCGGACGAAGTCGACGATAACCCGCCGGTTCTCCGGCGACACCCAGCTCCAGATCCCGTGGAGCGCAATGTAATCGAAATCGGGTAGGTCCGGGCGCAGGCAGAATTCGGCGAAGGATTGATCGAACAGCTGCGCGCCCGATCCCGCCGCTTGCACGAGCGATTGCGCAAACGCGGCGTGCGCCGGGTTGAAATCGGTGCCGTGCCAGGACACGCTCGAGGCGGCGGCATGGATGTTGACGCTGATGCCCTGGCCAAAGCCGAGCTCGCAGGCGGTGGTGATCCGCGGCGGGGCCAAGGCCGCGTTCAGAAACGGCATTGCGATCCGCAGCGGGTTCAGCTCGGCATAATAGCCGAACGTATAGCCGATCTCGGCGACATAGCCGTCGGTCCAGTCGCTCACCCGAATGCTCGCTCCGATGCCGGTTTCAGGCCTTATAGCGGTCGAGCGTCTTCTGCTCGAATTCGAGGCCGAGGCCGGGTGTGCTCGGCATCTGGAGTTCGCCCCCAACTTGCACCGGCACTTCTTTGAACAGCGGCACCAGCCACGGCATGTATTCGACCGTCAGCCCGTTGGGAACCGCTGCGATCAGGTGGACGTGGACTTCGGGGATCAGGTGGCTGACGACCGGCAGGTTGAAAGCTTCGGCCATGCCGGCGACCTTGAGCCATTGGGTGATGCCGCCGACTCGCACCAGATCGATCATCGGGATATCGACCGAGCGGGCTTCCAGCATGTGGCGGAACGGCACGATGCCCCAGACATATTCGC
Organism: uncultured Alphaproteobacteria bacterium; assembly: GCA_963734125.1. Taxonomy (GTDB): domain Bacteria; phylum Pseudomonadota; class Alphaproteobacteria; order ATCC43930; family CGMCC-115725; genus DATARH01. The sequence continues at coordinate 21,388 of CAVTGB010000051.1, forward strand.
CGCCGGCGACCGGGGTCGAGAGCGCATCGGCGATGCGGGCGAGGCCGGGATAGTCGTCGGCCGTCGTCACGTCTTCGAGCCAGAAGAGGCCGACCCCGGCATCCTCGACCCGGCGGGCGATATCGATCGCCTGTTCGGGCCGCCAGCGCTGGTTGATGTCGCACATCAGCCTGATGTCGGGGCCGATCGCTTCGCGGATCTTGACCATCCGCTCAACCTCGATCGCCGGTGTGGTTTCGCCGGGGAGCGCCATCTGCGTCTTCATCTCGCGCCAGCCCTTGTCCTTCAAGGTGGCGGCGGCGCGGACCACGCGGTCGAGCGAGAGCCCGCGCATCAAGGCCCCGGAGGCATAGGTCGGCACCCGCTCGCGCGCCCCGCCCAGGAGCTTCCACAGCGGCAAGCCCATCGACTTGGCGCGGATGTCCCACAGCGCGATGTCGATGGCCGACAGCGCGAGGTTATAGATCCCGCCGGGCCCGGCCGATCCGCCGGCGGCATTCTTCAGCTTTTGTTGCACGGCCTCGACCCGCACCGGGTCCTCGCCGACGGCGAGCGCGCCCAATTCGTCGATCGCGTGGGCGAGCGTCCGCGTCAGTGCCCCGCCGAAATAGCTGACGCCCAGCCCCTCGACCCCGGCATCGGTCTCCACCCGCAACGTCACGATCGGGCGCTTGCCCTGCGGGTTATCGGCGGCGCCGGCCAACGGCTCATCCGCCGGCAATTCGACGAGCTGGGTACGGGTAGCGGTGATTTTCATGGCGTCACCTCAGAAGGATTCGCGGCAAGCACTCCCGTAGCGTCCCCGATGTCGCGGCTTGAGGCAACAACCGAACACGAACCCCAGTCCGTGGCCGTCGTCCGACGAATCTCGGTGGGCTTCAGCCGAAGGCCTTGGCCGCCAGAAGGATGCGGGTGCTGACCGCGAGCATTTCGAGAAGTCTCAAACATCCATCTGGCACCCTAACTAAAGAACAAAGACGCGGACGCCCCGAGATAAACCTCGAGCCGCCCGACCATGGCGACCGCCGGGTCCCTGCCTTCGCTGGGACCCAATGGCGGTGTCGGCTCAGCACGGTTGGGTTGGGGCGGCGCGGCGGCGCAGCAGGAACATGCGCATCTTGCCGTAATTCTTGGCGGCCTGGGTCATGCCGACGTAATCGCACTCGAACCGATCGGCGTTGTGGAGCGCGAGCACGGCGGCCAGCGTCTCGGTGACGTAGATACAGCGCGCCGGCGTCACCGGCTCGATCCGGGCGGCGCGGCTGACATGGGCGCCAAAGAAATTGTCGCGTTGGAGGATCGGGTCGTGCGCGGTGTAGACCGGCCCCAAATGGCCGCCGAGGCGCAATGCCATGTCGGCGGGCAGGCCAGCCGCCGCGAAATCGACCGCGGCGACGGCGTCCTGCAGGTCGAGCGCACAACTCGCCGCCTTTCCGGGATCGTCGAACACCAGAAACAGGCCGTCGCCCCAGGTGTTGGCGAGGAGGATGTCCTTGCGGTAGCGCTCGACGACCCCGGCAAGGGCGCCAAGCACGCGTTCGACGAAGGGGGGCAGTTGGCTATCGGCCAATCTGCTGAAGCCGCTGATATCGCCGAACAGCATGGCGCGGGTGCGCCGCCCGCTACCGCCCGGCAGCGGCAAGGCAGCCCGGCCGGGGGGCGCGCGGCCGGGATCGATCCGGGTCGAGGGATACAAACTGCGCCGCCAGGCCGCGACATCGATCGCGGTTCCGCCCAGGCCGGCCGCGGCTTTGCCGTCCCACACCGCGACCTGCTCCGCCTGGGTCTCGAGGTGACGCGCGGCAAGCAGCGCCAGCCCCATCGCCAGCTGGCTGCAATAGGCAAAGAGCTGGTCGTCACCGAGGTAGCGGTCGCGGGTGGCATAGCGAACACTGGTCGCCGCGGCGAAGCAGCGGTTGAAGCGGCCGACCCAGTCCGCTCCGAACGGCCGAACCGACACGCCGACAAATTCGCGCCGCCCGAACGGCAGGACGACGTGAAGACGGGCGCCACGCGCCAACAGCGCTTCGGCGAACAGGATATCGACGCCAGCCGCCAGCGAGCCAAAAGCAAAGCCGGTATCGGCGGCCGCAATTTTTCGCTCGATTTCCCGCTGGACCCGTCCCGCCTGATCGGCCGGCAGGCGGCCCCGGGTTCCCGGCGCGGCGATCATGTAGCCGCAATAGTGCAACACCAGCGGCGGAGCGAGGACCGTCAGGACCGAAGGGTCGAGCCGATTGGCCGCGACGACCAGGCGCAATTGCCGGATCGTGCTGGCCAGCGCCCGGTAATCGGCGTCGGCCGTGCCGGTCACCGCGGCACGGGCGCGAACCATTAGAGCGCGGGCGGCGGCGGCCTCGCCGAGGACGAGGTGGGCCTCGGCGGCGCTGACCAGTTCGTAATACCCGGGCGCTCCGGGTCGGGCGTCGAGCCGCGCGAGGACGTCGCGCGCCAGCCGGGCGGCAGCCTCGCGATCCTCAGCGAGCAGCCACAGCGTGGCCGCATTGATCGCCGGGTAATAGGCCTCGGGATTGCCGGCCGCCGCCTCTCGCAGATAGCAGCGCTCATACAGGGTGGCCGCCTCGCGGAGAGGGCCGCGCCTTAGATCTCCGACGGTAGCGAGCGCCGCGTCCTTCTTCAGCCGCGCCTTCAGGCTCGGAATGTCCAGCCGCAGCGCCGGTGGCAAGCCGGTGAGCTCGAGATCCGATAGATCGAGCCCGAGTGTGTCGAACAACTCGATCGCCTGCCCGGTCGCAGGGATCGAGGCCAGGCATAAGACCGCGCAGTGCTGCAGCCTCAGATCGCGCGGAAATCGCGCCAAACCCTGGCGAGCAATATCGTAGGCCTGGAACAGCTCGCCCTCGCGCTCGCTTCGCCGCGCCGCCGCAAGCCAGTCCTGCGCCGTGCGCGAGCGGATGGGGACGCCGCCAGAGGTTTGCATTCACCGACTCCAAGGCTGCGCGAACCCGAACGCTCGTCGATGTCGCGGCGCGAGGCAACAGCGGAGGCCGACCGCGGCCCGCAGAGCAGCTTGACCCGTCGCCTTCTCTCCCCTACCTACCCGCGGCGTGCCGCGCGGACGAAACAGTCCCCGGCCGTTGGGGAACGCCGGATGACGCCCATCGTTGCCGATGCGACGACCGAGCCCGCCGCGGTGGCCGCGCGCGGCGCCGAGGCTCTCGACACCTTTCCGAAGATGCTGATGGCGCATGCCCGGCTGCGCCCCGATCGGCCGGCGATGCGGGAAAAGGATTACGGCATCTGGCAAAGCTGGAGCTGGACGGAGGTCGCCGCCGAGGTCGCCGCGCTCGCCGGCGGGCTCTCCGCCCTCGGCTTCAAGCGCGGCGACAAGCTCGCGATCATCGGCGACAACCGCCCCCGGCTCTATTGGGCGATCGCCGCAACTCAGGCGCTGGGCGGAGTGCCCGTGCCGGTCTATCAGGATTCGATCGCCGATGAGATGGCCTTTGTCCTCGACCACGCCGAGGTGCGTTTCGCCGTCGTCGGAGACCAGGAGCAGGTCGACAAGCTGGTCCTCGTCAAGGAGCGCTGCCCGCTGCTGGAGCACGTGATTTTCTGCGACCCGCGCGGGATGCGCCATTACACCGAGGCCTATCTCCACGCTTATGACCGGGTGCGCGATGCGGGCCGCGCGCTATTGCGCGAACGCTCCGATTTCGTCGCCCGCGAGATCGCCCAGGGCAGCGGCGTCGACACCGCGATCATCCTCTACACGTCGGGCACCACCGGCCGGCCTAAAGGGGTGGTGCTGACTTTCGACAATCTGATCGCCACCGCCCGCGCGGCCATTGCATTCGAGGGGCTGACGGACAGGGAGGAGGTTCTCGCCTATCTGCCGATGGCGTGGATCGGCGAGCATATTTTCTCCTACGTCCAGGCCTATTGCACTGGGTTCTGCGTATCCTGCCCGGAATCGGGGGCGACCGCGATGGCCGATTTGCGCGAATTAGGCCCGAGTTATCTGTTCGCGCCGCCGCGGATCTTCGAGACCATTCTGACCCAGGTGATGATCCGCATGGAGGATGCCGCCTGGCTGAAGCGCCGGATCTTCGATTATTTTCTCGGCGTCGCCCGGCGCGCCGGCTCAGCGCTCCTCGACGGCCGCCCGGTTGGGTGGCGGGACCGCGCGCTCTATCGGCTCGGCAATCTTCTGGTCTACGGCCCCCTCAAGAACACCCTCGGGCTGAGCCGCGTCCGGGTGGCCTATACCGCGGGCGAGGCGATCGGGCCCGATCTCTTCCTGTTTTATCGCGCACTCGGGGTCAATCTGAAGCAGCTTTACGGGATGACCGAGAGTTCGGTGTTCCTTTGCATCCAGAAGGACGGGGCGGCGCGACCGGACACGGTCGGCGTGCCGATCCCCGGGGTCGAGATCAAGATCACCGCGGAGGGCGAAGTCCTGTTCCGCAGCCCGGGCGCCTTCCAATCATACTACAAGAACCCGGCGGCAACCGCCGAAATGAAGGGCGCGGACGATTGGGTGCATACGGGCGACGCCGGGTTCTTCGACGCCGACCGGCAGCTGACGATCGTCGACCGCGCCCGCGATGTCGGGCACCTTGAGGGCGGCGCGCTGTTCGCGCCCAAATTCATCGAGAACAAGCTCAAATTCTTCCCGTACATCAAGGAGGCCGTGGCGTTCGGCGACGGGCGCGAGTTTGTCGCCGCGTTTATCAACATCGACCTCGACGCAGTCGGCAACTGGGCCGAGCGGCGCAGCCTCGCCTACGCCTCCTATCAGGAGCTGGCGGCCAATGAGCTGGTCTACGATCTGATCGAGGGCTGCATCGCGGCGGTCAACCGCGACCTCGCCGCCGAGCCCCACCTCGCCCCTTCGCAGATCCGGCGGTTTTTGATCCTGCACAAGGAGCTCGACGCCGATGACGGCGAATTGACGCGCACCAGGAAGGTGCGGCGCCGCATCATCGCCGAACGCTACCGGAGCCTTGTCGAGGCGCTCTATGCCGGCGCCGAGACCGGACATATCGAGACCGAGGTGACCTTCGAGGACGGCCGTCGCGGCACGATGCGCGCCGAAATCGCCATTCGCGAGGCCGCGACCGTGCCGGTGCCGAGCCCGGCGCCCGAGCCGGCGCGCCGCGCGGAAGCCGTCGCCTGATGCCGGATCGGCAGATCGGTGAGACGATCCTCGACGCCGACACGATCAGCCTTTCCTTTGGCGGCATCCAGGCGCTGAGCGAGGTCAGCCTCGCCATCCGCGAGCACGAGATCCTCGCCATCATTGGCCCCAACGGCGCCGGAAAAACCTCGCTTCTCAATGTCATCAACGGGTTTTACCACCCGCAGCGCGGCACCCTGACCTGGAAGGGGGTGACGCGCCGCCGCATGCGGCCGCATGAAGCAGCCGCCCAGGGCATCGCTCGCACCTTTCAGAACGTCGCCCTCTTCCGCGGCATGACGACCTTGGACAACATCATGACCGGGCGGCTCATGCGGATGCGTAAGAACCTTTTCTGGCAGGCGCTCCATGTCGGCCCTGCCCTCGCGGAGGAGCTCGAGCACCGCGCCGCGGTCGAGCGCATCATCGACTTTCTCGAGATCGAGGCGATCCGCAAGGTGCCGGTCGGCGAGCTCGCCTATGGCTTGCAAAAGCGCGTCGAACTGGCCCGCGCGCTCGCGATGGAGCCGGAACTCCTCTTGCTCGACGAGCCGATGGCCGGGATGAATGTCGAGGAGAAGGAGGACATGTGCCGCTTCATCCTCGATGTGAACGACGAGTTCGGCACGACGATCGCCCTCATCGAGCACGACATGGGCGTCGTCATGGACATCTCCGACCGCGTTGCGGTTTTGGATTACGGCAGGAAGCTCGCCGACGGCCCGCCCGACGAGGTGCGCGGCGATCCCGCCGTCATCGCCGCCTATCTCGGGGTCGAGCGGTGAGGGTGGGGCGCGATCAAAAGCTAGACCCCGGCCCCCGGGTCCGCGCTCCGCGCCGCCCGCGGATAAACTCCGGCCGGGGCCCATTTGTCAGCCGACTGAGCGGCGGTGGAGTGGATCCCGGCCTTCGCCGGGAACCGAGAGATTTTAGGTCCGGCGGACGCCGATGGACATGATCACCGCCGTCTTTGTCACCCCGTTCGCGACGATGTGGGACAATCCCGAATTTGTCCTGGAGGTGGTGATCGGCGGGCTCCTTTCCGGCGTCATGTACTCGCTCGTCGCCCTCGGATTCGTGCTCATTTACAAGGCCTCGGGCGTCTTCAACTTTGCCCAGGGCACGATGGTCCTGTTTGCCGCCTTGTGCTTTGTCGGGCTGATCGAGCGCGGCATTCCGGCCGCCGGAGCCTTTGTCTTGGCCGCGGCGATCATGGTGCTGCTCGCGATCCTCGTCGAGCGGCTGATCCTGCGCCGCCTCGTCAACCAGGAGCAGATCATCCTCTTTATGGCGACGATCGGGCTCGCCTTCTTTCTCGACGGCTTTGGCCAGCTGGTCTGGGGCGGCGATGTGCATCCGCTCGATATCGGCATTCCCAAGGCGCCGCTCATCATCGGCGGCATCCTCGTCAACCAGTTCGACCTCGTTGCCGCGGCGGTGGCGGGTTCGCTCGTCGCCGCGCTTGCGCTCTTCTTCCAAAAGACCGCGATCGGCCGCGCGCTGCGTGCCGTCGCCGACGATCACCAGGCCGCCCAGTCGATCGGCATCCCGTTGCGCTTCATCTGGGTGATCGTGTGGTCGGTCGCCGGGTTCGTCGGGCTCGTCGCCGGGATCATGTGGGGCAGTAATCTCGGCGTGCAGTTCTCGATCGAATTGGTGGCGCTGAAGGCGCTGCCGGTGTTGATGCTCGGCGGCTTTACGTCCGTGCCGGGCGCGATCGTCGGCGGCCTCATCATCGGGGTTGGCGAGAAGGTCGCCGAAGTCTTCTGGGGACCGGCCTTCGGCGGCGCGATCGAGGACTGGTTCGCCTATGCCCTCGCGCTCGTCGTCCTGTTGTTCCGCCCGCAAGGCCTCTTCGGCGAGCGCATCATCGAGCGGGTGTGAGCCGTGATCTACCGCGAGGTCGGCCAGTTCAAGACCAGCTACGCCGCTGACGAAGCGATCTTTCCGATCGCCCAGGACCGCTGGCTGGCGTTGGCCGCGCTGGCGATCGCCTATCTGGTCGTTCCGGCGGTGGGGTCGGAATACTGGCTCCTGACGATCATGATCCCGTTCCTGGTCTATGCGCTGGCGGCGCTCGGCCTCAATTTGTTGACCGGGTATGCGGGGCAGGTCTCGCTCGGCACCGGCGGCTTCATGGCGGTCGGCGCCTTTGCGACATATAAGCTCGCAACCTCGTTTCCCGGGCTCAACATCGTCCTGATCCTGATCCTCGCCGGTCTCATCACCGCGCTCGTCGGCGTCGCGTTCGGGTTTCCGAGCCTCCGGATCAAGGGTTTCTATCTCGCCGTCGCGACGCTCGCCGCGCAGTTCTTCCTCATCTGGGTCTTCAACAAATTCCCGTGGTTCTACAATTACAGCGCCTCCGGCGTCATCAGCGCCCCGCCGCGCGCCGTCTTCGGACAGATCTATGTCACCGGCGCCGAAGCCGATCCGCGCGCCAAATACCTGTTTGTCCTGACCGTCGCCCTCGTCCTCGCGCTCGTCGCCAAGAACCTGGTGCGCGGGCGCATCGGGCGCGCCTGGATGGCGATCCGCGACCAGGACATCGCCGCCGAGATCATCGGCGTCAACCCGCTGAAGACGAAGCTCCTCGCCTTCGCGGTCAGCTCGTTCTACTGCGGCATCGCCGGCGCGATGTGGGCGTTCATCTATACCAGCGCCGTCGAGGCCTCGGCCTTCGAGCTCGACCGCTCGTTCCAGATTCTCTTCATGATCATCATCGGTGGCCTCGGCAGCATATTGGGTTCGTTTCTCGGCGCCGCCTTTATCGTGCTGCTGCCGATCCTGCTCGATAACGCGCCGCGCCTCCTCGGGCTCGCAATCCCGGTCAACCTCGTGACCAACCTGCAATCGATGATCTTCGGGGCGCTGATAATCTTCTTCCTGATCGTCGAGCCGCGCGGGCTGGCGCGGCTATGGCAGACCGGCAAGGATAAATTGCGGCTCTGGCCGTTCCCGCATTAAGCGCGAGGAAGATTGCGCCGCAAGGGGCGCCGGCCTACTCTGGGATCACCCAACTTGGGGAGGAAAACATGAAGCGTGCGAGGATCTTGGCGATAGCGGCTGCGGTCGCCGCCTTCGGCATCGGCCCCGGAATCGCGTTCGCGCAAAACGAGCAGTTCATCCCGCGCCTCGTCTACCGCACCGGCCCCTATGCGCCCAACGGCATCCCGTTCGCCGACGGCTATGCCGACTACCTCGACATGATCAACGCCCGCGACGGCGGCGTCGGCGGGGTCAAGATCACCTATGAGGAGTGCGAGACCGCCTACAACAACGACAAGGGCGTGGAGTGCTACGAGCGCTTGAAGAACAAGGGGCCGACCGGAGCGAGCCTCGTCGATCCGCTGTCGACCGGCATCACCTACGCGCTCATCGAGCGCGCCACCGCCGACAAGATCCCGGTCGTCTCGATGGGCTATGGCCGGGCCGACGCCAGCGACGGCGCGGTCTTCCCCTATGTCTTTACGCTGCCGACCACCTATTGGTCGCAGGCCGACGATTTCATCAAGTATGTCGGCCAGAAGGCGGGCGGCATCGACAAGCTCAAGGGCAAGAAGATCGGCCTCGTCTATATCGACATCGCCTACGGCAAGGAGCCGATCCCGACCCTCGAAAAGCTGTCGGAGAAATACGGCTACAGCTTCCTCAAATATCCGGTGTCGGCGCCCGGCATCGAGCAGTCGGCGACCTGGCTGCAGATCCGCCAGCAGCGGCCGGATTGGCTGTTCCTGTGGGGCTGGGGGGTGATGAACTCGACCGCGATCAAGGGCGCCGCCTCGGTCGGCTATCCGATGGACCATTTCATCGGCGTGTGGTGGTCGGGCTCCGAGCCCGATGTCGTGCCCGCCGGCGAGGCGGCGAACGGCTACAAATCGGGCACCTTCCACGGCGCCGGACAGAATTACGGCGCGATCCAGGACATCCTCAAATACGTCTATGACAAGAACGGCGGGCATACCACCGGGACAAGGTCGGCGAGGTGCTCTACAACCGCGGCGTCATCAACGCGATCTACGACCTCGAGGCGATCCGCACCGCGCAGGCCAAGTTCGGCAAGAAGCCGCTGAAGGGCGAGGAGGTGCAGTGGGGTTATGAGCACCTCGACATCACGCCGCAGCGCATCGCAGAGCTCGGCGCCGACGGGCTGATGGTGCCGATCCAGCTCTCCTGCGCCAATCACGAGGGCAACGGCAAGGTGCGCATCCAGCAATGGGACGGCAAGAACTGGAAGTTCGTCTCGGACTGGATCACCGCCGGACCGCCCAATGCTGACCGAGATGTACAAGGAATTGGCGGAAGCCTACGCCAAGGAGAAAGGCATCACCCCGCGCGACTGCTCCAAGGTGATGTGAGGCGGGATCGGGTTCCCTGCGCAGGCAGGGACCCATCCTTCGACTGTTCGGAGGCGTGACGGATGGGTCCCGGCCTTCGCCGGGATCTCGAGGGGTGGCGCGATTTGACGGTGACTTCTGCAGAGCGGGCAGACGGCGCGGCTGTGGCGGAAGTCCAGCCGCTCCTCGCCGTCAACAACATCGAGGTCATCTACAACCGCGTCATCCTGGTCTTGAAGGGCGTCTCGCTCGCGGTGCCGGAGCGCGGCATCGTCGCGCTACTGGGCGCCAACGGAGCCGGCAAGACCACCAGTTTGAAGGCGATCTCCAACCTCCTGCGCGCCGAGCGCGGCGAGGTCACCAAGGGCTCGATCACCTTTGCCGGCGTGCGCATCGACCGGCTCGACGCCTCCGACGTCGTGCGCCGCGGCCTCATCCAGGTCATGGAGGGGCGGCACTGCTTTGAGCATTTGACGGTCGAGGAGAACCTCCTGACCGGGGCCTATACCCGCCGCGACGGCCGCGCCGCGGTCGCCGCCGAGCTCGACCGGGTCTACGCCTATTTCCCGCGATTGAAGATCCGGCGCCGCGCGCTTGCCGGCTATACCTCGGGCGGGGAGCAGCAGATGGTGGCGTTGGGCCGCGCGCTGATGGCGCGCCCGCGCCTTGTCCTCCTCGACGAGCCCTCGCTCGGCCTGGCGCCGCAGCTGGTCGAGGAAATCTTCGAGATCGTCGCCCGACTCAACGCCGACACCGGGGTCGGGTTTCTCGTCGCCGAGCAGAACACCAACATCGCGCTGCGCTATGCCGGCTACGGCTACATCCTCGAAAACGGCCGGGTGGTGATGGACGGCGCCGCCGAGGCACTGCGCAACAACGAGGACGTCAAGGAATTCTACCTCGGCCTCTCCGCATCGGGCCGCAAGAGCTATCGTGAGACCAAATTCTACCGTCGTCGCAAGCGCTGGCTGGCCTAGCCGCGAGTTGCGTTAGCGGGCTGTCGTGCCTGGCAACCCCTTCGATCAATAGCAAACCGGCGAGGGCCCGAGATAAGCCGCCTGCGGCGGGGTCACAGCGCCGCCGATCAGCCCGGTCGCGCCACCAATCGCGGCGCCCAGGCCAATCGGCCCGCCAGCGATCGCAGCGATTGCAGCACCGGTCCCGGCGCCGAGAGCTCCCGTGCTCACCGCGCGACAGCCCGGCGTCATCCCACAGCCGGCGAGCGTCAGCGCAGCGAGCGCAAGCAACATCGAACCACGCACCACCGACATCTCTTTCCCCCTAAAGTCGTGCTCCCCGAAGGCAATTAACGCTCGACGCGTCCGACCGTTCCGCGGGATGGACCTTGCTCACCCCTGTCGTGCATCCTTCACGTCATCAGCGGCAGCGCGGTGTTCTTGGGTTTTGAGGCAACCTCCCCCGGCGACAAAGGATCCTTGCCATGACCGACCCGGCGCATCCCGTTCTGCACGACATCGCAATCGGTATCGACGCCACCGGCTGGCGTCGCGAGACCGACGCGATGGGTGGCATCGACGTGCCGGCCGATCGCTATTGGGGGGCGCAGACCCAGCGCAGCCTCGTGCATTTCGCAATCGGCGAGGATCGCATGCCAAAGCGCGTCTATCACGCTTATGGAATAATCAAAAAGGCTGCGGCCCTGGTCAACGCCGCGAGCGGGCGGCTGGCGCAAGTGAAGGCCGATGCGATCGTGCGCGCCGCCGACGAGACGACAAGGGGCATGCTCGACGACCAGTTCCCGCTCTATGTCTGGCAGACCGGTTCGGGCACGCAAACAAACATGAACGTCAACGAGGTGCTGGCGAACCGGGCGATCCAGCTGCTCGGCGGGACGATCGGCTCTAAGGCGCCGGTACACCCCAATGACGATGTCAACATGGGGCAGTCGTCGAACGACACCTTCCCGACCGCGATGCATGTCGCCGCGGTCATGGAATTGGAGGAGCACCTGCTGCCGCATGCTGCGGCGCTCGCCACGGCGATCGAGGAGAAAGCCCAAGAATGGATCGAGGTGGTCAAGACCGGACGCACCCACCTGATGGACGCCGTGCCGCTGACGGTAGGCCAGGAGTGGTCGGGCTGGGCTCACCAGCTCCGCGACGCCCTCCTCCGCATCCGCGCTGCTGAACCAGGGCTGTTCGAACTCGCCGCCGGCGGCACCGCGGTCGGTACCGGGCTCAATGCGCCGCCCGATTTCGGCCGCGAGATCGCCGCGAAGATCGCCGAATTGACCGGCTTCCCGTTTGTCACCGCACCCAACAAGTTTGCCGCACTCGCCGCACCCGACGCGATGGTGGCGGCGATGGCGGCGGTGCGCGGCCTCGCCGTGGCGCTAATGAAGATCGCCAACGACAGGCGCTGGCTCGCCTCGGGCCCGCGCTGCGGCCTCGGCGAACTCCTGTTGCCGGAGAACGAGCCGGGCTCTTCGATCATGCCCGGCAAGGTCAACCCGACCCAAGAGGAGGCGATGGTGATGGTCTGCATCCAGGTGATCGGGGAGGACAATGCGGTCGCCTTCGCCGCCAGCCAGGGCAATTTCGAGCTCAACACGATGCGCCCGATGATCATCAACAATTTCCTCCATTCCGCGCGCCTGCTCGGCGATTCCTGCGACAAGCTGCGGGAGTTCTCGGTCGCCGGAACCCGGCTCAACGAAACGCGCATCGCCGAGATGGTCGGGCGCTCGTTGATGCTGGTGACCGCGCTCACCCCGGTCATTGGCTATGACCAGGCCGCTGCCATCGCCCAAATGGCGAGCGAGGAGGGGCTGACCTTAAAAGAGGCCGCGCTGCGCTCGGGTGCGATCGACGAACAGCGCTTCGACCAGATCGTCGACCCGAGAAAGATGATCGGCCGCGGCGTCGGCGGCAGCTGATCGGACCGCCCCGCGGGGCTACGCGCCCGCGTTTGCCTGCTGAATCGTCGACTTGGCTCGTTCGTTTTTGGTGATGACGAGCGGCGGAAACGCGACAAACGATTGGGTCTGCGAATAGGCGTTCGCCATCATCACATCGACGCCGAGATTAGGCAGCTCTCTAAGGCCGCTGGGTCCGGGAAACACAACGCGCATTTCCCGGATCGGGAAACACAGCGACTTCAGGGCCTGCGCCCCCTTGGGAGACACCGAATAGCAGACCGCGCCGAACGACCGCAGCAGCCGGATCGGCTGCGGCGAGATTACCTGCTGCCGAAATGTCGCAACGCCCGTGCGCATCTGGTCCTGATCGCAGCCGACGACGCAGATGCTGACGCCGGGGAGGAAATCCATCGCGATTTGCGCATCGAAGTTCCAGCCCCACGCGATCAAATCCCAATCCGCCGGAAGCCGCGCCATGACGCTCTGCGCCGCGTCGACAAAATGCCGGTTGAAGATCGCATCGTCCTCGCAGATCGTCATGACTTGCTGCGCTTCGATCGCCCGCGTCCACAAGGCGACATGGGAGAGCGCCGCGCCGATGGCGCCGCGCGTGTAGGTCCGCAGGACGCCCTCTTCGATCACCCCGCTTTCAACCAGCGCCGGGACATCGAGCGCCTGCCCGTCGATCGCCGAAGAGAGCGCGAACTCGCCCAGGTGATCGTTCACCGAGAGAAACTCGTGCAGCCGATCGGGAGTCCGGTCGAGGTTGAGGACGTGGATCAGCATCGGCGCTCGTATAATCCCCGGTGTACTCCAATGCCCCTGAGCGGCAGGTCGCAGGGGCGACTGTGCTGCTGAATTTGACTGTGCTCAACAGATTTCGCTGTCTGAGTGGGAGCCGCCAGCAAGGCGGGCTTGGCCGGTTGGCCGATCAGCTCTACTCCGCGCTCAGGCGATCCATCCAAGCCAACAGCACGCCCGCCAGAGCCAAACCCAGCAGGATCACGATTTTCCATAGCACATCGGTTTTATTGATCGACCCGATGTTCATGTAGGTCTCTAGCAATTCGATCGAGGCAATCGCGATGATCGATGCCAGGATCTTGAATTTGAGCCCGGTGAAATCGAGCTTGCCCATCCAGTCGCGCCGGTCGGCCGCTACCTCCGCGGTTGACGCGAGGGCCTGGACCCCGGCCGCGATCATGATGAACACCAAATTGGCGACCAGCACGAGATCAATGAGTTTGAGAACGGCGAGGTTCACCATGTCCATCGTCATCTCGCCGAACCCGGCGATGGTGTGCGCCAGCTCGCGGCAGAACTCGGCCAGCACGAGCCCCAGCGCGGCGATGAGGCCAAGATAGAGCGGCGCCATCAGCCAGCGGCTGGCCCTCAGCGTCCGCGCGATGAACCGCTCAACATTCAGAACCATGGCTGCGCTTATCGGTCGGCGCCGGCGCTGTCAACCGGGGCGCCCCCCGGCCAACTCATCCGCGCCGGCAAACGCACGCGGCGGCCTTGATGGCCACCGTGTTACTCTTGACGCGAGAGCTGCTGCCCAGGCATGTTCGGGTTGCTGTGTGACCACGCGCGGCGGGCGCCCTATCGGGAGAGCAGATATGCGCAACCTCATTCTTGTTGGCGCATTGGCACTTTTAGTCCTGTCGCCATTAACCGCGGCCGCGCAACCGAAAGCAGCCCCGGCCCCGGCGCCGGCGTTTCCACAGGCCGCCGGAGTGTCCAGTTCCAAGGTGCTGACGATCGGGATTGGCGCGCTCCTGGGGGCTATCGCGGCGAACGCGCTGGTCGCCGGCGAAGGGGTAACCCTGGTCGGCGGCGCCGCGGGCGGCGTGCTCGCCGCGTGGTGGTACGACAATCAAGATGCCGGTCCGACCCGCGCCGCTATGCACGCACGGGCCGAGGGATTGGAACAAGCCGGCGGCGTGCGTCTCGCATCGGCCGAGTGAGGCTGGGAGACGCCCCGGCGTCCGGTGCCAAGGGTCAGTATCGGCCGGAAGCGCACGCGCAGTCGGCGAGGCCGCTGCCTGTCCGAGCCAACCGCACACCGGCGACCGCCCTCGCGCCGCCGCCATTATACGACGATAATACGAAAAGGGGTGATCTCGATGCCGCCGCGATAACGCAACGGTGCGCCACGCGTGTCCGGTGACGATCATCGGCGGAGCAACTGGGTGAAGCGCCTCTTCGTCCTTGTCGGCATGGTGATCGCGGCGACCGGCCCACTCGCCGCGGCGCCTGATGACGGCGTCGCAGCGGCTCCGGCGGACGGTTTCATGGCGACGCTGCGATCCTATGCGGCGTCGATCACCGAGGGCGTTTCGGTCGCCTTAGAGAATGTCACGCCCTCGGCGGAGGGCGGTATCGGCACCTTCGAAGCCCTGATCGGCGACGCCTATTACTATGGGCACGGTGTGTCGCGCGACTACGCCGAGGCGACCCGCTGGTACCGCCGCGCGGCGCAACACTCCAATGCAATGGCCGAGAGCACGCTGGGTGACATTTATTATTACGGACGCGGCGTTCCGCAAGACTACGTCGCAGCGGGGCAGTGGTGGCGGCTCGCAGCCGACCACGGAGTGGCGGTCGCGCAACTCAATCTTGGCGTCATGTACGCCAATGGCGACGGCGTCCCGCAGGATTACGTCAAATCGCACCTCTATTCGAACCTCGCCGCGGCCCACCTGCCGCCAGGGCAGGACCGCGACATCGCGGTCAAAAATCGCGAAATCGTCAGTAAATTGATGACCCCGGCGCAGATCGCCAAGGCGCAGCAATTGGCCCGGGCCTGGCGTCCGATGTCACCGTAGGAGCGGCGGCGCGCGGTCTGGAAAGACCCGGGCTTGGACGGAGGGCGATTGATCGCGCGCCGGTTGGCGATATAACCACAGGTCTCGCGAGGCGAAGCAACCGTGGCGCACCAGTTTGCCAGGTCCACATTCTGCCAGTTCCGAGCGGCGCGCCTCTCCGGCGGAGCGGATCGTCGGACTGTGTGCGGCGCACCCCGCTCTGGCGCCGCTCCTCGTGGCGCTCGCCGTCGTCGCAGCGGCGGCAGCGGGCTATGTCGCGCGCGCGTTTATGCCGCAGCCGGCGCCCGCCACGATGGCCGGCGCGCCGACAACCAATTCGGGCACGATTCCCGGCCTCAACCCGATTCCGGCCGCGGCCCCGGACAAGCCCCGCGATACCGTCGTCTGGCGCGACGAGGCGGGTGCAATCTACCGCGCCAAGGTCGCCGACGGCCGCTTCGATCAGTTCCTGCGCGAGCGCGTCCGCGTCCTGGAGGCGGCGCGAGACGTCTCGCGCGAACAGGCCACCGCCGAAATCTCGGGAGCGCTCAAGCCGATATTCGCGGGCATGACGGCGCGTGTGCCGAAATATGCCGATTGGTACTTTGCCTACACAACGAAGTACGAGCTGATGGCCCACGCCCTGATGCCGGCACTCGACACTTTGGGCCGCGACGTCGATCGCCTCGCCGGTCAGGACACGCTCGGAGGTGAGGGGCTGGTTCGCTCGATAGGCGTTCATATGGTCGCCTATCTCGAGGACCAATATGCCGAACAGGTCGTCCGCCCGAGAGCGGCCGATAGTCAGCTTCAGGCCGCGTTCGACAAATCCTACGACGATCTGGAGGCGCGGTGGGCCCGCATCGTCACCGAAGAGCGCGGTGCCATGCGCGCGTTCATCGCGGAGCAGGGCGGCTCGGCCGAGCGCCTGTCAGCCGACCAGGCGCATGGCCTCGAGCTTGATTGGGACGGCAAGCCGGACAACGGTCCCAAGATGCACAAGGAACGCATGGTGGAGCAGACCTTTCGGCAAGGATTATTATCGATCACGCTGAAGATTCCGAAGTCGGCAAAGACACCGGCCCAGCACGAAGCCAGCGAAGACAATCCCGAGGAAGCCGACGTCATCACCCACGTCATCGTCAATCTTTTCGACAAGGTGGTCGGGCCGATCGTGTCGCAGATGGGCGATCTGGCGATTGGTGTTGTTGCGGGCAGCGCAGCCAGCGGCACCACGGTCGGGTTTGGGATAATGGGGGTTGGCGCGATGGGGGTCACGACCGGCGTCGCGACCGCGGTCCCGCTCGGCGCCGCGATCGGTCTGGCCGCGACGGTCGCCGCCGAGATGTTGTCCAACCGGCTCGAAGCCTCGCTGAGCCGCACTGACTTCGAGGACAATGTCAAAAAAACCGTGGATTCGACCGAGAATACCGTCGAAACCAAGATGATCGCGGTGCTCGACCAGCACATCGAGGCCTGGTACGCCGACATCGCCAACCCGGTTAGGGTCAAATGAGACCGGGCGGCGGGTGCGCTCATCGGGTGGGGTTTGGTCACCGCGCGACTGCCAAAAAGCGATTGGTGACCCGCTGTGAATGCGCTACCATTTCGCTTAGTCCCGGTGCGCCAGAATCTCCCCTTTGGCCGCGGTTGGGACGGTGGTTTGCCGTGAAATTTTGGTGTCTTTCGCCCCAAAGGTAGAACTGATGCGCAGATTCCTTTGCGTTGCCGCCGTCGCACTGGTCGCCGTCGTTCCGGTGACCAGCAACGCTCAGCAGCCGGCGCCGCCGCCGAGTACGGGCGGTCTGACCGGTGGTCAAGTTGTTGCCTTGGCGATCGTTGCCGCGGCGGCCGCCGCCGTCGCCTGGTATGCAGTGGCCGGCACGGCCGCGGTCACCGCCGGCACTGCGGCCGCGGCACCGGCGGCCGGCGCGGCGGCGGCGCCGGTGGGTCTCGCGGAACTGGGAGCTGGGGCGGGAGGCTTGGGTGTGTTGGAGCCGATCGCGCTGCCGGCCGCCGGCGCTGCCGGGGCCGTACCTGCCGCCGAGGTCGCCGGCGCGGCGCCGGCCGCCGAGCTGGCAGCCGCTCGCGCCGCGGCGGCGCCCGCCGCCGCCAGGACCGTAGCCGGTGCGGCGCCGGGCGGCGCTGCTCTCGCCGGCAATCACCTTGGAATTCGCCTGGCCGGTGGGGCCGCTGCCCGCGCCGCCGCGCCCGCCGCCGCCGAGGTGGCTGCCGTGGTCGAGCCTGCCGCAGCGGCAGCCGCCGCACCCGCCGCCGAGCCTGTCGCAGCGGCAGCCGCCGCGCCGGCGGCCGAGCCTGTCGCAGCGGCAGCCGCCGCACCCGCCGCCGAGCCTGTCGCAGCGGCAGCCGCCGCACCCGCCGCCGAGCCTGTCGCAGCGGCAGCCGCCGCACCCGCCGCCGAGCCTGTCGCAGCGGCAGCCGCCGCACCCGCCGCCGAGCCTGTCGCAGCGGCAGCCGCCGCACCGGCGGCCGAGCCTGCCGCAGCGGCAGCCGCCGCGCCCGCGGCCGAGCCTGCCGCAGCGGCAGCCGCCGCGCCCGCTGCTGCTGCGGAAGCCGCCGCGATGCCGGCCGGTGCCGGCGGTGGCATGGCCGGCATGCAAATGGCCGGAGGCGGCGCCCAGGGGGCCGCCGGGGGTGGGGGTATGATGGCCCGGATGATGGCCATGATGCGGCCGGCAGCGATGGCTGGCGGCGCGGCGGGCGGCGCGGCCGCGATGCCTTGATCCTGTAGAATGCCCCTCGCGCGGTATTTGTCAGAGGAGGTGTCCGGTGCGAAAACTGATCGTCGCCGCGATTATCGCGGCATGCGCTATCGGACCGATTTCCGCGCGCGCCGACGAGCGGCCGATCCTCGTGCAACAGGCGATGCCCGCGCCGAGTGCAGGCTTTGACCGCAATAAGGCGATGGCGATCGGCGCCGGCATCGTCATTGGCGCCACCGCCGGATCGGTGCTTTCGTTGCGCGGCGCGATCGTCGTTGGCGCCGTGGCGGGTGGCCTCATCGGCGCCTGGTGGTACGGCGACCGCTCGGAGTACGCGACCCTTGAGCCACGCAAGGAATAGCACCGGCTATGTCGCTCAGTGATGATTCCAGAGCGATGACGGCCTCGACCCGGCTGACACGCGTGCGGCGGTAAGCGGCAACGTGCTGCGGGCGTCTCGCTGGATGCGGGCAGTGTTCGGCATTGCCCTGGCCGCTCTTCTCTGGACGTCGCCCGCCGCGACGTTTGCCGGCGACACGATGCTTCCCGCCAACAAGGCTGATCATGCGCTGGTTTTCGGCCTCACCGCGACGCAGCTTGCGCTCGCCGGCGCCATCGGAGCGGGGGCCGGGGCGGCCGCAGCGATGGCCTCGGGCAATCTGATCGCGGGCGCATCGTTGGGGTTCGGCACGCTGGCGGCGATCTATGTGGCACATCTGGCGGTCGAGGCTGTCGTGGTCGGCGGCCTCTATTATTGGTGGCCCTCGGAGAACCCCGATCCTCCGGCCGCGCGCACGATCAGGATCAGAGCCCCAGGGGGCTGATGATGGGGCAGAGCCCGGGGGGCTGACGCGCCCATCCTGCGACGCGTACCCCGCAGGCGGGCGTTTAGACATACTCGACCGAGGTCATCATCCCGGCCTCCATATGATAGCCGTTGTGGCAGTGGAACGCCCAGCGGCCGGGGTTGTCGGCGTCGAAAGCGATCGTCACGCTGGTCATCGCCGGCACCATGACGGTGTCGCGGCGGGCGCCCTGAAAACGCTTGCCGTTGATCGCGACAACCTCGAAGCCGCCCGGTGTATGGCAAAGCGGCCCCGAGGTCGCGAATCGATGGGGTCAGCCGCGTCTCAGCATGTAGGTGATAGCGATGCGCAAGGATTTCAGGATTCCGGAACTGGGCGAGCCGATCAGCCATTACCGCCCACGCCGTGCAGTTCGGCGACCTCGTGTTCGTCTCGGGTATCGTCGCGCGCGGAGAGCATGGTGAACTGATCGGCGGCGACGATGCGGCGGCGCAGACGCGGCAGATCTTCGAACCTGGAGCGCGTGCTCAAAGCGATCGGAGCGAGCATTGCCGATGTACTCAAAGTGACGGTCTTTCTGACCGACGTGAAGACGATCGCGAAA
>CAVTGB010000052.1:0-62824 GCA_963734125.1 uncultured Alphaproteobacteria bacterium
CGCTACGCATGGTCGGCGCCTCGGCTGGCGTCGGGGTAGTCGTAGTGGGGGGAGTGCGTGCGGCGTCGCTGAATCAGCGAGGATCGCTCAGTATCTGGCGGACCAAAGCTCCGGCCAGTGCGGCCCATGCGTATTCGGCCTCCCAACAATCGCTGGAGATCTCGCTGCCCTGGCCAGCGGACGTCCGGATGCTGGCCTCGTTCCACGGCTCATTCGGCGCCTTGGCCAGGTGAATGGACACGGGGCATGTCGTCACCCCGATGGCGCGGTCAGAATGGTACAAAGCGCCATCCGGGTATTTGCCGATGATGTGGCAGCCCATGGGCGGGGAGAACCATGCGCCCATCAGCTGACAAGGCGCGGGCTTCCACTCCCTCGGCCGGTGGATCTGTGAGGTGAACATGCTCCGCATCACAATCGACCCCGTCGCGTGTGAGGCCTACGGCTACTGCGCTGAACTTCTTCCTGAAGTCATCGTTCTTGACGAATGGAACTATCCGATCGTCGACGACCGTCCCCTGCCTGATGAGCTTCTGGCAATAGCCAAACAAGCAGCCCACGACTGCCCGACCAGAGCCATAGCGCTGCGGGGGGGCAAAAGGGGCGTGAACAGCAAGCTGCCTGCGTGAAAGCCTCGGATGAGATCTTCGGCACCCACGCCCTCCTGGCTACCCAGCTCGGTTGTCGCAAGGTTGAAGATGCCGTTGGGCTGCATCGGCACGTTCCCGCGAGAAATCAATCGGTTACAGCGAAAGACGGCCGGCCCTGATGGCCGGCAGTTTGTCGTTTTCGGGACGACTATCTCCATCGAGCAGCGGTCGCGTTCACCGTCACGGGATGGCGCTGAGTAGGTTTTCTTCCGAGGATCGTCACATCAAAGAAAACCAGCTCGATGTTCGTGTTCACTCGTTTCGGGCGACCCCAGGTCCCGTGATCCGGTTGAGGAGCGGGAACATCGACGCGATGATCCCGAGCACCGGGGACGTCGGGGCTCGGAGGTTACGAGATGACTGCGATGACCTCAGTGACCGCGTCGGAGTGAAGTGCTGACAACCGGCTCTTCTCGCTCTGTGCAGATCGTTACACACCAGTGCGGCATCCAAATTTTGTCGGTGGCATCCACTTCCGTGTGCGGGTGCCCACGAACGACACGTTGCTGCCACTTGTCGGCCGGAAGTCGGCGAGCGTTATTAGGGCCCTTGCCAGTGCCTCGGCAACCGGCACTGCAACGAGTCCCGGCACTGGGTGTTCTACTCCATCGGGCGGGTGGAGATTCCCGTCGGATCCCGGCCCGCGAGAACCCAGCCCACAATGGCAGCAACCACCGGCATGGCGACGATGATGAGGAGAGGTTGTTCCAGGGGATGTGATCGATGATGTCCGACAGGCCACCCTCCAACGTGTTCGAGCCGAACGCTTCCGGCTAGCCCGACGTAGGCGGCGATCGTCCCCAGCAGCGCACCGAGGAAAGCGAGGCCGCCGGCGGTGACGCCGTCACGGTGCGCCGGGTGCGCGAGCTCGCTCCGGTCGCGGTCAAGTACGCAGCTCGTTCCCGTCCACGTGCGGATGAGGCCGATGCTCATGGCCAGATTCTCGAGGGCGAGCGCGATGCCGAACACCGTGGCCAGTTCACGATCTCGGGTGAGGTCGGCGCGTCTTCTTCGACTCAACGCTCAGGTTGCTGGTGGCCGCCAGTGTCTGGCATTGTGATCTGGAAGGCGAGATCGGGCTGTCCGCTTGGATGATCCAGCCGTCGAGGGTGTTCTGGCTCGCGAGGTGCAGCCGGCGCAACGCACGGTCGGTGATGACTGGGTTGGGCGCATCCGTGCCCGTGGGCAGCTGGCTCTCTTCTTGGACGTCGGGTGGGCGATGCACGAGCGGGGCGAGCAGGTGTTCGTGTTTCCCGGTCCAGGACCTGCGCGCCGTCGGGGCCGCCAAGCCGGGACCGACCAGCGCGGCCGCCGCTTTCCGCTTCCGCCTCCTACGTCACTGCACGTCTGAGCCGAGAGGCCGGGCGCGCGAGGACGTCGACGTTGGACGCAATGGACGACGGGTTGATGTCGTAGGCCGCAGCCACCGCGGGGTCGCCGACGTGGCATCTGTCCGTCCCACTGCCGGCCCGATCCGCTGGGGTTCGCAGGTCGACCGTGGACGTGAGTTCGACGAGTTGTAGCATCTCATCGTGGCCGAACGGAACGGCCATGGAGTCGACAGCGCTCCTCGACCGGATGCGGCCGGGGTCGTGCCGTTGGGGACTGGGGGGCTGCCGCGTTCGGCCGTTGGCTCGCTCAGCACCACGTAGCAGTTCCACCTTGTTCGTCCGACGTCGTCAACGACGTTGCTGTACGGGGCGAACCGCCGACGACGCCGATCACCGCCACCAGTACGGGAAAAGCCAGCCTGATGGCCGAGAGGGCTGACTGGACGGCCGGTCTCGACAGGTCGGGGCAGGCGTGATGGGTGACTGCCGACCGGGCGATAGAGCCAGGAGAAGGTCGTACAGATGATCTCCACTATCAGCCCGATAAACCCGGGTGTATCGCCAGATCACGCCGCCGTTCCCGCCCGCCCCCGACGGAGAGCATGAGACCCGATGACGAGCGCGATCACGCCCGGTACGTACGAGCGGTGTATCTGGCACGGTGGCGCCGGGCGTCCGGCCAGGGCGCTGATGACGGGACGCGGGTGTGGCGCGGGCGGGGTGGCCGGCGGCGAAGAGGTGGCGAGGATCGCAGGGCCATCGACGCCACGATCACGTCCACGGCAGGGCGAACTCGGGATGAGGTGATTAGCGTGCTGCTCGTTGTGCGGGCGGTATGCGAGCCAGCCACCAAGACCGATGCGAAGGCCCATCAGGGCGCCGACCCGCCCACGATGATGCCGTTGGCCCTCAGCACGAGCCGGATGGTGCGGTTGTCGGCGCCCATGGACCAGAGCATTCGAGGGCACGCAGTCGACGTTGCGCCAGCACCGTGAACCCGTCCACCGACACCAGTGCGATCAGCAGCATGCCGACCGTCGCCAGCGCCAGCACATGGTGTCGGGGTTGATCAGGTTGTTGGTGAGGGAGCCGGGCGTCGGTGAGCTGGGCCGATTCGGCCGGAGTTCGTCGCCGGGTGCGTCGAAGAGCACCTCTACCGTGGTTGGGTGCGTCGACCTGCGCCGGGGGAACGACGCGAACTCGTCGAGCAGGCTTTGGGGGTTCTCCGGACCGTGCCGACAACGGTCTTGCCGCCTTGGGACCAGGTGTCGCCGACTCTCATGTTGAGGTCGACGCCGGACGCCGGGGTCAGGGCGATCTGGTTGGTCCGGTTGGGTACGTCGGAAAGTAGCTGAGCATTCGGCCTGCCGTAGGGCCACGTGGGTCTTGGGACCGGAATTGGTAGGTCTGGGTGCTTCCGGGGATGTGAAGGTCTCGTTGTCGATGACTTGGACCGTGCCCAAGCGGTGTTCCAACGCGGCGGCTTCGGCGGTCACCGACTGCGGATCGGGGGAGCTGCTTCTGGAAGCTCGTCGAAGGCTGGGCCAGGTCGTCCGCCGGTGCCGATACCCGGCGTTGCCGGTGGCGGGGTGTTGGCGGCCACGGCCGGCCGAACGACGACAGCGGCCACGGCCACGATGACAAGGAGAAGGATGAGGAGCTCGTTGGCGCCACTCCGCTTGAAGAGACGCCAGGCCGAGCGGATCATGGCCCGGCGGGCCGGGACGCCTCCGGTGGTCGATTGGGGGCCGATCCTGTGACCGGCCGTTCGAGGACTCCGACGCTCATTGATTCGGGATTTCGGCGAGAAGCGCCGCGACCCACGCCACAACCAGGTCGGACGCCGAAGAGGCGACTCCGGCGTTCGCCCCGATGACGGTTTAGCGCGGTTTCCGATTAAATCCCACCGCGCTCACCCCCTCCCAAACCCTCCCCCATCAAGGGGGAGGGCCTTGATTCGCACGCCTATTTGTACTCCCGCCCCCTCGATGGGGGCGGGTCGGGGTGGGGGTGATGCGTCAGCGCGTCGACTCGATCGATAACCGCTCTAAATCACCCGCTCGCGATCTTGCTTCCGGCGCTTTGCCGGGTTGCGCTTCTCGATGAGGCGAATGCGGCCGGCCTTGCTGGTCGCGATCAAGGCGTCCGGTGCGAGTGCCGGCCCGGCGTGCCCCCTCACCCCAACCCTCTCCCCCGATGGGGGCGAGGGAGTCGTTGGCGGCGCCGTACCGACCTTGGCCAAAGCCACGCAAGCCAGCGCTAAGCCCGCGCCGGCCAGACGGGCTCATTGTAGCCGAGCGGCACCGAGGGACGGGCCCAGCGCGGCGGCGTTTCGGAGAGTTGCACGACCGGCGCGAGGTGGGTGAGGCGCCCGGCCGGGGTATCGCTCGCCGTCGACCAGCGCGCCAGTTCCGCGGCGGTGAACTCCGTCGCCACGTCCTGGAGTTGGGCTTCCGGGACTTCACCGCGGCTGACCAGCCAATGCCCGGTCTGCGCCAGCGAAATCCGCACCAGCCAGCTGCCGCCCTCCCTCGCGCGGCGCGCCAGCGCCACCATCGCGCCAAACGCCATCAGGTACCCAGTCAGGTAGTCGATCGCCGAGACCGGATAGAATTGCGGGCCGGGTTCGGCGCCGGGGAAGACTTCGCCCTGGCGCGAGGTGATGCCGCTGACATTCTGCACGACCGTGTCGAAACCGCGGCGCGAGGCCCAGGGCCCCATATGGCTGAACGCGCACAGCGAGACGTAGACAAGTCCCGGCCGCAGCTTCGACAGTTCTTCCGGCGACAGCCCGCGGCCGCCCAGCGTTCCCGGGCGATAGCCTTGAGAGAACACGTCGGTCTCGCGCACCAACCCCTTCAAGGTCTCGGGATCCTTGGGCTGGCGCAGATCGAGATGGGCCGACAATTTGCCGTGCCCGGTGTCGAATTCCTGATAGCCGATATTGGGCAGGTGCGGCGCGGTGATCTTGAGGACGTCGGCGCCATGCTCGGCCAGGGTGCGCGCGCAAGTCGGCCCGGCGAGGACGCGCGTCAGATCGAGCACCCGCACGCCCGAGAGCGGCCTGTCTCCGGGCGGTAATTTCTCCACCGGCGCCTCGCCGATCTTGACGATCTCCAGAAGCGGCAGCGAGGCGATCGCCTTGCCCTGCGGGTGCGCCGCCCATTCGGCCATGCTGCGCACCATGCCGCCGGCGCCCTTGGCGGCGATGATCGCCTCTTCCAGTTCGAGCGCATCCCATTGGGCAACCGCCTGCTTCACTGCCGCGCGGTCTTCGGCGCAACCGAGAACGCTGAGCGCGGCGGCGCGATGGTTCGGGAAATTGGCGTGGATATAGCTCCAGCGGCCGTTCTTGGCCGGGTACATCCCCATCACCGGATTGCGGTCCCGCGAGACGTCGGTCTTTTCCATCTTGAGGTAATGGCCGCTGCGCAGGGAGGCGGTCGCCCGGCGCAGATCGACCGCGACCTGTTGTGGGCGCCCGGTGCGCAATTCCCAGAGGTCGGAGGCCGCGAGCCCGGTCGCGGCGAGCGCGGCCGCGCTCGTCTCGCCGATCCGGAACGGCGTCGGCAATACCGGGTCGGTGCCGCCGGTGATCTCGACCGAGCGGGCGCGCTCCTGGCTCAAGCCGGCGGCCGGCAGGATCGTGCGCAATGCGTCGTGAGCAGCCATCCTCAGGACCTCTCTCGTCAGCCGGCGCACTTGATCAGGCGCCGCGCGGCCCGTCATGATGCCGCGGAACGAGAGCGGAGGGAATGCCGATGAGCCGATTGATGACGATCGTCGAATACGAGGTGAAGCCGCAGCACCGCGCCGCCTTCATCAACGTCGCCAAGGGCCACGCCGAGCGCTCGCGCGCGCAGGACGGCTGCCTGCAGTTCGATGTGCTGTTGGCGACCGAAGAGACTAACCGCATCCTCTTTGTCGAAGCATGGCGCGACCAGGCCGCCCTTGCTGCCCATAGCAAGAGCGCGATGATGGCGCAGGCCCCTGGAACGCATCAGGATTGGTTCGTCAGCCGCCGGGTGACGCGCTGCACCGCCGACTGATCCGGTCGCGACGACGCGTTCGCGGCACGATGTCGCACTCGGCGGGAGGAATCCCGATGCTCCGGCGGGCGCGGGGATGCTATAGATAGGCATTGTATATAATAGACTAATGCCATTATGGCTGGCCCGACGGAGGGGCTCGGTATGAAGAGGGGTGCGATTGCTGCGCTTGCGGTCCTCGCGATCGTTGCACTGGCCGTAGCCTACCGGGTGTTCGAGCCCTCCGCTCCGGCAGCCGCCGCCGAAAAGCCGCCTGCGGTCGCCCCCGGTATTCCGGTGACGGCGGGCATCGTGACCGCCGCCGACGTCCCGGTTTTTCTACAGGCCATCGGCGCCGTCCAGGCCTTCAACATGGTGACGATCCGCAGCCGGGTCGACGGCCAGATCGTGAAAGTCGATTTCACCGAAGGGCAGGAGGTCAAGAAGGGCGATCCGTTGGTCCAGATCGATCCGCACCCCTATCAGGCGGCCCTCGACCAGGCGATCGCCAACCAGGAGAAGGACCAGGCCAACCTCGCCAACGCCAAGATCAATCTCGCCCGCGACAGCCAAATCGTTAAGTCGAACCTCGCGGTCTCCCAGCAGCAATTCGACACGGACAAGGCGACCGTTGCGGCCGACCAGGGAATGGTCGACAGCGACAAGGCACAGGCTGAAGCGGCACGGGTCAATCTCGACTATTCGACGATCACCGCGCCGATCGACGGCCGGCTCGGCGCCCGCCTCGTTGATATCGGCAACATCGTGCACGCGGCCGACACCACCGGGCTGGTCACGATTGCTCAACTGAAGCCGATCTTCGTCAGCTTTACCGTGGCGCAGGAGAACGCTCACAAGATCCGCGAACAACAGGCCAAGGCGCCGCTCGAGGCGATTGCCTTTGGCGACGACGGCAAGACCGTGCTGGCCAGCGGCAAGCTGACCCTGATCGACAACGCGATCGACCCGACCACCGGCACGATCCACCTGAAGGCAAGCTTCGCCAATAATGACGAACGCTTGTGGCCGGGCGAATTTGTCAATATGCGGCTGATCCTCAGCACCCGTGTGGGGGTGCCGACGGTGCCGGCGCAAACCGTCCAGAGCGGGGCAAACGGCCAATACGTCTACGTCATCAAGACCGACGACACGGTCGAGCGCCGGGACGTCGAAGTCGCCGCCGTGCAGGACGGCATCGCCGTCGTCACCAAGGGGCTGGCGGTGGGAGAGCGGGTGGTGGTCGACGGC
Source organism: uncultured Alphaproteobacteria bacterium (assembly GCA_963734125.1). Lineage (GTDB taxonomy): Bacteria > Pseudomonadota > Alphaproteobacteria > ATCC43930 > CGMCC-115725 > DATARH01. Next base: position 7,258 of record CAVTGB010000052.1, read on the forward strand.
CAATATCGGCTGACCAACGGCGCGCGGGCGAAAGTGGAGCAGAAAGCGGCCGGATGAACCCCCCGGTCCAGCGCGCCGCAGATCACCCGGTATACAAAACGCATCGGTAGACAGCCGCGATGAGCATATCCGAGCCGTTCATCCGGCGCCCCATCGCGACGTCGCTGTTGATGCTGGGGATCCTGGTGTTCGGTATCGGCGCCTACGGCCTGCTGCCGGTCGCGGCCCTGCCCAAAGTCGATTTTCCGACGATCGTGGTGTCGGTCAATTACCCCGGGGCGAGCCCGGACACGATGGCCTCTGCGGTCGCCACCCCGCTCGAGCAGCAATTCGCGTCGATCCCTTCGCTCGCCCAGATGACATCGACCAGCGGTATCGGGTCGCTGTCGGTCACCCTGCAATTCGACCTCGAACGCAACATCGATGCCGCTGCGCAGGACGTGCAGCAGGCCATCAACGCGGCGAGCGGCCTCTTGCCCCCCGACCTACCGACCCCGCCGATCTACCGCAAAACCAACCCGGCGGACCGCCCGGTGCTGATCTACGCCGCCTACTCCAACGCGCTGCCGATCTCCCGGGTCGACGATTTCGTCTACACGATCCTGGCGCAAAAGCTGTCGACGGTGCCCGGAGTCTCGGAGGCGCGCATCTTCGGGCAGCGGCCCTATGCGGTGCACGTGCAGCTCAACCCCGGCGCGCTCGCGGCGCGGGGCCTGGGATTTGAAGACGTTCGCAACGCCCTCGCGGCGACCACCCTCGATCGGCCAAAGGGTACCCTCGAGGGCAAGCACCAGACCTACACGCTCGACACCAACGACCAATTGTTCAATGCCGCCGCCTTTGGCAACGTCATCGTCGCCTACAAGAACGGCGCGCCGGTCCGCGTCAAGGACCTCGGCAACGCCATCAACTCGGTGCAATACACCCGCATCGGCGCGTGGTACTTCGACCAGCCGGCCGAGGGGCTGGCGATCCAGCGCCAAGCGGGCGCCAACACCATCGAGCTGGTCGAGACGATCAAGGCGATGATCCCGAAGATCATGCAGTCGTTCCCGCCCTCGGTTCATCTCGATCTGGTGGCCGACCGCTCGCTGGTGATCCGCGCCGCGGTGCATGACGTGCAGTTCACGATGATGCTGACGGTCAGCCTGGTGATCCTCGTCATCTTCATCTTCCTGCGGACGGTTTGGGGGACCGTCATTCCGAGCGTGGCGGTGCCGCTGTCGCTGTTGGCGACCTTTGGCGTCATGTACGCGGTCGGCTACAGCCTCGACAACATCTCGCTGATGGCGCTGACGATCTCGGTCGGGTTCGTGGTCGACGATGCGATCGTCATGATCGAGAACATCGTGCGCTATCTGGAACAGGGCGACCGCCCGTTCGAGGCCGCCCTTAAGGGCGCCGGGCAGATCGGGTTTACGATCATCTCGATCAGCTTCTCGCTGATCGCGGTGTTCATCCCGCTGTTGTTCATGGGCGGGATCATCGGCCGGCTGTTCCGCGAGTTTGCGGTTACGGTCTCGGTGGCGGTGGTGGCCTCGGCGTTCATCTCGCTGACGCTGACCCCGGTCATGTGTTCCTTGTTTCTCAAAGGCCATGCCGAGCATCCGCCGGGGCGCCTCAGCCAGCTTGCCGAGCGCGGCTTTGTCGCGATGCTGAGCGGATACGACCGCGGGCTCAAATTCGTCTTCCGCCATCAATTGGCGGCGCTGATGGCGACGCTCTTGCTGATGGTGGCGACCGGCTATCTGTACGTGACGATCCCCAAGGGGTTTTTCCCGGAACAGGACACCGGCTTTATCTTCGGCCAGGCGGACGCGCGTCAGGACATCTCGTTTGCCGGCATGTCCGCGGTGACCCACCAGATCGTCGATATCGTCCGCAAGGACCCCGACGTTTCCGGCGTTTTCTCGTTTACCGGCGCCAGCGCCTACAACCCGACCGAAAACACCGCACGCGTGTTCATCCAGCTGAAGCCGCATAACGAGCGCAGATTTACCTCGAACCAGATCATCCGGCGCCTGCGGCCGAAAGTGGCCGCGGTCCAGGGCGCCAGGTTCTTTATGCAATCGGGCCAGGACATCAGCGTCGGCGGACGGCTCAGCCGCACGCTCTATCAGTACACGCTGACCGACACCAACAGCGACGAGCTCAATCAGTGGGCGCCGAAGGTCGAAGCGGCGATGCAGAAGCTGCCGGAGCTTGAGGACGTCGCCTCGGACCAGCAGGTCGCTTCCCCGCACATCGCCGTCGAAGTTGACCGCGACGTGGCCTCGCGGCTCGGCATTTCACCGGCCCTCATCGATCAGACGCTCTACGACGCCTTCGGCCAGCGCCAGGTCGCCAACCTCTATACCTCGACCAGCCAGTATAAGCTGGTCCTCGAAGTCAAACCCGAATTTCAGGACGATCCGACGGCGCTTTCCAAGATTTTCATCTCCGGGCCCAATGGCGTTCAGATCCCGCTCAGCAGCTTCGCGCATTTCACCAGGAAGATCGAAGCCTTGGCGGTCAACCATCAGGGCCAGTTCCCGGCGGTGACGTTGTCGTTCAACCTGGCGCCGGGGTTCGCGATCGGCCAGGCGGTCGAACGGATCCAAGAGCTGCAACACGAGATGCACCTGCCGCCGACGGTCGATGGCGTCGTTCCAGGGCACCGCGCAGGCGTTCAAGGCCTCGCTGTCCTCGACCCCGCTGCTGGTCGCCGCCGCGATCCTCGTCGTCTACATCGTGCTCGGCGTCCTTTACGAGAGTTACATCCATCCGATCACGATCCTCTCGGCGCTGCCCTCGGCCGGGGTCGGCGCGCTGTTGGCGCTGGATGCTGCTTGCATTACGATCTGAGCGTCATCGCGATGATCGGCGTCATCCTGTTGATCGGCATCGTCAAGAAGAACGCGATCATGATGATCGACTTCGCCCTGCAGGCCGAGCGGATCGAAGGCAAGAGCGCGCTCGAAGCGATCCACGAGGCCTGCCTGTTGCGGTTTCGGCCGATCATGATGACGACCTTCGCGGCGCTGTTCGGCGGGCTGCCGATCGCGATCGGGCAGGGTGCCGGTTCCGAGCTGCGCCGTCCGCTCGGCATCGCGATGGTGGGCGGCCTCTTGGTCTCGCAATGGCTGACCCTGTACACGACCCCGGTCATCTATCTCTACCTCGACCGTCTGAGCCGCTGGCTCGGCGCCTCGCGCCGCCCCTCGCGCCTTGCCGCCGCGCTCAGCGATTCGCCCCGTCCGACACTGGTGGAAGGGCGCCCCGGCGCCGCCGAATGAGAAGTCTTCGATGAGCATTTCTGAACCATTTATCCGCCGCCCGATCGCGACCTCGCTGTTGATGCTGGGGGTCCTCGTGTTCGGGGTCGGCGCCTACAACCTCTTGCCGGTGGCGGCGGTGCCGAACGTCGATTTCCCGACGATCAGCGTGACCGCGCAGTACCCCGGGGCCAATCCGAGCACGATGGCCTCGGCGCTCGCGACGCCGCTCGAACAGCAGTTCACCTCGATCCCCTCGCTCAGCCAGATGACCTCGTGGAGCGGCGTCGGCGTCAGCTCGATCACGCTCCAGTTCGATCTGTCGCGCAACATCGATGCGGCAGCCCAGGACGTGCAGCAGGCGATCAATGCGGCAAGCGGGCTGTTGCCCCAGGACATGCCCACGCCGCCGACCTATCGCAAGGTGAACCCGGCGGACTTTGCCGTCCTGATCTATGCCATCCACTCCGACGCGGTGCCGCCCTACGTCGTCGACCAGTATGCCACCAACGTCATCGCGCAACCGGCTGTCGACAGAGCCCGGGGTCGGACAGGTCTTCGTGTTCGGTTCGATGCCTTACGCCGCCCGCGTCCAGATCAATCCGGCGGCGCTCGCGGCAAAGGGTCTGGGCATGGAAGATGTCCGCAATGCGCTTATCGCGTCCACCGTAAACCGCCCGAAGGGCGAGATCCAAACCGAAGCAGCAGGCGATCGCGCTCGATACCAACGATCAGCTGTTCGATGCCGCGCAGTACGGCAACGTCATCATCGCCTACAAGAACGGCGCGCCGGTGCGCATCAAGGATGTCGGCGACGTCATCAACTCGGTGCAGAACGAGCGCCTGCGTTCGTGGTTCGGCGACCAGCGGGCCGAGGGTATCGCCATCCAGAAAGCCCCGGGCGCCAATACGATCGCCGTCGTCGACGCCGTCCAGGCGTTGATGCCCAAGCTCGAGCAGTCGCTGCCGCCGTCGGTCCATGTCGACCTGATGTCCGACCGCTCGGAGACGACCCGCGCCTCGATCCACGACGTGCAGTTCACGATGATGCTGACGATCGGCCTCGTCGTCGTCGTGATCTTCCTGTTTTTGCGAACCTTGTGGGCGACCGTGATCCCGAGCCTTGCGGTGCCGCTGTCGCTGCTTGCCACCTTCGGCGTCATGTACGCCGGCGGTTTCAGCATCGATAACATCTCGCTGATGGGATTGACGATCTCGGTCGGCTTTATCGTCGACGACGCGATCGTCATGATCGAGAACATCGTGCGCTATATCGAGCAGGGTGACCGGCCGTTCGAGGCCGCGTTGAAAGGCGCCGGGCAGATCGGCTTCACGATCATTTCGATCACCTTTTCGCTGATTGCGGTGTTCATCCCGCTGTTTTTCATGGGCGGCATCATCGGCCGGCTGTTCCGGGAATTTGCCGTCACGGTGGCGGTCGCCGTCGTCGCCTCGGCGGTGATATCGCTGACCCTGACCCCGGTGATGTGCTCGCTGTTTTTGAAGCAGGAAGGGTTGCACCCAAAGGGCCGCTTCAATCGCGGTGCCGAGAAGGTCTTCCAGGCGGCATTGAACGGCTACGACCGGGGGCTCACCTTCATCTTTCGCCACCAGCCGTCAGCCCTGGTGGCGACCCTCTTGCTGATGGTTGCGACCGGCTACCTCTACGTCATTATGCCGAAAGGGTTTTTCCCGCAGCAGGATACCGGGTTCGTCTTCGGTGAACTCAACATTCGCCAGGACGCTTCGATGACGCTGACCGACAAGATCAGGCGGCAGGTCGTCGATATCGTCAGGCAGGATCCCGGCGTCGAGGGCGTTTTTTCTTATGACGGCGCAACGCCCTACAACCCCGCCGAGAACACCGCGCGCATCTTTTGGGGGTTGAAGCCCTATGACCAGCGTGATGCCACCGCGGAACAGATCATCCAGCGGTTGCGCAACAAGATGGCCGGTATCGAGGGTGCGAAGTTCTTTATGCAGGTGCCGCAGAACATCACAGTCGGCGGCCGCCTCAGCCGCACCCAATACCAGTACACGCTGACCGACACCAACAATGAGGAACTCAATCACTGGGCTCCGATTCTCGAAGCCGAGATGCGCAAGCTGCCCGAACTCCAGGATGTCGCTTCCGACCAGCAGGTTGCCGCCGCACACTTGGCGATCGAGGTTGACCGCGATACCGCCTCGCGTCTCGGGCTGTCGGCCAACCTGATCGACCAGACGCTTTACGACGCCTTCGGCCAACGGCAGGTCGCGACGATGTATACCGCGACCAATCAATATAAGGTGGTCCTCGAAGTCCAGCCGCAGTACCAGCACGATCCGAACCTCTTGTCGAAGATCTACGTGTCGAGCCCGACCGGCGCGCAAGTGCCGCTGAGCAGCTTCGCCCATTTCACCCGCACGACCGAACCGTTGATGATCAGCCACCAGGGCATCTTCCCGGCGGTGACGCTGTCGTTCAACCTTGCTCCCGGCGTCGCCCTCGGCCAGGCCGTCGAGAAGATCCAGGCGGCCGCGGAGCGGCTGCACGCGCCGCCGACCCTCAACACATCCTTCCAGGGCACGGCCCAGGCGTTCCAGGCCTCGCTGTCGTCGATGCCGCTGCTCGTCGCCGCGGCGATCCTCGTCGTCTACATCGTGCTTGGCATACTCTACGAAAGCTACATCCACCCGCTCACCATCCTGTCGGCGCTGCCCTCGGCCGGGGTTGGTGCGCTCCTATTGTTGATGCTGATGCATTACGAGCTGTCGGTCATCGCGATCGTCGGCATCATCCTCTTGATCGGCATCGTCAAGAAGAACGCGATCATGATGATCGACTTTGCGCTGCAGGGCGAACGGCTGGAGGGAAAGAGCGCGCAGGAGGCGATCCACCAGGCCTGCCTGTTGCGCTTCAGGCCGATCATGATGACGACGTTCGCCGCATTGTTCGGCGCCATGCCGATCGCCTTCGGCCAGGGCGGCGGCGCGGAACTGCGGCAGCCGCTCGGCGTGGCGATCATCGGGGGCCTCCTCATTTCGCAGTGGCTGACGCTCTACACGACCCCAGTCATCTATCTCTATCTCGACCGGCTCAGCCGGGTCCTCGGCGGCTCGCGGCGCCCCTCGCGGATCGCCGCGGCGCTGACCGACACGCCGCGACCGCGGTTGGCGGAGGATCCCCATGGCGCCGCCGAATGACCCCGTTCCGCCGGCCTCGCTGATGCCCGCGCCCGCCGAGCCCGCACCCGCCAGCCGTCCCGACCCGGCGGCGCTGCACCCCAATATCGGGGCGATGATGCGCGATGTCGCGCGCCTGATGCGCCGCCGCTTCGAGCGGCGCGCCCGCCAGACCGGCCTCCTCATCACCCGCGAGCAGGCGCGTGCGCTCTTGCATATCGCCCGCAACGAGGGGCTGAGCCAGACTGCGGTCGCGACGATGCTCGACATCGAGCCGATCGCGCTGGTGCGTATCCTCGACCGGCTGCACGAGGAGGGGCTCGTCGTGCGCCGCCCGCATCCGACCGACCGGCGGGTGCACACCTTGTGGCTGACACCGCTCGCCTGGGACGTCGTCACCCGGGTGCTCGCGCTCAACGAGGAGACCCGCGAGACAGCCTGCGCCGGGCTCGCCCCCGCCGCGCGCGAGGTGCTGTTGCAGGCGCTCGGCCACATGAAGGAAAACCTGATCCTCGCCGAGGCGAGCGAGAGCGCCGCTGCTGAGTGAGGCGGGCAGCCTTCCGCCGATGCCGATTTCATGAATTGAGAGCGGCGCGGATGATGCGGCCGAGTTCGTCTCTGCGGTAGGGTTTGCTCAGCAGCCGCAGATTGGCTGCGGTGGCGGCGCCGTTGATTTTGTTTTCGGGAAACCCTGAGGTCAGCACGATCTTCGTCGCCGGCCAGCGCGACAGCACGATGCGGGCAATATCGTAGCCGCTGCTCCCGCCGGGCATGACGATATCGGTGAATACCAAATCCACCTGCTCGTTTTCGAGGACCCGGAGCGCGGTCTGAGCGTCCTCCGCCTCGAGGACGCGATAGCCTAATTCGGTGAGCTGACGCACCACCACGCGGCGCAGGCTCGCATTGTCCTCGACCGCAAGCACGGTCTCGCCGCCGCCGCGAACGGGCGCATCGGGCAAAACCGCCGGACCCGCCTCTGCACCGGCATCGGCGCGCGGCAGATAGAGACGGACCGTCGTACCGATACCGACCTCGCTGTAAACGTTGATATGCCCGCCCGATTGCTTGATAAACCCGAATACCATGCTGAGGCCGAGACCCGTTCCCTTGCCCTGTTCCTTGGTCGTGTAGAACGGCTCGAAAATGCGGCTCGCAACCTCGGCGGGCATGCCGCTCCCGGTGTCGCTGACCTCGATCATCGCATAGTCGCCGGGCTCCACCTCGGCATACTGCGAGGTGTAGTCTGCATCCAGCGACCGGTTTCCCGTCACGATGATCAATTGGCCAACGCCGTGCATCGCGTCGCGGGCGTTGGTCGCAAGATTGGTCAGGGCCGATTCGAGCTGCGCCGGATCCACCACCACAGGCCATATGTCGGGAGAGAAGTCGAGCGTGATTTGGATCGCCTCGCCGAGGGTGCGCTCCAGCAGCTTTACGATCCCCGCGATCAGCTCATTGACATCGGTCAATGCCGGCTGGAGCGGCTGGCGGCGAGCGAAGGCGAGCAGCCGCCGGGTCAGGTCGGCGCCGCGCAGCGCCGCATCGAGGGCCTCGCCGCTGAGTTCGTTCGCTTCGGGATCGCTGCTCCGCCGAGCCTGCAAGAGATCGAGGTTGCCGATGATGATGCCGAGCAGATTGTTGAAATCATGCGCCATCCCGCCGGTCAGATTGCCGATCGCCTCCATCTTCTGCGCCTGTCGCAATTGCTCCTCGGTCTGGCGCCGCTCGGTAATGTCCTGGATCGTGCTGTTCACATACAGGGGATCGCCGGCCTCGTCCGGAATGACCTCGCTCTCCCGGTAGATTTGTCGGACCGAGCCGTCGGGTCGAATGATCCGATATTCCAGAGGCTGCGGGTTTTTGCCCTCCCGGACCTGCGCCTGAATGCCGCGCACAGCCGCTCGGTCATCCGGATGAATGATCCGCAAGTAATTGTCCATCGACGGAACGAATGTTTCGCGAGACACGCCAAAAATCGAATAGATCTCGTCCGACCAATCAGTTTCCTCGGTCTGAAGATTTACGTGGATGCTGCCCATATGGGCGAGGTGCTGCGCCTGGCTGAGTTTCTTCTCACGGTCCTTCAGAGCTTGCTCGCCACACCGGCGTCCCTGTTCAGCCACGCGCAACGCTTCGGCGACCTCGTCGGTTTCGCCCAATCCTGTGGCGGCCGGTTTGAGCAGCGCGTCGCGGTCTGTCGTCGACGCCAGACGACGCAGCGATTCGATCGGGCCGCCGATACGCCGTGCTGCATAGAGTGCCAGCGCCAAGCTCACGAGCAACAGTCCGCCGCCCAACGCGAGAGTCCGCAGCGCCTCCCATAATGCCGGTCCTGTCAGCTCCCCCCGGGGTACGCCAATCCCGACCGCCCAGCCGAACCGCTCCGTATGGCTGAACGCTGACAGCAGCGAGACCCCCTCAAGCGACGTGCTCTCGACGATGCCCTCGCGCGCAGTTCGCAACGGGCTAAGAAGACTTGGCGCCGCTTGATGCCCGACAAATCTGTCGGCGTTGGGAACGCGTGCGATAATGACGCCGCGGCGGTCGAACACCGAAATCACCCAATTTACCGGCAGATGCTGGCGGCGGATGGCGTCGGCAAACGCTTCCAGATTGGGGCTCAGCGACAGCACCTGGATGACGGTTTCGTCCAGGCCTTTCACCGGCACGTCGATCGCGACGACCGGGCGGGCTCTGACAGCTCCTTGAAAAAGGTTCGACACCGCCGGCCGGCCGGTCGCAAAAACCTGCCGCGTCAACTCGACGTTTGGTCTGGCCGGGATCGGCGCCCCGGCCGGAACGAACGTGTTCATCGCCTGCTCGCCGTCTTCCTTCAGCAGCAGGATGTTCCCGTCGGGAAACTGCTCCGCTACGACGGTTTCAACCTCCGCCCGGAATCGCACGAGGTCGCCGCCCTGCAACGCTCGCGAAACCGCCAGCGATTGCAGGACCATCACTCGCGCCTGCAACTCCTCGTCGATCAGCAGCGACATGCTGCGCGCCAGCGCCAGGGTCTGGCGACCGGTGGCCGCAACCTTGGCGCGGTATGTAAGGTACTCATGGCCGAGGCTGAACCCCAACAACGGGACGACGCTGGCAACCACCAGCAGCACCAGGCGACAGCGCAGTGAGAGGCCGCGGCAGGCTCGCGCTTGAACCTGCGCAACTCTGGCGGCTGCGTCGGGTGTGGTTTCCGTCTCAGCCCCGGCACCCTCCCCATCGCCATCCGCGCTGTGAGCATCGACCCCTGAAAAACGCAACGTAAGAGGGATGGGGAAGGGCTCGGGGAGAGACGACATGTTCCGACTTTCTGCCAAGAGGCACGCGGCCGCGCGCCCGGTTTTGAATTTGCGTGATAGCAGATTAATTACAACTTTTAAACGATTTAACTTTAATCTATGATATGGAATATACATATAATGCTCTTGATATCGGTTACAATTTAAATTCGCCCGCGCACTTATCGTGCGCGAAGCAATATGGGAGAGCAGGCCATGGCTAACGATCTCTTCGGCGACCGGGTGCTGGTGATCGACGACGAGCCGGGCTTCCTGCAATTCGTCAAAAGAGTTGCCGAGGCTGGCGGGTTCGATGTGGTCATCACCGGCGATCCGTCCGCTTTCGTGAACGCGGCGCGGCAGTGGCACCCGACGGTCATCATGCTGGATCTGAAAATGCCCGGCACCGACGGCGTCCAGTTGCTGCGCACGCTGGCGGCCGACAACTGCCCCGCGCATATCGTTCTGACCAGCGGCTCAGACACAAAAGTATTGGAGGCGGCGATGCAGCTCGGCCGCGGGCGCGGCCTCAATATGAGCGAGGCGCTGCCGAAGCCGATGCGGGTGGAGAGTCTGCAAGAACGGCTCGCTGGGTTGAAGGGGGCGGCGAGACCGCTGTTGGCCGGCGATCTTGCGGCGGCGCTCGTGGACAATCAACTGTTCCTCGAGTATCAGCCGAAGCTCGGTTGCCGCCTGGGGCGGATTATCGGCGCTGAGGCGCTGGTGCGCTGGCATCACCCGACGCGAGGGATCATCCAACCCAATCAATTCATCGCGCTTGCGGAAGAGACCGGTCTGATCCATGGCGTGACCGATTGGGTCGTCGCTACGGCGGCGGCGCAAGCGGCCCACTGGCGTGCCGACCATCTCGGTCTCGAAATCGCGGTCGCGGTGAATTTTTCTGCGAACGACCTGGCAGATCTCGATCTGCCGGATCGGCTGGAGCAATACTGCCGGTCGGCGGGAAGCGACCCGACGCTCTTGACCCTCGAACTGACCGAAACCGGCGCGATGCGCGGGGCCGTGCAGATGATGGACATTCTGACCCGCTTGCGGCTCAAGGGGTTCAGGCTGTCGATCGACGATTTCGGCACCGGATACTCATCGCTCGTGCAACTGCAATTGCTGCCCTTCTCAGAGATCAAGATCGACCTCTCGTTTGTCACGCAAATGATGAGCAACGCCGGTTGCCGGGTCATCGTCGAGATCATCGTCGACCTGGCGCGCAAGCTCGGGCTGACGAGCGTCGCCGAAGGGGTCGAGGAAGAAGCCGCGCTGAAGGTCCTGATCGAGATGGGCTGCGATGTGGCGCAGGGCTTTTACATAAGCCGGCCGATCGCGGCCGACCTCATCCCGCAGTTCGTCGCCAACTATGAGGCCGCGTGGCGGAAAACCGCCGCCTGATCCTCAGACGGCGAGAAAGCCGCCATCGACGTAGAGCTCGGTTCCGGTGATGTAGGAGGCCTCGTCGGAAGCGAGGAAGAGGACGGCGTTGGCGACCTCCTCGACGCGGCCGGCGCGGCGCAGCGGCACGCCCTCGAGCATCTTCGCGCGCACCGCCGGGTCGGCGGTCCGTCCCGAGGTACGCATCGGCGGCATCAGGCCCGGATGGACCGAGTTGACCCGGATGTTGTCTCGCCCGTGCTGTACGGCGGCCGCCTTGGTGAGGGTGCGGATCGCGCCCTTCGACGCATTGTAGCCGACATGGATGCCGCGCTGGCCGGTCACTCCGGAGATCGACGAGATGTTGACGATCGCGCCGCCGCCGGCCTTTTTCATCTGGGGAATCGCGAATTTCATGCCGAGAAAGGTGCCGGTCGCGTTGACCGCCATCAGCCGCTCCCACGCCGCGGTATCGAACAGATCCTCGACCGCGCTGCCGCTGATCCCGGCGTCGTTGACGAGGATGTCGAGCTTGCCGAACGCACTCACGGTCGCGGCGATCGCGGCCTGCCATTCGGCTTCGCTGGTGACGTCGAGCTTGTGAAAGATCGCCGCGCCGTTGGCCCGGGTGATCTCGTCGACGATTCTGCGGCCTTCCGCATCGAGCATGTCGGCGACCGCCACCTTGGCGCATTCGCCGGCGAAAATCCGCGCCATGCTGGCCCCCATGCCCGAGGCGCCGCCGGTAATCAGTGCGACCTTGCCATCGAGACGCATCTCCCGCCCTCCCTAACTCATACCACCGCGATCTGGCGGCGGAGTTCGCCCGTGAACAGACTCTTCGGGATCATCGCGTGGACCCCGCGCACGATGTCGACGACCTGGGTCACTCGGAAGCTGACCGCGATGCTGCACAGCGCATAGGCGTCAAGCGTCGTCAGCTTGGCGCGGCTCGCGAGGAATGCGATCGCGTTCCGCGCCGCCAGCGCCATCGCCGCGTTGAGGTCCTTGTCGAGCCCGATCGCGATCCAATGCGTTGCGGTTTCGGCAACCGGCCAGGCGAATTTCTTCTGCTTGTGGAGGATCACCTGGATGCGGACTTCCTGCATGCGGGTTTCAAGCGCGGTCAGGCTGATCTCACCGTCGCCCTGCACGGCATGCGAATCGCCGGTGTAGATGAGGCCGCCCTTCTGCCACACCGGGATGTAGAGGGTCGAGCCCTCGCCCAATTCGCGCAGATCGAGGTTGCCGGCATGCGGTCCCGGCGGCACCGAGCTGGTGACCCCGGGGCTCAATGGCGGGAAAAACCCTTCGGGCGGCGCCAGGCCGAGCGTCCCCTGGAACGGCGACAAGGGCACGCTGATGTCGGGGGCAAACTTGCCGCGCATATGCGCGAGATCAAGATCGAGATACTTGATCTGGCCCTGCGGGAAATCATTGGGCAGGAGGCCGGTGCCCAACGATGCCGGGTTGTTGAACACCGCCCCCCAATTTGCGGGGCGCAGGCGCAGATAACGGATCTCGACAACGTCGCCTGGCTCGGCGTCTGTGACCGCGATCGGGCCGATGATCGAATGGGGGCCCCGTCCCGGATTGCTCACCCGCAATTGCGCGAGGCGCTCGATCGGCACGCCCGGCTGCATCTCGTTGAGGAAATGCGACCAGGTATTGGGAAAGCTGACCGTGTCGCCGGAATCGACCGTCAGAATGGGCGGCAGCGTCGCGTCGAAGACGCCAAGCCGCACGGTTTCCTTGGTCAATTCGACGACATGAAGGCGGCCCTTGCCGCCACCCGCTCCGGCCGTGGGCGCGGGAAACGCGGAGCCCGCCGCATTCGCCAGTTTCGCGAGGGCCGGCGTCACCGCGGCGAGCGCTCCCATGAAGCTGCTGGCGCGCAATAACTGCCGGCGGGCCCGCCCACGCGCGCTCAGATAGCCGTCGAGCCGCTCGTCGTCGATCTCGTCCATGTTGGACAGGCGGTCGGCGCTCTTCGGCGTGACGGCGGCGTCCTTCAAGTCCTCGCGGATGATGCCGGTGCCTTTTTCATCGCCGCAGCCAAACAGGTTGCCGCAATCGTGGTGGTGAACGGCGGGGTGGTCTTCACCATCACGATCATGCGCCATCACCGCTCCCCGAATTTGCTTAGTTCACCCCGACCGCGGCGCCGAGCGTATCGCCGATGCCGTGGCGGATCACCAGATCGGCGATGTCGTCGAGCCCGGTCGGCTCGCGGTTGACGATCGCGAGCAAAGCGCCGTTGCGCTTGGCGAGCTCGGGAAACCCGGCCGCCGGGTAGACCACGAGCGACGAACCGAGCACGATGAACAGATCGGCCGCCAGCGTCGCCGCCTCCGCCCGGCGCATCTCCGCCTGCGGCATCGCCTGGCCGAACGAGATCGTCGCGGTCTTGACGAAGCCCTTGCAGCGGACGCAGCGCGGGGCGGTCCCGTCGCGTTCGAAGACGATGCGAATATTGGCGAGCTCATGGCGCGCCCCGCAATCGAGGCAGGCGGCGTAGGTGGTGTTGCCGTGCAGCTCGATGACCTTCTCGGCCGGGATGCCGGAAGCCTGGTGCAGCCCGTCGATGTTCTGGGTGATGACGGACGTCACCTTGCCGCGGCGCACCAGCGCATCGACCGCGCGATGGCCGCGATTGGGCTCGGCCGGCCCGAAGATGATCTTCCATCGCGAAGCGGCGCCGCCAGGTCTCGCGCCGCGCCTCCTCGGAGGCGAGGAAATCGTCGAAATATATGGGCGCCATCTGCGTCCAGATGCCGCCCGGGCTGCGGAAATCGGGGATCCCCGATTCGGTGCTGATCCCGGCGCCGGTAAACACCACGGCGCGGGCCGCGTCCTCGATCATGTGGGCGAGCGCGGCAATCCCGCTCGCCGGAGTGATGGCTGTCGTCATGCCCATACTTTGGCAAAAGCGCCGAGGCGCGCCAAGCCGATACTCGCTCCATCGTCGCCCTTGTCATTGCGAGGAGCCACAGGCGACGCGGCAATCTGCGATGGGTGAAGCCCCTCCAACCAGATTGCTTCGCTGCGCTCGCAATGACAGCCTAGGATTTCCATCGGGAGGATTGTCATGGATCTGGGTCTGCGCGGACGCAAGGCGCTGGTGACCGGCGCCTCGAAGGGGATCGGGCGGGCCTGCGCCGAGGTGTTGGCCGAGGAGGGCTGCGACATCGTCCTGGTGTCGCGCACCGCGGCCGACCTCGACGCGGTGCGCGCCAAGATCGCCGGCGAGCACAATGTCGCGGTGCGCTATTTGGCGCTCGATCTTTCCGACAGCAGGAATGTCGACAAGCTCGCTGCCGAATGCGCCGACATCGACATCCTCGTCAACAACGCCGGCGCGATCCCCGGCGGCAACATCGCCCAGATCGACGAGACGCGCTGGCGCGAGGCCTGGGACCTCAAGGTCTTCGGCTACATCAACATGACGCGGCGCTTCTACGCGCTGATGGCGGCGCGCCGGGCGGGCACGATCATCAACATCCTCGGCGCGGCCGGCGAGAACCCCGATTTCGACTATGTCGCCGGCTCCTCGGGCAATGCCTCGCTGATGGCCTTCACCCGGGCGATCGGCGGCACCGCGCCCCGCGACTACCTCCGGGTCATCGGCATCAACCCCGGCCCGGTCGATGACCGAGCGCCTGATCACGCCTGATGAAGACGCGCGCGCAAACCAATTTCGGCGACCCGGAAAAATGGACCGAGCTGATGAAGCCCTTGGCCTTCGGCCGCGCCGCCAAACCCGAGGAGATCGGCTACATGGCCGCCTTCCTCGCCTCCGACCGCTCGGCCTACACCACCGGCACGATCGTCACGATCGACGGCGGCGGCTGCAAGCCGTCGGAGCGCGTTGTAGCGACGTGATGACAATCCAGAGACGCAGCACGCCGCCGACTGCACCCGCCTCCCTATGCGCACATGCGGGTAAGGCGGCGTCTAGCTAATCTCCTTCTTCGACCCTAAGTATACGTCGTGATGGCCAAAGTCAGAAACGCCGGCGGGAAGCGGCGTGATAAGCCGAAACCCGAATTCTTTCACACGAGCATCAAAAATTTTATTAGCGAAACCACCATCCTTTTAGTGGCTTCCGGGAAACAGACAGTCTCGCTCGGGTACGGGGTAATGATCGGGCCTCGTATGGCTCTAACAGCCTGACACGTTATCGAGGCGTTTGTAGAGGTTTACACAGGCGAGCGGCCCAGGCAAATCGAAGGCAAGATGCAGATGGACCTCGGAGCGATTCAGTTCGTTGACGAGGGATCGCGCGTTCAGCAATGGCGCATCAGGAAAATGTATTTTGGGCCAACTTTAGCGGGCTCAGACTTGGCTATTCTGTTATTAGATCCGTTGACCGAAGAACAGCTGCCCTACGAGTGGAAGAGGCCGTTCATACAGTTGCTTCCGCCCGAGGCTGGGTCGAGAATCGCGGCGTTTGGGTATCATTCAATGGAGGTCACGACGACAGCAGCAGGTGGAGAGCGCATTAACTTCAATCCCTACACGACGACCGGCACAGTAGAAGAAATCCACCGTGCAGCAAGGGAAAAAGCTCAACTTAGGTTCCCGTGCTTCAGGACTAGCGCACGATTCGATCCGGGAATGAGTGGCGCTCCGGTGTTCACCGAGGAAGGGCTTCTATGCGGCATCGTTTGTTCGAATATGCCGCCCGAAACTGACGACGGCGAGCACACTTCGTACGTTTCAGTGCTGTGGCCCATGATGGGTATCCATGTCGATTACAAACGTCCCGGGGAGGAACCCAAGCTCTGCGCGCTGGTCGAGTTGGCCCGGGCCGAACTGCTCTTACCGGTAGATTTAGATAAAGTCTTGCCGAGTCTGAGGATGATGGCCGCCACTCAGTGGCTTGGACAGAAGCTCATGACTCAGGGTTATGAGGTGGGGATATTGGTACCGGTACCGGCGCAACCAACCAAAAAGGCTGCCAGATCTCAGCGAGGCCGGTCGACCCCACCCGGGTCTCCTACCTGCCGTAATACGCGACGTTGAGCTTCGCGCACGTGCCTTGCTTACCAATTGCAGCACGGGTGATGTCTCAGCCGCGATCCGCTCACCCCGCCTTTAGCCGCTTCGCCGCCTCGACCGCGAAGTACGTCAGTACCCCGTCGGCGCCGTCGCGCTTGAAGGGGTAGCACACATACCTACGTGGGGGATTGCACTCCGCCACGGTTCTGCTCTTCGCGACGGGCGCGGATAAAATGCTTGACGCGTGAAATTCTTCCGCCGTGACGGGCAAGAGAACTTCGGCATCTTGCCGGTTGGCGGCCGCCGTTGCGGGTATTTCGCGGTAGTCGATCTCGTTCTCGGGGGTGTCGAGCAGTTTCGCGAAATATGCCCTCGGCTTATCTTCCCGCATACTCATGATAAATCTCACGCTTGGGGGCATTGCCGTGTCGGATCCAACGGCCGGTGATCAGCCGCTCGATGTCTCGCCGACCATGCAGCACGTAAAGGATGATTACGTCTCGGCGGTGAACGCGATAGAAGATCACATAATCGCCGGCCGGGTGGCTGCGCAAGCCGTTCCGCAGGTCATGTCGAGCTCGGCCGAGACGGGGCCAGTTGGAGAGCAGATCAAAACGTTCGGTGATCGTGTCGATGTGGCGGTCGGCGATCGTTTCGCTGCCGCTCTCCGACGCGATGTATTCCCAAATGTCGTCCAGATCTGATCGGGCGCGCGGTGCCAGCCGATGCGCCATTACCCGGCGCGATGCTTTCGCGCCGCGGCGGCCCGCTCGCGGCCCCTACGCTTTACGTTATCGGCCAGGACCTGCATCAACTCTTTGGTGATGACGATGCCCTCGCCCCTTGCCAGTTCCGCTTCGGCCTGATCGAGCGCGTCGAGGATCTCGTCGCGCCGCCGTTCGCGTTCGATCCATAGCTCGAGCCCTTGCTCCACCGCGTCCTCGGCCGCTTTGAGCCGGCCCTCGTCGACCGCTCGGCGGATGAAATCGTGTTGTTCAGGCGTTAACTTGATCTGCATCGTTCACCCCGCCTTCAGCCGCTTCGCGGCTTCGACCGCGAAATATGTGAGGATGCCGTCAGCGCCGGCGCGTTTGAAGCAGAGGAGACTTTCGAGAATCGCCCGCTCGCCGTCGAGCCAGCCGCGCTCGGAGGCCGCCTGGATCATCGAATATTCGCCCGAGACCTGGTAGGCGAAAGTCGGCAGCCGGAAGGCGTCCTTGACCCGGCGCACGATGTCGAGATAGGGGAGGCCCGGCTTTACCATCACCATGTCGGCGCCCTCGGCGATGTCGAGCGCGACTTCGCGCAAGGCTTCGTCGCCATTGGCCGGGTCCATCTGGTAGGTGCGCTTGTCGGCGCTGCCGAGCGAGGAGGCGGAGCCGATCGCGTCCCTAAACGGCGCGAAGAAGCACGAGGCGTATTTCGCCGCATACGACATGATCCGCACCCGGTCGTAGCCGGCTTCGTCGAGCGCCCGGCGCACCGCGCCGACCCGCCCGTCCATCATGTCAGAAGGCGCGATGATGTCGCAGCCCGCCTCGGCCTGGACGATCGCCTGGCGCTGCAAAATCGCCACGGTCTCGTCGTTGGCGACATAGCCGTCGCGGATGACGCCGTCGTGCCCGTGCGAGGTAAACGGGTCGAGCGCCACGTCGCACAGGACGCCGAGATCGGGCAGCGCCTTTTTCAATGCACTGACGGCACGGCAGACCAGGTTGTCGGGGTTGACCGCTTCCCGCCCCTCCGGGTCCTTCAACCCCGGGTCGACCGCCGGAAAGACCGCGATCGTCGGGATGCCGAGCGTGGCTGCCTCCCCCGCCGCATCGACGAGCGCGGCCACCGAAAGGCGCCAGGCGCCGGGCATCGAGTCGACCGGCGCCCGCCCGTTCTCGTCATGGACAAAGACCGGCCAGATCAAATCGCCCGGAGTGAGGATGCTCTCGGCGACAAGCTTTCGCGACCACGGGTCGCGGCGGTTGCGGCGCAGCCGCGTCGTCGGATAGGGCGCCAGCGGCGGCAGAAAATTTTGGGTCACGGGATCACCCGATGTGACAAGCGGCCGATGCCGCGGATCGCCCAAAAATAAGCCCGCCGGCCCGCCGATACAACGCGCCCGGCGCGATCCCGGATACCCGCTCGCGCGGGAATGACGTATCCTGCGCCGGCCCGGATGGGGAGCGCGCGATGCTGGTCTTCCGTCAACTGTTCGATCCGCAATCCTCGACCTACACCTACCTCCTCGGCGACCGCCCGAGCGGCGAAGCTGTATTGATCGACCCGGTGTTCGAGCAGGTGCGGCGCGAGGTGGCGCTGTTGGGCGAATTGGGGCTCACCCTCGTCGCCACGCTCGAGACCCATGTCCATGCCGATCACGTCACCGGCGCCAGCCTCCTGAAAGGGCGCACCGGCAGCCGGATCATGCTGGCGGCGGCAAGCGGCGCCGAGGGCGCCGACCGCACGCTCGCGCAGGACGACGTTGTCGTCTTTGGCGCCCGCCGCCTCCTGGTGCGCGCGACCCCGGGCCACACCAGCGGCTGCCTGACCTATGTCCTCGACGACCGCAGCATGGCCTTTACCGGCGACTGCTTGCTCATCCGCGGCGCCGGCCGCACCGATTTCCAGGGCGGCGACGCGGCGGCGATGTACCGCTCGATCCACGAGCAGATCTTTACCCTGCCCGACGACTGTCTCCTCTATCCGGCGCACGACTACCGCGGCCTCACGGTGACCAGCGTCGCCGAGGAGCGCCGCTTCAACCCGCGGATCGGTGGCGAGATCGGCATCGGCGACTTCACCGGGTATATGAACAATCTGGGGCTCGCGCACCCGAAGCAGATGGACATCGCGGTGCCCGCCAATCTGCGCTGCGGCCGGCCCGACAGCGAGGCGGCGCTCGCCGCCGACCCGAGCTGGGCGCCGCTGCGCTACAGCTTTGCCGGGGTGTGGGAGTTGGATCCGCACGGTCTCGAAGAACATACCGGGGAGCATCAGGGCGCGGTGCAGATCCTCGACGTGCGCGAGCCGGCCGAGTTCACCGGCCCGCTCGGCCATATCGCCGGCGCTGTCCTGATCCCGCTCGGCGAACTGTCCGCGCGCGCCGGCGAACTCGCGCGCGACCACCCGATCGTCGCGGTATGCCGCGCCGGCGGCCGCTCTGCCCAGGCGACCGTCATCCTGCAAAAGGCCGGGTTCACCGAGGTCGCCAATCTGACCGGCGGCATGTTGCGCTGGCGCGCCGAGGGCCACGCGGTCGAAGGCGGCAGCGGGTAGCGCCGATTCGCAGCTCCCGCTTCCCGCGCCGCCGGACAATCCCTCCAGAACAGCGGAAATCCGGCGTCGGCAAGTTTGTCTTCTCGCCGCACGTCCCCGACGCTATTATGAACATAAGCGGAACATCTACCATCCGACGCTCGTGATCAAGCGTCAGGAGAGGAACGTTATGCCCTCTGATTCGGTCCTTTATGTCGTGCTCGCTTTCGCGATCGCGAACCTGGCGCTGCTCGGTTGGACCTTCCTTCGCGTTAAATCCGGCGGCAGCGCACCCGGGCTCTTGATCAGCGTCGGCGGGCGGTTCGATGCGATCGAGCGCAACAATGAGGTGCTGCGTCGTGCGCTCTACGACATGGACCAGGGGCTCAGGGGGGAGATCACCTCTGGCGCGGGCGAGTTGCGTCGGCACGTTGTCGAGAAACTCGCCGAAGCAGAAACCCGGGCAGCAGACGGTCGCTCTGCGCTGGTGCGAGACACGGCCGGTGCGATTTTGCAGTCGCGTGAAGCCACCGACAGTTCCCTCAGGACTTTCGGTGATCAGCAGCGCGAACGCCTGCTCCAAACCGAACAAGCTGTCCGGGATCTGGCCGACCGCGTCCGGACCGGCTTCGATGGCTTTTCGGAACGGCTGCGTGAGCAGCAGGAGCAACTTCGCGACAAGGTGGAAACCGAGCTTGAAAAGATGCGCACCGGCAACGAGGCCAAGCTCGAACAGATGCGCCAAGCAGTCGACGAGCAGCTTCAATCCGCGCTTGAAAAGGGGTTGGAAGAGAGTTTTCGAAGTGTGACCGAGAAGTTTGCGCAGGTCCAACAGGCAATCGGCCAAGTCCAGAGCGTGGCTGGTCAGATTGGTGATCTGAAGCGACTTTTCTCGAATGTGAAGGCACGTGGGGGCGTGGGCGAGGACCAGCTACAAGCAATCCTCGACGACGTTCTTCCCGCTGGATCGTATGAGACTAATTTCCGGATTGGCGACGAGAGCGCAGAGGTCGTCGAGTTTGCCGTGCGCATGCCGCGCAAGGGGTCAGCGGAAGATCTATGGCTCGCAATCGATGCGAAGTTTCCAACCGAGGACTATGATCGCCTTCTCTTGGCGAGCGAGTCGGGAGACCGCGATCAAGAGAAGGCATCACGCAGGGCGCTCGAACGCCGCATCCGAGACGAAGGTAAGCGGATTAAAAATAAATATATTAAGCCGCCGCGAACCATGGAAATTGCAATCATGTTTCTGCCGAATGAAGGGCTTTATAGCGAAGTATATCGCATACCAGGTCTGATCGAGACGTTGCGCCGCGATTACGCAATTACGGTTATGGGCCCTGGGCTACTGCCGGCGTTTTTGCACTGCATCAGGGTACAGCATGACACGCTCGTGCTTGAGGAGAAAGCAGGTGCTATCCGCGAAATTCTTGCGGCGGTGAAGGCCGAGTGGGGGAATCTGGGTAACTCCCTCGACGTACTCGCGCGTCGAGCGGAGACGTTGAACAACGGGATTAGAGACACACAGCGTCGGACACGCGTCGTTGGCAGAACCCTGAAGACCGTCCATGTCCTTGACTTCGAGCGGGCGCAAGAAGTCCTCGGTTTGTCAGACGAAGCCATCCTGATCGAGGCTGACGTTGAGGACGAAATCCCCGTGCTCGCCCCAAACCTCCGGACCGCCCTCGACGACCCGGAGCCGCGAGAGGCTGCCGAGTAGGCAAGTTGCTACGGGAGTGCAGCTGTCCGAGGTTATTTGTCGAGCCAGGCGTCCTCGAAGCGCCAGCCGTTGAACAGGCTGTTGACCATGATCGTGATGCCGTGCACTCGCGGGGAGCGGCAGGTCGCCGAGATCGTAGCTGTAGATGATCGGCCGAGCGGCGTCTTCCTGCAGCCGGCGGTCGATCTCCCAGACCAGCTTTTTGCGCTTGTCCTGGTCCGGCTCCTCTGATTGCTGCTCGTACAGCTTTTCGAGTTCGGGGTTGCAATAGTTGGTGTAGTTGCGCTCCGAGCCGCACGCGTAGTGCTCGTAGAAATAGGCGTCGGGGTCGTCGACCCCGCTGCCTGTCAGATTGCCGGCGATCATGTAGTCCTTGCGGGCGATCTTGGGGAACCAGTTCGCGGTCTCGACGACCTCGAGTTCGCCGTCGATGTAGATCTGTTTCATCTGGTCGATGAGGATCACCGCCGGATCGCGGTATTGCGCGATGTTGCGGGTCGCGACCTTGACGGCGAGCCGGTTGTTCGGGCCGTAGCCGTGCTTTTCCATCAGCTTGCGCGCCTCGGCGCGGTTGGCCGCGACATCGGGGCCGTAGCCCGGCAGGGTCTGCAGGATGTCCGGCGGCAGCCCCCACAGGCCGGCGGGCGGCGGCTGCATCGCGCCGCTGATCTCGCCCTTGCCCTCGGAGATGATGTCGAGAAAGGCCTTGCGGTCGATCGTCAGCTGCATCGCCCGGCGGATGTCGGGGTCGTTGAACGGCGGGTTGTCGCGATTGACCAGCAGGTTGAACGCGACCGGCGTCGGGTCGATCTCGCAGATCGCGTTCGGCGCCTGGCTGGCGATGTCATGGACCATCTGGACGGTGACCTCGTAGGGAAAGGTCATGTCGAACTGGCCGGCGATAAAGGCGAGGCTCTGGGTCGCGCGGTTGGGCACGATCGTCCACTCGATGCCGTCGAGATAGGGCCGGCCCGGCTTCCAGTAATCCGGGTTCTTGCGCCAGCTTGATGTGTTCGTTCGGCTTGAATTCGACGAACTTGAAGGGGCCGGTGCCGATCGGGTGGAGGCGCATCTGCGCCGGCGGCACATGGCACGGGTAGACCGGCGAATCGCCCGAGGCCAGCAGCATCGGAAAGGCCGGCTGCGGGCGCTTCAGGACGAAGGTCACCGCGTAATCGCCGTCGGTCGACGACCTCGTCGAGGTTGCGGTACCAGGCCTTGCGCGGGTTGAGCCGCAGCTTGTTCGGCGATTTGCCGGTCAGCATGTCCCAGGTGCACTTGACATCGGCGGCGGTGAACGGCTTGCCGTCATGCCATTTGACCCCCTGGCGCAGTTTGAAGGTGAGCCGGGTGTGGTCCTCGTTCCACGCCCAGCTCAGCGGCCAGCTCGGGCTCGATGAATTCGCAGCCGGTTCTGCTTTTCGTGCTGGTTGAACAGGATCGAGGTTGTTGAAGACGCCCATCATCGGCGCGATCGCCGAGATCGTCGCCTCCTCGTGGATCGACATGCTCGCCGGGCTGTCGCGGTGGTAGAATTTGAGCACCCCGCCCGATTGCTGCGCGACGGCCGCCCCCGGCAGCGCCAGCGACGGCGAGGCAGCCCGCCAGCGCCAGCGCCCGTCACCTTCAGCAAATCATGTCGGTCCCCCGATCGTCTCGGCAAACCTAGCATGCCGCGGGGCGATCGGGGCAGCGGGACGGGCGGTTCGCCGAGAGGCCATTGCCGTCCATCCGGCGCCTCCCCTAATCTCTCGGCATGGATTTCGATCTCTCCGACGAGCAGCGCGCTTTCGCCGAAACCGCGCGGCAGTTCGCGACCGAGGAATGGCTGCCGCACGCGCCGGGCTGGGACGAGCGGGAGGAGTTTCCGGAGGCGGCGTTGCGCCGGGCCGCCGCGCTCGGCTTTGCCGGGATCTATGTGCAGGACGAGTTCGGCGGCAGCGGCCTCTCGCGGCTCGATGCGACGATCATCTTCGAGGAGCTGGCGGCGGCCTGCGTCTCGACCGCCGCCTATCTCTCGATCCACAACATGGCGGCGTGGATGATCGACCGCTTCGGCGATCGGGGCGCAGCGCGCGCGCTTTCTGCCCAAGCTGATGACGATGGAGCATTTCGCCAGCTATTGCCTGACCGAGCCGGGCAGCGGCTCGGACGCCGCCGCGCTCGCCACCGCGCGCCCGGCGCGACGGCGAGCGATTACGTGCTGAACGGGACCAAGGCGTTCATCTCGGGCGGCGGGAGGAGCGATCTCTACGTGACGATGGTGCGCACCGGCGAGGCCGGCCCCAAGGGGATCTCCTGCCTCGTCGTCGAAAACGGCACCCCCGGCCTTTCCTTCGGCAAACAGGAGAAAAAGCTCGGCTGGCACACCCAGCCGACCGCGATGGTGATGTTCGACGATTGCCGGATTCCCGTCGCCAACCGTCTCGGCGCCGAGGGCGAGGGGTTTGGAATCGCGATGATGGGGCTCGATGGCGGACGGCTCAATATCGGCGCCTGCTCATTGGGCGGCGCGCGGGCGTGCTGGGAAGCGGCGCGCGGCTACATGCTGGAGCGCCGCCAGTTCGGCACCCGCCTCGCCGATTTCCAGGCGCTGCAATTCAAGCTCGCCGACATGGCGACCGAACTCGACGCCGCCCGCCTCCTGCTGCGCCGCGCCGCGGCAAGCCTCGACAAGGGCGACCCCGACGCCACCCTCCATTGCGCGATGGCCAAGCGCCTCGCCACCGACGCCGGGTTCCACGTCTGCAACGAGGCGCTCGCAACTCCACGGCGGCTACGGCTACCTCAAGGATTTCGGGATCGAGCGCTACCTGCGCGACGTCCGCGTCCACCAGATCCTCGAAGGCACCAACGAGATCATGCGCGTCATCATCGCCCGCCGGCTGCTGCGGCAATAGCCCATCCTGCCGATGGACGCGCCGCAGCAATCGGGCGCATATTCGGGAAAACCGATCGCCCAGCGAGGAGGGTCTGCCCGTGTCCGTGCAAGATGTTGGCGTTGAGCGTCCCGCTCTCTGGCCGTCGAACGGGATCAGCGAGGTGCCGTTCCGGCTCTACACCGATCCCGAGCAGTACGCGCTGGAGCAGGAGCGGATCTATAAGGGGCCGACCTGGAACTATCTGTGTCTGGCCGCCGAGATCCCCGAGCCCGGCGACTGGGTCGCGACGACGGTCGGCGAGGTTGCGGTCATCGTCGTGCGCGGGGCGGACGGCGCGGTTAACGCCTTCGTCAACCGCTGCGCCCACCGCGGCAACCTCCTGTGCCTGACGCAAAAGGGCCACGGGAAGGAAATTACCTGCATCTATCACGGCTGGAGCTATGACCTCGAAGGGAAGCTGACCACGGTCGCCTTCGAGAAGGGTGTCCAGCGCCAGGGCGGCATGCCGCCCGAATTCAGGAAGGAAGACCACCATCTGCAGCGCCTGCGGGTCGAGGAATTGTCGGGCCTCATTTTCGGCACGTTCGACGCGGATGTGGCCGACCTCGAAACCTATCTCGGGCCGGCCGTGGTCGGCGGCGTCAAACGCGTGCTCGAAGGCCGCACCGCCCGCATCATCGGCCGCTCGACCCAAATTCTGCCGAACAACTGGAAGCTCTACGCCGAGAACACCAGGGACGCCTACCACGCCTCGATCCTGCATGCGTTCCTGACGACGTTTCGCATCAACCGGCTCACCCAGCCGGGGATGACCGACATCAGCGAGGATGGCGGCAACAGTTTCAGCCATGTCAAGCTCGACTACGCCGCCGAGGACGCCGAATACAAGGCGGCAAAACTGCGCTCCGATACTGGGCTCAAATTGGCGGACAACTCGCTGATCGAGTTGGTCGACGAATACGGCGACCAGATTTCGGTCGAGATCTTGAACGTCTTTCCGAGCCTCGTATTGCAGCAGATCCGCAACACGATCGCGGTGCGCGTCATCCGCCCGCGCGGGGTCGAGCGCACCGAACTCGAATGGGTGCATCTCGGCTTCGAGGGCGACGACGAAGAGATGACCGAGCGTCGCCTGCGGCAAGGCAACCTCGTCGGCCCGGCCGGCTATATCTCATTGGAAGACGGTTGCGTCGGCGGCTTCGTCCAGCGCGCCCTCCAATACAATGACGACGATAGCGGGGTTGTGATGATGGGCGGGCATGAGGCCCAGTCGCAGAATTTCCGCGCCAGCGAAGCGGCGATCCGCGGGTTCTGGAAGAAATACCGTGCGCTGACCGGCACCTGATCCGGACATGGATGAGACCGCGCTGCGGCTCGGCGTCGGCGAACTCTACGCCGCCTATGCCGATTGCATCGACGACGACCGGCTCGAGGAGTGGCCCGATTTCTTTGTCGAGAATTGCCGCTATCTGATCACCGACCGTGACAGCCACGCTGCGGGGTTGCGCCACGGCATCATCTATGCGGCATCGCGCAGCATGCTCACCGACCGGGTGATGGCGATGCGGCGCGCCAACATCTACGAGGCGCAGCACTATCGCCACATTGTCGGCCCGGTGCGCATCGACCGGGTCGAGGGCGGGGTCGCCGAGGCGCGCGCCAATTTCCTCGCCGTGCGCATCATGCACGATGGCGAGACGACGCTCTTCGCCAGCGGGCGCTACCTCGACCGGATCGATGTCGGCACCAGCCGCTACCGCTTCATCGAGCGCATCGTTGTCCTCGACAGCCAGAAGATCGACACCCTCCTCGTCATCCCGCTGTGAGGAGCGGCAGCCAGTAATCGTTCGTGGCCGGGCCTGGCCCGGCCATCCACGAGATCCCGCTCAGCCGAGTGAGGTGCCAAAATGGCGGAGGGCTGGGTGTATTTCATGACCAATCGGCCGAATGGGGTCCTTTACACCGGAGTGACCGACGATTTGCTTCGCCGCGTGTGGCAGCACCGGGAGGGTGTGATCGCCGGCTTCACCAAGCGATATGGTCTGAAGCGCCTGGTGTATTTTGAGCGGTACCCTGATATCCGGGACGCGCGGCAGCGCGAGCAGAACCTAAAGCACTACCGACGTGCGTGGAAGGTCCGGCTGATATTGTTGAACAATCCGGATTGGGCTGATCTCTATGCCCAGTTAATCTGATCTCGTGGATGGCCGGGCCAAGCCCGGCCACGAACGAAAAAGGGCTTCTTCACCGATATGCCTGATTCCGAAAACATCCTGTTTGGCCATCATGGCGGGGTGGCGACGGTTACGCTCAACCGGCCGCAGGCACTCAATGCCTTTACGCTCGGCATGTACCGGCATTTCGCGCCGGTGCTGCGGGCCTGGGAGGATGAGCCGGGGATTCATGCCGTTTTGATCCGCGGCGCCGGGGAGCGGGCGTTCTGCGCCGGGGGCGACGTTCGCGCGATCGCCGAGGCGGGGCGTGGCATTTCCGGCGACCCGTCGCTGACCAGCCGGTTCTTCTGGGAAGAGTACGAGCTCATTCGCCATATCCACCGCTATAAGAAGCCGTATCTGGCGATAATCGACGGGATCACGATGGGCGGCGGCGCCGGGGTGTCGGTGAACGGCGCCTACCGGATCGCCACTGAGCGCACGATGCTGGCGATGCCGGAGACCGGGATCGGCCTCTTCCCCGATGTCGGCGCGACCCGGTTCCTCAACCTCGCTCCCGGGCAGATCGGGCGTTATCTCGCGCTGACCGGCGCGCGGCTCGGACCGGCCGACGCATGCTATTGCGGGTTTGCCACCCATTTTGTGCCGCGCGAGCGTGTGGCGGCCCTCGCTGAGGCGCTCGGCCATCTGTCGTGGCGCGACGGCGAGGAGAGCGGGCAAATCGAGGAGGCGCTCGGCGCGTTCGCCGCCGATCCCGGCCAATCCCCGCTGGCGCTGCGCCGCGCCGCGATCGACCGCTGTTTTGCCGGAGACACGGTCGAGGCGGTGCTCGCGGCCCTCGCCGGCGAAGCGGTAGCGGGCGGCAGCGACGACGAATGGGCGGCGCAAACGCGCGCAGGGCTCCTGACCAAATCGCCGACCAGCCTCAAGGTCACGCTGCGCCAGCTGATCCTGGGCCGCGGCTACGACATCGAGGCGGCGCTCGCGCTCGAATACCGCCTGACCCAGCATTTCATGGCCGGCCACGATTTCTTCGAGGGGGTGCGCGCCGCGCTCATAGACAAGGACCAAGAGCCGCGCTGGGACCCGGCGAACCTGGCCGAAGTCACCGACGCGACGGTCGAGGGATATTTCGCGCCGCTCGGAAAAAGGGAATTAGGTTTTAATTGACCCATTCGAGGTTGTCGTCGTAATCCTTTCGAGTAGGAGAAGCCATGGCGAGGATCGGGATTATCGGGCTCGGCAATATGGGTGCGCCGATGGCGGCCAATCTGGTGAAGGCGCAGCACCATGTGACCGGCTTTGACGTCGTCGCGGCGCCGCTAGCCGCCCTGTCGGAACGGGGCGGGCACGCCGGGGCCGGGATCGCGGAGGTCGCCGCCGCCGGCGAGATCGTCGTCACGATGCTGCCGGCGGGGCCGCAGGTGCGTGCAGTCTATTTCGGGCCGGACGGGATCATCGCCCATGCGCGGCCCGGCGCGCTCCTGATCGACTGTTCGACGATCGATGTCGAGACCGCGCGCGCCGTCGCTGCGGAGGCGGCGCAACACGGCTTCCAGATGCTCGACGCGCCGGTCTCCGGCGGGGTCATCGGCGCCGAGGCGGGGACGCTGACCTTCATGGTCGGAGGGGAAGCGGCCGCGTTCGCCCGGGCGGAGCCGATCCTCCAGGCGATGGGGAAGACGATCGTCCATGCCGGCCCCTCGGGCAGCGGCCAGACCGCTAAGATCTGCAACAACATGATCCTCGCCGCTTCGATGATCGCGGTGTGCGAAGGGTTCGCATTGGCCGAAAAGCTCGGGCTGCCGGCCCAGACTCTGTTCGACATCTGCAAAACCTCGACCAGCCAGTGCTGGGCGATGACCGGCTATTGCCCGGTGCCGGGGCCGGTGCCGGCGGCGCCGTCCAACCGCGGCTACAAGGCCGGCTTCACCGCCGCCAACATGCTGAAGGATCTGCGCCTCGCCCAGCAGGCGGCCGGCGCCACCGCGGCCGTGACCCCGCTCGGAGCGGCGGCCGCGAACCTCTATCAGCTCTATGTCGACACTGGCGCCGGCGGCCTCGATTTCTCCGGGATCATGCAGTTTCTGCGCCGCCCCGGGCCCGGGCAATGACAACGAATAGTTAACCAAACATGTGTTAAGATGTCGGCTGATCGATTGCCCAGAGAGGCTGTCATGACTAATGAGTATCTCGAGGTGATTGGGCTGGTTGAGCGCCTCCACCGCCATTTCCTCGAAGTGGTGAAGCTGGAACTCGACGGGTTCGGCATTCACGACATCAACAACATCCAGGGCCTGATGCTGTTCAACATCGGCGATGCGGAGATGACCGTCGGGGAATTGACGCTGCGCGGCTGCTATCTCGGCTCGAATGTCTCCTACAACGTCAAGAAGATGGTGGAGAACGACTATCTCGCGCAGGAGCGCTCGGTTCACGACCGCCGCTCGATCCATGTCAAGCTTACCGACAAGGGGCGCGCGCTGCGCGACCGGCTGACCGGGATGCACCGCCGCCACATCGAGATGCTGGGGAAGACCGCGGTCAGCGATGACAATTTGCAGAATGTGATCGTGACGCTGCGCCGGCTCGAGCGCTTCTGGGTCCGCGCCGGCGACCTCGTGCAGCGCCCGGGGCAGTTCGCTGCGTGATTTTTAAGTAGTGATTTTCCGAGGTGCTTTTTTCAGATGACGGGTAGGCGGCGGGCTGCGAAGGTGTTCGCGGCCATTTTCGGGACCCGACTTATGCCGTCTTCCTCTCCCGCCCTCGCCGAACTCGCTCCTGGGGTCAGCGCCGCCGGAGCGCTCGACCGCGGCGACATCGAAGCGCTCGCGGCAGCCGGCGTGCGCACCATCGTCAACAACCGCCCGGACGGCGAAGACCGCGGCCAGCTCCCGGCCGCCGAGGCGCGCCGCATCTCCGAGGGTCTCGGCATCGCCTATCACCATATCCCGGTGACGGCGGCGAGCCTGTCGCGTGCCGATGTGGACCGCTTTGCTGCGGTGCTGGCAAGCGCGCCAACTCCGATCGTCGCCCACTGCCGCAGCGGCACGCGCTCGGCCCTCCTATGGGCGTTGGCGCGGCTGCGCGACGGCGCCGATCCCTCGACGCTGGTCGCCGAGGCGGCGCGCCACGGCATCGACATCGCGGCATTGCCGGCGGTCGCCGCCCGCCTCGGCTGACCGGCGGGAGCCATTACCCGGGGAGCGGCTTTCGTCAGTGGGCGAAACCGAACAGCGCCTGGGCGTTGTGGTTGAGGATGCGGTCGAGGTCGGCAGGCGGCAGGCCGAGCCGGCCGATATAGGCAAAAGTCTCCTTGTAGGCTTCGTAATCCTGCAGCACCGGATAGTCGCTGCCGGTCACCAGATGGTCGGCGCCGAAGGCTTCGAGCGCGCACATAAAGGCCGCCTTCGAGCCGTAGCACACCGTGTCGTACCAGAACTTCTTGGCGGTGACGCTCGGCTTCTCGGCGAGGTTGGGGTGTCCGCTTTGGCTCTGCCCCTGCTGGTCGAGCCGGTGGAGCAGCATCGGGATCGGGCCGCCGAGATGGGGCACGATGAACTTGATGTTCGGGTAGCGGTAGGGGATCTGCTTGGCGATCATGTGCAGGATAAAGGTCGCATCTTCGAGCGAGGTGCCGACCGAGGCGCGGAAGTTGTAGTCGACAATGAACGGCGAGCAGATGCCGGTCCCGGCCGGGTGGACAAACAGCACCGCGCCACGCCGGTTCATCTCGGCGTAGATCGGTTCGAACTCAGCTTCGGCGATCGAGCGGCCGAGGCAGATGATGTTCATGTTGACCCCGACGCAGCCGAGCTGATCGAAGCCACGCTCCATCTCTTTGAGCGCCGCGTCGATGTGCGGCAGCGGCAGCATCACATAGGAGGAGATCCGCTGCGGGTAGCGGTGCGCCAGATCGGCATAGCCGTCGTTGAGCATCTGCACGGCCCGGACGCACTCGGCCTCGTCCGGCAGATAGGGCGGATGGTTCGGTGACAGGACCTGGCGCTCGACTCCGGCCTCGTCCATCAGCCGAAACCGGCCCTCGATGTCCTCGGGCGAATCCGAGAACGGGTGCCGCGCCATGCCGCGCTTGACCGGCAGATGCGTGGGCGAGGCAAAGCGGTCGCCCATAAGAGCGCTGAAATTCTTCGGCGTGTAGTGGGCGTGGACATCGCAGATCATCGAATGGGTCCTCTCTACGCGTCGGCTTCCTGGCGCAGCCAGTCGCGAAATGCCCTGACCTTGGGCCGTTCCAGCGCACCCGGCGCGGTCACGATGTAATAGGCGAAGAGGTCGGGCAGCGCCAACGAGAACAGCCGCACCAGCCGCCCGGCGGCGAGATCGCCCGACGCGATCGTACTGTAGGCGAGCGCGACGCCATGCCCGGCGATCGCCGCGTCGAGCGCCATATAGCCGACGCTGAAGGTGAGCCCGGCGGACGCCGGGACAGTTGTGACGCCAGCCGCCTTCAGCCACATCGCCCAGGTCGGCGCCAGCGGATCGCGGTCGACCGCCTGATCGTGGATCAGCGCGTGGTGGGCGAGGTCCTCGGGCGTGCGCAGTGGCGGCCCCGCCTCCAGGAGGCGCGGGCTGCACGCCGGGAACACCTCGTTCTGCATCAATAATTCGACCGCGAGCCCGGGGTAGCGCCCGGTCCCGTAGCGGATCGCGATGTCGAAATCGCCCCGGGTCAGATCGACGACATCGTCATTCGCCGAAATCCGCACGTCGATCTCGGGGTGGCGCTCCTGGAAGCGGTGGAGG
The DNA here is from genome assembly GCA_963734125.1 of uncultured Alphaproteobacteria bacterium. GTDB lineage: Bacteria > Pseudomonadota > Alphaproteobacteria > ATCC43930 > CGMCC-115725 > DATARH01. Next base: position 38,134 of record CAVTGB010000052.1, read on the forward strand.
CGCAGGACCAGCCATTTGGCGGCGATCGAGGGCGATGCGGTGACGGTCAAGGTCCCGGTGTCGTTGTGCGCGCGCAAACGTCGTACCGAGGCGTGGATCCCGGCAAACGCGTCGGACAGCCCGGGCAGCAGCACGCGGGCCGAGGCGGTCAGCTCGATCGTGCGGTTGAGGCGGTGAAAGAGCCGGACGCCGAGATCCTCCTCGAGCGCGTGGATCTGGTGGCTGATCGCCGCGGGGGTGACGTTGAGCTCGGCGGCGGCCCTGCCGAAGCTGTTCAGCCGGGCGGTCGCTTCGAAGGCGCGGAGCGCACTCAGGGGCGGCAGATGGCCATTCATGGAGATGAGGATTTCTAAACTCAGCCCTGAGAAACTCTCATTTGTATAACGATGCTGCAAGGCCAATTTCACGGTCGAGGTGCTTCCCGGCACGATGGTTTTCAGACGCCGGGGAGATTAGGAGATCTCATATGACCGCCATCCATCTACACGCCCGTCATGAGACCGCGGACACGCACGGCCACGGGCACGCCGTGCTCGACGCGCTGAGCGAGGCTACCGGCCGGGTCTTTGCGACGTTGCGCGAATGGCGCCGGCGCAGCCGCGATCGCGCCGAGCTCGCCAGCCTCGACGCCCGTACTCTCGCCGATATCGGCCTCACCCGTGGGGACGCCGAGTTTCTCGCCAACAAGCCCTTCTGGAAAGGAGTAATCATCATGACGACGAATACCCAAACTGCGCTGACAGGCGCACACAACCAGCCGCCCGCCGGGTTCTGGCGCCGCGCAAGACATGCTCTCGGCAAACTGGGGGCAAAGATGATAGGGTTGCCGGCAACACCGTCGGCTGCCGCCCGGCGCAACGCATCATGGTCGGAATATTATCGATTCCCTCCATTCTAGCCCTCGCATTCTAGCCCTCACGACTGCTGCAACGCTCCGGAGGATCAACCGATGACCGACATCGACCAGTTGCCTTACGTCGAGGCCGAATTGAACTATCTCGCGCCGATTGCAGAGCGGCCGCGGTATTACGCCTACGAGCCCCAGCCCGGCGAGCCGCGCGCCAACCTGGTGCCCGAGCCGCACCGGATGCAGATCCACACGCTGCGCCCGATCTCGGGCGACCTCGGGCTCGACGTCCAGGGCTTCGCACTTCTCGAACAGCGCAGTGCGGTCAAGGATTTCTGGGATGATGACGAGGTGCGCCGGGTCTACTACCCCGAGGCCGAACGGTTTCTCGCCGAGGCGACCGGCGCCAGCCGCGTTTTCATCTTCGACCATCTGCAGCGCCGCCGCGTTCCCGGCCAAGAGGACCGATCGCGGAGCGGACCGCGCCAGCCGGCAACCCGGGTGCACGTCGACCATACCGCCCGCTCGGGGCCGCAGCGGGTACGCGACCTGATGGGCGAGGAGGCCGAGGAGTTGCTCAAGGGCCGCGTCCAGGTGATCAACATGTGGCGCCCGATCCGGCGTGAGCCGCTGCGCGACGCACCGCTCGCGGTGTGCGATTCCCGCACCGTCGCTGCCGATGACCTCGTTCCCTCGGATCTGGTCTATCGCGAGCGCGTCGGCGAGACCTATTCGGTGCGCTACAACCCGGCGCATCGCTGGTTCTACGCGCCGGAAATGCGTCGCGACGAGGTGCTGCTGTTGAAGATCGCCGATACCCGGACCGACATCTCGGCCCGCTTCATGCCGCACACCTCGTTCACCGACCCGACGACGCCGCCCGACGCCCTCCCGCGCGAAAGCATCGAGTTGCGCACGCTGGTGTTCCATCCGGCGTAAGCGACCGCGCCACCCGCCGGGTCTCAACCACCGGGAAGCCGCCGCCGCTGGTCCGCGCCAGCGGTGCGGCTTCGCGTCATTTTGCCGCTGGACCTGCCTCACCCAGGCCATGTTTGCCGCATAATGAAGGCACGCGCGCGTCCGGTTGTGACTAGCGTGACGCCTGAACGGCCTTTGGGGAGTTGCGGTTGCCCGACAGCCTATCGCCAGACTGGCAGCTTGACCGGGTGACGCGGGCGCCGGCGTTGCCCGAGCGCTTCCTGCCGCCGCCGGGGTTTGTCTGGGGCCGATTTGCCGCCGCTGATGGCGCGGTCCTGCGCTGGGGGCACTTGCAGGTCGATAACGCGCGGGCCGAATGCGTGATGGTCGGCGGCTTTGGCGAATTCATCGAAAAGCAGTTCGAGACCGTGCGCGATCTGGCGGCGCGGGGGATCGCGGTATGGTGCCTCGATTGGCGCGGTCAGGGTGGGTCAGCCCGCCCGCGCCGCATGCCGACCCGGCCGCGCGCCCGCAATTTCGACCGCGATGCCGAGGATCTCGCCGCCTTCGCGGCGGCCAAGCTATCCGGCCGGCTGCCGGCGCTACTGGTGGCGCACTCGATGGGCGGAGCGATCGCGCTCGTTTGCCTCAAGCGCTATCCGCATCTCTTTACCGCCGCGGTTCTCTCCTCGCCGATGGTGGGATTGCGGACCGGGCCTGTGCCGCCGAGCTTGATCCGCTTCATCACCCGGCCGGCGCGCGCGGCCGGGCTCGGGTTCTGCCTGATCCCGGGGGCGCGCAAATGGCGGCCCGACCGTCTGCCCTCGCCCGAGCGCAGCCGTGCTACCAGCGACGCCGAGCGGTGCTGGATCCGCTATGCCTGGTTTTCCGCGGATCCGAGGCTGCGCCTCGACCAGGCGACCTATGGCTGGGTCGATAGCGCGCTGGGACTGGTGACGCGGATTTCCAAGCCCGAGTTTCTGACCGGCATTCACACGCCGATCCTGATGGGCCGCGCCGGGCGCGAGGTCGTCGTCTCGACGATCGCGCAGCGCCGGGCTGCGCGGCTCCTGCCGGACTGCACGCTGGTCGAACTGCCCGAGTCGAAGCACGACCCGTTTCTCGAGCGCGACGCAATCCGCGATTACTGGCTCGGTTGCCTCGATCGGTTCATCGCCGCGCGCCTGGTCCCGACCGCGCATTGAGGCTCGCCGCCGCCCTCGCCTTGATGGGTTTTGTCGCGGCGGCGCATGCGGCCGACCGCCGGGTTCCGGTCGATCCAAACGCCGCGCCGTGGAACGCCATCGCCAAGGTGCAAACCAATATCGGCGTGCACTGCACCGGGGTCTTGATCGCGCCTTCGGTGGTGCTGACCGCGGCGCATTGCCTCTATAACGCGCGCACCCGCGCCATGTTGCAGCCGGTTTCGGTGCATGTGCTGTTCGGCTATCAGCGGGACGAATATCGCTGGCACCGCCGGGTGGAGCGCTTCATCGTCGGCATCGGCTTCGACGGCACGAGAGGGCCGGGTCAGCCCGCCGATTGGGCGCGTCTGGAATTGAGTGAAGCGGTCCCGGTGACGCCGCTGCAATTCGTCGACGGGATCGCGACCGCGGGGCTGGCGGTGGCGCTCGCCGGCTACAATCAGGACCGCGCGCAGCTCCTGGTGGCCGATCTCGGCTGCCATGTGCAGGAGGTCGCCCGATTGTCCGGCGGCGTCAGCCTCCTCGCCCATGACTGCGCCGGCACGCGCGGCACCAGCGGCGGCCCGCTGCTGACCCGCCAGGGTGCAAGCTGGGTCGTCATCGCCATCAACATCGCCGCCAGCCGGGCCGAGAACCTGGCGCTCGCCGCCCCGTTCGGGCAGTGAGCCTCACCCGAACTTGCCGGAGCGCGGGAAGCCTTGCGGCACGCCATGGCCGGCGCCGCCACGGGCGCCGCGCCACGGCGTCACATCAATTTCGGTGCGGGTGCGGGTCTCGCCCTGCCGCCAGGAGAGACCCTCAGCCAGCCGGAATACCTTGGCGTCCGCGAGCCCGCCCGAGCGGTAGCGCTGGAGGATGACGCCGCGCCCGCGCGCCATCTCCGGGATCTCGGCGAGATCGACGACCAGCAGGCGCCGGTTGTCGCCGACAAAGGCGGCCATATCGCCATCGGCCGGCAGGCAAAGCGCGGCGCGCGCGCCCGGTGCCGGGGTCAGCACCTGCTTGCCGGCACGGGTCTGCGCCAACGCCTCCTCGCCGTCGACGACAAAGCCGCGCCCATCATCGGACGCCACCAGGAGGCGCAGCCCAGGCCGGTGCGGGAACAGCGTCACCACATCATGCTCGTTCGGCAGGTCGATCATCAGCCGCAGCGGCTCGCCCTGGCCGCGCCCGCCAGGCAGGCGGTCGATCGGGATCGTATAGAACCGCCCGTTGCTGCCGAAGATGACGAGCCGGTCGGTGGTTTCCGCCATGACCGCAAAGCGCGGCCCGTCGCCTTCCTTGTATTTCTGCTCGGCGCCGGCGACGCCGTGGCCCTTGACGGCGCGGATCCAGCCTTTTTGCGAGCAGAGCACAGTCACCGCCTCGCGCTCGACGAGGGCGGCGGCGGGGATCTCGACCGCCTCCGGCGCACTGCCGACGAGGGTGCGGCGGCGACCCAATGGCGTCTCGGCGCCGAACTCGGCCTGGGTTGCCGCAACCTCCTTGGCCAATGCTCGCCATTGCCGCCGCTCGCTGGCGAGCAGCGTATCGAGCCCGGCTGCTTCGTCGGCCAGCGCCTTCAGCTCCTTCTGGATCGCGATCTCCTCAAGCCGGCGCAGCGTGCGCAGCCGCATGTTGAGGATCGCCTCGACCTGGACCTCGCTGAGGTCCCAGCGGGCGATCATTTCGGCCTTCGGGTCGTCGGACTCGCGGATGATGCGGATCACCTCGTCGAGATTGACGTAGACGACGACGAAGCCCTGCAGCACTTCGATCCGGTGCCCGACCGCGGCAAGGCGGTGCCGGCTGCGGCGCTGCAGCACCTCGCGGCGGTGGTCGAGAAAGGCTTGCAGCGCCTCCTTCAAATTCATCACCCGCGGCACCCCGGCGGGATCGATGACATTGAGGTTGAGCGGCACCCGGATATCGAGCTCGGTCAGCCGGAACAGCTGCTCCATCACCACTTCGGCATCGACGTTGCGGGTCTTCGGCTCGATGACGAGGCGCACGTCCTCGGTCGACTCGTCACGAATATCGGCGAGCAGCGGCAATTTCTTTTCTTCGAGCAACGCCGCGATCTTCTCGATGAGGCGGCCCTTGGGGACCTGATAGGGAATTTCGGTGACGACGATCTGATAGAGCCCGTGGGCGAGCGGCTCCTTATGCCAGCGGGCCCGCAGGCGAAAGCTGCCGCGGCCGGTGGCGTAGGCCTCGGCAATGCTGTCGGCCGGTTCGACGAGGACGCCCCCGGTCGGGAAATCGGGGCCGGCGACATGGGCCACGAGATCGGCAGGGGGGCAGCCCGGTTGCTCGATCAGATGGAGCAGCGCCGCGCACAGTTCGCCGACATTATGCGGCGGGATGCTGGTCGCCATGCCGACGGCGATGCCAGAGGAACCGTTGGCGAGCAGGTTCGGGAACCGCGCGGGCAGGACAATCGGCTCCTTGTCCTCGCCGTCATAGGTCGAGCGGAAATCCACCGAATCTGCATCGAGCCCGTCGAGCATCGCCTGCGCGACTGCCGAAAGGCGGCTCTCGGTGTAGCGCATCGCCGCGGCGTTATCGCCATCGATATTGCCGAAATTGCCCTGTCCGTCGACCAGCGGATAGCGCTGTGAAAAATCCTGGGCGAGGCGGACGAGCGCCTCGTAAACCGCGATTTCGCCATGCGGATGGAACTTGCCGATGACATCGCCGACGACCCGGGCGCATTTCTTGTAGCCGGAGGCGGGATCGAGGCGCAGCTCGTTCATCGCATGGAGGATGCGGCGATGTACCGGTTTCAGACCGTCGCGGACGTCCGGCAGCGAGCGCGCCACGATTGTCGACATCGCGTAGGACAGATAGCGCTCGCCGAGCGCGTCGGCGAAATCGACGTCGCGGGTCCCACCAACGGGCGCAGTATCGGACATTCCTACCAGACCTCGTTATATTCAGCGGTCAATCATACTAGATTTGGAAGCGTCAGAAAGAGGCCTTAGGTTGCCGTTGAGTGCCGTCCGGTTGTGCCATGGCGCCAGCCCGCTGCCTCGCGCACCAAAAAAGCGGCCCAAAGGCCTTTGGCCGGATCAGGGGTCACGCCGTGCGGCGAACTCCACAGCTCGATGCGATCGGTAGAGAATTCGATCAGGACCACGTTGGGATCCGTCGGCCCCCCGGGGTGCCACCTGAACGATGCCGGTTTCCAAACGGCCTCTTTGACCGCAACGTCGCCGATGATTTTCGCCTGACCAATCAGCGTCACGTAGGCGCCCCCAGGATCATCCTGATAAGCCAGCGTCATCCTTCCCGAGCGTTCGATCTCTTCGACTTTCCGCGATCGCCGATCGGTCATGAAGCGGACGGACCATTCGTCCGAAAGCGCCGATGGCTGCACGATCCGGGCATTCGCTTCGCCGTTCGGATCGACGGTGATCGCGAAACACATCGGCACTCTCGCGATGACCTCGCGGGCGATGCGCAGCAGGGTGTTCGCGTCCATAACCGCCTCCCGATCGATGATGTGCAAGTAAGCCGGCGATCTATGCCCGAGGGCTATTCTGAGGTGGATCAGGCGAGCCGGCGCATGCGATCGGCGAGGCGCTGGCGCGCTTCGGGCAGCTTGCCGCCATGCGGCGCCAGGACGTGGTGCAAGAGAAAGTAATGGGTCAAATCCAGCCCGGCGACGATCTCAGCGTGGCTCGCCGGCTTACCGGGCTGCCCTGGGCGCCACAAAAAACCGGGGAGCGTCAACAGCTTGTCATGGTAGGGGGCGCCAGCGGCGCGCGACACCGCGCGGCCCGAGCGCGGCGAGACATAGGCGAGATCCTCGCTCACCCCGGTCGCCGCGCAGCGCGTCAGATCGAGCCCAAACCCCAACCCGGCGAGCAGCTCGCATTCCCAGGCGACATAGGATTGCGCCCAGCAGGGACCCGAATCGAGCGCCGCCAACAACCCGGCGAAGGAGCGGTAGAGGTCGCCATGCGGCTCGCGCTCCGGCAGTGCCGTCAACAGGAGGGAAGTTGCGGCGCCGAGCGCGGCCAGCCGGTCGGGATCGTCGAGAAGGCGGGCAGCATGCGCCTCAACAAGCTCGCAATCGAGCGTCCCCAGATGTTCGGGCAGCCGCCCGCGCCAGCTCGCCGCGACGCTGTTGCCCTGCTGCAGCAGCGCGCGTCGGCGCGGCGATTGCCCGCCGCGCACCAGCCCGGCATGACGGCCGTGCCCGGCTGTCAACAGCTCGACGATCAGCGCGCTCTCGCCGTGCCGCCGCGCCGCGAGAACAAATCCCGTGTCGCGCCATTCCATAGTTAATTTGTCAGCCCGGCAAAGGCCGGGACCCATCCATCGGCGGCTCGTGCGGCAGAGGAGTGGATACCGGCTTTCGCCGGTATGACATAGAGAATTGGGTCGCTGCCGGGAGACCTAAACATTGTAGTCGAGGCCGAGCGCGGCGTAGCGCTCGGGATCCTCGATCCAGTTGTCGCGCACCTTGACGAAGAGGAAGAGGTGGACGCGGCGCGCCAGCATGGTTTCGAGCTCGGCGCGGGCGCGCGCGCCGATCGCCTTGATGCGTTGGCCCTTGTCGCCGAGCACGATCGCCTTCTGCCCCTCGCGGCGGACGTAGATCACCTGATCGATCTTGACGCTGCCGTCGGTGCGCTCTTCCCAACTCTCGGTCTCGACCGCCGCCGAATAGGGCAGCTCGTCATGCAGTTGCAGGAAAATCTGCTCGCGCGTCACTTCCGCGGCGAGCCAGCGCTCATGCGCATCGGACAGCTGATCCTCGGGAAACAGCCAAGGCCCGGGCGGCGCGAGCGATGCCAGGTGCTGCTTCAAATCGTCGACGCCATCCCCGGTCAAAGCCGAAATCATAAAGACGCGCGCGAAACAGCCTTCGCGAAACAGGCTGTCGGCGATCGCCAGGAGCCCGTCGCGGCGGAGGAGGTCGATCTTGTTGAGCGCGAGGATCGCATGGCGCCCGCTGGCCCGGAGCCGATCGACGATCTGCCGCGTATCGGGATCAGTGGGGCGCGCGGCGTCGACCAAGAGCACGATCTGATCGGCATCGGCCGCACCGGCCCAGGCGGCCGCGACCATGGCACGGTCGAGCCGGCGGCGCGGCGCAAAGATGCCCGGCGTGTCGACGAGGATCAGCTGGGCCGGCCCGACGATGGCGATGCCCAGCAGCCGACTGCGCGTCGTTTGCACCTTGGGGCTGACGATCGCCAGCTTTTGCCCGACCAGCTGGTTCAAGAGCGTCGATTTCCCGGCATTGGGGGCACCGATCAGCGCGACATAGCCGCACCGGGCATCCGCCCTATCCGGAACCGCGGGGGACGCCGGGTTATGCTTTCTCGGCATCGGTCATACGCTCGAGGAGGGCCGCGGCCGCGCCGGTCTCGGCGGCGCGTTTGGAGGAGGCGGTGGCGCTTGTCTCCGCGTGTCCGGCGACCTGCACGGAAACGGTGAAGTGCGGCGCATGATCGGGGCCGCTGGTCGCAATCAGCTGGTAGGCGGGAAGCGGCAGTCCGCGCGCCTGCGCCCATTCCTGCAAGATCGTTTTCGCATCGCTCGGCGGCGCCTCCATCTCGGCGATCAAAGGTTCCCAGAACCGCTCGATGAAGACGACCGCCGCCGGCAACCCGCCATCGATATAGATCGCGGCGATCACCGCCTCGACGGCATCGGCGAGGATCGCTGGGTTGCGCGCGGCGCCGGCGGAGGCCTCAGCGGGCGAGAACTGCAGATGACGGTCGAGACCGATCGCGGCGGCGACCCGCGCCAGCGAGTCGCGGCGCACCAGATGGGTAAACCGTCGCGTCAGCGGCCCCTCCTGCTCAGTGTCGAACCGCCGCCACAACAGATCGGCGATGACGAGGCCAAGCACCCGGTCGCCGAGGAATTCGAGGCGTTCATAACCGCCCCGGGGAGTGCCCCGGAATGCTTCATCAGGCCCCTTCCGCCGCGGTCGCCGTCCTGGCCGGCGCGGGGGCGACAGCGCGCTTGGATGGGTCAGCGCCTCGGTCAGAAGCTCGGGCCGGGCAAAGGCGTGACCGATCAGCTGGGCCGGACCCTCGCCGCCCAGATGCGTCAAGCTCCCTGGTGCCAGGTTCGCCGGGAGCGCCGAGCCGCGGTCAGTCGACGCCATTGAAAAGTCGGCGATAGCGGACCGCAAACGGCCATTTCCACGCCTCCCACCAGCGCGCCGAGCCGTCGGTCGAGAAGAACAGGAATTGCGCCTTACCGACCAGGTTCTCGGCCGGGATGTAGCCGACCGCCGACAGCACCCGGCTGTCTTGCGAGTTGTCGCGATTGTCGCCCATGCCGAAATAATGGCCGGGCGGCACCTCGTAGACCGGAGTGTTGTCGAGCGGGCCATTGTTGCCGACCTTGATGATCGGATGGTCGAGCGGCCCCTCGCCCGGCCCGCGCGGCAAGGATTCGATGTACTCGTGCAGCACGATCGCCGTGCCGCCCTCCTGGTAGACGTAATCGTCGACCGGCCGGCGCGGCACCAGCTGGTCGTTGATGTAGAGATTGCCGTGGCGCATCTGGATGTGGTCGCCCGGCAGGCCGACGATGCGCTTGATATAATCGACCGACGGGTCGGTTGGCAGCTTGAACACCGTGACGTCGCCGCGTTCGGGCGGGTGGGACAGCCCCGGTACCGTGATCCGCCCGGAAAACAGCTTGAGGCCGAACGGCAGCGAATAGCGGCTGTAGCCGTACGAGAATTTCGAGACGAACAGATAATCGCCGACCAGCAGGGTCGGTACCATCGAGCCCGAGGGGATGTTGAACGGTTCGTAGGCGACGGTGCGGACGACGAGCGCGATCAGCACCGCGTAAACAACGGTTTTGACGGTTTCGAGAACACCGCCAGCCGCCTTCTTTTTGGAAATCACGGTATCGCTCGAATCCGATTTCATGACCGTATCGATGGGATCGTGGGTGGGCGATCAGGCCGCTTGCGGCCGGGCCAAGTGACGCGGCGCGCGCGAGATCTCACTCGCCCGGCGCCGCCGGCGCGGGCAAGGCGGAAATTATCACGACCGCCTGGGCGAGCGGCGGTTCGTCGGTGAGGCTGACATCGAGGCGCGCCTGCATGCCGCTCGGGGTGATCGCCTCGAGCCGGGCCAGGGCGCCGCCGGTGAGGCGCATGCCCGGTTGACCGGAGGGCTGATTGACGACACCGAGGTCGCGCCAGAAAACGCCGCGGCGGAAGCCGGTGCCGAGCGCCTTGGCCGTAGCCTCCTTGGCGGCGAAGCGCCGGGCGTAGCTGGCCGCTCGGGTCAGCGCCCGGCGATCGCAGCGGCGGCGCTCGATCTGGGTGAAGATGCGGTCGAGAAAGCGATCGCCGAAGCGCTCGATCGCCCGCTCGATCCGGCGGATGTCGATCAGATCGCTGCCGACGCCCAGGATCATCGCGCTCGTTCCGCTTGTCGGGATCGGGAAGATGGTCCCACCGAAATCAGCCGTGCGCCCGCTCGACCGAGTTGATGACCGGTGTGGCGCGCAGCGCGGCGATGATCGCCGACAGCTGCTTCACATCGGTCACCTGGATATCGATCATGATCTCGAAGAAATCGGTCGAGCGGTTGGTGATCTTGAGATTGCTGATATTGCCGCCTTCCTTGCCGATCGTGGTGGTGAGAGAGCCGAGATTGCCGGGTTCGTTGGCGATCGTGACGTTGATCCGGCCGGTATGGGCGGCATCGGCCTCCTCGCTCGACCACGCGACGTCGAGCCAGCGTTCGGGCTCGGCGGCGAAACTTTCGAGCGTGTCGCAATCGATGGTGTGGATCGTCACCCCCTTGCCGGTGGTGACGATGCCGACGATGCGGTCGCCGGGCAGCGGGTGGCAGCAGCCGGCGAAATGCAGGGCCATCCCGGGGATGAGGCCGCGGATCGGCACCGCAGTCCCGTTCGGGCGCCCGTTCTTCCGGGCGCGCGCCAGCGGAACCACCTTGTTGCGGGAATCGGGCGGCAGCGGGAAGGCGGCGTTGACCACTTCGCGGCCGGTGGCGATCCCTTCGCCGACGGCGACATAGAGATCTTCGACCGCGGCGCATTTGAACTGGCCCAGCACCGCGGCGAGCGGCCGCTCGGAAAAATCCTGGCCTTGCTGGCGGAACGCTTTCTGCAGGATCGCGCGGCCGAGGTCGAGATATTGGGCGCGCTGCTGGGTGCGGACGAAGCGGCGAATCCGGGCGCGCGCCTTGCCGGTGACGACAAAGCGCTCCCAGGTCGGCGATGGGGTCTGCGCCTTCGAGGTGACGATATCGACCTGGTCGCCATTCGCCAGCTCGGTGCGCAACGGCAAAAGCCGGCCGTTGATCTTGGCGCCGACGCACCTGTCGCCGATCTGCGAATGGACCGCATAGGCGAAATCGACTGGCGTCGCGCCGCGCGGCAGGGCGATCAGGTCGCCTTTCGGAGTGAAGGCGAAGACCTGGTCCTGAAACATCTCGAGCTTGGTGTGCTCGAGAAATTCCTCGGGGTTGGACGCCTGTTCGAGGATGTCGAGCAATTCGCGCAGCCAGCGATATTGCCGCCCGTCGACCGAGCCCGCCTGCTGCTTGAAGATCCAGTGCGCGGCGACGCCAAGCTCGGCCACCTCGTGCATGTCGCGGGTGCGGATCTGCACCTCGATGCGTTGCCGCTCCGGCCCGATGACGCCGGTATGGACCGAGCGGTAATTATTTGGCTTCGGCGTCGAGATGTAGTCCTTGAAGCGGCCGGGGACGACGTGATAGGCCGAATGAATGATCCCCAGCGCGTGATAGCAATCGGCGACCCCGTCGACCAGCACGCGAAAGGCCATCACGTCGGCGAGCTGCTCGAACGAGATGTTCTTGCGCTGCATCTTGCGCCAGATCGAATAGGGCGATTTTTCGCGGCCGGAGATGCTGGCGGCGACACCGTCTTTTTTGAGGGTCTCGCTCAGCTCGGCGACGATGCGCGCGACGATGTCGCCGCCCGTCTCGCGCAGGAACCCGAGGCGCGCGATGATGCTGGCCCGCGCATCCGGATGCAGCTCGGCAAAGGCGAGATCCTCGAGCTGGTCCTTCATCCGGTGCATGCCGATCCGCTCGGCGAGCGGGACATAGATCTCCATCGTCTCGCGCGCGATGCGCCGCCGCCTCTCCGGCTCCTTGAGGAAGCTCAGCGTCTGCATGTTGTGCAGGCGATCGGCCAGCTTGACCAGGAGAACGCGGATGTCCTCGGACATGGCGAGGACGAGCTTGCGGAAATTTTCCGCCTGCTGGGTCTGGTCCGACTGCAATTCGATGCGCGACAGTTTGGTGACGCCGTCGACGAGGCGGCCGATATCCGGCCCGAAATGCTTTTCAATGTCGTCGAGCGTCGCGACGGTGTCTTCGACCGTGTCGTGCAAGAGGCCGGTGACGATCGAGGCGGTGTCGAGCTTCATCTGGGCGAGGAGCCCGGCAACCTCGACCGGGTGCGAGAAATAGGGGTCGCCCGAGGCGCGCAGCTGGGCGCCATGCGCCTTCATCGAATAGACGTAGGCGCGATTGAGGGCGCCCTCATCGGCTTTGGGGTCATAGGATTTGACCAGTTCGACGAGCTCGAACTGCCGCATCATGGCGCGGCTATCCCTGCGCTATGGCATAGCGCCGCATCAGGGCTCCTCGTCGCCGATGTCGCCCTCGGGCGCGGACTCCTCCACCGGCTCGCCCTCGAGCTCGGCTTCGTCTGCGATGGCGAGCATGTCCTCGTCGAGCTCGTCCTCGAGCTCGTCCTCGTCGATCTCCTCCTCGGCGAGCGGCAAGTCGATCGGATCGGCGATGCCGAATAGCGTCTGCTCGAGGTCCGGGGTCTCCTCCGGTTCGTCGATCTCGATGTGCTTCTGCATCCCGCGCACCAAGGATTCCTTGAGCTGAGCGAGTTGGATCGTCTCGTCGGCGATCTCGCGCAGTGCGACCACCGGGTTCTTGTCGTCGTCGCGATCGAGGGTCAACGGCGCGCCCGAGGTAACTTCGCGCGCCCGCTGCGCGGCGAGCAGCACCAGTTCGAAGCGGTTGGGCACCTTCAATACGCAATCTTCGACGGTAACGCGCGCCATCCTCGGATCCTTCAGCCGGTTCTCTGAGACTATGAATATATGGGTCGCCCTGCGGTGCAGCAACAGCGACGCCGCCACAGACCGGGCGATTTCCTTTTGTGGCGCACGCCGGCCGGGCGCCGAGCTGCGGCCGAGCTTGACCCTCCTCGTGCCGCACGCCTATATCACGGACTTCCGATAGTGGCCGGATGGCAGAGTGGCTATGCAACGGACTGCAAATCCGTGTACAGCGGTTCGATTCCGCTTCCGGCCTCCAGCGGACGCGGTCCCGCCCGGTTGTTGGGGTCATACGGGCGGGCTCTGATCCCCGGTAGCTCAGTGGTAGAGCAAGCGGCTGTTAACCGCTGGGTCGATGGTTCGAATCCGTCCCGGGGAGCCAATAAAATCAGAGGGGTAGGTCAGAGATGACCTAACCCTCTGATACCTTCAACAGCTTCGGGCAACATCCGGGGCAACATCGCGCAAGGTTCGAGGCCATGAAAAAAGCACAGGTACGGCATCCCCGAACGAGGGAACGCCTCGCCCGGCGCAAGGCCAAGCTCAAGGCGAAGCGTCGGAACCAGCGGGCGCGCGCTACAAGCTAGGCTTAGGCTCCGCGGGCGGAAGGTGGCGCGCCGGTTTACGCCCGGGGGTAAACCGATTATGACACCGCCAAAATACCGAAAAGCCGCCACAAAAGCCGGCGTCCGGGACGAAATCGGCGGGAAAGGGCAGGCTGAGCAGCGGAGGCCGGCGCGCGGACTCGCCCCCGCTTCGCTACCGCCTCATACTGGCCGCCGTTCGGTTAAAGGGTGCTGGGCTATGGCGATCGTGCGACTTGTCGTTGCGTTGTCGCTGCTTGCCGCCTCCGGGGCGAGCGGCGCAAGAGCGGACGCGCTCGGGGGTGGAGCGCGCTTCGCGGCGCAATGGTGTTCCGTTTGCCATGCCGTCAAGCCAGGTCAAGCTTCGCCGAGGCCAGGGGTACCGCGGTTCGCGGATGTCGCCGCCGATCCGTCCACAACCGACGCATCCTTGCGAAGGTTTCTCGACAGCACGCCGCACATGGCGATGCTGAAACTGAAGCTTACTCCACGGGATCAAGATGACGTGATCGCGTACATCCTCTCGCTGCGGCCCGCCCGGCGCTGATAACGCGATGCCGCGGATCGATCTCGACGACAACGACAGGGCGACGCTCGTCGAGCTGCTGCCCGAGACGATCGAGGCCGACCGCTTCCCGCCGGCGCCGCGGCCGCGAAGCCGCTGTCCCCGCCGAAGCCGCGGGTCGGCGTAGTATGGTCCCTGGCGACAAAGCGGCGACGGTCCGCACCAAGCCGCCGGGTCAGCGGTGGCCTCGCCGCTGATAACCCCATTCGCGGCGCAAAGTCCGGCTTGTCGCGGTCGCGGTGGCAAACGGTTTGTTTACCCTATCGGGCGAACCTGTAACCGATCACAACCCGGTCACGGAGAGCCAAGATGGCCGCCGAGTACCCGATCACAGAAGATCTCGTCGAGGCGTTTTGCACCGCAATTATGGCCTTCGATGCTTGGAAACGGGGCGGTCCCGAGCCTCAAGTCTTCCTCGATGGGAAGTTCCTTCCCGTCAGCGCGATTGCCAACTTCATATCGATCGTCAAAGAGCCGATGCCTGACGGTATCTACGACTTTCTGTGCAAGGTGATCGGCGCCGGCAACGCTCCCACTGATCGCACCTTCGCAGCCGGTGGAGATAGCCTGTACAATTCGTGCATGGAACTTCAAACGCGCCTCGCGCGGCAATTTTCCTCAGTGTCGGCTCCGTGACGGCTGCGCCGTAAGGGTCCGTGTCGAGTGAGGCAGAACGCACAGGGGCCATACCCAGCGCCTTGGTGCTCGCGAAGAAGAAGCGGCCCCAACGCTGGTTGCGTACGCCTCGGATGGGCTCGACCAACCTCGGGACGTTGTTTTTGACGTTGCCGGCGCGCGTGCTCACCGGCCGGCACATCATGCCGGCCGCAGGATAGGACCCTAACATCGCCTTCAAGTGGCGCGGATAATCGTCCCAGTCCTCCCTTGCAGAATCGGTTCCATCTGGTCGATGGCTCCGATCGCCGCACGCCGCCCGGTCTTTTCGACGAATTGGCAGGCCGCTTCGACTTTCGGGCCCATGGAACCGGCGGCAAAGCTCAGACCGCGCAACTCAGTAGGGGTCGTTGCCCCGATCGGCTTGCCCTCGGTCATCGGCCAGTGGCTCCACACGGCCGGTACATCCGTCAGAAGCAGCAGTCGATCGGCCTCTATCGCCTCGGCCAGGAGCGCCGCCGCGAGATCCTTGTCGACGACCGCCTCGATACCGCGGACCTCGCCGGAATCGGTGACCTCAACCGGAATGCCGCCGCCTCCGGCGCAGATGACGATCATGCCAGCCTGCAGCAACAGCTTGATGGCGGCGATCTCGCGGATCCGTCGCGGCGCCGGCGAGGGGACCACGCGGCGCCACCCGTCGCCATCGCGGACCATCGGCCAGTTCATTGCCACCAGGCGTTGCGCCTCGGCGGCACCATAGACCTGGCCTATCGGCTTGGTCGGCGCCGAGAAGGCGGGATCGGCCGCATCCACTTCGACCTGCGTGAGCAGCGTCGCGATGTCGCGACCCGCCAGAGCATTCGTAAGAGCGAGGTTCAACAGATAGCCGATCATCCCTTCGCTCTCGGCGCCGAGGAGGTCGAGCGGGTATGGCCGCACGCCGCGATAGGCCGCCGCCTGCAATGCCAGGAGCCCAATCTGCGGGCCGTTCCCATGGGTGATGACGACTTCATGGTGTCGGGCTATCGGCGCGATCGCCTCTGCTGCGATCCGGACATTGCGGCGCTGGGTCTCGATTTCCGGTGCTTCGCCGCGGCGGAGCAGCGCGTTGCCGCCGAGCGCGATCACGATCCGCATCAGCCACCCCGATGTCGCTGCGTGCGATCCGCAAGGAATTCATCGACGAAGCTCGACAGACCCGGCGTGCCGTCTTCGGCATAATCGTAGCGGGCGCGAATCACCGGCTTGTCGATACCGACCAGCCGCGCCAGATCGATCGGTGTCGCCGATACGACGATTTCGGCTGAGCTGGCATTGATCGTCGCGGCCAGCGCGGCAAGCTGCGCCGGCCCGTAACCGACCGCTGGCAGGACCGCGCCGATATGAGGATAGGCGCCGAACACCGCATCTATTTCGGGGACCGCGGAAAGCCGGGGATCGACGATCGATGCCGCCTCGGCCGCCCTGGCTGCGACATACCCGGCGCCATACGCCATCCCGCCATGGGTTATCGTCGGCCCATCCTCGACCACCAGCACACGCCGCCCGTTGACCGCGGCGGGATCGTCGAGCCGCACCGGCGAGCGCGCCCGCAGGATCGGGGCTTTCGGATTGACCGCGCGCAAACCATCGATCGTGGTCTGCACCTCTTCCGGCGAGGCGGCATCCACCTTGTTGACCACCAGCAAATCGGCCATTCGGGCGACCGCTTCGCCGGGGTGGTGGGTGGCGATCTGGCCCGGGCGCAACGCATCCGCCACCGCGATATGCAGATCGGGGCGGATGAACGGAAAATCGTTGTTGCCGCCGTCCCAGACGATGATGTCGCCTTCCCGCTCAGCCTCGGCCAGGATCGCAGCGTAGTCGACACCGGCGAAAACCAGATTGCCGAGCGCGATATGCGGCTCATATTCCTCCCGCTCCTCGATCGTGCAGCCTGCGGCATCGAGGTCGACGAGCGCGGCGAAACGCTGAACTCGTTCGCGGAGCAGGTCGCCGTACGGCATAGGATGGCGTAGTACCGCGACCTTGAAGCCTCGATCGCGCAAGCGAGCCGACAACCACCGCGCGATCGCTGATTTACCGCAGCCGGTCCGCACCGCGGTGACCGCGATAACCGGCAGCGCCGAGGGCAGCATCGTGGAGCGCGGTCCCAGCAAGGCGAAATCCGCTCCAGCGGCAAGCGCGCGCGAGCCGAGATGCATGACGTGTTCGTGCGTGACATCGCTGTAGGCGAACACCACCTCAGCGACGTTTTGGGCTCGGCAAAGTTCTTCGAGCTCGGCTTCAGGTAGAATTGGGATGCCTTCGGGGTAATTCTCCCCGGCCAGCGCCGCAGGATAACGGCGCCCGGCGATGCCGGGGATCTGGGTCGCGGTAAAGGCGACCACGATGCTTCCCGGGTCGTCGCGGTAGACCACATTGAAATTGTGGAAGTCGCGCCCCGCCGCGCCGAGGATGACGACACGCCGTCTTTCCGGGGCCGGCCTGGATGCCGAGGAGGCCGGCGGAGCACGCACCTCAGTGCTCCCAGCGGCGGGCCCGCATCGCCCGCTCGATACGGGTTTTGGCGAGGTCCATCGCGGCCGCCCGCGGTAGCACCTCGCCTGCCGCGACCTGGTCGAGGACGGCCCGCGTATTGGCTGCGGATCTTCTCGTCGATGGCGGCGAACGCGGCAGCCTCGCTGCCGCCCTGGTACTCGACCGCGGCGCAGATGACGCCGCCGGCATTGGCGATGAAATCGGGCAACACGAGGACGCCCCGCTCGGCGAGCGCCGTCTCGGCCTCGGCGGTGCACGGGATGTTGGCGCCCTGCGCCACCAGCTCTCGTGTGCAGCCGGGCGACATTGCCGGCGTGGATCACATCGGGTCGCGCCGCCGGGATCCAGATGTCGCACGGGATGTCGATCACCGCGTCGCCGGGGAGCTTCTTCCCGCGCGGGTGCTCGCGCAGCGGCCGCCCCTCGCCCTTGAGCGCGATCAGCGCCGCAACATCGAGACCGTTATCGTCGGCGATCGTGCCCTGAGTATCGCTGGCGCCGACCAGCACCGCACCCTTCTCGGCAAGAAAGCGCGCGGCGTGCTTGCCGACCGAGCCGAACCCCTGGATGACGACGCGCGCCCCGGTGAGCGGCATCCCGAGATGGTCCGCGGCGACCTCGATCGCCGCGACCAGGCCGAAGCCGGTCGCGCCGATCTCGTCGAGCGGGATGCCGCCGAGCTCGCGCGGCAGCCCGACGGCCCGGCCGGTCTCGTCATGGATCCAGCCCATCGCCAGTCTCGTCGGTGCCCATGTCGGGTCCGGGGATATAGTCGGCGAGATCGGCGATCGCGGCGGCGAAGGCTCGGATCAGCCGCTCCTTGTCGGCGATCGGCATTTTCGGGTCGCCGAAAATCACCGATTTGCCGCCGCCATGCGGCAGCCCCGCTGCAGCGTTCTTCAAGGTCATCGCACGGGCAAGGCGGAATGCTTCCTCGGCGCTGACGTCCTGTGCCATACGCACGCCGCCGACGGCTGGGCCGCAGGCGATGTTGTCGATCGCGATGACGGCCTTGAGGCCGACCGCCGGGCGCCAGATGTGGACGAGCTTCAGCGGCCCGAGCTCGTCGGCAAAACGAAACGGATCGTCCATTGGAGCCCTACTGCCTTCCGGCATGTTCGGCGGCGCGCATTTCGCTTCGCGACCTGCCTGGATCAAACCATGCCTTCGGCCTCCAGCTCGACTTCCTGTTCGAGCCCCTTCTCGACCGCCTTGCCGTTGGGTCGGCCTGCCCGTTCCCAGATTTCGAAGGCCCGCTCCCGGACCCGCTGTTCGTGCCAACACCCTGTCATATCGTCCTCCTTGATCCGCGCATCAGCGAGTGAAGATGTACTTCGCGAGCGCAATCGCACTGAGCACCAGCAAGACCACGACCAGAGTGCCGATGATGCCCATGCCCCAATTAAGCCCGACAAAGTCATCTTGCTGGCGCGAATGGTCGCAGGCGCTGATTTGGATCAAATTTACGGCGTTGACTGAAAAGAAGCCCCGGCGGGGGATTGCCGGGGCGTCGTCGATCGGTAACCGAGGATTTGGGCTGCCGGTTACCCCCGTCTTGACCCAATGATTGCCGGGCGCTCGTTTTTTCCTCCCGAGTATGTGTTGGTTCGGCGATCTCGCCTGAAGTTGCCGGCCCGGTCAGCGGCGGAATACCTGTTCCTCCTCTTCACAGGATATTGCTTTCGAACCGAGAGGCCTTTGATCGCAATCAAGACCAACGACAAATTTGAAATTCAAATCAATCGCGCGACGCGGCCGAACCAATCCCCACGACGTCATCGATCCCTTGGCAATCTCAGGGACGCAGAGGATCGCTCCGGCGCTCGTGGATCCGCGTATCCTGGCGATAACCCTGTCGCCTGAGAGGGACTTATGAGACAGCCCGTGCGCCGACGTCAACAGCCCCTACCCGAACACCGGCCAAAACCGGGCTCGGAGGATCCCGATGCGCCGGCAAGGATCAAAGCAATCGTCGCAAGCCAGAGCTATCGCGAAGCCGACCAGGATCCCGATTTTCTTGCGCGCTCCGATATGCGCGGCGTCCGCCTCATGCTCGATTATGAGAAGCCGCAAACGCTGCTTGCCGAGCACGATGTCGCGCATACGATCGTGGTTTTCGGCAGCACGAGAATCCCTGAGCCGGTGGTGGCGCGCCGCAACTGCGAAGCCCTTGCCGCCGCGCTTGCCGCGCGCCCGGATGACGCGCAGCTGAGGGAGCGGCTGGGGATCGCACGGCGGGTCCTCGGCAAGACCCGCTATTATGATATGGGACGCGACCTCGGCCGCCTGGTCGGTGCCTGCGGCGACAAGGCCATCGGCGGCCGGATCATGGTAATGACCGGGGGCGGACCGGGGATCATGGAAGCCGTCAATCGCGGCGCTAACGACGTCGGTGCGAAATCGATCGGGCTCAACATCGCGCTGCCGCACGAGCAATACCCCAACCCCTATGTCAGCCCCGAACTCTGTTTCAGCTTTCATTACTTCGCGATGCGCAAATTGCACTTCCTGCTGCGGGCGCGCGCACTGGTCGCCTTCCCCGGCGGGTACGGCACAATGGACGAATTGTTCGAGGTGCTGACCCTCGCTCAGACGCGGAAGATCGGCCCGGTCCCGGTGATCCTGGTCGGCGAGAAGTATTGGCGGCGGGTCTTCGACCCGGAAGTTCTCGTCGCGGAGGGCACAATCGATCCCGAGGACCGCGAGCTGTTTTGGTACGCCGAGTCGGCCGTGGACATCTGGCGCGACATCCTCACTTGGTACGAAATGAAGGGTCAGCCGCTATTGCCGCTTGGCTCGATCGCAGAAATCTGCGGTCCGAGAGCGGTTACGGCGACTGGCACGTGAGGTTGCCCTTCGCGCACTACTCGTAGCGCAGCGCCTCGATCGGATCGAGGCGCGACGCCTTGCGCGCGGGGTAGTAGCCGAAGAAAATTCCGACCGCGGCCGAGAAGGCGAACCCGCCGAGGATCGCGGTCAGCGAAATCGGTGTCGGCCAGCCGGCGACGAGGGAGATCGTCTCCGACACGGCGACGCCGAAGATGATGCCGGCGACGCCCCCGACGAGGCTCAGAAACACCGCTTCGGTGAGGAACTGCAGCAGCACGTGCAGGCGGCGCGCGCCGATCGCCATGCGCAAACCGATTTCGCGCGTGCGCTCGGTCACCGAGACCAAGAGGATGTTCATGATGCCGATGCCGCCGACGAGGAGCGAGATCGAGGCCACCGCCGCGAGCAACAGCGCCATGACCTGGCTGCTGCCCTGTGCGGCGCTGGCGATCTGACTGAGGTTGCGCACGGCGAAGTCGTTGACGTCGCCCGGTCTTATATGGTGCCGCCGCACCAATGTCGCCGTCGCCTGCCCGATCGCCGCCTGAACCTGGGTCGCGTCCCGCGCCTGGACGTAGATCTGGTTGACGAAGCCGGTCAGGCGCGGCTGGATGTTATAGGGGTTAGGCTGTGGCAGAAAGATCGCGCTGGTCGTCGCCACTTGGGTCGGCGCCGCGACGCCGAGCACCTTGGTTTCGGCCGTGGTGAACGGCACCATGACGAGATCGTCCTGATCCTGGCCATAGGTCGATTGGCCTTTTGCCGCGAGCGTGCCGATGACGCGCAGTGGCACGCCCTTGACCAGGATGACGGCGCCGATCGGATTGTCCGAGGGCGCAAAGAGATTGGTGACGACGGTCTGGCCGAGCAGCGCCACGAGGGCGGCACCGCTTTCGTCGTCGCGGCTGATCGCGCGGCCGGTGGCGATCTGCCAATTGGTGATCGGCGGGTAGTTGGGGGTGACGCCCTGGATGGTGGTCGTCCAGTTCTGGTTGGCGAATTCGGTCTGGCCCGACTGCCGGATCAGGTAGGCGACCTGTCCGACAGCCGGGTCCTCGCGCCGGATCGCCTGGGCGTCGGTGACGGTCAGGGTCGAGGCGCTGCCCGACCCGCCGCGGGCGCCCATGCTCGTCACCGCGCCCGGGACGACGACAACCAGGTTGGTGCCGAGGCTTGCGAGCTGCTTCTCCACCGCGTCGTTGGCGCCTTGGCCGATCGCCACCATCGCGATCAACGCGGCGACGCCGATGAAGACGCCGAGCATGGTCAGCGCCGAGCGCATCTTGTTGCGCGCGAGCGCCTGCACCGCCGCGGCCAGGATCATCAGACCGAAGGCCCAGGAAAGCGGGGCGCCGCTCGCCATTTCCGCCGGTGAATGCGGGTGAAAGATCGACAGATCCGTCGCCGCCGGCGGTGGCGCGGGGATGGTGGACTTCTTGCGCTCGTCGGTGAGGATGCGGCCGTCGCGCATCGTCACCATGCGGTCGGCGTAGGCGGCGATGTCGGGCTCGTGCGTCACCAGGACGATCGTGACGCCTTCCTCGCGGTTGAGCTGCGTCAGCGTCTGCATGATCTCGTGCGAGGTGCGCGTGTCGAGATTGCCGGTCGGCTCGTCGGCCAGCAGCAGGCTCGGCGAATTGATCAAGGCCCGCGCGATCGCCACCCGCTGCTGCTGGCCGCCGGAGAGCTGGCTCGGCGTGTTTCCCGCGCGATCGCCGAGCCCGAGCCGGTCCAAAGCCTCCCGCGCGCGGTCAAAACGCGTCTTGCTCCCGGATTTTCCCCCATCCGAATAGAGCAGCGGCAAGGCCACGTTCTCCGCCGCGCTGGTGCGCGACAGCAGGTTGAACATCTGGAAGACAAAGCCCAGCCGCTCGCTGCGGATGCGGGCAAGGTCGGGCTCCGGGAGGCTCGCGACATCGATGCCGTCGAGCAGATAGCGGCCGGTCGACGGGCGGTCGAGGCAACCGAGGATCGACATCAGGGTCGATTTGCCGGAGCCGGACGATCCCATGATGGCGACGAACTCGCCGCGCTCGACGGTGAAGTCGACGCCGGCGAGCGCGTGAACGTCGATGTCGCCGACGTGATAGGTCCGCGTCACGCCTTCGATCTGGATGACCGCGTCGGACATTTGCGGTGCCGTCGCGCTACAGCCGCGGCAGCGGGACGGCCGACTTTCCGCTCCCGCCGGCTTGTTCGGACAGGATGACCTGATCGCCGGGCTTCAGCTCGCCGCCGACGATCTCGGTATAGGTGTCGTCGTCGAGCCCGAGCGTCACCGCAACGCGGACAGGCTTGCCGTCGGCCAGGACCCAGACCTGCCCCTGCCGGGTCGCCGCGGCCTTGGTCGGCGATGCGCGGCCGGCGCGGCTGCGTGCGGGCCTGGCGCCGGCGCGGCGGTGCACAGGCTGAGCCGGCTGGCGGCCGCACCGGCAGGCACGTAGCGGAGCGCCTGATCGGGCACGCGAATGACGTTGTCGCGCTGGGCGGTGACGATCTTGGTCGTGGCCGTCATCCCCGGCATCAGCGCCAGGTCGGGGTTGGCGACGCCGACCACGACATCAAAGGTGACGACGTTCTGCAAGCGTTTGCGGCGCCTGCCGCACCTGCACGACGCTGCCCGCGAACTAGGCGGTCGGGATAGGCCTCGACCGTGAAGCTCGCGGGATTGTTTTCCTTGACGCTGCCGATGTCGCTTTCGCTGACATTGGTGTCGACTTCCATCTTGGTGAGATCGGTGGCGATCAGGAACAATGTCGGCGTCTGCAGGCTCGCCGCGACCGTCTGCCCCATCGTCACGTTGCGCGACACCACGGTGCCGTCCACCGGCGAAACGATATCGGTGTAGTCGAGGTTGACCTGCGCGCCCGCGAGCTGGGCTTCCCACTGCTGGATCGTCGCCTCGTCGAGCAGGATCTGCGCCTGCCCCTGATGGTAGACGCTCTTCGACTGGTCGGCAGTGTCCTGGGCGATCGAGTTTTGTTTCGCCAAGAGGGCGGTACGCCCGGAATTGACCTTGGTGTATTCGAGGTTCGCCTTGTCCTTTTCGAGCTGCGCCTTGGCGACCGCCAGGTTCGCCTTATACTGGTCGACAACCGCCTGAAAGGGGCGCGGATCGATCTTGGCGCAGATCTGCCCCTTGGTCACTTTTGTGTTGTAGTCGCAACTGCAGCTCCCGGATCACGCCGGATACGGCGGTGCCGACGATGATCGTCAAGACCGGGTTGATCGTCCCGGTCGCGGTGACGGCACGGGCGACCGCGCCGCGCGTCACCGGCGCCGCCGTGTAGTGCACGGCGGCGCTGCGGCTGGCGATCCACCACGCGGCGCCGCCCGCGATCAGCAGCATGAGCAAGATACCGGCAAGCAGATAGCGCCGCCGATGCGAGCGAGATTTCGGCGCCGGTAGAGGAGACACCTTGCCTGGGTGAATATCCGCTGCGGCGGGAGTAACCGCATCATTCATCGCCCGACTCCATCGAACTTGCGCAACATTCGCACACCCGGGGAGCGCTGCGAATTGATCGGGATCAATCGGCAATGGACCCCGAGAGATCAACCCTGGCCGCGGCCGCGCCGGCGCCGGAATTGCGCTGGATCAATGGCGGTGGCAGCTGCCGCAGCCTAAACTCAATCGATTATCGGCAGGAGACATTCGATGCAGTTGCCGCTCCAGATCACCTTTCGCCACATGGATCCCTCCCCCGCGCTCGAGGCGCGGATCCGCCAACGGGCGGACAGAGCTCGACCAGTTTTTCGATCGGATCACGTCGTGCCACGTCGTCGTCGAATGCCAGCACCAGCGGCATCGGCAAGGCAATCTGTTCGAGGTCCGCATCGATCTGACCGTCCCCGGCGGCCGAGATTGTCGTCGGCCGCGACAGCGGCGCCAACCACGCGCATGAGGATGCGCATGTCGCGGTTCGCGATGCTTTCGACGCCGCCCGCCGCCGGCTCGAAGACCACGCTCGCGATCGCCGCATTTGCCATCAGGAAAAGGCAGAGTGATGACGAATAGACATGATTCATCGGACGAACTCCAGGATCTCGACATCTTCTCATTGTCCTCATCATCACTCCAGAAAATCCATGCTACTATCTTCACCAAAACTCCTACAGGAAATAGAAAATTGGATTGGCCTGCAGCTAAAAATTACCATGAACTCAAAATTTCAGCACAAGAAAGGATATTTTCTCCAGACCTAGATGCAGTCAGGACTTTGTTGGTGTACAGCTGTATCCCTAAGTATGGAACATAGTATTGGACTACTTTCTCCCCTCGAGGGAGATGCACCGTAGCTCTCCTGCACTGTACGCGCTCCACTCGTAGTATTGCTCCCAGAGGTCTGGACAATTGAGACTCAGCGTTAGTATTGCTCCCAGAGGTCTGCAAGATTGAAGTACTCAGCGTTGTCCATCTCTGCGGTGTGCCAAGCGTCGGTCGACAATCTTCCATTCATCTGGATCAAAATGAACAACATCTCACTTTCAGAGAGTAAGAAGAATAATATGCCTACAGTAGGTAGCTCCCCCACACTA
>CAVTGB010000053.1:0-38676 GCA_963734125.1 uncultured Alphaproteobacteria bacterium
AGGAATATTTGACGGCGCGCTTCAGCTTGTAGGCGCGGGGCCCCACGAGAAACACCAGCGAGGCATGCGTCTCGATGATCTCGACCGGTGAGGTGCCGGGCGGATAGGAGGCGGGGTCGCTCAGGAACGCGACAATTTCCCGCTGTGGATCATCCATCGGCCACCCATTGCGACGATCGCGCCCGCCGCGGCAGATCCTACCCGATCCTGCGCCCCGCGGAACTAGCGCGGCGTTGCGTGGTCCGCGTGATCGTGGTGCGACAGCCAGCCGAGCGTCGCCCCGAACGTCACAAAAACACCAATGATGATGGCCAGCACCAAGACCTCTCCGAGCGACATCTCGTCCTCCACCAAGTACGACAGCGAGGGTACGTGGCCAGATCGGCAGTTTCGTTGATCTGCGTCAACGCCGGTGAAAGAAGCGCCGGCAGTAGTGGTCTTCAGACCGTCAGATAGGCGCGTGCGGCGGCTTCGTCCATGTCGCTCTGGCGGCCGCTCAAGCACAACTTCGCCGCGCTGCATCACGACATAGGCGGCGGCGAGGTCGCGGGCGAACTCGAAATACTGCTCGACCAGGAGGATCGCCATGTCGCCGCGCTCGACCAGCTTTTCGATGACGCGCCCGATCTCCTTGATGATCGAGGGCTGAATCCCTTCGGTCGGCTCGTCGAGGATCAGCAGGCGCGGCCGCGCGACGAGCGCGCGGGCGATCGCCAGCTGCTGCTGCTGGCCGCCCGACAGATCGCCGCCGCGCCGGCCCAGCATGTCCTTGAGGACCGGGAACAGGGTGAAGATCTCGTCCGGGATGTGGCGCAGGCTGCGCGGCAGGATGGCGAACCCGGTGGCGAGGTTTTCCATGCACCGAGAGGCGCGGGAAGATTTCGCGGCCCTGCGGCACGAGCGCGAGCCCGGCGCGGGCGCGTTCGTGCGGCGGCAGGTGGGTCAGGTCGCGGTCCTCCCAGCGGATCCGCCCGGAGCGGATCGGGTTGAGGCCGAAGATCGCGCGCAGGAGGCTGGTCTTGCCGACCCCGTTGCGGCCGAGGATGCAGGTGACCTCGCCCTTCTGCGCCGAGAGGCTGACCTGGCGCAGCGTATGGCTGGCACCGTAATAGAGATCGACCGCTTCGACCGAGAGCATGGTTTCCTATTCCTCAACCGCTAAACCGCGTTCCCGGCGAAGGCCGGATCCATCGGCATGCAACGGTTGGACCGCGGAGGGCAGTCGCTCGCGTCGTGCCAAGCCCGAAACATCGCGGGTGCCGGACCATGGGTCCCGGCCTTCGCCGGGAACGCGGTAATGTGAGAAGCGGCAGGTTTTGCCGGGCATGCGGTGGAGGGGTGCATCGAGGTCACCGCCCGAGATAGACTTCGATGACGCGCGGGTGGTTCTGCACGTGCTCGACCGAGCCTTCGGCCAGGACCGAGCCCTCGTGCAGCACCGTGACCCGGGCGCCGAGGCTGCGCACGAAGGCCATGTCGTGCTCGACGACGATGATCGTGCGGTCGCGCGCCAGATCGAGGATCAAGCGCGGCGGTGTCCTCGGTCTCGCGGTCGGTCATGCCGGCGACCGGCTCGTCGAGCAGCAGGAGCTGGCGGTCGTGGATCAACAGCATGCCGATCTCGAGCCATTGCTTCTGGCCGTGGCTCAGCGCGCCGGCCGGCCTGCCGCTGTCGCTCGGCAAGCCCGATGCGCTCCAGCGTGGCGTCGATGCGGTCGCGCCGCTCGGCGCGTCAGGCGAGCAAACAGCGTGCGCCAGGTGCTGCGGCTGTCGGCGAGCGCCAGTTCGAGGTTTTCGAACACCGTCAGGTTTTCGAACACGGTCGGACGCTGAAACTTGCGCCCGATGCCGAGATTGGCGATCGCCGCCTCGTCGAGCCGGGTCAGATCCGTGTTGCCGCGAAAGAATACCTCGCCCGAATCGGGCCGGGTCTTGCCGGTGACGACATCCATCATCGTCGTCTTGCCGGCGCCGTTGGGGCCGATGATCGTGCGCAGCTCGCCTTCTTCGACGACGAGCGAGAGTTCGTTCAGCGCCTTGAACCCGTCAAAGCTGACGGTGACGCCGTTGACGTAAAGCAGAACGTCGCCGGTCGGATGCGCAGGCGCGCTGGCGATCATGCCTTCTCCTTCGCCGCGAGCCGCGGCGCGGCGGCGGCGATGCGGCGAGCGTGCCGGGCGCGGCCGGCTCCAGCGCAGCTGCCGAACGATCCCGACGATGCCGCGCGGGAACACCAGCGTCGACAGCACAAACAGCCCGCCGAGGATAAACAGCCAGATTTCTGGAGCCGCGCTGGTCAGCCAGGTCTTGGCCAGGTTGATCAACGACGGCGCCGAGGATCGCTCCCGACCAGCGTGCCGCGGCCGCCGACCGAAACCCAGATCGCGATCTCGATCGAGTTGCCGGGCGAGAACTCGCTCGGATTGATGATGCCGACCTGCGGCACGTAGAGCGCACCGGCGATCCCGGCCAGCACCGCCGAGACGGTGAAGACGAAGAGCTTGGCGTTGGTGACCGAATAGCCGAGAAAGCGCACCCGACTTTCCGCGTCGCGCAGCGCGAGGAGCACGCGGCCGAGCTTTGAGGTGGTGATGAACCGGCACAACAGATAGGCGATCCCGAGCCCAGCAGCGGAGGCGAGATAAAGCCCGAGGCGGGTCGCCGGCTGGTGCACGTCGAAGCCGAGGATGTCCTTGATAGTCGGTCAACCCGTTATTGCCGCCGAAGCCCATGTCGTTGCGGAAGAAGGCGAGCCACAGCGCATAGGTCATCGCCTGGGTGATGATCGACAGATAGACGCCGGTGACGCGCGAGCGAAAGGCGAGCCAGCCGAACACCAGGGCGAACACCCCCGGCACCAGGATCACCATCGCCGCGGCATAGGCGAAATGGTCGAAGCCCCACCAGAACCACGGCAATTCCTTATATTGCAGGAACACCATGAAGTCCGGGAGCACCGGGTTCTGATACACCCCGCGCGTGCCGATCTGGCGCATCAGATACATGCCCATGCGCATAGCCGCCGAGCGCGAAGAACGCGCCGTGGCCGAGGCTCAAGATCCCGGCATAGCCCCAGACCAGATCGAGGCTCAGCGCGAGCATCGCGTAGCACAGGTATTTGCCGAGCAGCGGCACCAGGTAATCGGGCACCGCGAGCGGCGAATCCGGCGCGAACCGCGCGATTGAGCACCGGCACCAGGACGACCAGCACCAGCGCGCACAACGCGAAGCCGATCCAGAACCGCGGGCCCCAGGCGCTCCGCTCGCCCGCCGCCGACCGCGCGTCCACCCTCACCCCGCTTCGGCGGTGCGGCCCTTGAGCGCGAACAAGCCGCGCGGCCGCCACTGGATGAACAGGATGATCGCCACCAGCACGACGATCTTGCCGAGGATCGCCCCGGCGACCGGTTCGAGGAACTTGTTGACGATGCCGAGCGACAGCGCGCCGACCAGCGTCCCCATCAGATTGCCGACCCCGCCGAAGACGACGACGAGAAAACTGTCGACGATGTAGATCGTGCCGAGGTTGGGGCTGACATTGCCGATCTGGCTCAGCGCCACCCCGGCCATGCCGGCAATCCCGGAGCCGAGACCGAAGGTCAGCGCATCGACGCGCGCGGTGCGGATGCCCATCACCGCCGCCATGTCGCGGTTCTGCGTCACCGCGCGCATGTGCAGGCCGAAGCTGGTGCGGTTGAGGATCAGCGCCAGCACTCCCAGCACGACAAAGCAGAAGACGATGATGTACAGCCGGTTCCAGGTCACCGTGAAGCCGCCGACCAGATCGAACCCGCCGGTCATCCAGCTCGGGTTCGACACCGCCTTGTTGGGCGCGCCGAACACCGAGCGCACCGCCTGCTGCAGGATGAGGCTGACGCCCCAGGTCGCCAGCAGCGTCTCGAGCGGGCGGCCGTAGAGGAAGCGGATCACGGTCCGCTCGAGGACGATCCCGACCATGCCGGCGAAGACGAACGCGACCGGCACCGCGACGACCAGATAGGCGTCGATCCAGCCCGGCGGCAGGAAGGCGACGAACGCCTCCTGACAGACATAGGCGCAATAGGCGCCGAGCATGATCATCTCGCCATGCGCCATGTTGATGACGCCCATCACGCCGAAGGTGATGGCGAGACCGATCGCGGCGAGCGAGCAAGACGCTGCCGAGGCTGATCCCCTCGAACAGGTTGGCGGCAAGCGCGGTCATGCGCAGGCGGTTGTCGATCGAGAGCAGCGCGTCGTCGGCGGCCTGTTTCAGCTCGGGATCGAGATCGGGCTTGCCGCGCAACTCGTCGAGCAGGTTCTTGACCTGCGGGTCGGTGGCAAGGGCGAGCGCGCGGATCGCCGCCAGCTGTTCCTCGCTGGGTGCCGGCGAACAGCCGCACCGCGGCGAGGCTGCGCTGCATCGCCGCGCGGATCTCGGGATCCTGCTCGGCCGCCATCGCCTTTTCGAGCAGCGCGGCCGTCATCGGGCGAGGGGTGCTTGAGCACGTCCTGCGCCGCGGCGAGCCGCGCCGCGGGGTCCGGGCTGAACAGCGTCAGCTGCGCCGAGCGCCGCCTCGATGGCGCCGCGCAGCCGGTTGTTGACGATGATCCGGTCGAGGCTGTCGGGCGCGAGATCCGTTCAGCTCCTGACCGCTGACCGCGTCCGTCAGCCGGTCGTGCCGCCGGCGGTCGTCACGAGCACGATGCGGCCGTCGGGCGCCTGGCGCAGCCGGTCGTCGCTCAAGGCCTTGCAGGATCGGCACGGCGCGCGGGTCGCCGAGCTTGCCGAGCGCGACGATCGCCTTTTCCTTGGCGGCGAAGCTGTCGCCGCCGAGCGCGGACACCACCGCCGCCAGATCCTCGGCCGCGCGGCCGGCAGCGCCGCCAGGACGAGGATCAGCCCAAGCGCGGCGAGGCGAAAGAGACGAGCGAGCGTCATCGCGTGCCCTTGCTACCTATTCTGAGCCGCTAGCCGGCAGCACGGCAAAAGCCCCTGCACCCCAACGCTCTCCCCGCAAGCGAGGAGCGGGAAGGGGGTGAGGGGCAATCGTAACTTCAGTCCTTATACTTCGCCGCGGTGCAATTGCCGCAGACCCACGGATAGGTCCAGTCGGCGATCTTGCCCTTGTCTTCGGCCAGATAGGGGCTCCACGCATCGGCCTTGATCACGCCCTTGGTCTGCCAGACCACATCGAATTGCCCATCCGGCCGGATCTCGCCGATCATGACCGGCTTTGAGAGGTGATGATTGGTGTTCATCACTTCGATCGGGCCGCTCGGCGCCTGCACCTTTTGCCCGTACATCGCCTGGCGCACGGCGTCGACATCGGTGGTGCCGGCCTGCTCGACCGCATGCGTCCACATCTTGAAGCCGATGTAGGTGCGCCTCCATCGGGTCGTTGGTCACGCGCTTCGGGTTCTTGATGAAGTCGTGCCACTCCTTGATGAAGGCTTCGTTGGTCGGGTTCTTCACCGATTCAAAGTAGTTCCAGGCGGCGAGATGGCCGACCAGGTTTTTCGTGTCGATGCCCGCGAGCTCTTCTTCGCCGACCGAGAACGCGACCACCGGAATGTCGGAGGCCTTGATGCCGGCATTGGACAATTCCTTATAGAACGGGACATTGGCGTCGCCGTTGATCGTCGAGACCACCGCGGTCTTCTTGCCGGCCGAGGCGAATTTCTTGATGGCGGCGACTTCGGTTTGCCAATCGGAAAAGCCGAACGGGGTGTAATTGATCTTGATGTCGTCCGGCCGCGACGCCCTTCTGCTTGAGAAAGGCTTCAAGGATCTTGTTGGTCGTGCGCGGGTAGACATAGTCGGTGCCTTCGAGCACCCAGCGCTTCACGTTGCCGCCGTCGGCGCTCATCAGGTACTCGACCGCCGGGATCGCCTGCTGGTTCGGCGCGGCGCCGGTGTAGAAGACGTTGTTGGAGCTTTCCTCGCCCTCGTACTGGACCGGATAGAATAAGAGGCCGTTCAGCTCCTCGAACACCGGCAGCACCGATTTGCGCGACACCGAGGTCCAGCAGCCGAACACCACGGCGACTTTGTCCTTGGCGAGCAGTTCGCGCGCCTTTTCGGCAAAGAGCGGCCAGTTCGACGCCGGATCGACGACCACCGCCTCGACCTTCTTGCCCAACAGTCCGCCCTTTTTGTTGAGGTCGTCCACCATCATCAGGATGGTGTCCTTCAGCGTGGTTTCGCTGATCGCCATCGTGCCCGACAACGAATGCAAGACCCCGATCTTGATCGTTCCCTGGGTCTGGGCGTCGGCCGCCCCAACCGAGGCCAACACCGCCGCGGCGACCACCGCCACAGCGGCGGCTGTGCGGCAAATTCTCTTGAAGACTGGCATCACTCCCTTCCTCTCCTGTCGACGTGCGCGGCGTCTGAACGGCCGAGCCAACGGCAAGGAGCAAGATCGAGGCCAAGCGATCACGGGGACGCTGCTGCGATTTGCGGCGAAAGCCCCTTTCTTGGGCATGCCTAATTATTAGGCAAAGGGCGCCGTTCTGATCGACAGATCGCCATTACCGCGCGCCGCTGGTTCGCAAGGCGGCTTCGTCTTATCCTCGTCGCGGGCGAAACGGAGACAGCGATGACCGACAGCGATGCCGTGCTCGCGGCCAATCTCGAATTCTACCGAGCCTTTGGCGCGCGTGATGTCGCTGCGATGGAGGCACTGTGGGCGCGGCACGCGCCGGTCGCCTGCATCCATCCGGGCTGGCCGCCGCTCAGCGACCGCGCCGCGGTCATGGAAAGCTGGCACAGCATCCTGGCCAATCCCGCGGCGCCGCGCATCGCCTGCTACGACGAGCGGGTGCTGCTTTACGGCGATACCGCGCTCGTCATCTGCGAGGAAGAACTCGCCGGCGGCACCCTCATCGCCAGCAATCTGTTTGTCCGCGAAGAGGCGAGCTGGCGGATCGCCCATCACCAAGCCGGCCAACTGGTGGCGCGCCGGACGCCGGGACCGCGAACACAGCCGCCGCGCTCGCGGCTCAATTGACCCGGGGGCTGACCCGGGGGCTGAACCGGGTGCGGCGGCGCGCTGCCTCGGCCACCTGAGCCGCCTCGACCGCCATCCGCACTTCGCCCAGCCGAACGCAGGTTTCGCCGTCGAGCAGCCCGTCCCAGCGGTCCGGCCGGAAGCGGCGCTGGAACGCGGCAAGGACGACCGCTTCGCTTGCGGCCGAGACGCAATAGCCGATCCGGGCGAGATCGGCGAGAGCGGCGGCATGGCTTACCACGCCGACCCCGCGGCCGCGGCGCCGCGACGCGCCGCCGGCCGGTGGCGG
Organism: uncultured Alphaproteobacteria bacterium; assembly: GCA_963734125.1. GTDB lineage: Bacteria > Pseudomonadota > Alphaproteobacteria > ATCC43930 > CGMCC-115725 > DATARH01. The sequence goes on from CAVTGB010000053.1 coordinate 7,282, forward strand.
CCAGAGGCCGATGCCGGCTGCCGCGAGGCGCGGCCAATCGAACAATTCTCCGGGGTCGGCCTTGCGGTCGGGCGCGATGTCGGAATGGCCGACAACCCGATAGGGTGGGATCCGGTGACGCGCCAGGATATCGCGGCAGAGCTCTTCGACCGCCACCATCTGGGGTTCGGGAAACCGCCGATAACCCCATTCGTGGCCGGGATTGACGATCTCGACGCCGATCGAGACAAAGTTGAGATCGGAGTCGCCCTGCCAGCACGACACCCCGGCATGAAAGGCCCGCCGTGCGTCGGGGACGAGCCGCCACAGCGTGCCGTCTTCCTCGACGAGGTAATGGGCGCTGACCCGGGCTGAGGGATCGCACAGCCGGTCGAGCGCCGCGGCGGCGCTCTGCATGCCGGTATAATGCAACACCAGCATGTCGATCGGCCGGACATGGGGCGGCTCGCCGCGGCTGTCATGGTTCGGTGACAGCCGCTCGCGAATGTTGAGGCTGCTCACGCCGCTGACGCCCCCACCGGACAAGCGTTCCGGGGAGTGCGCGCACCGGCGATGATAGGGGGGATGGCGTTCATGCTTCCCGCTCGATAACCCGACCGATCTCTTCCGTGCCTACCGTGCGATGGCAACTTTGCCTCCGGTAGCGGCATACTAAAGTCGCCCCGCGCATCGGAAAAGCGTTGCGGCAATCCGCCGTCAACCGAATTTTTATCTCAATTTCCTGTATCATGGGCTTACCGCCGCCCGGCAGCTCCGGCGGTGCGACCCGACAGGGCGGTGGAACCAAGATACCGCTGGTTCAATTATGGCGGTCGGCTTGCGGAGAATCGTCGATGTACGGATCTAGTGTATCGTTACGGCAGGTCCTCCGACGCAGCCGATTGTTCGCGCGGCTCGGCGACAGCGAGATCGATGCGATCCTGGCTCATGCGAGCGTCACGCGCCACGTCGAGGGCGACCAGATCTTCGCCAAAGGCGATCCGGGCAACAGCATGATGGCGGTTCTCAAGGGCCGCGTGATGATCAGCTCGCCATCGCCCGACGGCCGACAGGTGGTGCTGACGGTCATGCGCGAGGGCGATGTGTTCGGCGAAATCGCGCTGCTCGACGGCAACGAGCGCACCGCGGACGCGACCGTGATGAGCGACAGCGAGCTGCTGGTCGTGCCGCGTCGCTCGCTTTTGGCGTTGCTCGAGCGCCGACCCGATCTCTGCATCGACCTGTTGATCGTGTTGTGCGAACGATTGCGGCGCACCAACGAGCAGGTCGAGGACCTGGCCTTCCTCGACCTTGAAGCGCGGATCGCCAAGGTCCTGATCCGGCTCGCCGAAGAGAACGGCGCAGGCCAATCGCCGACCGGGCCCGTCGGGGTCAAGATGTCGCAACGAGCGCTCGGCGAACTGGTCGGCGGTTCGCGGGAAAGCGTCAACAAGCATCTGCAGGATTGGAAGCGTTCCGGGATCATCGCGATCGAGAAAGGCGCGATCGTGATCCGCGATCTGGCGGCATTAACCGCCCTCGCCTGAGGCGCGCTCCCCCGCTGATCGGCGTCCACGAGACGCCCGGAAAAATTTTCCGAAAATTTCTCGCAGCCTGTGAGCAGCCTCACACGCTAGCGTCACCGATCCGACGATAATCCCTCGCGACAACGGGTGAACCCGCTCGAGTCCGCGCCGATCCGGCGCAATGAATTGGGGGCAGATCGTGGATCGTCTTCCTATCGAGCAATGCCGAACCGCCAACGGCTTCATCGCTCCCTCCGGGTCTGAGCCACACCGGCACACGACCGAACGCGGAAGCATGAAAATGACCCGCAACAGCTCGCTGATCGGCAATCTTGAAGCCCGCCGCACCACGCTCGGATGGTCCCTCAAGGAACTGAGCGATCACTGCGGCATCGACGAGACATTCCTGGGCGATTGGGAGCACGGCCTCGGCTCGCCGCGGTTTGACGAGATCGAGCACTGGGCTGCTGCACTCGGCATGAGATTGGAGTTGGTGCCAACCCAGGGCACATCCCGGCACGGGCTTCTCGTTGATTGGGACCGGCGCAGCATCGACTTCGACGGCAGCCCGATTCGCCTCACCCCGATGGAGTGGAAGGCCCTTGAGCGGCTGGCCAGGACGCCCGGCGAGCTGGTCACCCATCAGGCGCTCTTCCGCCACCTCTATGGCGATGATCGGCAACATCGGGCGCAGTCAACCGCGGTCCGGGTGCTGATCACCAAGCTGCGCCGTCTGCTCCCGGTTCGGATCGAGGCGCGATGGGGCCAGGGCTATATGATCAGCGGTCTCTCGCCGTCGGCGCCAGAGGCCCACAACGGTGACGACGCCGCCACGCCGCAGCCGAAGGTCGCGGAGACGGCGAGCGCGGTTGTCGCCGCCGCGGCGAAGATGGCGCCGTGCGACCCGCCGCCGATCCGGCGCGAAGGCCCCAACCCCGGCGACCCCGGGATGCGGCGGGTTGGTGCGCCAGGCCACCTCGGCCCCCGACGCGCCGAAGAACTCGGCGTCATCGAGCGGTTCCTCGCCGAGCGCGGTGTGACGCGGTGTCCCGACCTGACGACGATCCAGCAGTCACCGCTGCCGACGCTGATCTGGGACAAGATGAAGCGCAAATGGGTGCGGCCGTCGGTAACTGGTCAGGCGGCGGGCTGAAGACCGCAAACACCGCGCGTTCGACCAGCGCCGCATGGGTCGCCGGCCCCAGCCCATCTCCCCCGCCAATCTCGTTGAGCAACACCCGATGCCGAGGATCACGCCCGTAGAGGGCGCGGTTCCCGGCATCGGCGATGTCGGCGCTTCGGATCGCAACGCCTCGGTTCTATGATGGCGCCGGTCCGGGTGGCGAGACAGGACGAAATGCGGCGCTTCGATGCGATCGTGATCGGCGGCGGGCTGGTCGGCACGGCGATTGGCTATGGCCTTGCCCGTACCGGGCGGCTTGTGGCCCTTATCGACGAGGGCGATGTGGCCTATCGCGCCTCGCGGGGCAATTTCGGGCTCGTTTGGGTGCAGACGAAGGGCCTGGGCGCGCCGCACTATCAACGCTGGACGCGAGCCTCGGCCGCGGCATGGCCGCTCTTTGCCGACGAGCTTGAAGAGCGCACCGGGATCAAGCTCGGGCACGAGCAGAACGGCGGGGTTCAGCTCTGCCTCAGTGACGCAGAGCTGGCGAAACGCCACGCAATGATGCAGCAGATGCAAGTCGAGGCCGGCAATTTCGGCTTTGAGTACCGGATGCTCGATCACGCCGAACTAGCCGCCATGCTGCCCGGTCTTGGCCCCACGGTGGCCGGCGCTTCGTGGACGCCCTATGACGGGCACGTCAACTCGCTTCTGCTGTTTCACGCATTGCACAAGGCATTTGCCGCCGCCGGCGGGACGTATCTGCCCAACAGCACCGTGACCGCGGCCGTCACCGCGCCGGGCGATTTTCGCATTGACGTCCGAGACGAGACCCTCGGTGCGCCCCAGATCGTGCTCGCCGCGGGGCTCGGCAACGCCGCACTGGCGCCGCTTTTCGGCCTCAACGCGCCGGTACATCCGCAACGCGGCCAGATCCTGGTGACCGAGCGCACCTCGCGGACCTGGCCGATCCCGCTCGGGAGCATCAGGCAGACGCCGGAGGGCAGCATCCTCCTCGGCAGCAGCGAGGAGGAGGTCGGCTTCGATACCAGTCAAAAGCCGGAAATCATGCGAGCCATCGCGCGCCGCGCGGTGCTCTCGTTTCCGTGGCTGGCCGAGCTTCAGATCGTGCGCGCCTGGGCGGCGCTCAGGGTCATGCCGCCCGATGGGCTGCCGATCTACGACGAGTCCGAGCAATTTCCCGGCGCCTTCACCGCCAATTGCCACAGCGGCGTCACCCTGGCGGCGGCGCATGCCAAATTGTTTGCGCCGATGGTCGCTGCCGGCGCGCTCGATCCGATGCTGGCGCCCTTTTCGGCCAAGCGCTTCGATGTTTCGGCCGCGGCCTGACAGCCGGCAGGCGACGATCTCCGTCGAGGTCGAGGGTCGCATTGTCCGCGTGCCGGCGGGCGCCTCGGCCGCCGCGGCAGTGCTGGTCGCCGGGCTCTCCAGCATCCGCGAGACGCCAGTGGGTGCCGCCGAGCGCGGGCCCTATTGCATGATGGGCGTCTGCTTTGATTGCCTGGCCGAGATCGACGGCGTACCCAATCGGCAAAGCTGCATGATCGCCGCGCGCCCCGGCATGCGCATCCGCCGCCAGCGCGGGGCGCGCGCCGTCGCGATGCTATGACCGTCGATCTCGCGATCATCGGCGCCGGACCGGCGGGAATGGCGGCGGCGGCGCTGGCCGCCAAGCTTGGCCTCGACACCCTCTTGGTCGACGAAGCGGACGCTCCCGGCGGGCAGATCTATCGCGGGGTCGAGCATGCCCCGGAAGCCTCAATCCTCGGCGCCGACTATCTGGCGGGTCGGCGCCTGGTGACGGAATTGCGCGAGAGCACCGCGCGCTATCGGCCGGGAACGACGGTATGGCACATCGATCCCGGTGGGTCCGGCGGCGGCATCCTGTCGCTGGCCGCCGCCGGCAACAGCGAGACCGTCGACGCGCGGCATATCCTGATCGCGACCGGCGCGATCGAACGCCCGGTGCCGATCCCGGGCTGGACCCTGCCGGGGGTGATGACGGCCGGCGCCGCGCAGCTCCTCTTGAAGACCGCCGATCTGGTGCCCGAAGGGCAGGCGGTGCTCGCCGGGCAGGGGCCGCTCCTCTACCTCGCCGCGCTGCAGCTCACCCGCGCCGGCGCGCCGCCGCTCGCTGTCCTGGAGACAACGCCGGCGGCCAACTATCACGCCGCTACGGCGCGCTATGTCGGGGAATTGTGGAGAGGCCGGAGCGACCTGGGCAAAGGCCTGGCGCTCGTCTTCGGCCTCGCCCGCGCCGGGGTCGCGGTGCGGCGCGGCGTGCGCGGGTTGCGGGTACTCGGCCGCCGTCGGGTGGAGGGCGTCGCCTGGGAGGGTGGCGAGATCGCCGTCGACCACCTGTTCCTTCATGAAGGGGTGATCCCCAACACTCAGATCAGCCTCGCTCTGCAAGTCGCGCATCGCTGGGACGAAGCGCAGCGGTGCTGGCGCCCGGCCGTCGACGAGTGGGGCCGCACGAGCCTCCCCGGCATCGCGATTGCCGGCGATGGCGCGGGGATCGCCGGGGCCGGGGCGGCGGCGCTGTCGGGCCGGCTCGCCGCACTCGATGCCGCCGCCGCGCTCGGGCGTATTGACGAGGGGGAGCGCGACCGTCGCGCCCGGCCGATCCGCTCCGGCCTCGCCCGGGAGCGCGCGATTCGGCCGTTTCTCGACGCCCTCTACCGTCCGGCCGACAGCGTGCTGAGCCCCGCCGACGCGGTCGTCACGTGCCGCTGTGAGGAGGTCTCAGCCGGCCAGATCCGCCGCGCCGTGCAGCTCGGTGCGCGCGGCCCCAATCAGATGAAGGCGTTCCTGCGCTGCGGCATGGGGCCATGCCAGGGGCGAGTATGCGGCCCTATCGTCAGCGCCGTCATCGCCGCGGCGCGGGGCGTCTCGATTGCCGAGATTGGAACCTTTCGCCCGCGGGCGCCCTTTAAGCCGATTACCGTCGGCACCCTCGCCGGAGTTGAGCGCGACCCCACCAAATCGTAGACGCCGACGACGCGCAAGGCTCTTTTGCATAACAGCGTCACCTGCCATCTCTATTGAATGCGCTGCTTCTTTTTTAGGCGTCGGCACGGCTCTGGCATAAAATCCGGCGCCGAGGCGGCGCGGGCCGCAGCGCGATGAGAGGACCGGCGATGAACGAAGAGCACTTGCGCAGCCTGATCGGCGCGGCCAAAGCCGGCCGGGTTTGCCGCCGGGCGGTGGTGCGCAGGCTGGTCGGGCTCGGGCTGACGGCACCCTTTGCCAGTCTGCTGCTGACGCATGCGGGAGTGGCGGCCGAGCCGGGTGCCTTCGCCTACAAGCCGCAGAAGGCGGGTGGCGGCGGCGCGCTCAAGCTCTTGTATTGGCAGGCGCCGACCCTGCTCAACCCGCATTTTGCGGTCGGCACCAAGGACCAGGAGGGCTCGCGGATCTTCTACGAGCCGCTCGCCGGTTGGGATGCCGACGGCAATCTGGTGCCAATGCTCGCCGAGGAGATTCCCGACATCGAGAACGGCGGCCTCTCGACATGACGGCAGGTCGGTAACCTGGAAGCTCAAGAAGGATGTCAAGTGGCACGACGGCCAGCCCTTCACCGCCGACGATGTCGTGTTCAACTGGGAATACGCCTCGGACCCGGCCACCGCCGCGACGACGATCGGCAGCTATCAGGACGTCACGGTCGAAAAGATCGACCCCTCGACGGTGCGGGTGAATTTCAAGAAGCCGATGCCGTTCTGGGCCGACGCATTCGTCGGCAACCCAAGGCATGATCATCCCCAAGCACCTGTTCGAGGCGTACACGGGCGCCAAATCGCGCGATGCGCAGACCAATCTGAAACCGGTCGGAACCGGCCCCTATCGCTTCGTCGATTTCGACCCCGGCGATCGCGTCAGGGGCGAGCGCAACCCCGACTATCATCTGGACGAACCGGCCATATTTCGACACGATCGAGATGAAGGGCGGGGGCGATGCGGTGTCGGCCGCGCGCGCGGTCATCCAGACCGGCGAATACGATTATGCCTGGAACCTGCAGGTCGAGGACGAGATCCTGCAGCGGCTCGAAAAGGGGGCCGGCGCCAAGGGCCGCGTGGAGATCACGCCCGGCGGCAACATCGAGCAGATCCAGCTCAACAGCACCGATCCCTGGACCGAAGTCGATGGCGAGCGCTCGAGCATCAAGACGACGCATCCGCTGTTGAGCGATCCCGGCGGTTCGCGCAGGCGCTCGGCACTGCTGGTCGACCGCAGCGCGGTGCAAAAATACATCTATGGCCGCACCGGCGTCGCGACCGGCAATTTCATCAACAACCCGGCGCGCTTCGTGTCGAAAGACACGCACTGGGAATTCAGTATCGACAAGGCCAACGAGGTGCTTGAGCAGGGCGGCTGGAAACGCGGGCCCGACGGCATCCGCACCAAGGACGGCAAGCAGCTGAAGCTGGTGTTTCAGACCTCGATCAACGCACCGCGCCAGAAGAACCAGGCGATCGTCAAGCAGGCCTGCCAGAAGGCCGGCATCGAGATGGAGCTGAAGTCGGTTACCGCCTCGGTGTATTTCTCCTCGGACGTGGCCAATCCGGATACCTACGCCAAATTCTATTGCGACATGCAGATGTACACGACGACGATGACGGAGCCCGACCCGTCGCGGTTCATGCGCCAGTTCCTCTCCTCCGAGATCGCCGCGAAGGCGAACAAGTGGCAGGGCCGAAACATCACGCGCTGGCACAGCGCCGAATACGACGACGCCTTTCATGCGGCCGAAGGCGAACTCGACCCGGTCAAGCGGGCGGCGTTGTTCATCAAGATGAACGATCTGGTGGTCAACGAGCAGGCGGTGATCCCCGATGTCTACCGCCCGCGAGTATCCGGGATATCGCGCCAGCTGCGTGCGCATCTGAGCGGCTGGGACAACGACGTATGGGATTTGCGCAACTGGTATCGCGAAACGTGATCGCGCCGACGCCCCGATGACCCGGTATCTGCTGCGCCGACTCTTGATCGCGGTCCCGAGCCTTCTGGGCATCAGCATTATTCTGTTACACGGTCCTGGCTCTGGCTCCCGGCGACCCGTTCGGCGAACTGGCGAGCAACCCCAACGTGCCGCCCCAGGTCGCCGCTGGCGCTGCGCGCCAAATTCGGCCTCGACGACCCGGTGTGGCTGCGCTACCTGCACTGGCTCGTCGCGATGCTGCACGGCGACTGGGGGTTTTCGTTCGTCAGCCGCATCGATGTCGATCGGCTCATTCTGCAGCGTCTGCCGACGACCCTCCTGGTGATCGGCTCATCGCAGATCGTGGCGCTCCTGATCGCGCTGCCGGTTGGGGTCTATTCGGCGACCCGGCCCTATTCGGTCTTCGACCAGATCGCCAACACGCTCGCGTTCATCGGCTTTTCGTTGCCGACCTTCTTCACCGGGATCCTCTTCATCCTGGTGTTCAGCGTGACGCTCCACTGGCTGCCGTTCGTTTATCGCGCCGATCTCGCGGCCACCGGCTGGCGCTGGTATTGGGAGGAGTTCCGCCAGGCGGCGATGCCGGTCGCCGTACTTGGCCTCTTCCAGGGCGCCTCGTGGACGCGCTATGTGCGCTCCGCCGTGCTCGACGTCATCCGCCTCGACTATGTCACGACCGCGCGCGCCAAGGGCATCGCCGAGTTCGCCGTCGTGACCAGGCATGTCGTGCGCAACGCGCTGATCCCGGTCGTGACGCTGGTAGCGCTGTCGATGCCGACGGTATTCGGCGGCGCGATCGTGACCGAACAGATCTTTCGCGTCCCCGGCATCGGGTCCTTGTTGATCACCTCGATCCTGGCCAACGACACGCCGGTCATCATGGCGGTGACGTTCGTCTTCGCCTGTCTCGTGATCCTCTTCAACCTCCTCGCCGATGTTCTCTATGGCTGGCTCGACCCTCGCATCGTCTACCGCTGAGGCGGTGCTGCCGGACCGCGGCAGCCACGCGCGATATGTGTCGCCTGCCAGAGACACCTGGCGGCGCTTTCGCCGGCATCGGCTGGCGGTCGCCGGCCTCACGGTCCTTTTGCTGATGATCGCTCGCGGTAGCGCTGGGGCCGTTCCTGTGGCGAGTGCCGATCAACGACATCGATTTCAGCTGCCCAGCTCGCCGGCCCCTCCTGGGTGCATCCGCTCGGCACCGACGATCTCGGCCAGGACGTGCTCGCCCGGATGCTCTATGGCGGACGCATCTCGCTCGCGGTCGGGTTGGCGGCGATGCTGGTGGCCGTCGTCGTCGGCACGATCATCGGAGCGGTTGCCGGCATTTCGCGCGGCAGCGTCGATACGGCGCTGATGTGGCTGACCGACCTGTTCCTGTCGCTGCCGCAACTGCCGCTGCTGCTGCTGCTTGATCTATCTGTTTCGGGATCCCCTGAAGCAGCTCGTCGGACCCGAACTCGGCGTCTTCCTCCTGATCGTCGCGGTGATCGGCGGCTTCCGCTGGATGCAGGTCGCGCGGCTCGTGCGTGCGCAATTCCTGTCGTTGCGCGAAAAGGAGTTCGTCGAGGCCGCGCGTGCGCTCGGGGCGACAAAGTGGCGCCAGGTGATGCGGCATATCCTGCCCAATTCATTGGGGCCGGTGGTTGTCGCCGGAACGGTCGACGTCGCCGGCGCGATCATCGCCGAATCGACGCTGTCGTTTCTCGGGCTCGGCTTTCCCCCCGACATCCCGACCTGGGGGCGCATCCTCTACGACGCCAAGGACACGCTCGACATCGCCCCGCATTGGGCATTGTTCGCGGGCGCCGCGATCTTTCTGGCGGTGCTGTCGATCAACTTCGTCGGCGACGGGCTGCGCGACGCGCTCGACCCGCGGAAGGTGATGTGAGTGGACACCGGCCGCGGCGATCATCTGTTCGAAATCCGCGGGTTGGAGACGGATTTCGCGACCGATGACGGCATTGTGCGCGCGCTCGACGGCATCGACCTGACAATCGACCGCGGCGAGACGCTGGGGATCGTCGGCGAATCGGGGTGCGGCAAGACGGTGACCGCGCTCTCGACGCTGAAGCTGATCCAGATGCCGCCCGGACGCATTGCCGGCGGCCAGATCCTCTGGCTCGGCCGCGACCTCGTACCACTCGGCCAGGCGGCGATGCGGCGAATCCGCGGCAAGGAAATCGGCATCGTGTTCCAGGAGCCGATGACCTCGCTCAACCCGGTCTACAGCGTCGGCGACCAGATCGCCGAAGCGGTCCGGGAACATGAAGGCCTGGGGCGGCGGGGGGCCTTCGACCGCGCGGTCGAAATGCTCGCGCTGGTCGACATCCCGAACCCGCGGCGCCGGGCGCGCGACTATCCGCACCAGTTCTCGGGCGGGATGCGCCAGCGCGTCATGATCGCGATGGCGCTGTCGTGCCGCCCCCAGCTGTTGATCGCCGACGAGCCGACAACCGCGCTCGATGTGACGATCCAGGCGCAGATCCTCGATCTCCTTGCCGAAATGAAGTCGCGGTTCGGAATGGCGCTGATGCTGATCACCCATGCGATGGGTGTCGTCGCCGAGGTCGCTCAGCGCGTCGTCGTCATGTATGCCGGCAGGATCGTCGAGGAGGCGCCGGTCGCAGAGCTGTTCGCCCGGCCCCGCCACCCCTATACGCAGGGCCTCATCCGCTCGATCCCGCGGCTCGATCGGGCCGGCGCCAAGGCCCGCCTCGAGGCGATCCCTGGCACCGTGCCGAGCCTCACCGACCTGCCGCCGGGGTGCCGGTTCGCGCCGCGCTGCCGGTTCGCGATGCCGGTATGCACGCGGGCGATCCCGCCGCTGCGCGAGGTCGCGCCGGGGCACAAGGCGGCGTGCGTCCTGTGAGCGAAGGCGCCGCTGAAGCGCCCGCGCCACCCCCGCTGCTGCGGGTCGAGGGATTGGTCAAGAACTTCCCAGTGAAGCGCCATCTGTGGTCGGGCGCGGCCGAACAGGTGCACGCGGTCGACCGGGTCAGTTTCGCGGTTCCCGCCGGCGAGACACTCGGCCTCGTCGGCGAGTCGGGCTGCGGCAAATCGACGACCGGGCGCTGCATCCTGCGGCTGATCGAACCGACCGCTGGCGAGATCTGGTACGACGGGAAAGACGTCACCGCGCTCTCCGGCGCGGCGCTGCGGGCCCTCAGCCGCGACATGCAGATCATCTTTCAGGACCCCTACGCCTCGCTCGACCCGCGGATGACGGTCGGCGCGATCATCGGGGAGGCGTTGATCATCCACCGCCTGGCGCACAGCCGCCGCCAATTCGAGGAGCGGATCGTCGAACTCCTCGAGACCGTCGGCCTCAACGCCGATCATATGCGCCGCTATCCGCACGAGTTCTCGGGCGGCCAGCGGCAGCGGATCGGGATCGCCCGGGCTCTGGCGGTGTCGCCAAAGCTGATTGTCTGCGACGAGCCGGTCTCCGCCCTCGACGTGTCGATCCAGGCCCAGGTGATCAACCTCCTCGAAGACCTCCAGCAGCAATTCGGCCTGACCTACCTGTTCATCGCGCATGACCTCTCGGTCGTCGAGCACATCAGCACCCGGGTCGCCGTCATGTATCTCGGGCGGATCGTCGAGACCGCCTCGGCCAACGACCTCTACGCCGCGCCCAAACACCCCTATACGCAGGCGCTCCTATCGGCGGTGCCGATCCCCGACCCCGCGGTGAGGCGCCAGCGCATCCGTCTCGCCGGCGAGGTGCCGAACCCGATCCACCCGCCCCCGGGCTGCCATTTCCACACCCGCTGCCCGCAGGCCATGGCGCGCTGCGCGGTCGAGGCGCCGGTGCATCAAGAACTCGCGCCGGGCCACAGCGTCGCCTGCCATCTGTATTGAGCGCGAGCCGGTTGACGCGCCCGCCCTCACCCGAAAAACCGGCGGATCTCGGCGATCACGCGGTCGACGACTTCGGCGCCGAGTTGCGGATAGATCGGCAGGCTGAGGATTTCGCGCGCGGCCCGAATCGTCTCGGGGAGGCCGGCAGGGAACTCGCCGAGACGGCCCAGATAGGCCGGCTGGAGATGCACCGGGACCGGGTAATGAATCCCGGTGCCGATGTGCGCGATGCGCAGATGCTCGCGCAATCGGTCGCGCTCGGCACTGCGGATCACATATTGGTGGAAGACGTGGCTGCACTCGGGGCGCCGCCGCGGCAGCGCCAGCGGCAGGCCGGCCAGGCCCTCATCATAGCGTGCGGCGATCCGCTGGCGGCGCCGATTGCCGTCGTCGAGATGCGGCAATCCGCACCCGAGGATCGCCGCCTGCAGCGGGTCGAGCCGCGTATTGATGCCGGTGCGGGCGCTGACATAGCGCTCGCGCCAGCCGTATTCGCGCAATTCGCGCAGCGCTCGGGCGAATTCGGGATTGTCGGTCACGGTCATCCCCGCATCGCCCAGCGCGCCCAGGTTCTTCGTCGGATAAAAGCTGAAGCAGCCGATGTCGCCGATGCTCCCGGTTGGCCGCCGGCGATAGGCCGCGCCGTGGCTTTGCGCGCAGTCCTCGACGAGGCGCATACCAAGGCGGCGGTCGAGATCGAGGAGCGGCGTCAGATCGGCCGGCTCGCCGTAGAGGTGAACCGGGAGGATGGCGGCCGGCCGGCCCGCCGGCGGGTCGCGCAATGCCGCCTCGAGGCAAGCGGGATCCATGGTGAAGCCGCCCGGCTCGATGTCGACCAGCACCGGGACCGCGCCGGCGCGCTCGACCGCGGCGACCGTCGCGACCGCGGTATGCGATACCGTGAATACGAGATCTCCGGGGCCAATCGCCAAGGCGCGCAGCGCCAGCTCGATGGCGTCGGTGCCGCTGCCGGTGCCGACCGCGTGGCCGACGCCGAGCCAGGCGGCAAAGGCGGCCTCGAACGCCTCGACCTCACGCCCTCCTATGTACTGGCCGCTCGCCAGCACCCGTGCGACCGCGGCATCGATCTCCCTTTTGCGCTCGAAATAGCCGGCGCGCGGATCGGTCTGCGGGATCGGCGGGGCAGTCATCGGCGGCTCGCTCAGAGATAGCTCGCCGGATGGCGACGGTAATAGTCGAGGGAACGCGCGAGGCCGTCGTCGAGGCCGATCCTGGGCGCCCACCCGGTGAGCTGGCGGAAGCGGCGGTCGTCGGTGACAAAATCGCCGATATCGATGCGCTTGCGGTCTTCGGGGAATTCGCGCCGCTCGAAGCTGCCCCCGCCATTGGCGCGGATCAGCGCCTCGGCGAGCGCATTGAGCGTATAGGGCGCCTCGCCCCCGACATTGAGCGCGAGCCCCGCGGTATCGGGGCTGAGCGCGGCGAGGAGAAACGCCTCGACCGCATCCTCGACATAGAGCAGTTCGCGGCGCTGCTCGCCGCCCCATACCTCGAACGCCGCCCCCTCGAGCGCCCGGCGCAGCCAGATCCCGAGGAAATTCTGCCTTGCGTCCTTGATCCGCATGCCCGGCCCATAAACATTCGTCAGCCGCAACGAGCGGGTGTCGATGCCATAGACGTCGTGATAGAGCAGGTGGTACGCCTCGCCCGCCATCTTGTTGACGCCGTTGACATCAGCGGGGCGCAACGGGTGCTCCTCGTCGACCGGCAGATAGCGCGGCCTGCCGTAGATCTGGCGGGTGCCGGCGTGGACGATGGTGACGGCGGGGGCGACCGCGCGGCACAATTCCAAGAGCTGCAACTGCGCCGTGCAATTGACCGCAAGGTCGACTTCCGGCGCATTCATCGAATTCGAGATGACTGGTCTGGCCGGCAAGGTCGAAGAGGTAATCCTGGCCGGCCAGCAAGTGGCGCAGCGCGGCGGCGTCGCGGATATCGGCAATGTTGACCCGCACCCGCTCGCAAGATGTCGGCGATGTTGGCAAAGGTCCCGCCGGCCTCCGGGACCATGCTGTCAACGAGCAATACCTCAGCCCCGAGTGTCACCAGCCGCCGCGCCAGCGCCGACCCGATGAGGCCGACGCCGCCGGTGATCATCACATGCGCGCCGCCAAACGCGGCAAAGCTCCGGTCAGAAGCAGGAACTCATCAACCCTCGCGCTGGTGCCGGACGCCGCCCGCTAAAGAACGGGCGCCGGGCGGCCATATTCCGCCGTCAGATACCGCAGTGCCAGCGAAACGACAGGTCCTGACGCGCAACCGGGGAACGCTCTATCACTCGGCGATTGCCGCGAGCGGCCGCGGCGCGCTGGCCCGGGGAAACAGCCGTTCCTCGACCAGACCGCAAACGATGTGCCCGAGGGTGATGTGAAGCTGCTGGATCAGCGGCGTCGAATCGGATGGCGCAACCAGGCACAGATCGCAGCGCGCCGCCATGTCGCCGCCGCCTGTCCCGGTGAAGCCGATGACGACTAGGCCGCCGGCGCGCGCCGCCGCGATCGCGTTCAAGATGTTCGGCGAGCGCCCGGAGGTGGAGATCGCGATCAAGACGTCGCCGGGGCGCCCGAGCCCCCGCACCTGGCGCTCGAAGATGCGGTCGTACCCGTAATCGTTGCCGATCGCGGTCAACACCGAGCTGTCGGTGGTCAGCGCGATCGCGGCTGCCGGCGCGCGGTCGTAATTGAACCGCGACAACAGTTCGCCGGCGATGTGCTGGGCATCGCCCGCGCTGCCGCCATTGCCGGCGAGCAGCACCTTGTGCCCGGCGCAGAGCGCGGCGCAGACCCGGTCCGCCACCGCGAGGGTCGTCTCGATCAGGTGCTGGTCGCCGAGCGCCCTCTCGACCACATCGCGCGACCGCGCGAGGTATTCGACGATCGGCGCGGTCTCCTCGCTCATCAAGCTCGGTCTCTCAATGATATGGAGCGGGTGAAGGGAATCGAACCCTCGTCGTAAGCTTGGGAAGCTTCTGCTCTGCCATTGAGCTACACCCGCCTGTGCCCGATAGGATAGGCGAAGGCCGGGGCGAAGCAAAGAGGAAGCCGCTTTGCCGCCGGCTATCAAACGGGGCAAATATGATAGGCAAGGCGGCCGGTGCCGTGCGATAGCGAACGGGCGCACTGCGAGGTGGAGGCGGGCAATGAAGAACGGATTTCGCGTCTACGACGTCGACACGCACATCAACCCCGGCGCCGAGGTGCTCGACAAATACGTCGATCCAAGCTTCCGGCCGCGCCTCCCCGAGCTGGCGCCCTACAAGGCCAGGATCCGCTCGCGCGAAGAGGGCGGCGGCGAGCGCCATATCTACCGCTTCGACCAGAAGATCTATGAGCGCACCTTGGGCGAAGCCGAGCCGCGGCCGGGTTCGAGCGACGGGCGGGTGTGGCGCGGCCGGCTGCGCCCGAGCCCCGGCGTCCAGGACGACAATGCCCTAAACCGCATCCACGACATGGATATCGAGGGCGCCGACCGGCATTTCCTCATTCCCTCGGCTTGGACCGCGGCGGTCGGCCACCCCGACACTTCGATCGAGGTCGCGCTGATCCGCGCCTATCACCGCCACATGCAGGATTTCTGCAGCGTCGCGCCCGATCGCCTCAAGGGCCCGATCGTCGCCTCGACCCGCGAGGTCGCGGAGGCGGTGCGCGAGATCCGCGAATGGGGCAACTCCAAATGGGCGGTCGCGGTGCAGCCCTTGCTCGACAACGACCGCCCGGTCGACCACCCCGACCTCGAGCCGATCTGGCAGGCGGCCGAAGAGCACGATCTGGCGATCGCCCATCACAGCTTTGCCTGGAACCCGCCCTATTTCCCCGGCTACCGCGACATGTGGGACAATGTCTACCTGGCGCGCCTGTGCTCCCACCCGTGGGGCGCGATGCGCTTCATGGCCGGGTTTCTGGCGGGCGGCGTCCTCGACCGCCATCCCGGATTGCGCCTCGCGGTCCTCGAATGCGGCTTTGGCTGGCTGCCGTTCTGGGTGCGCCGGATGGACGAACAGGTGAGTTATGTGGGTCGGACGGCGCCCCTGAAACACCTGCCGAGCGAGCATTTCGCAGCCGGCCGGGTCTTCTGCAACATCGAAGCCCACGAGCACGAGCCGATGTTCCAGATGGTGACCGAGGCGCTGGGCGACGGCGTTTTGATGTACGCCTCCGACTACCCGCATTACGAAAGCTGGTTCCCCGACTCGGTCGACAACATCATGGCGTGGTCGAGCATCACCCCGGAACGCCGCCAGAAACTCTTCTGGGACAATGCGAACAGGTGCTTCAAACAGACGTGACTACCCAAGTACGATAGCCCGGCCTCGTTGGGGCACAACTTAGAGACAGCGATGAGCGGCGACGAACTGAATTGCCCGAAGTGCGGGTCTAGACATCTCCATGCTGAAAAGCGCGGCTTTAGCATGAAGAGGGGTCTCGCGCTTGGATTGACTATAGCCCCCGGCGTCGGGCTCGTCGGCGGGTTCATCGGCGCCAGCAAGACTTGGCTGACGTGCTTGAAGTGCGGACATCGGTTCCGTCCTGGCGAGGATAAGAAATCAGCAGAAGCTCACGCGGCGTTCGAGGTTGGGGCGCGCGTGAGGCGCACAATCCAGGGTGCCGTCGGCGAAGTGACCGCGATCGACGGCGAGGCTGTGACGGTGAGGTGGCCTGGCAATCGAACCAGCATTCACCTCGGTCGCGATCTGACGCTAGTGGAAGCATCGTCCGAATAATTACGACTTCCCCATCGTGCGCCTACCATCGCGCGACCTTGACAGCGGGCGCGTCGGGCGGAATCCCCGCGCCAGACTTTGTAACCCTGCGATGGCGGCGTACCCGACCATGATGATCAGCGCAGTGATCACGCCATCGCGGGAAAATACAAAGTTGTGCAGTGCCGCGAGATAGGACACTAAGCCGCCAACCTCATGGAACGACCCGCCGCTCGCCGCTCGCCAAGGCGCAGCCGGCTGAAGGCGGGTATCGGCAGCATCGCCGTTAAGGCTGATGGGTTGATAAGGGTTACCGGGTCCGAGCCCGGTGGCGGCAGCATCGCCATCGAGGCTGGTGCTGCTGTATTGATCGAGAGAATGGACCGCCTCCGCGCCAAGCCGGAGGATCGCGGCAAGGTCGCCGTCGGGGCTGATAAGGTCGTAATGCTGAACGAGGTACTTAGCGGTCTCCCACAATACATCGTCGGATGGACCGCCGCGATCATTCACCGGTCCGATGTGGGAGCCACCCAATGCGACGCGAAGGTCGGAGAGCGACTGCTGAACGTCGGCCCCTCCGGCCCCGGCCTCGGCGGCCATTTCCGCCGCGACCAGATCCAATAAATCAGCCCCTGCGCTCGGGCCCCTCGACCGATCGCGACCGCCCGAAACGATTTGCAAGTAATTTTCCGGGGACCAAACAACACTGAACAGCTGTGAACTCGCCAGATCGTCGTCAGCCATGACCGTTTGGTCGTAATCCGATATTTTATCTTCGTCTGCGCCACCGACGGCGCGTCCGTCGATCGTTGCCGCGACTGCGACTGCCGATTTCGCAGAAATCAGGCATGCCTTTGCGATCCCGGACAACGCCGTCGGCAAGATGACCAGGCCAACGGCCCAGGCAACGATGACGAGAATGCGTGTGAAATGTGCTCGCGCCATCCGATGGTCCCGGATTACAACCTTCCGACGGATTTTAGCGTCCTAACGGGGTGCGTGGCAACGGAAGTTGATCAACGAACCCCCTTGGCGCCGAATTGGAGGATGCGGGGGGGTTGCCCTGGGCGACGCTCCGCCTCACTCAATCGGCGGCGGCTGGGCTCTGCTGCAAGCAAGTGAGTTCGGCGCCGAGGAAGCGGGCGAGCGCGGTCACCGCCGAGCGGCCGGCCTGCGCCTCGGCCTCGGGGTTGTAATTTGTGTTGGTGTTGCGCGCATCGTCAATGAGGAGGCATCGGCAAACAGCAATTCAAGCTTTCTCGCGCAGGCCGAGGCGCGCCAGGCGGGGGAGGATTTCGGCGCAGAAATAGGGGAGTTCGTCGAGATAGTTGACGAATGAGATGCCTATGCCGGTGAGGCCGGCGGCGGCGAGCTCGGCCATTTGCCGGGCCACCCCATCGGGGTCGCCGACCATCGGCAGACCGCCCATGCCGTTTGACTGGTGATTGCGGAGGCGCTGGAACTCGTCGGCCCCGTGGGTCTGCGGGGTGACGTTGCGCATCGCCAGGATGTTGTCGACCGCCGGCCAATCGGCATGGTCCTGGATCGCGTGGCGCCAGTAATCCTCGGCCTCGCGGACGGTGGGGCGGCAGGTGACGACGCCGACGGTGTAGATGTCGATCTCGCGGCCGCCATCGCGGGCGAGCGCACGGACGTTTTTGACGTGGGAAGCGGTCTCCTCGAAGGAAATGCCGTTCGAGATGTTGGAGAAGAGGGCATCGCAGTTGCGGATCGCGAAAGCTTGGCCCGTCGGCGAGGCGCCGGCGTTCATGATCAGCGGGCGCGACCCGCCGTAGGGTTTGGGCTTCGCACGTCCGCCCTTCACGTTGATGAAACGCCCGGCGAAGTCGAAATCTTCCTGCGGCGCCCATGCCAGCTTGATGACGTCGAGCCATTCCTGCGCGTATTCGTAGCGCGTCTCGTGATCGCGCAAGCGTCGCGCCGAACATCTCGAATTCGCCTTCGTTCCAGCCGCAGACGAGGTTGAGGCCGAAGCGGCCCTCGCCGATGTGGTCGGCGGTGACGAATTGCTTGGCGGCGATAAGGGGCGCGATCAGCGGCGCGTGGACCGTGCCGAACACCGTCAGCCGCTTGGTGTCGGCCAGCAGCCCGGCAGGCCCAGGTCACGGTCTCCAACGTCGCGCCCTGATAGTCGGTGTCGCCGCCATAGCCCTTCCAGCGGCCGATCGGCAGCATGAATTCGATGCCGGCCTCGTCGGCCAATTGCGCAAGCGCAGGCAATCGGTCCAATTCCCGCGACCAGCGCTCGGGACCGTGGTGACCGCCCGGCCGGACGAGCAGTTGGCGCCGAACAGGCCGAGCTTCAGCCGATTGGCGCTCCCCATCGCGGTGCGCTCGGCCTGGCCCAACTCTGCACGCACTGTCACACCGGGCTTCCCTAGTCAGCGGGCGCTCGCTCACTCTGACGGTTGGGTCGGGGTCGAACTGGCAATCTCGGCCGTGCACCTGCTCGAAAATTCTGTGCGCCTCCTGCGGGAACGGCCACAGGACCGGCACCGCCTGATCGCTGGTGGACCAGTTCTTGCAGCCGCCGACCCAGACCGTGCGCGGAAAGCCGCGTCAAGGCGGGCGAGAAATTTCTCGGTCGCTTCGACCGTCGGCGCGACCGCGGCGCCGCGCGCGCGAGCCTCGGCGATGAGGCGCATGATGCAGGCGATCTCCTGGTCGAGCCCCAGCGGCACCGGCAGGTTGTTGACTTGGGCGAATGGCCCGTAGAGCATGAAGAGGTTGGGGAAGCAAGGGAGCGCGATCCCGCCATAGGGATAGATTTTCTCGCGCCACGTTGTCTTCGATCGTCACCCCGTTCAGGCCGGTGACCTGCATCGGCCGCATATAGGCGTGCGGGTCAAAGCCGGTGGCGTAGACGAGGACGTCGATCTGACCCGCGTTCCGTCCGCCGTGACGACGCCTTCGGGGACGATGCGGGCAATCTCGCCCTTGACGATATGGGCGTTGGGAAGCTGCACCGCCTCGTAATAGTTCTTGTCTGATTTGGGGATCCGGGTGCAGCCGAGATTGTAGTCGGGGGTGAGTTTTCGCTTCAGCTCGGGGTCCTTGACGATGTCGAGGAACGAGCGGTACTCGCGTCCATCGCTTCGCGCTGCGGCCCGGGTCGAGGCGCCACCGGTCGAATTTGTTGATGAACGCCCAAAGCCGGGCCTGCTCCTTGCGGTAGGCGAACGGCAGCCGGAGTTTCAGGCGCTCGCGCCAGGTCGAGTGGGTTCGCGAACGCGCACCTATTGGGCGCGGCGGGTAACTGGGTCACCTTGACACCCGTCGCCCAGGCCGACGCCTCGGCGAGGACCGCACGCCGCTGGCGTCGCCGCCGATCTACGCCCAGCGTGGTCCGGCAGTAGGGCACGCTGTGATCCCAGTGCGCCGAATGGGATGCGGCGCCGGCGTAGCCGTCGCGCCCCGCGATGTCGTGGAGCGGCGGCCGTACGCAGACCAACCCGGTGGCGCAGACGAAAACATCGGCAACATCGGCGTCGCCCTTGGCGGTCTCGAGGTGCCAGCGGCCACCGGTAAACCGCGCCGCGGTGATCTCCTCGTTGAAGGCGGATGAATTCTTCAAGCCCCGGTCGTGCGCGACCTTTTTGATGTAGGCCCAGATCTCCTCGGCCGGCGCGTAGGTGCGCGACCAGTCGTAGTTGGGCTGGAAGGGAAATCGTATTGCCGCGACAAGACATCGACAAAAGGCCGGAAAGGTGTTGTCGCGCCAGGTTCGCCAACTTGGCGGCCGTCTCGTATACGGTACATTGATCCCCGCCCGTTTCAGCGTCGGCCATAAAGAGGCCGACACGCCGGCGCCGGCAACGACGACCCGGAATTTTCGTTCAGCCATCACCCCTCGCAAAGCGCGCCAGATCGATTTTGCACCGGTTGAAGGGTAGCCGCCCGCCGCGGTTCCGACAACCGGCGCGGGCGAGCCTTGGCTGACGCTCCAAGAACCGCCAAGCTTGCCGGCCAGCGGCGCGTGGACGCCGCATCACCGGACAGAGGCGGGCGATTCCATGCCAAGCACACCGATCACCGCTCCTATCTCTACCTCGGCCTCGCAGGTGAAACCGGGCCCGGCCGGGTGGTTCATCTCCGGGCTGTTCCGGCTGGCCGACGGCAGCAACGAATGGGAGGCGCTCGAGCGCGGCCTGCCCGAGATGCCGGCGATCCGCGCGCTCGCGGTGCACCCGCAGCAGCCCGAGATCATTTATGCCGGCACGCAATCCGGGCCTATCGCAGCGCCGATCGCGGCGAGCACTGGGAGAAAGGTCGAGTTGCCCGATCACGGCTTGCCGGTCTGGTCAATCCTGTTTCACCCGCACGACCCCGACGTGATCCTGGTCGGCTGCGAGAATTGCGAGGTCTATCGCAGCGACGATGCCGGCGAGCATTGGACCCGCTTGCCGGTCAGCGTGCGCTTTCCCGAGATCACGACCGCACCCGGCGCCAACCCGGCCAAGCGCGTGCTGATGCTCGACGCCAGCGCCAGCGAGCCCGATCATCTTTACGGCGCGATCGAGGTCGGCGGCACGATCCGCTCGACCGACGGCGGCGAGCATTGGGAGAATTTGGTACGTCAACGACGACATGGTCGACATGCACGGTGTCCTGGCGAGCCGCTGGCGGCCAGGTACGGTGTTCGGCATCGCCCGCGCCGGCATGTTCCGCAGCGCCGACGGCGGCGACCACTGGAATCACGTGCCGCTGGAGCCGTTGAACGTCAAGGGACAGCTCTACTGTCGCGACATCCGCGAGGTGCCCGGCAACCCGCGCCATCTATGGGTCGCGGCCGGCTCCGGGTTCATCAGCGATCTCGGCATATTGCTGCACAGCCGCGACGGCGGCGACAGCTGGGCGCAGGTCGATGTTGGCGCGCCGGTGCCGCATACGATGTTCAAGGTCGCGTTCGACGAAGCACAACGGACCCTCATGTCGTGCGCGACCAACGGCGGCGAGGTCTGGACCAGCCACGATTCCGGCGAGACCTGGACCCCGCAGCCGCCACCGCCGGCGGACGCAAGTCTACGCCCTGGCTCGCGGCTGAACCCCGAAGGAAGCCCGCGATGCCCGAGACGCCGACTTTCGGCCGCTATGCCGAGATCCCCTATGACGAGATGACGCCGGAGCAGCAGGAGGGCTACCGGTTCCGGTCGAGACCCGCGGCCCGCTCGGCGGCCCCAACAAGATCTGGGTGCACAACCCGAAACTGGCGAAGGTCGCGGCGCCGTTCGGCGGACATTTCCACCCGGGCAACTACTCGCTGAGCGAACGCGAGCGCGAGATCGCCGTCATCATCATCAACAGCAAATGGCATTCGGCCTACCCGACCGCGGCGCACGAGCGGCGCGGCAAGGAAGTGGGACTGCCGGCCGACAAGGTCGAGGCGCTGCTGTGCGGCCTGCCGACCTCGTTCGCCGACAAGCGCGAGCAGGTCGTCTACGAGATGGCGATCTGCCTCGTCGAAGGCACGCTGGGTCTCGAAGGGGCTCTTACGACCGCGCGGTCGAGGCGCTCGGCCATGTCGGCATCACCGACGTCATCACCCTGATGGGCCACTACACCAGCGTGTCGATGACGCTGGCCTTTTACGACGTTCCGGCCGGGGCGCCGGGCATGGCGCGATAGGAGATCGATCCAGGCAGCGGGTCCCTGCGCAGGCAGGGACCGATTTGGGCCTGCACTCGCCCGTCGATGGATCCGTACCCGCGCAGGGATCGCGATCGAGAGTTCCGCGGCGGCCTTACCGCGCGCGTTTGCGTTTCCAGTAGTCGGTGGCGGCGGGGAAGACGGTAGTGCAACGCGTCGCCTGGGCCGGGCCGTCGAGGGTGTCGGCGGCGGCGCGCGACACCGCGTAGTCGGGCGCGGCGCGATGCGCCTCGATGGCCGCTCGTCGCGGTAGACTTCGCAGAAATAGTAGACGTTCGGTCCTCGCGGTCCTGCACCACGTTGAAGCAGAGGCACCCCGGCTTGTCGCGCTCGGAGCCGATCGCGTCGACTTCGATCGCCTTCAAAAAATCCGCCCGCCGCTCCGGCTTGACCCGCACCTTCACCCACAGCGCCAGCATGGCAGCCTCCCTCGTTGATGCTCGATCCGTGTTGCAATGTTTATCGAACCGCGAGCCGGGCGTCATCCTCAATGGCGGGAATGCGCGTCACGACGGAAGAGGCTATTGTGGCAAGAAGGTCTTCGAGAGGGGAGCCGACGATGCCGGCGCAATCGACCGAGCTGAGGGTGCGGGACGTCAGGGTCAGGCTGCAGCGCGCCGGGCGGGGACCGACTGTCTTGTTCCTGCATGGCGCGGGCGGCGTCCCGCAATGGCTGCCGTTCTTCGATGCACTCGCCGAGCGCTACGAGGTCTTGGTGCCTGAGCATCCCGGCTTCGGCGGCTCGGACGATCCGGCGTGGATCACCTCGATGCCGGATCTGGCGATGTTCTATCTCGACCTCGTGGAGGATTTGGGGCTCGAGGGTATCCACCTGATCGGAAACTCGCTCGGCGGCTGGCTCGCCGCCGAGATCCTGATTCGCGACCGCGCGCGCTTTCGCAGCCTCGTTCAGCTCGCGCCGGCCGGCATCCGCAAGAAGGGCGTGCCGTGCGGCGACAATTTCATCTGGGGACCCGAGGAGGCGCTGCGCAACCTCTATCACGACCAGTCCTTCGCCGACCGCATCCTGGCGCTGAGCCCGAGCGAAGAGCAGATGGATGTGATGCTGAAAAACCGCTTCACGGTGGCGAAATTCGGCTGGCAGCCGCGCTGGTTCAACCCTGATCTCGAAAAATGGCTACACCGCATCAAGCTGCCGGCGCTGATCCTGTGGGGCGAGGATGACAAGATCATGCCGCCGGCCTATGCCGCGCTGTGGCGGGAGCGGCTGCCGATTCGCGCCTCGTCATGGTCGAGAGGTGCGGGCATCTCCCGCATGTCGAGCACGCCGATCACGTTGCCGGCCAGGTTCTCGATTTTCTGGGAGGAGTAGGCCCATGAAGCTCGTCTCCTTCCATTTGATGCCCTATCGGCCGCTCGATCTCGACGAGGCGGCCAAGCACCGCTCGCCCTGGGTAGTGCTGCCCAACAGGCTCTACGACCCGGTGAAGGGCGCCGAGGAATACGAACGCCACATCGACGCCCTCGTCTACGCCGAGGAGCTCGGCTTCGACGCGATCGGCGTCAACGAGCATCACCAGACCGCCTACGGGCTGATGCCGGCGCCAAATCTCATCGCCAGCGCCCTCATCCAGCGTACCAAGCGGGTGCAGATCGCGATCCTCGGCCGCGCGCTGCCCTTGGTGAACAACCCCGTCTACATCGCCGAAGAGTTCGCGATGCTCGACAATCTGTCGAAGGGCCGGATCATCGCCGGCTTCGTCCGCTATCGGCTCGGGAGACCATTCGGGCGTCAACCCTGTTTCCGCACGCGCGCTTCGACGAGGCGCATCGACGTATTACCGGGCATGGACCGAGCCCGACCTGTTCGCCTTCGACGGCGACCGATTTCGACGTGCGCTATGTCAATCCGCGGCCGCGCCCTTATCAGACCCCCGCACCCGCCGGTGTGGATCCCCTCGCAAGGGTCGAGCGAGACCGTGGCCTGGGCATCCGATCCCAAGCGCAAATACCCGTTCCTGGTGACCTTCTCGTCGGGCGACTTGGTCGCGCGCTACCACACCGCCTATCGCGAAGAGGCGCGGCAATACGGCTATGAGGTGTAGCCGGGCGGCAGCAGCATCTCAAAGGTCTGGCGCAGGAAATCGTTGAACAGGGTCTCGACTGCCGGCCCTGCCTCCGCCCGCGCCCGCTCGTCGGTTTCGGCGACATAGATCGGGCACGCCCAGCCGAGCTGGTCCGGCGCCGCCTCATAGCCGTATTGCCGCGCCTCTTCGCGGTAGGCGTTGAGGTAGCGCGCGACCAGGTCGCCCGACGAGAAGGTCACCAGGAACGGGTATTTGCGCTTGGGATCGGCCGCCCAGGCGACGGTCTCGCTCGACCCTTGCGAGGGGATCCACACCGGCGGGTGCGGGGTCTGATAGGGGCGCGGCCACAGATTGACATAGCGCACGTTGAAATGGTCGCCGTCGAAGGCGAACGGGCCGGGCTCGGTCCAGGCCCGGATAATGAGGTCGTGCGCCTCGTGAAAGCGCTCGTGCGAGAAATAGGGGTTGACGCCCGAGGAATGGTATTCCGAGCCGATGCCGCGGACAAAGCCGGCGATGATCCGGCCCTTCGACAGATTGTCGAGCATCGCGAACTCTTCGGCGATGTAGACGGGGTTGTTCACCAAGCGGCAACGCGCGGCCGAGGATCGCGATCTTGACCCGTCTTGGTACGCTGGATGAGGGCGCTGGCGATCAGATTGGGCGCCGGCATCAGCCCGTAGGCGGTCTGGTGATGCTCGTTGACGCCGATCGCGTCGAAGCCGAGCTCCTCGGCGTAGACGAGCGGCGTCGATGTGGCGTTCGTATTCCTCGGCGCCCTTCACCGGGTCGTAGAGCCTGTTGGGCAGCACTACCCAGGGCGAGCGGTGCTTGGCCGCCTCGTCGAGATCGAGCGGCCGATAGGGCATCAAATGGAAGGAGACGAGCTTCATGGGCCTACTCCTCCCAGAAAATCGAGAACCTGGCCGGCAACGTGATCGGCGTGCTCGACATGCGGGAGATGCCCGCACCTCTCGACCATGACGAGGCGCGAATCCGGCAGCCGCTCCCGCCACAGCGCGGCATAGGCCGGCGGCATGATCTTGTCATCCTCGCCCCACAGGATCAGCGCCGGCAGCTTGATGCGGTGTAGCCATTTTTCGAGATCAGGGTTGAACCAGCGCGGCTGCCAGCCGAATTTCGCCACCGTGAAGCGGTTTTTCAGCATCACATCCATCTGCTCTTCGCTCGGGCTCAGCGCCAGGATGCGGTCGGCGAAGGACTGGTCGTGATAGAGGTTGCGCAGCGCCTCCTCGGGTCCCCAGATGAAATTGTCGCCGCACGGCACGCCCTTCTTGCGGATGCCGGCCGGCGCGAGCTGAACGAGGCTGCGAAAGCGCGCGCGGTCGCGAATCAGGATCTCGGCGGCGAGCCAGCCGCCGAGCGAGTTTCCGATCAGGTGGATACCCTCGAGCCCCAAATCCTCCACGAGGTCGAGATAGAACATCGCCAGATCCGGCATCGAGGTGATCCACGCCGGATCGTCCGAGCCGCCGAAGCCGGGATGCTCAGGCACCAAGACCTCGTAGCGCTCGGCGAGTGCATCGAAGAACGGCAGCCATTGCGGGACGCCGCCCGCGCCATGCAGGAACAAGACAGTCGGTCCCCGCCCGGCGCGCTGCAGCCTGACCCTGACGTCCCGCACCCTCAGCTCGGTCGATTGCGCCGGCATCGTCGGCTCCCCTCTCGAAGACCTTCTTGCCACAATAGCCTCTTCCGTCGTGACGCGCATTCCCGCCATTGAGGATGACGCCCGGCTCGCGGTTCGATAAACATTGCAACACGGATCGAGCATCAACGAGGGAGGCTGCCATGCTGGCGCTGTGGGTGAAGGTGCGGGTCAAGCCGGAGCGGCGGGCGGATTTTTTGAAGGCGATCGAAGTCGACGCGATCGGCTCCGAGCGCGACGAGCCGGGGTGCCTCTGCTTCAACGTGGTGCAGGACCGCGAGGACCCGAACGTCTACTATTTCTGCGAAGTCTACCGCGACGAGGCGGCCATCGAGGCGCATCGCGCCGCGCCCCACTACGCGGTGTGGCGCGCCGCCGCCGACACCCTCGACGGCCCGGCCCAGGCGACGCGTTGCACTACCGTCTTCCCCGCCGCCACCGACTACTGGGAACGCAAACGCGCGCGGTAGGGCCGCCGCGGGACTTCTGATCGCGATCCCTGCGCAGGTACGGATCCATCGACGGGCGAGTGCAGGCCGAAAATGGGTCCCTGCCTGCGCAGGGACCCGCTGCCTGGATCGATCTCCCTACCGCGCGAGGCCCGGCGCGCCGGCCGGGACATCGTAAAAGGCCAGCGTCATCGAGACGCTGGTGTAGTAGCCCATCAGCGTGATGACGTCGGTGATGCCGACATGCCCCAGCGCCTTGACCGCGCGGTCGAAGAGGCCCTTCGGGGCCCAGCGCGCGTTCGAGAGGCAAATCGCCATCTCGTAGACGATCTGTTCGCGCTCGTCGGCGAATGACACCGGGAGGCCCGAGAGCATCGCCTCGACCGTGGCGGCGGGCAGCCCCACTTCCTTGCCGCGCCGCTCATGCGCCGCGGTCGGGTAGGCCGAACGCCATTTGCTGTTGATGATGATGACGGCGATCTCGCGCTCGCGCTCGGAGAGCGAATAGCCGCCCGGGTGGAAATGCGCGCCGAGCGGGGCCGAGGCCTTAACCAGCTTGGGGTTGTGCACCCAGATTTTCGAGGGGCCGCCGGCCGCGCCCCGGGTCTCGACGAGAAAGCGATAGCCCTCCTGCTGCTCCGGCGTCATCTGGTCATAGGGGATCTCGGCATAGCGGCCAAAAGTCGGTGTCTCGGGCATCTCGGGGTTCCTTTTCGGGCGGATCGGCGTTCAGCCGCGCGCCAAGGCGTAGACTTGCGTCCCGCCGGGTGGCGGCGGTTGCGGGGTCCAGCTCTCGCCGGAGTCGGTGCTGGTCCATACTTCGCCGCCGTTGGTGGCGCACGACATGCGCGAGGGCATGCGCTCGTCGAAGGCGAGCTTGAACATCGTATGCGGGACCGGCGCGCCGAGCTCGACCTGGGTCCAGCTGTCGCCGCCGTCGCGGCTATGCAACAGGATGCCGAGGTCGCTGATGAAGCCGGAGCCGGCCGCCACCCAGAGATGGCGCGGATTGCCGGGCACTTCGCGAATGTCGCGGCAGTAGATCTGGCCCTTGACGTTGAGCGGCTCCAATTTGACGTGGCTCCAGTGGTCGCCGCCATCGGGGCTTTTGAACATGCCGGCGCGGGCGATGCCGAATACCGTGCCGGGCCGCCAGCGGCTGGCGAGGACGCCATGCATGTCGACGTAGTCGTCGTTGATGTACTGGCCGTGGCTCAAATTCTCCCAGTGTTCGCCGCCGTCCGTCGAGCGGATCGTGCCGCCGACCTCGATCGCGCCATAGAGGTGGTCGGGTTCGCTCGCGCTCGCGTCGAGCATCAAGACGCGTTTCGCCGGGTTGGCGCCCGGTGCGGTGGTGATTTCGGGAAAGCGCACGCTGACCGGGAGCCGCGTCCAATGTTCGCCGGCATCGTCGCTGCGGTAGATCTCGCAATTCTCGGTGCCGATGAGGATGACGTCGGGGTCGTGCGGGTGGAACAGGATCGACCATACGGGCAAGCCGTGGTCGGGCATCGCGACCTTCTCCCAATGCTTGCCGCGGTCGACGCTGCGATAGGCTCCGGATTGCGTGCCGGCGTAGATGACCTCAGGCAGCTGCGGGTGTACCGCGAGCGCGCGCACCGCCGGCTGTTCAGGGAGGCCGCGCTCGATGCGCTCCCACTCGCCGCTGCCGTCCGCCATGCGGTAGAGACCGGAATGAACGACCCGGCCGGGCCCGGTTTCGCCTGCGAGGCCGAGGTACAGATAGGAGCGGTGCTCGGTGTGCTTTGCCATGGGATCGCCCGCCTCATGTCCGGTGATGCGGCGTCCACGCGCCGCTGGCCGGCAAGCTTGGCGGTTCTTGGAGCGTCAGGCAAGGCTCGCCCGCGCCGGTTGTCGGAACCGCGGCGGGCGGCTTACACTTCAACCGGTGCAAATCGATCTGGCGCGCTTTGCGAGGGGTGATGGCTGAACGAAAATTCCGGGTCGTCGTTGCCGGCGCCGGCGTGTCGGGCCTCTTTATGGCCGAGACGCTGAAACGGGCGGGGATCGATTTTGCCGTATACGAGACGGCCGCCGAAGTTGGCGGAACCTGGCGCGACAACACCTTTCCCGGCCTTTTTGTCGATGTCTTGTCGCGGCAATACGAGTTTCCCTTCCAGCCCAACTACGACTGGTCGCGCACCTACGCGCCGGCCGAGGAGATCTGGGCCTACATCAAAAAGGTCGCGCACGACCGGGGCTTGAAGAAATTCATCCGCTTCAACGAGGAGATCACCGCGGCGCGGTTTACCGGTGGCCGCTGGCACCTCGAGACCGCCAAGGGCAACGCCGATGTTGCCGATGTTTTCGTCTGCGCCACCGGGTTTCTGCATAAGCCGCGCTTCCCCGACATCGCGGGGCGCGACAGCTTTGCCGGCGCCGCGTTCCATTCGGCGCACTGGGATCACAGCGTGCCCTATGCCGGCAGGCGCTGGGGCGTCATCGGCAGCGGCGCCAGCGGCGTGCAGATCACCGAGGCGTTGGCCTGGGCGGGGTGCGAGGTGACCCAGTTCATCCGCCGCGCCCAATGGGTGCACATTCGCGAGAACCCGTACTCGACCTGGCGCCAGCGCCTGAAACTGCGGCTGCCGTTCGCCTATCGCAAGGAGCAGGCCCGGCTTTGGGCGTTCATCAACAAATTCGACCGGTGGCGCCTCGAGCCCGGGCCGCAGCGCGAAGCGATGGAGCGCGAGTACCGCTCGTTCCTCGACATCGTCAAGGACCCCGAGCTGAAGCGAAAACTCACCCCCGACTACAATCTCGGCTGCACCCGGATCCCCAAATCAGACAAGAACTATTACGAGGCGGTGCAGCTTCCCAACGCCCATATCGTCAAGGGCGAGATTGCCCGCATCGTCCCCGAAGGCGTCGTCACGGCGGACGGAACGCGGGTCGATCTCGACGTCCTCGTCTACGCCACCGGCTTTGACCCGCACGCCTATATGCGGCCGATGCAGGTCACCGGCCTCAACGGGGTGACGATCGAAGAAGCGTGGCGCGAGAAAATCTATTCCTATGGCGGGATCGCGCTCCCTTGCTTCCCCAACCTCTTCATGCTCTACGGGCCATTCGCCCCGGTCAACAACGTGCCGGTGCCGCTGGGGCTCGACCAGGAGATCGCCTGCATCATGCGCCTCATCGCCGAGGCTCGCGCGCGCGGCGCCGCGGTCGCGCCGACGGTCGAAGCGACCGAGAAATTTCTCGCCCGCCTTGACGCGGCTTTTCCCGGCACGGTCTGGGTCGGCGGCTGCAAGAACTGGTACACCAGCGATCAGGCGGTGCCGGTCCTGTGGCCGTTCCCGCAGGAGGCGCACAAGGAATTTTTCGAGCGGGTACCGGCCGAGGATTTCCAGTTCATCCCGACCCAACCGTCAGAGTGAGCGAGCGCCCGCTGACTAGGGAAGCCCGGTGTGACAGTGCGTGCAGAGTTGGGCCAGGCCGAGCGCACCGCGATGGGGAGCGCCAATCGGCTGAAGCTCGGCCTGTTCGGCGCGAACTGCTCGTCCGGCCGGGCGGTCACCACGGTGCCGGAACGCTGGTCGGGAAGCTGGACCGATTGCGTGCGCGCTGGCGCAACTGGCCGACGAGGTCGGCATCGAGTTCATGCTGCCGATCGGCCGCTGGAAGGGCTATGGCGGCGACACCGACTACCAGGGCGCGACGTTGGAGACCGTGACCTGGGCCTGCCGGCCTCCTGGCCAAGACGAAGCGGCTGACGGTGTTCGGCACGGTGCACGCGCCGCTGATCCACCCGGTGATCGCCGCCAAGGAGTTCGTCACCGCCGACCATATCGGCGAGGGCCGCTTCGGGCTGAACCTCGTGTGCGGCTGGAACGAGGACGAGTTCAAGATGTTCGGCGCGACGTTGCGCGAGCATGACGCGCGCTACGAGTACGCGCAGGAATGGCTGGACGCGATCAAGCTGGCATGGTCGCCGCAGGAAGAATTCGATTTCGCCGGGCGTTTCATCAACGTGAAGGGCGGACGTGCGAAGCCGAAGCCGTACGGCGGGGCGCGCCCGCTGATGATGAATGCCGGCGCCTCGCCGACGGGCCAGGCTTTCGCGATTCGCAACTGCGATGCGCTGTTCTCGAACATCTCGAACGGCATTTCCTTCGAGGAGATCGCTGCCCATGTAAAAACGTGGGGTGCGCTCGCGCGCGATGGCGGCCGCGAGCTGGATGTCTACACCGTCGCCGTCGTCACCTGCCGCCCGACCACCCGCGAGGCCGAGGATTACTGGCGCCACGCGATCGACGACCATGCCGATTGGCCGGCGGTCGACAACATCCTGGCGATGCGCGACGTCACCCGCGCAGACCCACGGGGCCGACGATTTCGGAGCGCCGGTCGCAATCACCAGGCAAACGGCATGGGCGGTCTGCCGATGGTCGGCGATCCGGATAGGGTGGCGCGGCGAACTGGCGCAGCTCGCCGCCGCCGGCCTCACCGGGATAGGCTCTCGTTCGTCAACTATCTCGACGAACTCCCCTATTTCTGCGCCGAAATCCTCCCCCGCCTGGCGCGCCTCGGCCTGCGCGAGAAAGCTTGAATTGCTGTTTGCCGATGCCTCCTCTTGACGATGCGCGCAACACCAACACAAATTACAAACCCGAGGCGAGGCGCAGGCCGGCCGCTCGGCGGTGATGAACTCGCCGCTTCCTCGGCGCCGAACTCACTGCTGCAGCAAGAGCCCAGCCGCCGCCGATTGAGTGAGGCGGAGCGTCGCCAGGGCAACCCCGCAGCATCCTCCAATCGGCGCGAAGGGGGTTCGTTGATGAGCTTCCGTTGCCAAGCCACCGTTAGGACGCTAAAATCCGTCGGAAGGTTGTAATCCGGGACCATGGATGGCGTGAGCACACTTCACGACGCATTCTCGTCATCGTTGCCTGGGCCGTTGGCCTGGTCATCTTGCCGACGGCGTTGTCCGGGATCGCAAAGGCATGCCTGATTTCTGCGAAATCGGCAGTCGCAGTCGCGGCAACGATCGACGGACGCGCCGTCGGTGGCGCAGACGAAGATAAATATGGATTACGACCAAACGGTCATGGCTGACGACGATCTGGCAGCTCACAGCTGTTCAGTGTTGTTTGGTCCCCGGAAAATTACTTGCAAATCGTTTCGGGCGGTCGCGATCGGTCGAGGGGCCCGAGCGCAGGGGCTGATTTATTGGATCTGGTCGCGGCGGAAATGGCCGCCGAGGCCGGGGCCCGGAGGGGCCGACGTTCAGCAGTCGCTCTCCGACCTTCGCGTCGCATTGGGTGGCTCCCACATCGGACCGGTGAATGATCGCGGCGGTCCATCCGACGATGTATTGTGGGAGACCGCTAAGTACCTCGTTCAGCATTACGACCTTATCAGCCCC
>CAVTGB010000054.1:0-6496 GCA_963734125.1 uncultured Alphaproteobacteria bacterium
TGCCGGAGGTGTCAAAGAGGCGGGCGCGGGTGTGCGTCGGCTCAACGAGGCGACGGATCATTTGGCGCGCCAGATCGGGCAGCAGGACTTCGCCCTCGTCGGCCAATCGAGCACCGCCCCCTCGCTGAGCGCGGCGGCGAAAATCCTGCCCTGGGTGCGCAAGGATTCGATGTGCTGCCCAATCAGCGTCGCCTCGAATTTGCCGAGATAAAGAAAGCCAACCGCAAGCAGCGCCAGCGGCAGGACGTTGACGGCGACGATGCGCCGCGTCAGCGGCGACATCCGTGGCCAGCGCAACCGAGGCGGCCGGCCCGCATCGGCCCGCACCTCGATCGTCGCGGCCCCGCGGGCTTCGCCCTTGGAGGCTCGCTCCGCGGCGGCTCCCGGGCGCCGTGCCGGCGGTTCGGGCGGCTGGGGCGGTCCGTTCGGGGGCGCTGCCGCTTCAGCGCTCGCGATATCGGTAACCGACGCCATAGAGCGTTTCGATCTGCGCGAATTCCGAATCGATCGCCTTGAACTTCTTGCGGACACGCTTGATGTGGCTGTCGATCGTGCGGTCATCGACATAGATGTGCTCGCCATAGGCCGCATCCATCAACTGGTCGCGGTTTTTGACGTGCCCCGGGCGCTGGGCCAGCGATTTCAAAATCAGGAACTCGGTCACCGTCAGCTCGACCGGCCGGCCCTGCCAGGTGCACAGGTGGCGGCCCGGATCGAGTGTCATCTCGCCGCGCACGACAACGGGCTCCCCCTGCCCCTCCTCGCGCTCGCGCGCCAACTCGCCGCGGCGAATGAGGGCTCGGATGCGCTCGATCAGGAGGCGCTGCGAAAACGGTTTCTTGATGTAGTCGTCGGCGCCCATCCTGAGGCCGATCAATTCGTCGACCTCGTCGTCCTTCGAGGTCAGGAATATGACGGGGATGTGGCTCTGGCGGCGCAGCTGGCTCAACAGCACCATCCCGTCCATCCGCGGCATTTTGATGTCGAGCACCGCCAGATCGACCGGTTGCGCGGTCATGCCCTTCAATGCCTCAGCCGCGTCGCTATAGCAGCGGACCGCAAATCCCTCGGCCTCGAGCGCCATCGACACCGAGGTCAGGATGTTCCGGTCGTCATCGACCAGCGCAATCGTGCTTGTCACCGATGCGTCCCCCGATATGATTCCCCCAAACCGGCCGCCCCCGCGCCAGCCTCCACTGTCTCGCGCCTAAATATGGCCGCTCGGCGGCAAACCAAAAGGGTGCCCTACCCCATTCACCCGCCGCCACCGGCCGCCGGATGATGTATGCTGCCCCGGTCCGCAAGTCATCGTGAGGAGCGCAGCGATGACGCAATCCCAATCCAGCGACGAGTGGGGCGTCGCGGCGCGGCGGTTGATCCGTGGCCGCGATCATGCTGCGCTCGCCACCAGTCTGGCCGGTCGGCCCTTTGTCTCGCTCGTCGCCTGCGCGTGCGCGTTCGACGCGAGCCCGCTGTTGCTGTTATCCGATCTCGCCCAGCACACGAAAAACCTGGTTGCCGACCCGCTGGTGTCGCTGTTGTTCGAGGACACGGGCGACCATCCCGACCCGCTCGCCGGGCCGCGCCTGACGCTCCTCGGCCGCGCCCAACGCTGCGACGACCCCGAGGCAGCGCGCCTTGGTGCCGCCCGTTTCGCCGCGCGCCATCCGGCGAGCGCGGGTTATGCAGGTTTCGCCGATTTCCACCTCTACCGGGTCAGAATCGAGCGCGGCCACCTCGTCGCCGGCTTTGGCCGGATCGCCTGGATCGAGGCCGACGAGCTGCGCTTCACCGCGCAGGCCCCTGCGCTCGCGGCGGCGGAAGCGGAGATCCTCGCGCATATGAATGCCGACCATGCCGACGCGATCGCGCTCTACGCCGAGCGCCTCCTGGGGCGCCCCGCTTATCGATCAACCGGCGAAGGCTGGCGGATGACCGGGATTGACCCGGAGGGCCTCGATCTTCGGCGCGAGCGTGAAACCGCGCGGCTCGATTTTACCGTCGGCCCGCAGGGGCCCGTGCTGACCCCGGCCGCGGCGCGGCGCACGCTCGTGGCACTTGCCGAGGAAGCCCGGAGCGCGGCACCGCCCGTTTAGCCGATCTGCCCGCGCTACCGGCGGTTTCGTCGCATTCGCTTTGCTTGCCGAGGCAATTCGCGGGGGTTATCGTGCCGTGCAAATCGACTAGCCGGCGCAAGCCCGCGCGCTAAGGCGTGCCCGGCGACGATGGAGGAAGGCCTTGGATCAGGCGGACAAACCGTTGGCGACGCGCACCCCCCGCTTTGGGCTGGGCGAACAGGGAATGCGCCATTTCGGCACCGTGCATTGGAACCTGACCGCGCCCTATCTCTATGAACATGCGGTGCGGCGGCACGAGGGCCAGCTCGGCCTCGGCGGCAGCTTTGTTGTCAACACCGGACGGCATACCGGGCGCTCGCCCAAGGACAAATACATTGTTAACGAACCGGGGACCAAGGACACGGTCTGGTGGGGCGACATCAACCAGCCGATCGAGCCGGACCGCTTCGCCAGCCTGCAGCAACGCATGCTGGCCTATCTGCAGGGCAAGGAGCTGTTCGTTCAGGACCTCTATGCCGGGGCCGACCCGGAATATCGGCTGCCGGTCCGGGTGATCAGCGACGGGGCGTGGCCGAGCCTCTTTTCGCGCAACATGTTCATCCGCCCGCACCCGGCGGAGCTGGCGGAGTTCCAGCCGGCCTTCACGATCCTCCACGCCCCCGATTTTCGCGCGATCCCCGAAATCGACGGGGTCCGTTCGGAAACCATCGTCCTCGTCAACTATGCCACCGGCTTTGTCTTGATCGGCGGTACCCGCTATGCCGGCGAGATCAAGAAATCAGTGTTCGGCTATCTCAACTTCGTGCTGCCGACGCGCGACGTCCTGCCGATGCATTGCTCGGCCAATGTCGGCCCCAAGGGCGACGCCGCGATCTTCTTCGGCCTCTCCGGCACCGGCAAGACGACACTCTCGGCCGATCATTCGCGAACCCTCATCGGCGATGACGAGCATGGCTGGAGCCCGAGGGGCGTCTTCAATTTCGAGGGTGGCTGCTATGCCAAGGTGATCAACCTGTCGCCCAAGGCCGAACCCGAGATCTACGCGACGATCACCCGGTTCGGCACGGTGCTCGAAAACGTCGTCCTCGACCCGGTGACGCGGATGCCCGATGTCGACGATGACAGCCTGACCGAAAACACCCGCGCCTGCTACCCGCTCGACTTCATCGCCAATGCCGATGAACACGGCATGGCGCCGCATCCCAAGAACGTCATCATGCTGACCTGCGACGCCTTCGGGGTGATGCCGCCGATCGCCAAGCTCTCATCGGAGCAGGCGATGTATCATTTCCTCTCGGGCTATACCGCGCAGGTCGCCGGCACCGAAGTGGGGCTCGGCAAGGAGCCGAAGGCGGTGTTCTCGACCTGCTTCGGGGCGCCCTTCATGCCGCGCCATCCGTCCGAATACGCCCGGATGCTGGGCGATCGGATCGCGCGCTACAAGGCCGATTGCTGGCTCGTCAACACCGGCTGGTCGGGCGGCGCCTACGGGGTTGGCAAGCGGATGGCGATCGCCCATACCCGCGCGCTCTTGCGCGCCGCGCTCGACGGCAGCCTCGCCGGCGCGCCGATGCGCCAGGACCCCAATTTCGGGTTTCTCGTGCCCGAGAGCTGCGCCGACCTGCCGCCCACCGTGCTCGACCCGCGCGGCACCTGGCCCGACAAGCGGGCCTATGACGAGGTCGCGCGCTCTCTCCGCGGCCGCTTCGAACACAATTTCACCGAGTTCGAGCCGTTCGTCGACAGCGCCGTCAAGCGCGCCGCGATCAGAGCGGCGGCTTAGCGGAACAGAACCCCTCTCCCCCACCGGTCCACCGGGGGAGAGGGCACTGTGTGGGGGCGAACGCCCGCCGCGGCGAAGACCCTTGCGACCGGTCCCCCCTCGTTCGCGATGCGGGAGTGGGTTTGATCGCTCAATGCCGCATGAAGTAGACGCGGCGCAGCTGGTCGCGGAAACTGGCGCTGGCTTCGATCGCAGCGCGGAAGTCTGCTTCGCCCAGGACATAGGTCTCGAGCGGATCGGCGGCGGTCACCGTCGCATTGCGGCGCTCGCCGCTCATCAGCGCCAGTTCGCCGAAGAAATCGCCGGGGCCGAGCCGGGCAACTTCGCCGCCGGCGCGCTCGACCCTGACCGCGCCACTCGAAACCAGGAACAGTTCATGGCCGCTCTCGCCCTCGCGAATGACGATTTCGCCCGGCAGGTAATAGCGCTTGGTCATGTGTTCGGCGATCTGGGTCAGCTCGATCGGGCTCAGGTTCTTGAACCCCTCGACCCCCTTCAAGAACTCGCAGATGCGCAAGGCGTCGTTGAGCATGATGTCGGAGGCGATCCGGCCATCGACCATGTGCACCAGCCGATCGGCCAATTCGATGATGCGATGGTCATGCGTCACCATGACGATCGCGGTGCCCTCTTCGATTGTCAAATCCTTGAACAGGCGCACGACATTGCGGGTCGCCTCGGGATCGAGCGCAGCGGTCGGCTCGTCGGCCAGAACCAGCCGCGGACGATTGACGAGCGCGCGTGCGATCGCCACCCGCTGGCGCTGGCCGCCCGACAGCGAGCGCGGCTTGTATTCGGTACGCGCGCCGAGCCCGAGGCTGTCCAGCATGGCGACGGCGCGCTCGCGCATCGCCGCGGCCGAATGGGTGCCGGCGAGCTGCAGCGCCATCTTGACGTTCTCGTAGGCGGTGAGCGAATCGAACAGATTGTGCAGTTGGAAGATGAAGCCGATCTCGCGCCGGATGCGCACCAGATCGCCCGGCCCCAGCCGCGAGAGGTCATGGCCGAGGATGTCGATCCGGCCGTGCTGCAACGTGCGCAGCGCCCCGACCAGGGTCAGCAATGTGGTCTTCCCCGAGCCCGACGGCCCGGTCATCACCACAAGCTGCCCGGGCATGACGGTTAGCCCGATGTTGAACAGCACCTGGTTGCGCGATTCGCCCTCGCCGTAGGCAAAATCGACGCCCTCGGCCCGGATCACCGGCTTCTCTTCGAGATTGGGTTGGAACCAGAGGGGAGCAGCCATCAGAAGATCTCCGCCGGATCCGCGGTGATCACTCGGCGAACCGCCAGGATGGCGGAGAGGACGCACATGCCCAAAGTGAGCGCGAGGCTCAACAGCGTCAGCCCCACTGTCATGTGCAGCGGCAACAGCGACACCGCGCCGATCACCCGGTAGACGACCAGGCATAGGATCCAGGCCGGCGCGTAGCCGGCGATCCCGGAGAGCGCCGCCTGCTCGATCACGACGCGCACCAGATAGGAGGTCTCATAGCCCATCCCTTTGAGGGTCGCATATTGCGGCAACTGGTCGGAGAGATCGGTATAGACGATCTGGTAGGAGATCAGCATGCCGACGACAAAGCCGACCAAAGTCCCCAGCCAGAAGATCGGCCCGGCGGACGATAGATCGGCCTGGAAATCGTGCTCGAAAGCAATCAGCTGCGGCCGCGTCAGAACCCTGACATCCGCGGGCAGAGAGGCCCGCAACGCCTGTTGCACCACTCCCAGATCGGCATCGGGATGAACCTTGACGATGCCGAATTCGACCGGGAGCGCGGCGGCAGGTGTCCGGTTTCCGGGAAGGAGCGCGGCAAATGTCGCCGGGCTCATCATTACGGTGCCGTCGCTCATGAAATCGGGGCCGAGCGCGAAGCTGCCGACGATATGGACAGTGCGGCCGTCGAGCTCGCTCTCCCGCGCCGTGCTCGCCATTCCGAGCGCGGCTCGGGCGCGGCGGTCGACGATCACGCTGTCGGCTTCCTTCAGCCGGGCGCTCTGCGCCTTCACCTCGGGCAGACGGAAGACCGGACGATCGGGGTCGAAGGCGAAGGCCTGCACGCGGTAGACCTTGTCACTCCCCGGGTTCTTCCAAAAGAAATCCTGCCAGGACGCGTAAAGCGGCGCCACCGCGTCGACCCCGGCGACGGTGCTGGCGATCGCGAGATCGGCGGGCGGGAACGGATCGTCGCTGCCGAATCGGAACTTGCTCGCGCGCATGATGATCAGATCGCCGTCGAGCTGTCGCACCGTCGCCAGCGAAGCGTCGAAAAACCCGCGCTCAAAGCCGAGCTGCACCAGCATCAGGAGGACGGCAAACCCGATCCCGGCACTCGAGCGGATGAGCCGCGCCCTATTCGCGAGGAGGTTGCGCAGGGCGAGCGGCACAAAGCGCGTATCGAAACGGGGCCTCGTCGGCGCCGCGGTCACCCTCTGGCCCCTCAGAAAATCTCGGCGGGGTCGGCCCGCCGCAACGCACCCAGCGACAGAAAGGCCGAGGCCGTTGCCATCACGAGCGTGATCCCGAGCACCGCGCCGAGCTGCGGCACGCTGAGCTGGAGCGGCAGCAGGGTCTCGCTGCGGACCAGCGCATAGATCGCCAGCGCCGCGCCGAGCGCGGGCAGAAGCGGTGCGT
>CAVTGB010000055.1:0-68759 GCA_963734125.1 uncultured Alphaproteobacteria bacterium
AAGCTGATCGCCGACAGTCGCCTGATGCCGGGGCCCGGCGCTCCGGTACAGGTCGCCGAGCTGCCGGCGCCGCAGGAGAAGGGGCTGCTGGTACGGCTGGGCGACGGCATCTACGACGGGGTCGCCGATCTCTTGCCGAGCCGGCGCAAGCGTCCGGTTTATCGCGAAGGCGACACCGCGCAGGATTACGCCGAAGCGATGGAGGCCCTCGGCGGCGAGAGCGGAGCAGCGGTACGCAGCGATCCCAAGACCGGCGGCCTCGTAATCAGCGCCGCGGTCCCGCTGCAACGCTATAAGCAGGTGCTGGGCGCGGTCATGCTGTCGACCAGCAACCGCGAGATCGAGGAACAGCTGCGCACGATCCGGCTCGAACTGATCCGCATCTTTGGCGTCACGCTCCTCGTGACCGTTCTCCTGTCGCTCTATCTGGCGAGTACGATCGCCCGGCCGATCCGGCGCCTCGCGGTGGCAGCGCAGCGCGCCCGCGGCCCCGGCGGCCGCATCGAAATCCCCGATGTCACCGGGCGCAACGACGAGATCGGCGAATTGGCGGGCTCCTTGCGCGAGATGACCGATGCGCTGGGGCAGCGGATGAGCGCGATCGAGAGCTTCGCCGCCGATGTCGCGCACGAGATCAAGAACCCGCTCTCCTCGCTGCGCAGCGCCGTCGAGACCGCCGCGCGTCTTGACGATCCCGAAAAGCAGCGCCGCTTGATGGCGATCATCGAGGACGATGTCCGGCGCCTCGATCGGCTGATCACCGACATTTCCGATGCGTCGCGACTCGACGCCGAGTTGAGCCGGCTTGAAATGTCACCGACCGACATCGCGGCGATGCTGCGGGCGCTCGTCGACATGCACGATGCGACCCGGTCGGAGGGTTCGCCGCGCCTCGTCCTCGACCTCCCGGCGGACGCCTCCGGGCGCAGCCGCGGCCTCGTCGTGCCCGGCATCGAGAGCC
This sequence comes from uncultured Alphaproteobacteria bacterium, assembly GCA_963734125.1. Lineage (GTDB taxonomy): Bacteria > Pseudomonadota > Alphaproteobacteria > ATCC43930 > CGMCC-115725 > DATARH01. The sequence goes on from CAVTGB010000055.1 coordinate 962, forward strand.
GGCTCTCGCAGATTTTTCTCAACGTCATCGCCAATGCGGTGTCGTTCAGCCCACCGAAAGGCGAAATCCGCATCGGCGCCGTCCCCGATGGCCGGGCCGTTCTCGTCAGCGTCGAGGACGAGGGGCCCGGGATTCCGCCGGATAAGCTGACCGCGATCTTCGACCGCTTTTACAGCGAGCGGCCGGCCGGCGAGAAATTCGGCACGCATTCGGGGCTCGGGCTGTCGATCTCAAAGCAGATCGTCGCGGCGCATCGCGGCCGCATCTGGGCGGAGAACCGCACCGACGCCAACGGTATGGTCTGCGGCGCGCGGTTTCTGATCCGCCTGCCTGCCGAGTCGTGAGCGCGGGGCGATGAGCGACCTGGTTCTGCTGCACGCCACCGCGGTCGCGATCGACGGGCGCGCGGTGCTGCTGCGCGGCGCGTCGGGATCGGGCAAATCCGATCTGGGGCTGCGACTGATTGACGCCGGGGCCCGCCTTGTTGCCGACGACCAGAGCGAACTCTGCCGGCGCAGCGCGGCGATCATCGTGCGGGCTCCGGCGGCGATCGCCGGGCTCCTTGAAGTGCGCGGCATTGGCATCGTGCGGCTCGACGCGCTGGCCGAAGCGCCGGTCGCGCTGATCGTCGATCTGGTCGAGCGGGATGCCCTGGAACGCTTGCCCGAGCGGCAGAGCGAGCGGATCCTCGGGATCGACTTGCCGCTGATCCAGGTGGCGCCGTTCGAGGTGTCGGCGGCGGCCAAACTGCGCCTCGCGCTGCGTGCGTTTACCGCGCCCGGACTTCCGGCTATGCTGGGCCAATGACAAGCGACGGTGTCGACGGCACCGCAGCCGAGTGTCAACCGCGGGCGGCGCCATCCGGTCGGGCGAGGCAGCCGCACTCGATCAAGTGTGATGACGGACGCCTCGCATCGCGCTATATCGGGCCCGCATACCCCCATACTCCCGCCGGGGCGGCCCCCAACAGCCTCCGGTGCGAGCGGCAACTGGCATCAGCCCTGCGCAACACCACCGATTTCACGATTGCCGGCTTGATCCGCGCCGCTGCTGGGCCGGGCTCAGTCGAGATGCGTGCGGGCGCGCTGTCCTGCCGTGGGCCGAGGCGAGTGCGATGATCGGCATGGTCCTGGTCACGCATGGGCGACTGGCCACCGAATTCGTCGCAGCCCTCGAGCACGTCGTCGGCCCGCAGGCCCAGATCGCCGCCATCTGCATCGGGCCCGACGACGACATGGAACAGCGCCGCCACGACATCCTCGGCTCGATCGCCGACGTCGACACCGGAGACGGCGCGGTGCTGTTGACCGACATGTTCGGCGGCACCCCCTCGAACCTGGCGATTTCGGTGATGGACCGCGGCAAGATCGAGGTCATCGCCGGGGTCAACCTGCCGATGCTGATCAAGCTGGCGAGCCTGCGCCAGACCGAAGCGCTCGACCGCGCCGCGCTTGGGGCGCAAGAGGCCGGGCGCAAATACATCAACGTCGCCTCCCAGCTCCTGGCGGACGCGCGCCGATGAGCCCCGATCGCGCCCCCGAACCGCTCAGCGGCGCGGCGACGGTGCGGCTGACCTGCACGATCTGTAATCAGAAAGGGCTGCACGCGCGCGCCGCCGCCCGCTTTGTCAAGACCGCCGCGCAGTTCGACGCTGATGTCTGGGTACGCAAGAACGGCACCTCGGTGTCCGGGCGCTCGATCATGGGGCTGATGATGCTCGCCGCCGCCTCGGGCGCGATCATCGAAATCAGCGCGGCCGGACGCGACGCCGCGAGCGCGGTCGAGACGCTCGCCCGCCTGATCGAATGCAAATTCGATGAGGCCTGACGAGACCCCCGGGAGCGCGGCAGGCAAAGAGCACAAGCTTTCGGGGATCGGCGTATCGCCGGGGATCGCAATCGGGCCGGCCTATATCGGTGACCGCGGCGAACTGCCGGTCAGCGAGAGCCGCATCGCCCCCTCCGACATCGAGGCCGAGCGCGCCCGCTTTACCGAAGCCGTCGCGGCCTCGGTAAAGCAGTTGCGCAAGCTCAAGTCGCGCGCCACCGCGCTTCCGGGATCGGCCGCCGACGAGATCGGCTACGTGCTCGACGCCCATCTGGCGATGCTGGCGAATTCGCGCCTCATCCGCGGCGTCCACCAATGCATCGCCCGCCAGCGGATCAATGCCGAGCGCGCGATCGAGCTCGAGATCGAAGAGATCGGCAAGAGCTTCGCGGCGATGAAGGATCCCTATCTGGCGGCGCGCATCGACGACATCAGGGTGGTCGGCGCGCGGCTCATCCGCAACCTCCTCAAAAAGCCCTATATCGCCTATTCGGGACTGAAGGGCGGGGCGATCATCCTCGCCGAAGAGGTGACGCCGGCCGACACCGCCCTCATGGATCCGCGCCGGATCGGCGGCTTCGCCACCGAATATGGCGGGCCGGAAGGCCACACCGCGATCATGGCGCGGGCGCTCGGCCTGCCGGCGGTGCTCGGCGTCCCCGGGCTCCTCGAATGGGCGCGCGCCGATGCGCGCCTCGTGATCGACGGTTCGGCGGGTACCGTCATCATCGACCCCTCGCCGCAGACGATCGCGGATTATCAGCGGTGCCACGAAGAGTTTGTCCGCGAGCGCCGCCAGTTCGGCCGGATGCGGCGGGTGCCCGCGGTCACCCGCGACGGCGTCGAAGTTCGCCTCGAAGCCAATCTCGAACTCCCGGTCGAGCTCGAGCAGGCGCTGGCCAGCGGCGCGATGGGCCTCGGTCTCGTGCGTACCGAGTTTCTCTACATGAACCGCGAGGATCTGCCGGGGGAGGACGAGCAGTACGAGTTTTTCGCAGAGCTGGTGGGGGGCATGGAGGGGCGCCCGGTGACGCTGCGCACCCTTGACGTCGGCGGTGACAAGCTGCCCGAGGCGCTCGCCCACTACGCCGCCGCGGATTCAGCCAACCCGGCGCTCGGGCTGCGCGCGATCCGCATGTCGCTGAAGGAACGCCGCCTCCTCGACACCCAGCTCGCCGCGATGCTGCGGGCCGCGATGCTGGGGCCGGTGCGGATCCTCCTGCCGATGATCTCGACGATCGACGAATTGCGCCGCGTCCGCGAGGCGATGGAGCAGGTGGCGCGCCGCCTGCGTCGCCGCGGCGTGCGCCTCCCCGAAACGCTGCCGCCGCTCGGCGCGATGATCGAGGTGCCGGCTGCCGCGCTCGCCGCCGACGCCCTCGCCGCCGAAGCCGATTTTTTCGCGATCGGCACCAACGACCTCATTCAGTACACGCTGGCCGTCGACCGCTCCGACGAACAGGTCGCCCATCTTTATAACGCACTCCACCCGGCGGTGCTGCGTCTCATTCAGTTCGCCGTCGAGGCGGCGACACGCCGGCGCATCCCGATCAGCGTCTGCGGCGAGATCGCCGGCGACCCGCGCTACGCCGCGCTTCTCCTCGGGCTGGGCTTGCGCGAATTGTCGATGTCGCCGCAAAGCATCCCGCGCGTCAAACAACGCGTCCGCGCCCTCGACATGGTCGCCGCGACGAGGCGCGCCCGTGCGATTATGGACCAGGCCGATGCCGACCAGATCGCCGCCCTTCTCGACGATTTCAACGCAATGCCGGAGCCGGCGTAAGCCCGCGCTGTCCCCTGCCGGGCGCGACAATTTTAGCGGGAAATAGTCTTCGCCATTTACCTTCTATACTGTTAATTGGCATGTCCGTGACAAATTGTCCTCCCTACCAATATCGTTAGACAACACCCAATAATTCCGTCTAGCATCCCGGCCTTCCCAACAATCTGGCGATGGTTATGGCGGCTGAAGCTGTGCGCGCGTTCATGTTGTCTTGGTTTCTGACCCATAATTACTCACTCGATCGCGCGGAAGCGATGATACAACAGGCAAAAATCGAAAGTGGTCTGGCGCCGTGCGCGCGGTCGCGCACCGGCAGCTGGCTCTACGGCTGGACCGGCAGCCGACGGCATGCGCTGGCGGTTTATGCGAGGACGAGCGCATGCCCCGGTTTGGAAGCGCAACTCGCCTTCGCCGATCGCGAATTGCGCAGTGTTCCGGCCTACGCGCCGTTCTGGCGCGCCCCGGCGGGAGACTGTTTTGCGGTATTGCGCCGGTGTTTTGGCCGCGGCCGATGCTGAGCGGCGGGTGAGGGGCGGGCTCGCAATCTCGGTATTGACGACTTAAAGATATCTTTATATCTTTGAATTGGAGTTTTATCGGCGCAGCGAGCGCCCTGTTGCGCTATGGGAGACACAGGCATGCCCGAGTTCACCGATTACAAGGTTGCCGATATCGCGCTCGCCGATTGGGGACGGCGCGAGATGGCGATCGCCGAAACGGAGATGCCGGGGCTGATGGCGCTGCGCGAGGAGTTCGGCGTGGCGCAGCCGCTCAAGGGCGCGCGCATCGTCGGGTGCCTCCACATGACGATCCAGACCGCGGTCCTGATCGAGACGCTGGTCTATCTCGGCGCCAGCGTGCGGTGGAGTTCATGCAACATCTTTTCGACGCAGGACCATGCCGCCTCCGCCATCGCGGCCGCCGGCATCCCGGTCTTCGCCTGGAAGGGCGAGACCGAGGCGGAATACGATTGGTGCATCGAGCAGACGCTGCGCGGGCCTGGTGGGTGGACCCCCAACATGGTGCTCGACGACGGGGGCGATGCGACGAAGGTCATCCATGACCGCCACCCGCATCTCCTCGGCGAGATCCGCGGCATCTCCGAAGAGACCACGACCGGGGTCAACCGGCTCTATGAGATGGTGCGTGAGGGGACGCTGAAAGCGCCGGCCTTCAACGTCAACGACAGCGTCACCAAGTCGAAATTCGACAATCTCTATGGCGTACGCGAGAGCCTCGTTGATGGCATCAAGCGCGCCACCGACGTCATGGTCGCCGGCAAGATGGCGGTGGTGTGCGGCTTCGGCAATGTCGGCAAGGGCTCGGCGGCGAGCCTCCGGAGCCAGGGCGCCCGCGTCATGGTGACCGAGATCGACCCGATCTGTGCGCTGCAGGCGGCGATGGAGGGTTATGAGGTGACGACGATGGATGAGGCCGTGTCGCGGGCCGACATCTTCGTCACCGCGACCGGCAATGTCGACGTCATCACCCTCGATCACATGCGGCAGATGAAAGACCGCGCGATCGTCTGCAACATCGGCCACTTCGACAGCGAGATTCAGATCGATTCGCTGCGCAACTACCTTTGGGAAGAGGTGAAGCCGCAGGTCGACGAGGTCGTCTTCCCCGACGGCAAGCGGCTGATCGTCCTGGCCAAGGGGCGTCTCGTCAACCTCGGCTGCGCGACCGGGCACCCGAGCTTTGTGATGAGCGCCTCGTTCACCAACCAGGTGCTGGCGCAGATCGAATTGTGGACCAACCACGGCACCTACGAAAACAAGGTCTATGTGTTGCCCAAGCACTTGGACGAGAAGGTGGCGCAGCTGCATCTCGCCAAGCTCGGCGCCAAGCTGACCCAGCTGAGCCCGGCTCAGGCCGCCTATATCGGCGTTCCCGGCGCGGGTCCCTTCAAGCCCGAATATTACCGGTACTGAGCGAGGCTGCGCCGGCGTTAGCCGGAACCGCGCGCCGTTGCGCGGGGTTCGAAGGCTGGCCCCTTTTCTTTTCGACGAGAACGCCGGATTATTCAGCTAGAAGCCTCCACCAGAGGTTGCGCACGCCGCGCCGCGATGCGGCCTACCCGTGATCGAGTTCGCCGGTGATCGAGTTCGCTGCCGGAATCTGCTTTGTCGCCGCGGTGCTATGCGCCGCGCTGTGGTGGCGCGCGCAGGCCCGGTGGCATGAAGCGGCCCTGGCACGGGATACCGCCGAGGAGCGTCGCGCCGGAATGGCCGCGCTCCTGGAGACGCTGCCGCTCGCCCTTTTTTGCTGGCCGCGCGGCGATGCGCCGGAAATTGCACAGGGCAGCCTGCCCGGCGGCGGCACGAACCTCTCCTATACCCCGTTTCTTGCCGGGCTCGAGAGCGCTGATGCGGCGCGCCTCGCCGCTGCGGTCGAGGCCCTGAAGGGGAGCGGCACGGCCTTTGCGACGACGGTCTCGGCAGCAGGCGGCACGGCCTACGCGATCGAGGGTCGCAGGACGCAAAAGGGCGACAGCGTGATCTGGCTGACCGATGTGTCGGCGCTGCGGCGCACCGAGGAAGAGCGCGGCATCGCGCTGAGCGAGGCGGCGGAGTTGCGCGAGATCATCGACGCGCTGCCGATGCCGGTGTGGCGCCGCGACGCCGGGCTGCGGATCGTCGATTGCAACCGCGCCTATGCCGCCGCGCTCGATCTGCCGCGCGAAACGGTGCTGGCGCAGGCCCTTGAGCTGGCGCCTGAGAACGGGCGGGAACGCACGCTGGCGATCGCCCGGGCCGCCGCCGCCGGGGCGCTGCAACGCGAGCCGTGCCATGTCGTCATTGCCGGCTCGCGCCGCTTATTGGAATTGTGTGAGGCGCCCGACCGGACCCCCGATACGATTGGCGGCGGGACGATCGGCGTCGCCATCGACCGCACCGATCTGGAAAGCGCCGAGGGCGAACTGGCGCGTCACGTCAATGCGCATGGCCAGGTCCTCGAAAGCATCCAGGCCGCAGTCGCGATCTACGGCGCCGACAAGCGGTTGAGCTTTTTCAATGGGGCCTTTGCCCGGCTCTGGGGGCTCGACGAGGAATGGCTCTTCGGCGAGCCGTCGCTCGACGAATTGCTCGAGCGCCTGCGCGAGCGCCGCCGGGTTCCGGAATATGTCGATTTTCGCGCCTTCAAGCGCCAGCAACTCGACATGTTCACCTCGCTAATCGAGCCGTACAGCGAATTGATGCACCGGCCTGACGGCCGCACTCTAAACGTGTCTGCATCGCCGCATCCGCTTGGCGGCCTCATATTTGTCTACGAGGATGTCACGGACCGCCTGGCGCTCGAACGCTCGTACAACACCCTCATTGAGGTGCAGCGCGAGACGCTTGACAATCTGTTCGAGGGCATCGCCGTCTACGGCAGCGACGGCCGGCTCAAACTCCACAATCCGGCCTATCGCAAGATCTGGGGACTGGCCGAAACTGACCTCGCCAGCGAGCCGCGCGTCGGCGACATCGTCGAGAAGACCCGGAATCTCTACGAGGATGGCGGCGATTGGCCGGCGACCCGCCGCCAGATCATCGCCGAGGTTACCGCGCAAACGCCTTCGAGCGGCCCGCTCGACCGGCGCGACGGCTCGGTGCTGCAGCGCGCCACGGTGCTCTTGCCCGACGGCAACGTGTTGTCGACCTACCTCGATGTCACCGACACCGCCCGCGTCGAGCGCGCGCTGCGCGAGAGGAACGAGGCGCTGGAAACCGCCGGCCGGCTCAAAAGCGAATTCATCGCCAATGTTTCCTACGAGCTGCGCACGCCGCTCAACGCGATCATCGGCTTCGCCGAGATCCTCGCGAACCAATATTTCGGGCCGCTGTCGCCGCGTCAGCTCGACTACAGCCGAGGCATCCTCGACAGCTCGCACCAATTGATGTCGCTGATCAACGACATCCTCGATCTCGCGACGATCGAGGCCGGCTACCTGGTGCTCGAAACCGGGCGGATCGAGGTGCGCGAGATGCTGGACGCGGTCATGACCCTCACCCGCGAGCGCGCCCGCAGCCAGGATCTGGCCCTGTCGATGAGCTGCCCCGCGGGGATCGGCGCGATCGAGGCGGATGAGCGGCGGCTGAAACAGGCGCTGTTCAACCTGATTTCGAACGCAATCAAGTTCACCCCGGCCGGCGGCACGATCCGCCTCGAGGCACGTCACGACGACGGGGATCTGGTCCTTGCGGTCAGCGACACCGGAGTTGGGATTCCCGCCGCCGACCATGAGCGGGTCTTCGAAAAATTCGAGCGTGGCAACCCCTATTCTCGCGATTCCGGGGCCGGGCTCGGCCTGTCCCTGGTCAAAAGCCTCATCGAGATGCATGGCGGCTCGGTCACGATCACCTCGGAGCCGGGCTCGGGAACCACCATTGTGTGCCGTCTGCCAAAGAAGCTCTGTCTGCCCGCAGCAGAGCGCGCTGCCGCGCACCCGTCCGTTTGAGGTCCAGCGATCCAGCCCGGTCCTTCAGCTTCCCGGCAAGCCCTTCCCCGGCACGCCCTTCGTTGTCGAATATTCGAAATGCAGCGCTTCGCCCGGATGGACGAGCGGATGGATCGCGTGCGCCGCCAGCGCCGCTTCGGCAAAGCCCGACAGGATCAGCTTCAACTTGCCGGGATAATGGGCGATGTCGCCGATCGCGAAAATCCCCGGCTGGGAGGTGGCGCAGGTGGCCGGATCGACGCTGATCCGGTGGTGCTCGAGATCGAGCCGCCATGCCGCCAGCGGCCCCAGATCGGTCGACAGCCCGAAGAACGGCAACAGGCAATCGGCCGCAAGGCGCCGGGTGTGGCCGGCCAGATCGCCGACCACGACAGCCGAGAGTTGCCCCTCTTCCCCTTCGAGCGCATGCAGCTGATAGGGAATGACCAGCTCGATCCGGCCCGCATCGGCGAGCGCCTGCAGCCGTGCGGCCGATTGCGGCGCCGCGCGGAATTTGGCGCGGCGATGGACGACCGTTACCCGTTCGGCGATCTCGGCGAGCAACAGGGCCCAATCGACCGCCGAATCGCCGCCGCCGGCGATGACGACACGGCGGCCGCGGAAATCCTCGCGCCTGCGCACGAGATAAAAGACACTCTTCTCCTCGAACGCCTCGATGCCGGCGAGCGGCGGGCGGTTCGGTCCGAAGGCGCCGGCCCCGGCCGCGATCACCACCGCGCGGGCGGCGACCCGCAGCCCGGCCGCATTCTCGAGAATAAAGCCCTTTCCGGTCGCCGTGAGGCCCGAGACGACTTGGCCCAAATGGAACACCGGCGCAAAGGGTGAGGCCTGCTCGATCAGCCGCTCGACCAATTCGGCGGCGCCAATTCGCGGATAGCCCGGGATGTCGTAGATCGGCTTTTCCGGATAGAGCGCGGCGCATTGCCCGCCCGGCGCGGACAAGGCGTCGAAAACCCGGCAGCCGATCTCGAGCATGCCGCATTCGAAGACGGCAAAGAGCCCGACCGGCCCAGCGCCGATGATCGCGACATCGCAGCTGTCCGGAGCGTTGCCCATCGCGCCAGCTTACCCGCCGCGCGGGCCCGTGCAAGCGCGCTTCGCCTCCCGCGCCGCCGGTGGATGCGCAGGCAGATATTGCGGCCTCTCGCCTGGGAGATATACAAGGCGTGGTCAATGATTGTAATCGAGCTGCCCGATGAAGCCGCTACCGCGGCGCTTGCCGCCCGCATCGCCGCGCTCGCCCGGCCGGGCGACGTGATCGCGCTCAAGGGCGAACTCGGCACCGGCAAGACCAGCTTTGCCCGCGCCTTCATCCGCGCCCGCGGCGGGGTCGAGGCGGTGCCGAGCCCGACCTTTACGCTGGTCCAGGTCTACGAGCTCGGCGGGGGAGCGATCTGGCATATCGACGGCTATCGGCTGCGCGACCCGGCGGAAGCCTGGGAGCTCGACATCGAGGACGCCTTCCACGAGGGGATTTCGCTGATCGAATGGCCAGAGCGCCTGTGGCCTCTCGTCCCGGCCCGGCGGCTCGAAATCACCCTCTCGGCCGGCTCGACACAGGACGCGCGACGGGCCGCGATCGATCCCGGGATCGAGCCCACAGCCGAGTGGGCCGCGCGCCTCGCCGGCATCGCCGCGGCGGGCGCGTGAGGGGGCTGCATTCCTGCCCCGCCCTGGGCGCCGATCATCGCGATGCGGCGATCGCGGAGTTTCTCGCGGCTTCCGGCTGGTCCGGCATCGCCCCGGTGAGCCTCGCCGGTGACGCTTCGTTCCGGCGCTATTATCGCCTTGTCGACGGCGCGAGGCGGGTCGTCCTGATGGATGCGCCCCCGCCCATCGAGGATGTCCGGCCCTATGTCGCAGTCGCCGCCATCCTTCGCCGGTTCGGGCTCAGCGCGCCGCAAATCCATGCCGAGGACCGCGCGCGCGGGTTTTTGTTGATCGAAGATTTTGGCGACGACGTCTATACGCGGCTGCTTGCCGCTGGCGCCGACGAAACCGCCCTCTACGCGCTCGCCATCGATACGCTGATCGCGCTGCACCGGTCAGTCGCCGCACGCGGGTGTCCTCACCTCCCATCGTATGACGCGGTGCGGCTGCTGGCCGAGGCGGCGCTGTTCGTCGACTGGTATGTGCCGAGCGCCCTCGGGCGCGCGCTCCCGCCAGCTGCGCGGGAGGATTATCTGGCGCGCTGGGGCGATATCCTGCCCCTCGCGGAGGTTGCCGAGCCGACGCTGGTGCTGCGCGACTATCATGTCGACAATCTGATGGTCCTGCCTGGCCGCCCCGGGGTGGCGGGGTGCGGACTCCTCGATTTCCAGGACGCCGTCCTCGGGCAGCCGGGCTATGATCTGGTGTCGCTCCTCAAGGATGCGCGCCGCGATGTCGGTTCCGCGCTGCGCACCGCCATGACCGAGCGCTATCTCGCGGCATTTCCCCGGCTTGACCCGACCTCTTTCCTGCGCTCGGGCGCGATTCTCGCCGTGCAGCGCAACTGCAAGATCCTCGGCATCTTCACCCGGTTGTGGCGGCGCGACGGCAAGCCGGCCTATCTCGCGCACATCGCGCGGGTATGGCGGCTGATCGAGGCGGATGTGCGGGAGGAGCCGGCGCTCCGGCCGATCGGCGACTGGCTCGATCGCCACCTGCCCAGCGCCCTGCGGCGCCCGCCCCTCGCTCAACCGCGCGCGACCAGCGCGGCATGAGTGCTGTGCCGAAATCGGCGATGGTCCTTGCCGCCGGGCTCGGCACCAGACTGCGCCCGATCAGCGACACCGTGCCAAAGCCGCTCGTCGAAATCGGCGGCCAGACGCTCCTCGATCACGCGATCGACCGGCTGGCCCTGGTCGGGGTCGAGCGGATCGTCGTCAATGTCCACTACAAGGCGGAAATGATCGAAGCCCGGCTCGCCCTGCGCGACCATCCGCGGATCGAGATCTCGACCGAGGACGAGCTCCTCGAAACCGGCGGCGGGGTGGCGCGCGCGCTGCCGCTTCTCGGCGAATTCTTTTTCGTCGTCAACGGCGACATCTTATGGCTCGACGGCAGGGATCATGCTCTGGAGCGGCTGGCGGGCCCGTTTGACCCGGCTTCGATGGATGCGGTCCTGTTGTTCCAGCGCACCGTGACGGCCATCGGGTACGACGGGAACGGCGACTATTTCCTCGATTCGTTGGGGGTGCCGCGGCGGCGCGGCGAGCGCGAGATCGCGCCGTTCCTGTTCAGCGGCGTGCAACTCCTCCACCGCCGGCTCTTCGCCGGCATTGCCGAGCGGCGCTTCTCGCTCAACCGCGTCTATGACCGTGCCGAGCGCACCGGCCGCCTGCGCGCTGTCGTGCATGACGGCGAGTGGTATCATATCGGCACCCCCGAGGGGTTCGCCGCGACCCGCGCCCGCCTCGCTTCGCACCGCTTCGAACGGTAAGAAAGGGCCTTCACCACGGAGACACGCAGAGCTCGGAGAGTCGGCGTGGCAAGCCATGATCGTCGGTAGCGCACGATGATTTCGCTGCCGCCGCACGTCTATACGATTGCGCCCGACCGGCCGTTTCTGGCGACGCTGGCGCAGGGGCTCCTCAAGCTCTCCGGCGGCGACCCGCTCACTCTGCCGCGGATGACCGTGTTGTTGCCGACCCGGCGCGCAGCGCGCTCGCTGCGTGAGGCGTTCCTGCGCCTGACCGCCGAGGGCAGCGATCCCGGAGCGCCCTTGTTGCTGCCGCGGCTGCGCCCGATCGGCGACCTCGACGATGACGAGAGCGCGCTCGGTGTCGAGGGCAGCGAGGATCCGACCCTCGCGGCGCCGCCGGCGATCCCCGAATTGCGCCGCCGCCTCCTCCTGACCCAGCTCGTGCTGGGCTGGAGCAAGGTGAGCGGCGATGGGCCGCTGCTCCCCGGCCAGGCGGCGGCGCTGGCCGCGGCGCTCGCCCGCCTCCTCGACACCGCGCAAAGCGAAGAGGCCGATTTCGACAAGCTGCGCCAGCTGGCCCCCGACGCGTTCGCCGAGCATTGGCAGCACGTGCTGCGCTTTCTCGACATCCTGCCGCGGGAATGGCCAAGACTGCTCGCCGCCGAGGGAGCGCTCGACCCGGCCGAGCGGCGCAACCTCCTGTTGCGGCGTCAGGGCGCGCTGTGGCGGCAGACCCCGCCCTCGGGACCGGTCATCGCCGCTGGCCTCACCGGCGGGCTCCCGGCGCTGGAGGAACTGCTTTCGGTGGTCGCGTGGCTCGATGAGGGTGCGGTGATCCTGCCCGGGCTCGACCGCTCTTGTGAGCCCGAAGAATGGGAGCTGATCGCAGAAGATCCCGCGCACCCGCAGCACTTGATGGCGCGGCTGCTGCAGGCCCTCGAAATCGACCGTGAGGGGGTGCACGATTGGATGCCGGACCGGTGGATGCCGGACCGGCATCCGGGCGTGGCGAACGGGCGCGAAGCGCGGCTGCGGCTGGCAGCTGAGGCGCTGCGCCCGGCCGCCATGACCGATAGCTGGCGCGACCTCGCGCCCGAGCCGGAGGAGGTGCTCGCCGGGCTCACCCGCTATGACTGCGCCAGCCCGCAGGACGAGGCGGTGACGATCGCCCTCTTGCTGCGCCGCACGCTGCAAACCCCAGGAGCAACAGCCGCCCTCGTCACGCCCGACCGCGAGCTTGCCCGCCGCGTTGCCGCGGAGTTGCGCCGCTGGGGCATCGATATCGACGATTCGGCCGGTGTCCCGCTCAATCGTACGCCGCCCGGCGCGTTCCTGCGCCTGGTTCTCGACCTCGCCGGCAGCGCGCTGGCGCCGGTCCCGCTGCTCGCCGCGCTGAAGCACCCGCTCGCTGCCGGGGGCCTCGCGCCGGCGGTGTTTCGCGATTTCGCCCGCCGCCTCGAAGGCGAGATTCGCGGGCCGCGCCCGGCGCCCGGCTTTGTTGGGCTGCGCGCGGCGCTGGCCGCGAGCGATCGGCCGCTCTTCGGCTTTGTCGAGCGCCTGGACGCCTGCCTCGGCGACATCGCTGCGGATCTCGAGGAAGAAAGCGTGCCGCTCGTCGATCTGGTCGGCGCGCACATCGCCGCGGCCGAGCGCCTCGCTGCGACTGACGAGGAAAGCGGGGTTGCGCGGCTGTGGCGCGAGGCGGCAGGCGAAGCGGCGGCGCGGTTCTGCCACGAACTCCTCGACGCGGCGCCCGATTTTCCGGCGCTGCCCGGGCGCCACTACCCGGCGCTGTTCGAGGCGCTCGCCGCCGGCGCGGTGGTGCGCCCGGCCTACGGGCAGCATCCGCGCCTCTCGATCTGGGGATTGGTCGAAGCGCGGCTGCAACAGGCCGACCTCCTGGTCCTCGGCGGTCTCAACGAGGGCACCTGGCCGGGGCCGGTGGCCTTCGACCCGTGGATGTCGCGCGAGATGCGTAGGGATTTCGGCGTCGCCCTGCCCGAGCGGGCAATCGGTATCGCCGCCCACGACTTTGCCCAGGCGCTCGGCGCGCCGAGGGTTGCGCTGACCCGGGCGACGCGGCGCGAAGGCGTGCCGACCGTGCCGTCGCGCTGGCTGTTGCGGTTCGACGCCGTGCTGCGCGCCGTCGGGCTGGAGGGCCGGCTCAGCTCGGAGCCCGAGATCGCCGCCGCGGCCGCGCTCTACGACGCACCCGGCGAGCGCCGCCCGCGCCCGCCAGCCGATCCGCGCCCGCCGCTCGCCGCCCGGCCGCGCCAGCTTTCCGCGACCCAGATCGAGACCTGGATCCGCGACCCCTATGCGATCTACGCCCGCCACATCCTGCGGCTCAAGGCCTTTGAGGAGCTCGATGCCGATCCGGGCCGGGCCGAACTCGGGATCCGGGTGCACGCGGCGCTCGCCCGGTTTGTCGCGCGCCATCCGGACGCGATGCCGCCGGCGGCCGAAGCCGAGCTGATCGCGATCGGTGAGGAGTGCTTCGGGTCGATCCTGTCGCGCCCCGGCGTGTGGGCGTTTTGGTGGCCGCGCTTCCTGCGGATCGCGCGCTGGTTTGTCGCCGAGGAGCGGGCGTACCGGGCCGACTTCGTCCAGAGCCTCAGCGAGCGCCGTGGCCGGCTGGTGCTGCCGGCTCCGGCCGGCCCGTTCACGATCACCGCGATCGCCGACCGGATCGACCGGCGCGCCGATGGTGAACTGGTGTTGATCGACTACAAGACCGGGGCGCTGCCGTCGAAGCGCGAGATCGACAACGGGATCGCGGTGCAGCTCCCGCTCGAGGGTGCAATTGCCGAGCGCGGCAGCTTTGACGGGCTGAGCGGCAGGGTGGCGGCGCTCGAATACTGGCGCCTCTCGGGCGGCGAGCCGGCCGGCGAACGGCGCCCAATCGGCGGGGAGGACCCCGCCGCGCTGATCGATCGCACGATCGACGAAATCGCGGCGCGGATCGACCGCTTCGACGATCCCGCGACGCCCTACGCTGCGGTGCCGGACCCGCAATGGATGCCGCGCTATTCCGATTACCGCCATCTCGAACGGCTGGGGGAAGCGGAAATCGAGCCCGAGGACGAGGACGAGGCCGAGCGCGAACCATGACCGGGATCGCCGAGGCCGCCACCAGGACCCAGCAGAAGGCACTGAACCCCGCCGAATCGGTCTGGGTCGCCGCCTCAGCCGGGACCGGCAAGACCCAGGTGCTGACCGACCGCCTGCTCGCGCTGATGCTCGACGGCACCGACCCCGCCCACATTCTGTGCCTGACCTTCACCCGCGCCGGCGCGGCCGAGATGGCCAACCGGATCAACCAGAAACTTGCGGCGTGGACGACCCTGCCACCAGGACAGCTGGTGGCGGCGCTCTTCGCGCTGACCGGCCGCTTTCCACAGAACCACGAGATCGCGCGGGCGCGCCAGCTGTTCGCGCTGACGCTCGAGGTGCCGGGCGGCGCCAAGATCGCGACGATCCATGCGTTCTGCCAATCGCTGCTGCGCCGCTTTCCGCTCGAAGCCGGCGTGCCGCCCGAATTCGCCGTTTCGGACGAGCGCGGCGCCGCCGAAGCCCTTGTGGAAGCGGCCGAGGCGGTCATCATCGCCGCGCGCGAGGGCGCCGAGCCGGGCCTCGCCGAGGCGCTGGCGGTCGTCGCGGGATACGCTCCCGAAGAAGGTTTCATCAGCCTCATGACCGCGCTCGCCGGCGAGCGCGGCAAGCTGCGCCAGGCGCTCGCCGACGGCGAAACGGGGTTGCGCCGGCGGCTGTGCGCGGCATTCGCGGTGCCGGAAGAGGCGACGCAAGAGCGCCTCATTGCGGCGGTTTGCGCGCTCGGCGCGGGCGATGAAGCGGGGTTGCGCGCCGCCGCGGAGGCCTTGGCAGAGGGAACAGCCGCCGACCAAGAACGCGCCGCGATTATCGCCCGCTGGTGTGCCAGCCCCGCCGATCGGCCTGATCTCCTCGACGCCTATGTCGAAGTCTTCCTGACGCACCAGGGCGAGATCCGCAAAACGCTGATCAGCAAGAAGGCGAAGGCAGAGGCGGCATCGGCCGATCCGGCCGGGGTGTTGCGGGCCGAGGGCGAGCGCATCCGGCGCTTCGACATCGAGCGCGCGAGCTGTGTCGTCATCGACGCGACCGGCGCCCTCATCCGTCTGGGCGATGGGCTGCTGCGCGCCTATGAGAACCGGAAGCGGCTGATGGGGCTGCTTGATTACGACGATCTGGTGGAGAAGGCGCGGGATCTCTTGCGCCGGCCCGGCGTCGCGCCGTGGGTCTTGTTCAAGCTCGACGGCGGCCTTGACCACATCCTGATCGACGAGGCCCAGGACACTAATCCCGAGCAATGGGCGATCGTCGCCGCGCTGGCCGAGGAATTCTTTGCCGGCGAGGGCACCGGCGGCGAACGGCGGCGCACCGTCTTCGCTGTGGGCGACACCAAGCAGTCGATCTACAGCTTTCAGCGCGCCGACCCGCGCGCCTTTGTCGAGATGCGGGCGCATTTCCAGGCGCGGGTCACCGCCGCCAGACAGGAGTGGCGGGCGGTGCCGCTGGAAATCTCGTTCCGCGCCGCCGCACCGCTGTTGCAGGCGGTCGACGCGGTGTTTGCCGACGCCGAGGCAGCCGATGGCGTCGCGCTCGATGGCGTCGCGATCAAGCATGTCGCGGCGCGCGCCGGCCAGGCCGGCCTCGTCGAGCTGTGGCCCGCGGTATTGCCGGATCCCGACATACCGGGCACGCCCTCCGCGCGGCTGGCGCATGCGATCGCCGCGACGATCGCGCTGTGGCTACGGACGGGAGAGCGGCTGGAGCCGCGCGGCCGGGCGCTGCGGCCGGGTGATGTGATGGTGCTGGTGCGTCGCCGCACCGCTTTCGTCGGCGAATTGTTGCGCGCATTGAAAGAGCGCGACGTGCCGGTCGCCGGGACCGATCGGCTGGTCTTCGCGCAAGAGCTGGCGGTGCAGGACCTGATCGCGCTCGGGCGGTTCCTGCTCTTGCCGGAGGACGATCTGACCCTCGCGGCGGTCCTCAAGAGCCCGCTCTTCGACCTCTCGGAAGAAGAGCTCTTTCTCCTCGCCTACGACCGCGGCGAGGCAACGCTGTGGAGCCGGTTGCGCCGCTTAACCGGCGAGCATCCGAGGATGCGGCGGGTTTCCGAGCGGCTCGGTGAGCTCCTGGCCCGCGCCGATTTCGTGCCGCCGTTCGAACTCTATGCCGAGATCCTCGGACCGACGATCCAGTCGGGCAGCGGCGGCCGGCGCGCGATCCTCGAACGGCTGGGACCGGAGGCGGCCGACGGTATCGAGGAATTCCTCGCCCTGGCACTGGCATACGAGCGCGAGCATGTGCCCTCGCTCCAGGGCTTCCTGCACTGGGTAGGCGCCGGCGACACCGAGGTCAAGCGCGATTTCGGCGAACGCCAGAAGGACGAGGTGCGCATCCTGACCGTGCATGGCGCCAAGGGGCTCGAGGCGCCGGTGGTCTTTCTGCCCGACACGCTGCAGCTGCCGGTTCACCCGCCTGCGCTGGTCTGGAGCGACGATGAGGGCTTGCCGCTCTGGCGTCCGCACAAGGATTTTTCGCCGCCCGTCTACGCTGCCGAGCGCAACCGGTTGCGCCAGCGCCAGTTGCAGGAATACCGCCGCCTCCTCTATGTCGCGCTGACCCGGGCGCAAGACCGGCTCTATGTCTGCGGCTGGGAGACCAAGCGGCCGGTCAAGGCGGCGCGGAGTTGGCACGCGCTGTGCCGGGAAGGCTGGGGCGGCATCGCGACGCCATTCGACTTTGAGACGCGCAAACTGATCGGCGCGCGCGACGGGTGGTCGGGTGAGGGGCTGCGGCTCAGCGCCGAGCAGACCGCGCCGCCAAGCCGCGAACCCCCGGTCTCCGATGAACGCCCGGCCGGGCCGCTGCCGGAGTGGGTGCTGACCCCACCGCCGCCCGAGCCGACCCCACCCAAGCCGCTCCTGCCGTCGCGGCCGAGCGCGCCGGAGCCGGCGACCCTGTCGCCGCTTGCCGTTGCCGGGCGTGACCACTTCAAGCGCGGACTTCTGGTGCACCGGCTGTTGCAGAGCCTGCCCGAATTGCCCCCGGCGGAGCGCACGACGGCGGCGCAGCGTTTTCTCGCCCGACCGCTGCACGGGCTTGATGAAGCGGCGCGCGGGGAGATCTGCGCCGAAACGCTCGCGGTCTTGGACGATCCCGGTCTCGCCGCGCTGTGGGGACCCGATTCCCGGGCCGAGGTGCCGGTCGTCGGGCTGATCCCCGGGTCGACCCCGGGTACCGAGCACGCCCTGTCGGGTCAGATCGACCGGCTCGTCGTGACGCCAACGCGCGTATTGATCGTCGATTTCAAAACGGTCCGGCCGGCTCCCGACACCGAAGCGGATGTGCCGGTCCTCTACCTCCAGCAGCTCGCGACCTACCGCGCCGCGCTCGCTCGGATCTATCCGGGCCGACCCATCGATTGCGCCCTCTTATGGACCAGCGGTCCCACTTTGATGCCGATCAGCCCCGCGCTCTTGGACCGCCATCTGCCGGGGCGGCTGTCACCATAATCTACGGTTTTGCGGCCCGCGTGGAACCAATCCCGTTCCCGCGCGTCAACCCGTGTGGCGAAATCCGCTTGCGCGCCAGCACAGGAGGGTAGGCCCGATGCGATTGGTGCTGGGTTTTTATTTGACGTTTGGAGTGATCTTTCTGCTGGTCGGTTTTTATGGAACCGGTGATTGTCCAATCAAGAACAAGGATGTGCTCAGCGATGTCGTGTTCGTCCTGGGTTGGCCGGTGTACCTTTACAATGACGTCGTGCGCGGGCCGCTGACGGCGGGGGAATGGCTGCACCTGCAGGCCTGCGGCAATGGGGTCGCCACCATTCCTGGCGCCGCGCTGCGCTGACCAGCAGATTGAATTGATCTAGCCAAAGCCGAATTCGGGGCCGGCGCCGCGGCGCAGCCGCTGGCCGAGTTCGCTGCCCAATGCGACCGCATCGCCGACCGCACCGGCGACCCGGCCGCGCCGCTCGGCGCCGCCGTCGGGGGTGAGGAGGAGTGCGTCGAGCGCGAGGCGATCGTCGGTGATCGTAGCGAGCCCGGCGATCGGCGTCCTGCACGACCCGTCGAGCGCCGCCAGCATCGCGCGCTCGGCGGCGGCACATGCCGCGCTTGCCGGATCGTTGAGCGGCGCGAGCAGCCGGCGCAATTCCGGCTCGTCCCCCCGGCATTCAATCGCCAGCGCACCCTGGCCGACCGCCGGCAGCATCAATTCGGGCGCCAGGATTTCGCTCACCAATCCGGTTCTGCCGAGGCGCTCGAGGCCGCACAGCGCCAGCACCAGCGCGTCGTACTCGCCGGCCGCGAGCTTGGCGAGCCGAGTGTCGACATTGCCGCGGATCGGCGCCAATTCGAAATCGCCCCGGTGGCGCAGCAGCTGGGCGCGCCGGCGCAGCGAGGCGGTGCCGATGCGTGCGCCCTTTGGCAACGCAGCAAGACCGGCGCCACCGCGAGAGACCAACGCATCGCGCGGATCGTCGCGCGCCAATATCGCGCCGATTTCGAGGCCGGCCGGCAGCACCGTCTCCATGTCCTTCAGCGAGTGCACCGCGAGATCGACGCGGCGGGCGAAGAGCGCCTCCTCGATCTCCTTGCTGAAGAGGCCCTTGCCGCCGATCTCTGCGAGCGGGCGGGTTTGCACGCGGTCGCCGGTGGTGCGGATCGCCACCAGCTCGACCGCACCCTCAGCGGTGAAACTGGGATGGGCGGCGCACAACCGGTCGCGGACAAGCCCGGCCTGGTAGAGCGCCATTGGGCTGCCGCGGGTGCCGATGCGAAGGGGCCGGGATGGCACGGATGCTCCTCGACAAATGTCGGCTTGTTCTTAGCGAAGATTGCGCAACCGATACACCTATCTTAACCGCTATCGCGCGCAACCGCCCGCGATCTACGGCCCGGGTATCTGCGACAACGGCGCGGTCAGCGGCAGGATGTGCGTCGCCGCCAGCCAGAAGGTCGCGAAGGCGAGCGAGATGACCGTGATCGGGATGCCGGCGCGGGCATAGGTGCCAAATGTCAGCCCCGCCCCGATCCGCTGCGCCTGCTCGGCAATCAGGAGGCTGGTCAGACTGCCGATCAAGAGGAGATTGGCGGCCAGAGTCGAGAGCAGCGCCAACGCGTAGAGGACGCCCGGGGGCGGGGCCGGCCAGATTTGCAACAGCAGCATCGCCGTCGGCACGCTGCCGATCGCGTTGCTAGTCACCCCGGCAAACGGCAACAGCACCAACAAGTTATTGGGCAGCAGCTGGTGATCGTCGAGGAACGCCAGCACGTTAGCGGCGATCCCCGCATCGTTGAGCTGCCCGGTGATCGCAAAGAGACAGGAAACCAGGAGCAGGAGCGGCCAGTCGACCGCGGCGATCATCGTGCGGCTGGTGATCTTGCGGTTGGCGAGGAGCAGGGCCGCGATGACCAGCGCACCGATCTCGCGCGGCAGCGGGGTGGCAAACAGGATTAATAGGGCGAGGACGGCGACGCCGCCCTTGATCGTCTGGTTGCGGTCGAGGACATGCTCGGTGACCGCCGCGACTGCGATCGGATCGGCCGGTATCGCGGTCTCCCGGATGCGCCGGTGCCATTGCAGCCACAACACGGCAAAGACGACGATGAGGGTGAACAGCGCCGGCACGCCGCAGGCCGCCAGAAAATCCCCAAAATCGAGCCGGCCGATGGCGCCCAACAGGATGTTCTGGGGATTGCCGATGAGGGTGGCTGACGAACCGGCGTTGATCGAGGCGGCCAGCGCGATCGCGAACGGCCGCGGATCGAGGCCGCGGCGCTGCGCACCGGCGAGCAGCAAGGGCGCGATCGTGATGACCAGGATGTCGTTGGCGAGCACCGCCGACAACACGCCGCCGATCGCTACGGTCAGCCCCAAGAGCGCGGTCGTGCCGCCCCGCATTTCGACGATGGTGCGGGCGCACAGGTCGATGAACCCCGATTCGGCCAATTGGGCCGAGATGATCATCATCGCGAACAGGAGCGCCAAGGTCGGCATGTCGACCGCGCTGCCGAAATCGTCGAGCGTCATCTCGCCACTGGCCAGGAGGGCGATGACAGCGAGCAGCGCAATCCCGGTCCGGTCGACCCGCAACCATGCGATCCGCCCGGCCGCCATGCCGAGATAGGTCAGGGTCAGGACCAGGAGGATAAAGGCGGCGTGCATGAGGCGACGCTGGCGAATGTTCGTTGATCATAGGGCGAGGCAGGCGGGCCAAGGCCAGGGCTCGTCACTTTTGTCACGGTTTTGCGAGCCGGCGTGGCTTCCGCGCCACTAGTCCCGTAGGCTGGGGCATGTGCTTGCGCAGGCTCCTCAATCCCAGCCCCGGACCGGCGATGCAATCACGCCCATTGCTAGTGCCCGGGCGCCATCGACTTGCTATATGATGGGCTCTATGACCGATCTCCTCGCCGGCGAGTCGCCGCTGTCCGCGCCCGAGACCACCCACTTCGCCCTCCTCAACGAGGCGCAGTGCCGCGCCGTCGCGGCGGTCGACGGTGCGGTTCTGGTGCTGGCCGGCGCCGGCACCGGCAAGACCCGCGTCTTGACGACGCGGCTCGCGCATATCCTGGCGACCGGGCGCGCCTATCCCGGCGAAATCCTCGCGGTCACCTTCACCAACAAGGCGGCGCGCGAGATGAAGGAGCGCCTCGACCAGATGATCGGGCGCGCCGCCGAGGGGGTTTGGCTCGGCACCTTTCACGCGCTCGCCGCCCGGATCCTGCGCCGCCACGCCGAGGCGGTCGGCCTCAAATCGAACTTCACGATCCTCGACAGCGACGACCAGCAGCGCCTCCTGAAGCAATTGATCGCTGCCGCCAACATCGACGAGCGGCGCTGGCCGGCGCGCGTGCTGTTGGGGATCATCGAGCGCTGGAAGGATAAGGGGCTCGTCCCCGACAAGGTGCCGGCGGGCGAGGCGGGGGAATGGGCCGACGGTCGCGCGCTGGCGCTCTATCGCGCCTACCAGGAGCGCCTCCTCACCGTCAACGCGGTCGATTTTGGCGATCTCCTCCTGCACAATCTGACGCTGTTCACCGAGAACCCCGAGATCCTCGCCACTTACCAGCGGCAATTCCGCTATCTCCTGGTCGACGAATACCAGGACACCAATGTCGCGCAGTATCTGTGGCTGCGGCTCCTCGCCCAACAGCACAAGAATTTGTGCTGCGTCGGCGACGACGACCAGTCGATCTACAGCTGGCGCGGCGCCGAGATCGGCAACATCCTCAAGTTCGAGAGCGATTTTCCGGGCGCCTTGATCGTCCGGCTCGAGGAGAATTACCGCTCGACGCCGGAAATCCTCGCCGCCGCCGCCGGGGTCATTGCCCATAACCGCGGACGGCTCGGCAAGACCTTGTGGACCCGCGCCGGGACCGGCGACAAGATCACCGTGCGTGGCCTGTGGGACGCCGAAGCGGAAGCGCGCTGGGTTGGCGACGAGATCGAGGCGCTGCACCGCCAGGGTCATGCGCTGAGCGAAATCGCGATCCTGGTGCGCGCCGGGTTTCAGACCCGCGAGTTCGAGGAACGCTTTATCGCCCTCGCCCTGCCCTATCGCGTGGTCGGCGGCCCCCGCTTTTACGAGCGCCAGGAGATCCGCGACGCGCTCGCCTATCTGCGCCTCATTCGCCAGCCCGGCGACGATCTCGCCTTCGAGCGCATCGTCAACATGCCGCGCCGCGGTATCGGCACGGCAAGTTTGCAGCTGGTGCACACCGCCGCGCGCGCGGAGGGTCTGCCGCTGGTCGAGGCGGCGCGGCGCCTCATCGCCGGTGACGGGCTGCCGCGGGCCGCGCGCAACGCGCTCGCCGGGTTCCTCGGCGCGCTCGACCGCTGGCGCGCGGCGGCCGAACAGGTGTCGCACACAGATCTCGTCCAGAGCGTGCTCGACGAGTCGGGCTACACCGGGATGTGGCAGGCCGACAAGTCGCCCGACGCGCCAGGAAGGCTCGAAAACCTGAAGGAGCTGGTCGTCGCGATGGCCGAGTTCGAGAACCTCGCCGGGTTTCTCGAACATGTGAGCCTCGTCATGGACAACGCCGCCGATGCGGGCGGCGACATGGTCAACCTGATGACGCTGCACAGCGCCAAGGGTCTCGAATTCGACAACGTCTTCCTGCCGGGTTGGGAAGAGGGGCTGTTCCCGAGCCAGCGCTCGGTCGAGGAACATGGGCAAAAGGGCCTCGAGGAGGAGCGCCGTCTCGCCTATGTCGGACTGACCCGGGCGCGCCGGCGCGTGTTCGTGTCGTTTGCCGGGGGCCGGCGCATCCACGGGCAATGGCAGCACTCGGCGCGCTCGCGCTTTATCGGCGAATTACCGGCGGGGCATGTCGAGATGGCGAGC
Source organism: uncultured Alphaproteobacteria bacterium (assembly GCA_963734125.1). GTDB lineage: Bacteria > Pseudomonadota > Alphaproteobacteria > ATCC43930 > CGMCC-115725 > DATARH01. The sequence continues at coordinate 23,826 of CAVTGB010000055.1, forward strand.
GAGATGGGGCTCAACGCCACCGCGGCCGCCGGCGGCAGCTGGGGCAGCAGCTGGGCCGGCGCCTCGCCCGGCTGGGGCGCTCAGTGGGAAGCGGCCCGCGACGCGCGCAACGCCCGCCCGCCGCTCCTGATCGAGGGCGCGCGCATCCCCCAGCGCGGGCAGGAAATCAGGAAGGTCGGCGGCTTTGCGGTCGGCGACCGGGTGTTTCACCAGAAATTCGGCTACGGCACGGTGCGCGCGGTCGAGGACAACAAGCTGGCGATTGATTTCGAGCAGGCCGGCGACAAGAAGGTAATGGATGCCTTTGTCGAGCGCGCGTGACTTTCCAACCATGGTTCCGGCGAGGGTATGACCGGGCCGTTGCGGATCAGCGCCGAAGTCGAAGGGGCGGACGCGGCGCTGGAAGTGGCTGCCCTGCTCGACCAGCTGATCGGCGCGGTCAGCGCTTTCGAGGCCAGCGACAACGACGCGCCGTGGCGGGTCGAGGCCTATCCCAAGGCGCCGGTGCTCGACGCGGCGTTGGAGGTGCGGCTCGCGCTCGCGGCGGGCGCTGCCGGCGGCCGGCTCATTCAAATCAGCGAAGAAAGGTTACCCGAGCGCGACTGGCTGGCGGACAACCGCCGCGCCTTTCCGCCGCTGCGCATCGGGCGCTTCTTTGTGCATGGTTCGCATTGGCAGGGTGCGGTGCCGGCCGGCGCGATTGGGATCGAGATCGACGCGGCGACGGCGTTCGGCACCGGTGAGCACGCGTCGACCGAGGGCTGCCTCCGGGCGCTCGATTTGCTCGCGCGCCGGCGCCGGTTTGTGCACCCGCTCGACATCGGCACCGGCACCGGGATCCTCGCGATCGCCGCGGTCAAAGGGCTGCGCCGACGGGTGCTGGCGAGCGATGTTGATGGCGCCGCGGTGCGGGTCGCTGCCCATCACGTCAGGCGCAACGGGCTGGCGGCGCAGGTGCGCGTCGTCTGCGCGTCGGGCTACCGCAGCCACGCCGTCCGCCGCTCACGCTACGATCTGATTTTCGCCAATATTCTCGCCCGCCCGCTGGCGCTGATGGCGCGCGACTTGAAGCGCGCGCTGGCGCCGGGCGGGGTTGCCGTCCTCGCCGGATTACTGCGCCGGCAGGAAGCAATGGTGGTGGCGGCGCACCGGGCGCAGGGCCTCGCCCTCGAGCGCCGCCTCGTCATCCAGGGATGGTCGACCCTGATTATGCGCTTCGGTCAGCGGTGACCGACAGCGAGCCACGCCTTGGAGGGCGCGAGGGCGGCGTCGAGCTCGCGCGCCGGGAGGCGGTGGGCGTCGTCGTGGAAGCCCTCGACGACGGCCCGGATCTCCTCGCGGCGGATGCCGATATCCGCCAGCGAGCGGTCATCGAGCGCCATCAGCTCGCCATAGGCGCGCTGGCGCTGGTGCCATTCCCTGATCGCGGAGCGTGCCGCTATGAAGAGATTGATCAACGACATGGTTAACTCCTCACCGGTATGGTGCATCGCACAAATAAGCATCGACGATCCCAACACCATGACAAATATCGCAGATCAGCCATGCATATGTCAGCATACATGACGCATTCCTGCCATAATTTCCGCACCGCACCAGGGTGGTCGAATTGAAAGTTGCGGTCAGCAACCCTCGCTTTGCTCGGGCTTCGCGGCCATCCGCGACTGATTTCGGTGATTGTCGACACCATCTCCAAGCTCGCGGAATTTGAGCTAGACTATGGCGAACGATCTGGAGGAGCCTTCGATGACGGCACAAGGCGCGGCGCCCGATCGGCGCCGATTGGTGAGTTTGCTGAAAGAAGCCGGGTCGGCGCTCGACCCTGACGGCGTCGCCCAGCTCATCGCCGGTGTCCTCGCCGCGCCGCCCGAGATCGCCACCTCGTGGCATGGGCTGGTCGCCGATCCGACCCCGCCGGCTCTGGCCGAGGCGTTGGAAGCGATGCGGGCTTCGCTCGCACAGGATTTTTCCGACGGGCTCGGGACGCAGGATTTCGCCCGGCTGCCGCGCGCCGCGCGCCTTGCAATGTTGCGCGACGAACTAAGGGCGCACGATCTCGACGGCTTCATCGTGCCGCGCGCCGACGAGCACCAGGGCGAATACGTGCCGGCTTGCGGCCAGCGCCTCGGCTGGCTCACCGGCTTTACCGGCTCCGCCGGAATGGCGATCGTGCTGGCCGGGCGCGCCGCCCTCTTTGTCGATGGCCGCTACACGCTGCAGGCCGCGGCGCAGGCCGACACTGCGCTCCTCGAGATCCAGCACCTGATCGACGAGCCGCCGGCAGGTTGGCTCGCCGGGGCGCTCGCGAAGGGGATGGTCGTCGGCTACGATTCCTGGCTGCACACGCCGCAGGAGGTCGAGCGCCTGAGAAGCGGTGCCGCGCGTGCCGGCGCCAGCCTCAAGCCGGTCGCCAACCCGATCGACCGGATCTGGCCGGGGCGGCCTGCGGCGCCGCTGGCGCCGGTGGTGCCGCAGCCCGACCGCTTCGCCGGCGAGACCGCCGCGGCGAAACGCGCCCGGATCGGCGGCTCGCTCGCCGACGACGGCGCCGCGGCGGTGGTGCTGACGGCGCCAGAATCGATCGCCTGGCTCCTCAACATCCGCGGCGGCGACGTGCCGCACACCCCGTTGCCGCTGTCGTTCGCGGTGCTGCGCGAGGACGGCGGCGTCACCCTCTTTATCGATCGGCGCAAGCTCGCCCCCGGGCTCGAGCGCCACCTCGGCAACAGTGTCGCGGTCGAGGCGCCCGAACGCTTGGGACCGGCGCTCGACGCGCTCGCCGCCTCCGGGGCGACCATCCAGCTCGACCCGGCGACCGCCGCGTCCTGGATCTTCGACCGGCTCCAAGCGGCCGGTGCCCGGATCCACCGCGCGCCCGACCCGTGCCTGCTGCCGAAAGCCTGCAAGAACCCCGCCGAACTCGACGGCACCCGCGCTGCGCACCGCCGCGACGGCGCCGCCGTCACCCGCTTCCTGGCGTGGCTCGCCGCCGAAGCACCCAAAGGCGAGCTGCGCGAGATCGCCGCCAGCGACCGGCTCGAGGCGCTACGCCGCGAGGGCGACAATTTCCGCGATCTGAGCTTTCCGACGATCTCGGGCGCGGGCTCCAACGGTGCGATCGTGCATTACCGCGCGACGCCGGAGAGCGAGAAGCGGCTCGAACCGGGAACCCTCTTCCTCCTCAATTCGGGCGCGCAATACCTCGACGGCACCACCGACATCACCCGCACGATCGCGATCGGGACCCCGAGCGCGGAGATGCGCGACCGCTTCACCCGGGTCCTCAAGGGTCACATCATGCTGGCGACTGCGCGCTTCCCGAAAGGCACGACCGGGGCGCAGGTCGACCCGCTTGCGCGCCGCGCACTGTGGCAGGAGGGGCTCGACTACGACCACGGCACCGGCCACGGGGTCGGCAGCTATCTGAGCGTGCACGAAGGCCCGCAGCGGATCTCGAAGGCGCCGAACGCCCAGCCGCTGTTGGAGGGCATGATCGTGTCGAACGAGCCCGGCTACTACAAGGCCGGCGCCTACGGCATCCGCATCGAAAACCTCGTCGTGGTGCAGCCGTCGCAGGCGCCACCGGGACCAGCCGCGAGCGCGACATGCTGTGCTTCGAGACGCTGACCCTGGCGCCGATCGACCGCACCCTCGTCGAGCCCGACCTCCTCGAAGACGACGAGATCGCCTGGCTCGACGCCTATCAGGCCCGGGTGCGCGCGGAGATCACCCCGCTCGTCGACCCGGAAACCGCGCGCTGGCTCGAAGCGGCGACCGCGCCCCTCGGGTGAGGGCGACGCTCGCGTCGACACCCGATCGGGACGGCTTCGACAGCTCGCGCGGAACGCGGTAGTCTCGCGGGTAAATCGAGCCTGCGGAGGATCGCGATGACCGCGACAGCACACCACACCGCCCACCGCCCGACGATTGCCGTCACCCGCCACGCGATCGCCGCCGGGCATTACCTCGCCGCGACCGCCGGGTTCGACATCCTGCAGGCCGGCGGCAATGCGATCGATGCCGGGGTCGGCGCGGGGATCGCGCTCGGCGTCGTGCAGTCGGACCTTGTCAACTGCGCCGGCGTCGCGCCGATCATGATCTACCACGCGGAGGCGCATGAGGTGGTGACGATCGCCGGGCTTGGGCCGTGGCCGCGGGCGCTCGACCCCGAACTCTTCCAGCGCGAGCACGGCGGCAAGATCCCGGTTGGTGTCTTGCGCACGGTCGTCCCTGCGGCGCCGGATGCGTGGATCACCGCGCTGCGCCGCTATGGCACGATGAGCTTTGGCGAGGTCGCGGCGGCGGCGACCCGGCTCGCGCGCGAGGGTTTTCCGATGTACCCGCTGATGGCAGCGAGCCTCGAGCGCCACGCCGAGCGCCACGCCTCATGGCCGTCGAGCGCGGCGGTCTACCTGCCGAACGGCCGTGTCCCGCAAGCAGGCGACATCTTCCGTCAAACCGACCTCGGAGCCTCCCTGCAATACATGGCCGACGAGGAACAGGCCGCCTGCTCGCGCGGTCGCGAAGCTGGGCTCGAAGCCGCGCGCGACGCCTTCTACCGCGGCGATATCGCCCGCAAGATCATCGCCTTCATGAAACAGGAGGGTGGCCTCCTCGCGGCCGAGGACCTCGCCGAATACCACTCCCCGGTCGGCCCGCCGGAGCGGCGGCGATTTGGCGATCTCGAAGTCTTCACCTGCGGCGCCTGGTGCCAGGGGCCGGTCCTATTGCAGACATTGGCCCTGCTCGAAGGCACCGACCTCCAGGCGCTCGGCTACAACAGCGCCGACTATGTGCACCACCTGACCGAGGCCCTGAAGCTCGCCTTCGCCGACCGCGAGGCCTATTACACCGACCCGGCCGTGGGCCATGTGCCGTTGCCGACGCTGATCTCGTCCGAATACGCCGCCGAACGGCGCAAGCTGATCCGCCCCGACACGGCATGGCCGGAGATGCCGCCGCCCGGCGCGCTCGGCGCCTCGGCACAGCGGCTCGCCGCCAGCCCGCCCAACCCGTTCCCCGAGCCCGACACCTCGTACGTCTGCGTCGCCGACCGCTGGGGCAACATCTTCTCGGCGACCCCGAGCGATGGCTCCTATGGGTCGCCGGTGGTGCCGGGAGTGGGCTTCATCCCGTCCAACCGCGGCTCGCAGTCGCGCCCCGATCCGACGCATCCGGCCGGCGCCGCACCCGGCCGGCGCCCGCGCCTCACCCCCAACCCGGCGCTGGCGATCAAGGGCGATGGCGCCGAGTTCCTGCCGTTCGGCACACCCGGGGGCGATGTGCAATCTCAGGCGATGCTGCAGGTGCTCCTCAACATCTTTGTCCATGGCCAGGACGTGCAGAGCGCGATCGAAGCCCCGCGTTTCGCCAGCTACAGCTATCCCTCCTCGTTCGCGCCCTACGACTACTACCCCGGCCGGTTCAGCCTCGAGGGACGCTTCCCCGAGGCGGTGACCGCCGACCTCGCGCGCCGCGGCCATAAGGTCGAGCGCTCGCCCGATTGGAACTGGCTGGCGGGCGCGGTCTGCGCGATCCGCACCAACCCCCAGCGCGGGCTGATCGAAGCCGGCGCCGACCCCCGCCGCGCCGCCTACGCGCTCGGGTGGTGATTCAAACCCTCTCCTGCACCGCGGGAGAGGGGGGACCGGTCGCGCTAGCGGCCGGTGGGTGAGGGCTTCAGACGCCGGTTGCAATCTCGCCCCCTCACCCTACCCTCTCCCCCGGTGGGGGAGAGGGTTCCGGGTTACGCCCCGCGGCGGGCGGCTTTCGGGTAGGGGGTGCCGTCGCGGTGGGTGTAGCTGCCGGCATGGGCCAGCATGTCGATGTCGGAATAGTGGGCCCTCTCGCCGGTGATCCGGCTGCCGATTTCGAGCGCGACGGCATCGCTCCGCGAGCGGTTCTGCAGGCAATGGCCGTTTTTGTCGTTGGCCTTGAACCCGGCGCACTCGCCGGCGCGCAGCACCTCTTCGCCGGCGTCGGTGACGAGGGTAATCTCCGCCCGACACGACATAGACGAATTCGTCTTCGCGCTCGTGCCAGTGGCGCTGGCTCGACCAGGCGCCGGGCGGCAGGCGCAACAGGTTGACGCCGAACTGGGTGAGCCCCGCGACATCGCCCAGTTTAGTGCGCTGCCGCGGCAGGCAGGGCTCATCGAACGGGGGAGGGTAGAGGGTGCCGGTAATGACCGCGAGGGTCGCGGGGTCGATGCGCTTGGCCATGGGATGATCCTTTCGCCGAAGGATACGGCTCCGGAAGCTTGATATTGCACTGCACAAAATGTCAATCGCCGGCGTTGCCGATCCCGTGCTGCGCCCGCTATCGATGCGCGCAACCGAGGAGGGACGCGTGAACGAAGGTGATCCGGTGCCGGCCGTCCACGATTGGCGCGAGGCGATCTTCGCCGCCCTGAAAGCGGGCGGGATCCGTCAGGTCGGCTATGTCCCCGATGCCGGGCACACGCGGCTGATCGAATTGTGCCGGGCCGATCCGGAGATCCGCGCGGTTGGGCTGACCAGCGAGGAGGAGGGGATCGGCCTCGCCGCCGGCGCCTGGCTTGGCGGTCAGCGCGCCGCGCTGCTGATGCAGTCGAGCGGGGTCGGCAATTGCATCAACATGCTGTCCCTGGCGAAATCCTGCCGGTTCCCGCTGACGATGCTGGTGACGATGCGCGGCGAGTGGGCCGAGTTCAACCCGTGGCAGGTGCCGATGGGGAGCAAGACCCAGGCGGCGCTCGAATTGATGGACGTGCTGGTTTACCGGGTCGAGCGCGACGAGGAGGCGGGCGAGACCGTGGCCGCCGCGCTCGACATCGCCTTCAACGGCGGGCTCGTCGACCGCGGTCCTTTTGGCGCAGCGCCTGATCGGCGCCAAACGGTGGATGAAATGAGCCGCGACCCGGGCGGCAACGATCTGCGGCTCGACCGCCGCGCCGCGATGCCCGCACTGCTCGCCGGGCGGGGCGACCTGCTGCTCGTCACCGGGCTCGGCTCGACCACCTACGACGCCGCTGCGGTCGGCGACGACGACGCGCAATTTCTACCTGTGGGGCGCGATGGGCGCGGCGGCGATGGTCGGGCTGGGCCTGGCAATCGCGCGACCGGAGCGCCGGGTCCTCGTCGTCACCGGCGACGGCGAGATGCTGATGGGGCTGGGCGCGCTCGCCACAATCGGCGTCGAGCGCCCGCCCAACCTCGCGCTCGTCGTCTTCGACAACGGCCATTACGGCGAGACCGGGATGCAGAGGAGCCACACAGAGGCCGGCGTCAGCCTCTGCGGCGTCGCGCGCGCCTGCGGGATCGGTCGGGTGTTCGACATCGCCGACGCGGCGGCGCTCGGCGAGTTCGCGGCGCGGCTCAATGATTTCGACCGCACAATGTTCGCCCGCGTCGCTATCCGCGCCGACGAACCGCCGCGCGTATTGCCGTCACGCGACGGTGTCCACCTGAAGAACCGCTTCCGCCGCGCGTTGGGGGTGGAGTAGCCCGCACCCTGGGCCGAACCCAGGAATGACGAGTTGGGGCGATCGCGCCGATCCTAGGTCGCCGCCGCCGCGGCGGGCGCCGGACCGGCGTCGCGCAGGTGGCAGGCGGCGAACTGGCCGGGCAGGATTTCGCGCATCTCCGGCTCCTCCTTTGAGCAGCGCTCGAAGGCGAAGGGGCAGCGGGTGTGGAAGCGGCAGCCTGGCGGCGGGTTGATCGGGCTCGGGACGTCGCCCGTCAAGATGATCCGCTGCCGTGCCGCGTCGGGGTCGGGGACCGGCACCGCGGAGAGGAGCGCTTGGGTGTAGGGGTGCTGCGGCCGGCTGAACAATTGGGTGCGGCCGGCGATCTCGACGATCTTGCCGAGATACATGACGGCGACGCGGTGGCTGATGTGCTCGACGACGGCGATATCGTGGGCGATGAACAGATAGGAGAGGCCGAACTCCCGCTGCAGGTCGCCCAACAGGTTGATCACTTGCGCCTGTACCGAGACGTCGAGCGCGGACACCGGCTCGTCGCAGATGATGAGGCCGGGGTTGAGCGCCAAGGCGCGGGCGATGCCGATGCGCTGGCGCTGTCCGCCGGAGAATTCATGCGGGTAGCGATGGAGCGCCTCGGCGCGCAAGCCCACCTTGAGGGCGAGCGTTTCGACCCGATCGTCGAGGGCGCGGCCCTGGGCGACGCCATAATTCTTCAACGGCTCGGCGATGATGTCGCTGATCCTGAGGCGCGGGTTCAATGAGGAATAGGGGTCCTGGAAGACGACCTGCATTTCGCGGCGATAGGGGCGCATCTGGCGTCGCGATAATTGGTCGATGCGCTCGCCATTGACGCGAACTTCGCCGGCGGTCGGCTCGATCAGCTTCAAAATCGCCTTCCCGGCGGTCGACTTGCCGCAGCCCGATTCGCCGACCAGGCCCAGGGTCTCGCCCTCGGCGATGTCGAAGGAAATGCCGTCGACCGCATGCACCTGACCAACCGTGCGCTGCAACAGCCCGCGCCGGACCGGGAAGTACTTGACCAAACCACGGACCGAGAGCAGCGGCGCAGCTTGGCTCATGCCCGCGCCACCTCATCGGAGTGGAAGCAGGCGGCGTAATGGCCCTGTTCCTTTTCCTCGAAAGACGGCATCTCACGCCGGCAGATATCGGTTGCGAAGGCACAGCGCGCGGCGAACGCGCAGCCGGGAATTTTTTCTCTGAGCGAGGGCACCGTCCCGGCGATCTCGGCGAGCCGCGGCAGGGGTTCGCGCGCGAGGCTGGCGCCGAGCCGCGGGACCGAAGCAAGGAGCCCTCGCGTATAGGGATGCAGCGGGTGGCGAAACAGCTGGCCGACCGGCGCCTCCTCGGCGCGGCGCCCGGCATACATGACGACGACCCGCTGAGCCATCTCGGCGACGACGCCCAGATCATGGGTGATGAGGACGATCGCGGCATCGATCTTCGCCTTCAACTCGCGCATCAAATCGAGGATCTGGGCCTGGATCGTGACATCGAGCGCGGTCGTCGGCTCGTCGGCGATCAAGAGCTTGGGGTTGCAGGCGAGCGCCATCGCGATCATCACCCGCTGGCGCATGCCGCCGGAGAGCTGGTGCGGGTATTGCTCGATGCGCCGCTCGGCTTCCGGAATGTGCACCAGACGGAGCATGTCGACGGCCCTGTCGAGCGCCGCCTTCTTGTCGAGCCCTTGGTGCAGGGTCAGGGTTTCGCCGATTTGATGGCCGATGTTCAGCACCGGGTTGAGCGAGGTCATCGGCTCCTGGAAGACCATTGAGATCTCGTTGCCGCGCACCTCGCGCATCGCGGCTTCGCTGAGTTCGCGCAGGTTGCGCCCGGCAAAGCGGATGGCGCCGGAGACGATGCGCCCGGGCGGCGATGGGATGAGGCGCAGGATCGACAGCGCGGTGACGCTCTTGCCGCAGCCCGATTCACCGACGATCGCCAGGGTTTCCCCCGGCATCACGTGAAACGACACGCCGTCGACCGCCCGCACGATGCCGTCGCGGGTGAAGAACCAGGTCTTGAGATCGGCGACATCGAGAAGCGGCTGCGGCAATGCACTCGGAGCCGGCGGCAGCGCCTTTACCGGGAGGGGTTCGTATACCGCCGCCACAAGCGGCCCTAGAGGCGCCGCGCGAGGCGCGGGTCGAGCGCGTCGCGCAGCCCGTCGCCCAACAGGTTAATCGCCAGCACGGTCAACGACAGCATGATCCCGGGGAACAAGACGATGTAATAGGCGACCTGAAAGAGGCTGCGCCCCTCGGCCATGATGTTGCCCCAGCTCGGGATGTTGGGCGGCGTTCCGGCGCCGATGAAGGAGAGGATCGCCTCGGTGATCATCGCCGAGGCGGCGATGAAGGTGCCCTGCACCAACAGCGGCGGCAGCGTGTTGGGCACGATATGGCGCCACAATGTGCGGAAAAAGCCTGTGCCGCTGGCGATTGCCGCCTCGACATAAGGCTGCTCGCGCAACGTCAGCACGATGCCGCGCACCAGCCTCGTCACCTGCGGCACCTGGCCGACCGTGATCGCGAAGATCACGTTCTGCATGCTGGCGCGGGTCAGCGCCATCAGGGCGATCGCGATCAGCACCGGGGGGATCGACATCAGTCCGTCCATGATCCGCATGACGATCGCGTCGACCCAGCGGGTGAAACCAGCCACCACCCCGATCGCCAGCCCAAGCGCGGTGCTGAATAGCGCGACGCTGATCCCGACGATCAGCGAGACGCGCGCGCCATAGATCGTCCGGCTGTAGACGTCGCGCCCCAGCATGTCGGTGCCGAACCAGTACGCAGCCGAGGGCCACTTGAGCCGGTTTACCGGCGCCAGGGCCTGCGGATCGACGGTGCCGAGCCAGGGCGCGAACACCGCCATCGCGGTCATCAAGAGCAGGAGCACGCTGCCGGCAATAATCGTCGGATGGCGGCGGACATAGCGCCGGATTGGGCTCTCACGCGCCGGCGCGGCGGCCGGCAGGGCGAGGTCGTCTTGAATGACAGCCATCGCCCGCTTCCCTAATACCGGATGCGCGGGTCGAGGAGCGTATAGCTCAGATCGACCAGCAGATTGACCAGAACATAGGCGCCCGAAAAGATGAGGATGATCCCCTGGATGATCGGGTAGTCGCGGCGCAGGATCGCGTCGACCGTGAGCCGCCCGAGACCGGGGATCGCGAATACGGTCTCGGTGACGACGACGCCGCCGATCAGGAGCGCGACGCCGATGCCGATGATCGTGACGATCGGCACCGCGGCGTTCTTGAGCGCATGGCCGATCAGCACCTGCTGGTTCGAGAGGCCCTTGGCTTGTGCGGTGCGGATGTAATCCTGCGCCAGGACGTCGAGCATGCTGGCCCGGGTGATGCGCGCGATCAGCGCGGCGAAGACCATGCCGAGCGCGACCGATGGCAGGATGATGTGCGACAGGAACGGCCAGAACCCGCCGGTGATGCTGACATAGCCCTGCACTGGCAGCACATCCGCCCAGATCGCAAAGACGTAGATCAGGATATAGGCCAAGACGAACACCGGCACCGAAAAGCCGACGACCGCGAACACCATGACCACACGGTCGATCCAGGTGCCGGCGTTCCACGCGGCGAGCACCCCCATCGGGATCGCCACCACGATCGAGACAATGAGCGTCGACAAGGTCAATGCCACGGTCGGTTCGAGCCGCTGCTGGATCAACTTCATGACCGGCAGGTTGGTGAAGATCGAGATGCCGAGATCGCCGTGGAGGAGGTGCCATACCCAGGTGCCGAACTGGATGTAGACCGGCTGATCGAGGCCGAGATGGGCGCGGATGCGGGCGATGTCGTCGACCGTCGCGGTGTCGCCGGCGATGATCGCGGCGGGGTCGCCCGGGCTCAGGTACAACAGCGCGAAGACAAAGATCGCGACCACCGCCATGACCGGGATCGTCGCCAGAATGCGCCGGATGATGTAGGCGAACATCGCGCTACCCTATTGTCGTCCCGGCGAACGCCGGGACCCATCGATCCGCTTCCTCGGCGCCTGAGGGATGCATTCCGGCCTTCGCCGGGATGACATCGGCGCCTTCAGCACCGATGTCACTTCTTCTCGACATTCCATAAAAAGGGCACCGGGGCGATGATGATGCCTTCGATATTCTTGCGATAGGCGGTCGGGACGACGAACTGCCCGGTCTGCACATAGGGGATCTCGGTGGTGTAGGCCTCGACCTGGATCTCGTCGACGAGCTTTTTCTGGGCGGCGAAATCGGGCGCCTTGAACCAAGCATCGATCAGGCTCTCGATCTTGGGGTCGTTCGGCCAGCCGAACCACGCCTTGTCGGCGTTGCCGCGCAGCGCAGCGTCGAGCGCCGGCGAGAGCATGTCGGGCGCCGACGCCCACGTGTGGAACAGGTTCCAGCCGCCCTCGCTGATCGGCTTTTTCGAGGTGCGGCGGGTCACCAGCGTTCCCCAATCGTTGGCGTCGATCTGGACGTTGATCCCCGCCTTGCCCAGCGCCTGGGCGGTCATCAGCGCCTGGGCATGGACGATCGGCTGGTCGGTGGCGTCGAGCAATACGACTTTCTCGCCCTTGTACCCGGCCTCCTGGATCAGCGCCTTGGCTTTGGCGATGTTCGGCCCCTTCAACAATTCGTCGGCGCCGGCGTCACTGGCGAACGGGGTGCCGCAGACGAAGAGGGCCGCACAGGTCTTCCAGTACTTCTGGTCGCCGGCGACCGCCTGCATGTATTCTTTCTGGTCGACGAGGTTGAGGACGGCTTCGCGCATCTTCGGGTTGTCGAACGGCGGCAGCAGGTGGTTGAAGCGCAGGATGCCGATATTGCCGAGCGGATCGACCGTGGTGACCGTGACATCCTTGTTGGCGGCGAGCACCGGCACCAGATCGGAAGGCGGCTGCTCCCACCAATCGGCTTCGCCGGCGCCGAGCGCCGCCGCGGCCGTCGTCGTGTCGGGGATGTAGAGCCATTCGACGCGGTCGACCTTGGCGACCTTGCCGCCCGCGGCAAAGCTCGGCGGCTCCTTGCGCGCCACGTAATCCTTGTTCTTCACGAAGACGGCCTTACTGCCGGGGACCCATTCCTCCTTGACGAATTTGAAGGGGCCCGAGCCGTCGACCTCGGTGACCTGCTCGAAGGGATCCGTTTTGGCGAACCGCTCGGGCATCATGAACGGCACGTTGCTCGACAGCTTGCCGAGCGCATTGAGGATCAGCGGGAACGGGGTTTTGAGGTGGATCGTGAAGGTCTTGTCGCTGTCGGCGGTGATCGTGCCGACCGCGTCCATCAGCTTTTGCCCGAACGGGTCGCGCTTGCCCCAGCGCTCGACCGAGGCGAGGCAATCGGAGGCGCGCACCGCTGTCCCGTCATGCCATTTGAGCCCGTCGCGCAGCGTGAAGGTATAGTTCAGCTTATCGTCGCTGACCTTCCAGGTGTCGACCATCTGCGGCTGCGGCTTCAAGTCCTTATCGAGAGCGAACAGCGTGTCATAGACCATGTAGCCGAAATTGCGGGTGATGTAGGCGGTGGTCCAGATCGGGTCGAGGCTGCGCAAATCGGCCTGTGGGATAAAGCGCAGCGTCGTCTCGGCGGCACCGCTCGCCGGCGCGAGGCCGAGGGTCAGGGCCACCAACCCGGCGGCGAGCGAAATTCTTCGCGCGATTCCCCACATCGCCCTCTCCTGTCCGAGCCGTTCTGTCAGCGAGACATTACGCGATCCGTTTCAACGCTCACAATCCCATAGGCTGACGCAAAGAGCGTGCCGGGTGGGCGTTGCGGGCCTGCGGCGATTCGCCGATAGTCGGGCTCGCGCAGTCGCCGCGCGGGCGGGAGAAAAAGATGACGAGCGATTCCGGGATTCCCTTTGCCACGGCGCTCGACCTGGCTGCGCTCTATCGCCACAAGGCGCTGTCCCCGGTCGAAGTTGCTCATGCGCTGTTCGCCCGGCTCGACGCGCTGCAGCCGATTCTCAACGCATTCTGCGTCATTGACCGCGACGGCGCGCTCGCCGCCGCACGCGCCGCGGAAGCCCGCTGGCAGCAGGGCCAGCCGCTCGGCCCGCTCGACGGCGTGCCGGCGACGATCAAGGATCTCGTGCTGATGCGCGGCTTTCCGACGCTGCGCGGCTCACGCCTCATCGATCCGGAGCAGGAGTGGCTGGAAGACGGCCCGGCGGTGGCCCGGCTGCGCGAGGCGGGCGCGGTCATCCTCGGCAAGACGACGACCCCGGAGTTCGGCTGGAAGGCGTTGGGCGACAGCCCCTTGACCGGCATCACCTGCAACCCCTGGAACCGGGAACGCACCACCGGCGGCAGCAGCGCCGGCGCGGCCGCCGCCTGCGCCGCCGGGATCGCCCCCCTCCATGTCGGCAGCGACGGCGCCGGCTCGATCCGCATCCCCGCGTCCTTCACCGGCATTTTCGGGATCAAGGCGACGTTCGGCCGGGTGCCGGCCTATCCCTCCTCGCCCATGGGCCTCTTATCGAATGTCGGCCCGATGACGCGCAGCGTGCGCGACGGGGCGCTGATGCTCAACGTGTTGGCGCGGCCCGACCATCGCGATCCCTATTCCCTCCCGCCCGACGACCACGATTATCTCGCCGGAATCGACGAGGGCGTGAAGGGCTGGCACGTCGCCTACAGCCCGAATCTCGGCTATGCCAAGGTCAATCCCGAGATCGCCGCCGCGTGCGCCAGCGCCGCCAGGCAATTCGAGGCTCTCGGCGCCACGGTCGAAGAAGTCGGCGCGATCTTCCCGAACCCGCGCGAGGCGCTCTTAACGTTGTGGGCCGCCGGCGCCGCCATCGTCTTGTCGGCCTACCCGAAGCGGCAGCATTCGCTGTGCGACCCCGGGCTTGTCGCCGTCGCGGCCGAGGGCGAGCAAATCCGCGCCATCGATTATGTCGCCGCCGACATGGTCCGCACCACGCTCGGGCAAAGGATGGCGCAATTCCACCAGCGCTATGATCTGCTGTTGACGCCGATGATGCCGGTGGTCGCGCTGCCGACCGGCCAGAACCTCGACGATCCCGCGACCGAACGCAGCTGGATTGACTGGTCGCCGTTCAGCTATCCGTTCAACATGACCCGCCAGCCGGCGGCGAGCGTGCCGTGCGGGCTGACCCGCGGGGGCCTGCCGATCGGGTTGCAGATCGTCGGACCGCTTTACGGCGAGGACCGCGTGTTGCGAGCGGCGCGCGCCTTCGAGACGACCCAGCCGCAACGCCGCCCGCCAATCTAGCCGGAGGAGAGGATGAGTGCCAATTCCGCCCCTTCGATCACCGTCACCGACGCGCCGGACGCCAGCGACACCGCGGTCATCGCCGACGGTCTCAGTGCCTACAACTTCAGCCAGACCGGATACCGCGACCATCGCCCGCTCGCCGTCTTTGTCCGCGATCCCGCGACCGGCAAGGTCTTGGGCGGGCTCTACGGGCGGTCCTCGTTCGGGATGGTCTATGTCGAGCGCTTCTTCCTGCCCGAGGATTTGCGCCGCGACCGCATCGGCAGCCGCGTCCTGGCGCTGGCCGAAGAAGAGGGAAGACGGCGCGGCTGCACCCGGATCGCGCTGACGACATTGAGCGTCCAGGCCCCCGGTTTCTACCAGAAACAGGGCTACGACATCGGCGTGACGCTCGATTGCGACCCGCCCGGCCTCACCCGCTATTACATGACCAAGCGGCTGGTTTGAGCCCCTCTCCCGCACTGCGGGAGAGGGTGCCGAGCGCAGCGAGGCGGGTGAGGGTGTTCGCCGCGAGACCCTCACCCACCCGTCGCGCCCGCGACGGGTCCCCCCTCTCCCGCGGTGCGGGAGAGGGATCGGCGCTATTCCTTGAATTGCGCGGCGCGCCAGCGCACGGCGGCGGGGACGCCCTCGGTGCGGGCGATCTCGCGGAAGCGTTCGCCGAGTTCGGTCTTTGTCGCATAGAGCGGGGCGACGACGTCGAGGCCGATATGGATGCGGTTGGTGAACCCGGCCGCGTCAGCCCCGCGGTTGATCGCGAGCTTGGTTGCATAGAGCGCCTCGGGCGAGATCAGGGAGAGGCGCTTGGCCCAGGCGAGGCTTTTCTCCTTGAGTTCGGCCAATGGCACCACGCGGTTGACCATGCCGAGTTCGCGCGCGCTCTCAGCGTCGATTGCGTCACCGAAATAGAGGAGCTCGCGGGCCTTTTTGTAGCCGATGATCGCCGGCATCACGATCGCCGGGCCGACGCTCGAAAAGCGGATTTCCGGCTCGCCGAACGTGGCGTTGTCGGCGGCGATGGTCAGGTCGCACAACATGACGAGCTCGCACCCACCGCCCATCACATGACCCTGGACTGACGCAATGACCGGCTTTTGCAGGTTCCACGGCACCATCTCGAAATCGAGCTGATGGGCGAGGTGCTTGTGCGTCTTGATCGGGTCGCTGCGCCAGTCGTCAGCTCCCGGCTCCTTGG
The DNA here is from genome assembly GCA_963734125.1 of uncultured Alphaproteobacteria bacterium. Taxonomy (GTDB): domain Bacteria; phylum Pseudomonadota; class Alphaproteobacteria; order ATCC43930; family CGMCC-115725; genus DATARH01. The sequence continues at coordinate 39,740 of CAVTGB010000055.1, forward strand.
CGCCGATGTCGTAGCCGGCGCAAAAGCTGCGCCCCGCCGCGCGCAAGAGGACGACGCTGGTTGCCCGATCGGCATCGGCGCGGCGAAACGCGTCGAGCAGCTGGTGCAACAGCTCGGCGCTGATCGCGTTCAGCTTTTCCGGGCGGTTGAGGGTGATGACGCTGACCTTGTCGTCGATTTCGTACAAGACCACGGGATCGGCCACGATAACCTCCTCTTTAACTCGGCTCGGACCATCCTACCCTCATTGCCTGGCGGCCTCATTGTGACCTGCGCGCCCCGGCCCCCGCCGGCCGCGATTTCGGCCCTGTACGCGCCGGCAAACCTGATATCCTGGCGTCAATCGCGGATCGACAAACCAGGAGGAAGGGACCATGGCCTCGAACGGCAAAGTCGCGCTTGTCACCGGCGGCGGCAGCGGGATCGGCAAGGCATCGGCGTTGGCGCTGGCGCGGGAGGGCTTTGCCGTCGTCGTCGCCGGGCGTCGTCCCGACCCGCTCAACGCGGTCGTCAGCGAGATCGAAGGCCTGCAAGGCCGGGCGCTCGGCGTCCCCACCGATGTCGGTGATCCCGCTTCGGTCGAGGCGCTGTTTGCGGCGACCAAGGCGAAGTTCGGGCGGCTCGACGTCCTCTTCAACAATGCCGGGTTTGGCGCCGGCGCGCCGATCGAGGACCTCGAATACGCCAAGTGGAAGGCGGTGGTGGACACGATCCTGACGGGCTCGTTCCTGTGCACCCAGCAGGCCTTCCGGATGATGAAGGACCAGCAGCCGATGGGCGGGCGCATCATCAACAACGGCTCGATATCGGCGCATGTGCCGCGGCCCCATTCGGTCGCCTACACCTCGTGCAAGCACGCGATCACCGGGCTCACCAAATCAACTTCGCTCGACGGCCGCAGATACGACATCTCGTGCGGCCAAATCGATGTCGGCAACGCCTTGACCGAGATGACCCAGCGGATGACGCGCGGGGTGCCGCAACCCAACGGCGAAATCGTCGTCGAGCCGACGATGGACGTCGAGAACGTCGCCCGCGCCGTCGTCTTCATGTCGACCGTGACCCCCGAGGCCAACGTCCAGTTCATCACCGTGATGGCGACCAAGATGCCGTTTGTCGGGCGGGGGTAGCCGAGTAGCGCGGGATCGGCACGAGATTGCTTCGTCGCTAGCGCTCCTCGCAATGACGACCCATCGCCCTCATTGCGAGCCAAGCGAAGCAATCTCGATTTATTCCTCCTCCTCAGTAATCGCGCTCTCGTGCCAGTGGCGCAGGAGGCGGCGCGACAGGAGGTCGAGCAGGAGGTAGATCACGATGCCGGTCAGCGACAGGAGGAACAGGGCGGCGAACATGCGCGGGATCGCGAGGCGATAGCCGGCTTCGAGGATGCGGAAGGCGAGCCCGCTTTCGGCGCCGCCGGTGCCGGCGACGAATTCGGCGACCACTGCGCCGATGAGGGCGAGCCCGCCGCTGATCCGAAGGCCGGCGAGAAAATAGGGAAGCGCGGTCGGCAGCCGCAGATACAAGAGGGTCTGTCCGGGTGAAGCGCCATAGAGGCGAAACAGCATCAGCAGGTTGCGGTCGGCGCTGTTGAGCCCGACCGTGGTGTTGGAGACGATCGGGAAAAACGCGACGATCCAGGCACACACCAAGAGCGCCAGAAACGGCTGGCGCACCCAGATGATGATGAGCGGCGCGATCGCCACGATCGGCGTCACCTGCAGGATCACCGCATAGGGGAAGAGGCTCAATTCGAGGATCCGCGAGCGAGAGAAGAGGAGCGCGAGGGCGCCGCCGAAGAACGCCGCAGCAGCCAATGCCGCAAGCGTGATGCGCAACGTCACCAGGAGCGAGCCAAAGAGGCTCGGCCCGTCGACCCAGAGGCTCCGCGCGACCGCGCTCGGCGCCGGCAGGATGTAGGCCGGGATGCCTTCGAGGCGCACCACCGCCTCCCAGGCCGCGAGAAACAGGACGCCGATCGCGAGCGGGGCGAGGAGGCGCGTCGCCCGGTTCATCAAGCGGGCGCCATCGCCGCGGCGAGCGCCGCCGACACGCCCTCGCACATCGCCGCATAGGCCGGGGCGGTCCGCACCGCACGGGACCGCGGCTGCGGCAAATCCACCGGCAGATCGGCGGCGATCCGTCCGGGGCGCGGCGTCATCACCGCGATGCGGCTCGACAGGTACGCCAATTCGAAGACGCTGTGGGTGACGAAGAGGATGGTCGGCCGATAGGCCTCCCACAGCCGCAACAGGTCGTCGTTGAGCGCCAGCCGGGTGATCTCGTCGAGCGCGGCGAAGGGTTCGTCGAGCAGCAGAAGCTCGGGGCCGGTCACCAGCGCGCGGGCGATCGACACCCGCATCCGCATGCCTCCCGAAAGCTGGTGCGGGTAGGAGCGCTCGAATCCGGAGAGGCCGACGGCGTCGAGCGCGGCGGCGACGCGGTCGCGCTCGGCGGCGCGGACCTGCCCGGCAATTCGAAACGGCAGCTCGACATTGCCCGCGACCGTCGCCCACGGCATCAGCGTCGGGTCCTGGAACACAAAGCCGATATGGCCGCGCGGGGTCGCTTTCCCCGATTGCCCGGCGAGATCGAGCCGGCAACTGCCGCCGGTCGGCTCGCTGAGCCCGGCGACGATTCTGAGGAGCGTGCTTTTGCCGCATCCCGAGGGGCCGAGGAGACTGAGGAACTCGCCACGTGCGACGCTGAGATCGACCCCGCCCAGCGCGTCAAGGCCGGAGGCAAAGCGCTTGGTCACGCCCCGCAGGACGACGACCGGCGGCGGCGGTTCGCCCCTCACCCTGTCCCTCTCCCCGCAAGCGGGGCGAGGGGACGCAGCTGAACCGCTGCTGGGCCGACGAGAAAGGTCATCGACGAAGTCATTTCGAGTTGGCTGCCATCCCGACCTTCTTATTGACGAATTGCGCCGTGTACGCCTTCTGAAAATCCATGTCGGCGGGATAGAGCCCGGCCTTCGCCACGGTGGCGAAGAAATCATGCCAGCGCGAATTGCTCATCGCGCCGATGCCGTACTTTTGCGCCTTGCCGCTGTCGACGATCCCGTATTCCTTCATCTTGTCGCGGCCGTAGGCGAGAAGCGCGTCGGTCATCTCGGGGTTGTCGCGTTTGATCAGCGCGTTGCCCGGGGCGGGATCACCATTCAGATAGCTTGCCCAGCCCTCGATGCTGGCATCGACAAAGCGCTGCACAAGGTCGGGCTTGTCGCGGACCAGCTTTTCCGACGTTTGGATCAGCGCGCCGTAGCTGCCATACCCGGCGTCGGCGAGCAGCATCACCACCGGCTTCACGCCCTCCTTCTCGATAATGAACGGCTCACTGGTCAGATAGCCCTGCTGGATCGCCGTCTGATCGGCGAGGAACGGCGCCACGCTGAAATTGTAGGGCCGGATCTGATCGTCGGTGTAGCCGAATTTCTCCTTGAGGAAGAGCCAGCTGGTGACCCGGGTGTCGCCGCTGATCATGATCGGCCTGCCCTTCAGCGCAGCGAGATTGTCCGCGCCCTGTCCGGGATGGGCGATCAGCACCGAGGGGTCCTTCTGGAAGATCGCCGCGACCGCCACCATCGGGATCTTTTCGCGCACGAAATTGAGCGGGATGAAGGAGTTCGACGCGATGTTGAAGTCGAGGATTCCGGCGGCGAGCAATTGCGCGTGATTGACCTGCGGCCCCCCCGGCCGCAACGTCACGTCGAGCCCGTAGCGCTTGTAAATGCCGGTGGCGATCGCCTGATAATAGCCGCCGTGCTCGGCTTCGGCCTTCCAATCGGTGCCGAACGTCACGCTCTCGGCAGAGGCGGTGCGCGGCAGCGCCAGCGCGGCGCCCAGGAGGGTCGCGGCGGCGACAAATGCCAAGATCCTACTGCTCATTGGGTTCTACTGCTCATTAGGTCCTGCATCTGATCGGGTGATGGTCCGCGCCGGCGAACGGGGCGCCGGAGTGTAGTCGGGGGGCTGCGAGGCGTCGAGCCGTTGTCGAGCTGTTGTCGATCCGGTGGGGCGCTATCGCAACCGTCGGTCTAATCCTATATCATTGCTTAAAAGATGCGCGCCGCGATCGTGCGGGTACGCGGGAGCAGGGGGTTGCCATGAAAAATCTGCTGGCCGTGATCGGCGACGGCAATGCGGGGCCGGTTCTCGAAGCGGCGCTGATGGTGGCGCGCCGGTTCAACAGCCACATCGTCGGGCTGCACAGCCTGACCACCGAATACGCCGTCGTCTTTGGCGGGGAGATGGGTTTTTCGATTTCCTCCGAGGTCGACCGCACCTTGGAGCGCGAGGGGCACGAGCGCCGCGATCAGGCGCGCGGCCTGTTCCGCGACTTCATGAACGCGCACGGCGTGCCGATTGAGCAGCCGGCGCCGGGCTATGTCGGCCCCAGCGCCTCGTGGCGGGAGGAAGACGGCAGACAGAACGCCGTCGTCGGGATGAGCGGGCGGGTTTACGATCTGATCCTCGTCGAGCAGCCGGAAAAACTCGCCTCGATCGCCGAGGCGACGCTCGAGGATGCGCTCTTTGAAAGCGGCCGCCCGGTATTGATGGTGCCGACGGCGATCGGGCCCAATCTCGGCGAGACGATCGCGGTCGCGTGGAACGGCAGCACCGAGACCGCGATGACCGTGGCGCTTGCCATGCCGTTCCTCAAGCACGCCAAGCAGGTGATCGTCGTCGCGGTCGGCCCGCAGCATATGCCCGAACCCGGGCCGACCGGCGAGGAGCTGGCCCACAGCCTCGAGGGCCATGGGCTCAATGTCAGCCTGCGCAGCGCCTTCGGCCGGCAGCGGGCGATGGGCGAATCCTTCCTCAAGGAGGCGATGGCCGCGGGCGCCGATTTGTTGCTGAAGGGCGCTTATACGCAAAGCCGCATCCGCCAGATGATCTTCGGTGGCGCCACCCGCCACATCATCATGGAAGCAAAGATCCCGGTGATCATGGCGCGGTGATCCTGGCCGGGAGGAGTGGCTGCGCCGTCACCCCGCGATGGAACTTGCCAGCGCGTTATCCTAGTGTGTGACGCGCCGCGCCATTGAAAGCGCGCGGCCGTTAGGGGAGATCAGCATGCGGTCAGCGGCGTGGTACCGGGCGGCGGTTCTGTGGGCCGGAGTTGCGGCGCTTGTCGCGATATCCCCGGCGGTGGCGCAAGCGCCGCCTCCCGGAGGCGAACCGGCCGACATCGCCGCGTGCCTCTGCCTCGGGCAGACGGTCACCACGCTGAACGCCGATATGACCGCCCAGCAGCAAGCCTACGCGGCGGCGCGCGGCGAGTTGACGCGGCTCGATGCCCAGCTGGAAAGCGCGCGCGCCGGGATGGACGTCAACGACCCGGCTTCGGTCGCCCGGTTCCGCCAGCTGCTCGAACAGCGCGACGCCGCGTTCCGGCGCTCGACGGGCCTCGTCACAGGCGATCTGAACCGCGCCATCGCGCGCTACAATGCGCGGGTCAACGACTATAACGCGCGCTGCGCCAACCGGCCGCGCAACCCGGAGCTGCTCGCCCAAGTGCAGGCGACGCTGTCCTGCCCGCCGCTCTACTGATTGGCACGCTACTGATCGGCGCCTACTGATCGGAGCTCGGGCGGTTCGCCGGCGCCGGGTAGAGCTGCTCGGGGGCGATCTCGGGCTCGGCGATGAGCGCCCACGCGCTGCCGCGCCACGCCCGAAAGAAACAGCTGCGCCGCCCGGTGTGGCAGGCGACGCCGTGCTGGTCGACCAGCAATAACACCGCGTCGCCGTCGCAATCGAGCCGCAACTCGTGGAGGCGCTGGACCTGGCCGGAGGTCTCGCCCTTGCGCCACAGCGCCTGGCGCGAGCGCGACCAATAGCAGGCCTTGCCCTCGGTCAGCGTCAGGCGGACCGCTTCGCGGTTCATCCACGCCATCATCAGGACTTCGCCGGTGTCGTGCTGCTGGGCGATCGCGGGAACCAGCCCGTCAGGGCCGAATTGGATTTCGTCGAGGGCGCGCTCGATCGCATCGGTCACGCTCTTTCTCCTCAGTCACGGTCAGCTTCGGAAGCGCAGCGTGCGCGGCTTGACCGGGTTTTCAAACGGGCGCCCCTCGGCGCTGGCGCGCGCGTATTCGTTCTTGAGCCGGTGGTACCATTTCGCCTGGGTATCGGCATCGTCGACCAGCATCAGCGCCGGGTTGTGGCGCAGCCCCTTGCTCTGCAGGGTGAGGGCCGCGCGGTCCTGGAAGGCGAAGGTGCGCAAGCCCCACAGCAATAACGGCTTGATCGCGGTCAGCCACCACGGCGACCAATAGGCGGCGTAGCACATCTCGATGTTGTCGTCGTCGATCGGCGTCACCGTATTGAGGGTGACGAACCAATCCCGGCCGAACGTCGTGTGCTCGATGCGGGTGCTCGGCAGATGGAAGAAGAGCCGCGTCTGCGGCGTCCCGCGCAGCAGCCGGTAGAGCGACAGATTGTTCGACGGCGGATGTGGCAGCATCATGAAGCCGTAGGGCGCGGGGGCGAATTCCTTGGCCTTTTCGGTGATCGAGCCGGGCTTGCGCCACCACCACGAGACATGGACGAACGGGTTGTGCGTCGGGTCCATCTGCCCGAACACCGCCGCGTCGATCGAGCACGGCACTTGCATCTTCATCGTCAGGTCGGGCTGGCGGTCGGGGGCGACGCCGGGCAGTGCCGGCACCTCCGCGGCCGCCGCCGGATCGCTGCCGAAGAACACCCAGATGTTGCCGTAGCGCTCGACCACCGGATAGGATTTGACCCTGATTCGCGCGATGTCGAACGCGTCACCCGGAGTCAAGGACGGGATTGCCTTGCAGTGCCCGGCACGGTCGAAGCGCCAGCCATGATAGGGGCATTGGATCTCGGCCCCGTCGAACCGTCCCCCGCTCAAGGGCACGCCGCGATGCGGGCAGATGTCGCGCAGTGCGAACGCCGTGCCGTCGCGGTCGCGGCCGATGACGACGGGCTCGCCGAGCATCAGCCGCGGCGTCACCGTGCCCGGGCGCAGCGCGCGGCTCGGCATCGCGTAATACCAGATCTGCCGCAGCGGCGCGGACCGGTCGCCCTCCACTCACCTCTCCCCGATCGCTAGAGCGCAAGACTAGCCTAGCCCGAGAGCCCGACAGAACCTTATTCTATGGCGGGGCTCGGCGGCTTTGCTCGAAGGGCCGCGAGCGGCTATCCTGGCGTGGCGGCGACCGCTATTTTCGCCGCCAGGCACCTCGACAGGGCTTTGCCGCGACCTTGGCCGCTTTGCGCATCATCCGACATCCCGGTCCCGCATCGAGCCACCCGCGCGGCGCGGTGCTGGCGATGGGCAATTTCGACGGGCTGCACCGGGGCCATGCCGCCCTCATCGGCGAGGCGCGCGATCGCGCCCGCGCCGCCGGCGTGCCCGCGGCGGTGCTGACGTTCGAGCCGCATCCGCGCAGCGTCTTCATGCCCGAGGGCGAGCCGTTCCGGCTGACCCCGTTCCGGGTCAAGGAGCGCGAGATCGCGCGGCTCGGGGTCGACCTCTTGTTCGTCCAGCATTTCGACCTCGATTTCGCCCGCAAGACCGCCGAATTGTTTGTCGAGGAGGTGCTTATCGGCGCGATCGGTGCGACCCACATCGTCGTCGGGCACGATTGCACCTTTGGCAACCGCCGCCGCGGCACGCCCGAGATGCTGCGCCAAGCCGGGGCCGAACACGGCTTTGGCCTCACCGTCATCGAGCCGGTGCGCGGCCCCGACGCCACCGCCTATTCGGCCACTCATATCCGCGAGCTGCTGAAATCCGGGAAGGCGCGCGAGGCCGCCGCCCAGCTCGGCCGCTTCTGGGAGATCGACGGCCGCGTCATGGTCGGCGACCGCCGCGGCCGCACGATCGGGTTTCCCACCGTCAATCTCGGCCTCGGCGAAAACCTGCGCCCCGCCTTCGGGGTCTATGCGGTCCGCGTCACCGGGGACGGCCCCGATGACGCCTTCACCGGCCGTACGATCGACGGCGTCGCCAACATCGGCTTGCGCCCGACCGTGGGCAGCCCCGAGCCGCGCCTCGAAGCCCATCTCTTCGACATCGACCAGGACCTCTACGGCCGCCACCTGCGCGTCTCGCTCGTCGAGTTCATCCGCCCCGAGAAGAAATTTTCCGGGCTCGACGCGCTCCAGGCGCAGATCGCTGAAGACGCTCAGACGGCACGGGCGATCCTGGCGGGCGTTCCGCCGGGCTGAACCCACCGGCCTCAACCGCTGCCCCGCTGCCGGAACCATCGTCCCCGGCTGAGGGTGCTGCTATTATGAGCGTGGCGAACGATTTGGCGGAGGTGGCCGTGTCCGACAACGATGGCGCGGCGGCGGGGGATCTCGAACGCCGGCTGGCGACGATCCTGTCGGCCGATGTGGCCGCGTACAGCCGCTTGATGGCAGAGGACGAAGAAGAGACGCTGCGCGTGTTCCGCGGCCATAAGGAGGTGTTCGAGAGGCTCGTCGCGCTGCACCGAGGCCGCATCTTCAACACCGCGGGCGATGCGATTTTGGCGGAGTTCGGCAGCGCGGTCGAGGCGGTGCGTTGCGCGACCGAGATCCAGGCGGCCTTGCGCACCCGCAACGATCAATTGCCCGAAGACCGGCAGGTCCAGTTCCGCATCGGCGTCAATCTCGGCGACGTCATGGTGCAGGATCACGACCTGCTAGGCGATGGGGTCAATGTCGCCGCCCGGCTGCAAGGGGCCGCCGCACCTGGCGGCATCTGCATCGCCGGCAGCGTCTACGACCAGATCCGCAACCGGCTGTCGCTGTCGTTCAAGCCGCTCGGCGACATGAAATACAAGAACATTCCGCAGGCGGTGCGGACCTTCTCGATCGTCGAAGCCGAGGGGCTTGGCGAGCTGCCGGTTCCGACCGATGGTCCACCGCGTGGCGCTGGGGCTTTCCCGCGCCGGCTCGCTGCGGCGGCGGCCGCATTGCTGCTGGCCGCCGCCGGAGGCGGGGGGTTGTGGCTTTATTCCGATCACCAGCGCCAAACCGCAGCCGCGCCGACAGTGCCATCGGCTGCCGAAAAATCCGCCGCCGTATCCACCCCTGCTGTACCGGAGACATCAGCAGCGGTGACGCCGGCTGCCGCTCCGCCCGCTGAGCCGCCGCGAACCGACGCCGCGCCAGCGGCAACGCCACCGGCTGCGAATGACGGGGTTTATGCCGGTCCGATCTGCTTTGCCGCCACCCAGAACCTTGCTGCGACCTGCTTCCCGGTCCGCGTGACGCTGCAGGACGGCAGCCTTTCGGGGCAGTGGCCCGGCCGCGATCCCGCCGTCACGATGCATCTCGCCGGTGATGTCTCGGCCTCCGGACACGTCACGATCCACCTGCACGCCGAAAAGGCCGATGGCGCGCGGTTGGCCGTGGTCGATTTCAGCGGAACGCTCCAGAATGGATCGCTCGACGCCACCGGCGCGTTTGCAAACGGGCGGGGCGCCACGCTGAACTGGCGCAAAAGCGATGAGACCCAGCCCTCGGCAGCGGTCCCCGCAGCAACGCTGCCTTCCGCGGTCGAGGCCAAACCGCCGGGACCGGCGCCGGCCGAGGCGACGCCGGCCGTCGCCACGACCGCGGCTCCGGCGGCCGTAGGAAAACCGCCGCAGCCAACCAATTCGGCGAGCCTGACGACCGCCGCTTCGGAGGGGCGCTATGCCGGGCCGGTCTGTTTTGGTCCGGGTCCGGTCGAGGGGCCGCGCTGCTTCCGCGCCCAGGCTACTGTCCAGCAGGGTCGAATTACCGGCCAATGGCCCGGCCGCGACCCGGGCGTGACGATGCATCTCGAGGGCCATGTCCTGCCGTCGGGTGCGGTGTCGATCCACATGCATGCCGACGAGGCGAGCGGCAAGCGACGCGCGACGATCAACCTGACCGGCACGCTGCGCGACGGCAAGCTCGACGCCACCGGCGCCTTTCTCAACGGCCGCAGCACGTCGTTGAACTGGAGCAAGAACTGAACTCCCTCCCGCATTCCCGTCGAAACAACCCCCTCGAATTCGGTCGGCGCGGCTGCTATATCTGCGTGATGCTGGCGAGCCTCTTGCGGATGCTGCGAATTAGCGGCCCGATCCTCGACTGAGGATCGGGACGGCGTTCTTTTTCGTGCATTCACCGTGGGGCTGACCATGCCGACGGATTATCGTCCGACCATTTTCCTCCCCCGAACCGACTTTCCAATGCGCGGCGGCCTGCCGACGCTGGAGCCGACGCTGGTCGCGCGCTGGCAGGCGATGGGCCTTTACCGGAAGCTGCGCGAGGCGTCGCGGGGCCGTGAGAAATTCGTGCTGCACGACGGGCCGCCCTATGCCAATGGCGACCTTCACCTTGGTCATGCGCTCAACAAGATCCTGAAAGACGTCGTCAACCGCGCCCAGCAGATGCTGGGTAAGGACGCGCCCTATGTCCCGGGCTGGGATTGCCACGGCCTGCCGATCGAATGGATCGTCGAAGAAAAATATCGCGCCAAGCACCAGTCGAAGGACAGCGTGCCGATCGCCCAGTTCCGCCGGGAATGCCGTGATTTCGCGGCCCATTGGGTAGAGCGGCAGAAGGAGCAGTTCGAGCGTCTCGGCGTCATCGGCGATTGGGCCAACCCGTACCTGACAATGAGCTTCGAGGCCGAGGCGCAGATCGTTCGCGAGATCGGCAAGTTCCTCGTCAACGGCGGGCTCTACAAGGGTGCGAAGCCCGTCCTCTGGTCGATCGTCGAACAGACCGCGCTCGCCGAGGCGGAGGTCGAATACCACGACCATCGCTCGAATACGGTCTGGGTGCGCTTTCCGGTGGTGAAGCCGAGCCTGCCGGCGCTCACCGGCGCTACCGCGGTGATCTGGACGACGACGCCCTGGACGCTCCCCGGCAACCGCGCGATCGCCTATAGCGCCGAACTCGAGTACGCCGTGATCCAGGTTGATGCGGTCGCGGAAAAGAGCCGCGCCATCCCGTACCGGGGAGCGCACGAACTCGGCGAGAGGCTGCTGGTGGCGCTGCCGCTTGTCGACGAGCTTTGCCGCAACGCGCTGATCGAGAGCCATACTGTTCTGCACGTTCTGCCGGGCGCCGCGCTCGCCGGCACCGTGGCGCGGCATCCGCTCGCCGGGCAGGGTTACGATTTCGACGTGCCGCTGCTGTCCGCGGATTTTGTCGAGGCCGACCAGGGTACGGGGCTCGTCCACATCGCGCCCGGCCACGGTGCCGACGACTGGGAGCTCGGCCAGGCCAACGGCTTGGCGGTGCCCGATACGGTCGGACCCGACGGGGTCTACCTGCCGCAAGTGCCGCTTTTTGCTGGGCGCGCGGTCTATCGGGCGGACGGGAGGGCGGGCGATGCCGATATGGCGGTGATCGCGGCGGTCGAGGCGGCGGGCGGGCTCCTCGCGCGCGGCACCCTTGTTCACTCCTACCCGCATTCGTGGCGCTCGAAGGCGCCCCTCATCTTCCGCAATACGCCGCAATGGTTCATCAGCATGGCGGCGAACGATCTGCGGCAGAAGGCGCTTGCCGCGATCGAGGACACTCGCTGGATCCCGCCGCAGGGCAAGAACCGCATCGCCGCGATGGTCGAGAACCGGCCCGATTGGTGCGTCTCGCGCCAGCGCGCCTGGGGCGTGCCGATCCCGGTCTTCGTCAACAGGAAGACCGGCGAGCCGTTGCGCGACGGCGCGGTCGTCGAACGCGTCGCGGCCGTCGTCGAGCGCGAGGGGGCGGATGCCTGGTACACCACCGATTCCGCCCGCTTCCTCGGCAACACCTACGACGCTGCGGAATGGGAGCAGGTCACCGACATCATCGAGGTGTGGTTCGATTCGGGGTCCACCCACGCCTTTGTCCTCGAACATCGGCCGGAGCTCAAATGGCCGGCTTCGCTCTATCTCGAAGGCTCCGACCAGCATCGCGGCTGGTTCCATTCCTCGCTCCTGGAATCCTGCGGCACCCGCGGGCGCGCGCCCTACGAGGCTGTGCTGACGCACGGTTTCGTGCTCGACGAGGAGGGGCGCAAGATGTCGAAGTCGCTCGGCAACGTGATCGCGCCGCAGGACGTTATGAAACAGAGCGGCGCCGACATCCTGCGGCTCTGGGTGGTCGCCTCGGATTACGCCGAGGATCTGCGGATCGGACCCGAGATCCTGAAGCACATGGGTGACAGCTATCGCCGCCTGCGCAACACGCTGCGCTATCTCCTGGGCGCGCTCGCCGGCTATTCGCCCGCCGAAGCGGTTGCCCCCGAAGAGATGCCGGAACTCGAGCGCTGGGTGCTGCACCGCCTCGCGGAACTCGACCGGATCGTGCGCCGCGCGATCGAGGCCTACGACTTCCATACGATGTTCACCGCGCTTCATAATTTCTGCGCGGTCGATCTGTCGGCGTTTTATTTCGATGTCCGCAAGGATTGCCTCTACTGCGATGGCGTCGACGATCCGAGGCGCCGCGCGGCCCGCACGGTGCTCGACCGTACTTTTGACTGCCTGGTGCGCTGGCTCGCGCCGATCCTGTGTTTCACCGCAGAGGAAGCCTGGCTCGCCCGGCACGGTGATGCGCCCGGGCGCAGCGTCCATCTCGAATTGTTCGCCGAGGTGCCCGGACGCGTGGCATGACCCGGCGCTCGGCGCGCGGTGGGCCGAACTGCGCGATCTGCGCCGGGTCGTCACCGGCGCGCTCGAGGTCGAGCGGGCCGCCAAGCGCATCGGTTCGGGCCTGCAGGCCGAGGTCGCGTTGTTCGTGGCCCCGCGACACCTGGCGGTACTGCGCGAGGTGGACCTCGCCGAACTCTGCATCACCTCGGGGGGCACGGTGACGGCCGGGACGCCGCCCGAGGGAGCGTTCACCCTCTCCGATGTCGCCGAGATCGGGGTGGTCGTGGGGCCGGCATCGGGCGCGCGCTGCGAGCGCTGTTGGCGGGTACTGCCGGAAATCGGCCAAGTCGCCGGCCACGACGATCTTTGCCCGCGCTGCGCCGAAGTTATCGACCGTGGCGCCATCGCCGCCCAGGATCCTGCCGACAGACAGTCGGCTCGCGCGTAATGCTCGGGCGCGGGCTCGCCGTGGCGGCCGCGGTCACGGCTCTGGACCAAGCCGGAAAATTCGCGCTGCTCCGCCATTTTCGGACGCCCGGATGCGGCAGTCAGCGACAGACCCTGACACCCTTTCTCGACCTCGTCCTCACCTGCAACCCCGGGGTCAGCTTTGGCCTGTTTAACCGCACCGGCGTCAACTCGCTGGTCTTCTCGGCTGTCGCGTTGTCGATCGTCGTCGTCCTGGTCGTCTGGCTGAGCCGGGTTCGCACGACCCTTCTTGCCGCCGCGATCGGCCTCGTCATTGGCGGCGCGATCGGCAATGTCATCGACCGGCTGCGTTTCGGCGCGGTCATCGACTTCCTTTATTTTCACGCCGGCACATGGTATTGGCCAGCATTCAACCTTGCCGACAGCGCCATTTGCGGGGGCGTCGCGGCAATGTTGCTTGACGGCATGCTGTCGCGGCGCGCGGCGCCACAAGCAAAGGGGAGGGAAGATCTTTCACCATGATCGGCCATGATCGGCTCGCTGTTAGACTCCCACGCGTCCCTCTACTTGCGGTTGCTTGTCTCTCGGCGAGCCTGCTGCTGCCGGGCTGCTCCGCCATTCGTCAGACGATTGGCCTCGACCGGGTCGGTCCCGATGAATTCGCAGTCGAATCGCGCGCGCCGCTGACGATCCCGCCTGAGTTCGACCTGCGCCCGCCGCAGCCCGGTGCGCCGCGCCCGCAGGAGGCCAGCTCGGCCGACAAGGCGCGCAAGGTCATCGACACCGCCGGGCCCGGCGCCCCGGGCCAGCAGGCGCCGGCCTTCCAGTTCCCCGAGGGCGCGATCGGCGGCGCGGCGCCGGATGCCAGCCAGCAGGTCGGCGACCAAAGCCTCGCCAAAAAGCTACTCGGCTCCAATGACAGCACCTCGGGCGGCGCCGTCGACAAGCGCGAAACCACCCCGTTGAAGGGCGTTTATTGATCGGGTTGCGCGCGTGGTGCGGCTCCCGGCCGGAACGGTCTGAGGTCAAGATCGGGAAACCAGCCATGCACAGCCTGTGGTCGCAGGGCGATGCCGAAGCGATGGCTGCGCACTATGGAGAGGTCGGCGTTGGGCGCGACCTGGCGTTGCGCGTCTATACTTCGCGCCTCCTCGGAGGCGACCCGCGCCTCGTCCTGCACGGCGGCGGCAACACCTCGGTCAAGACCGTACTACCGGATCTTTTGGGTGCACCCGTTGCGGTCTTGTGCGTCAAGGGCAGCGGCTGGGACATGGCCAATATCGAACCGCGGGGCCTGCCTGCCGTGCGTCTCGCGCCGATCCAGAAAATGCGGGCGCGGGACGCGCTTTCCGATGAAGACATGGTGAAGATCCAGCGCGCCAACCTCATTGATCCGGGCGCGCCCAACCCGTCGGTCGAGACCCTCCTGCACGCCTTTCTGCCGCACAAATTCGTCGACCACACTCACGCGACTGCGGTCTTGAGCCTTGCCGACCAGCCGGACGCCGCCGAGCGTTGCGCCGATCTCTATGGGCGCCGGATCGGGATCGTGCCCTACATCATGCCTGGCTTCCTCCTCGCCAAGGCGGCGGCCGAACTTTACGAGGCCGACCCCACCGTCGAGGGTCTGGTGCTGATCAAGCACGGCGTCTTCAGCTTCGGCGGTGATGCGCGCGAGGCCTATGAGCGGATGATCGCGATCGTTGCCCAGGCCGAAGAGCGTCTCGCGCGCGGCCGCAAGAGCGTCTTCACCCCGGCGAGGCTGCCGCCCGCGCTGGCCGGTGCGGCGGACATTGCACCGATATTGCGCGGCGCTTGCGCGCTCCCCGACCCGGCGGCGCCGGGAAACTACAAGCGCTTCGTGCTCGATTTCCGCGGCGGGGCGGCCATCCTCAATTTCGTCAACGGCGCCGAATTGGAGCGTTATGGACGCGCCGGCGTCGCCACCCCCGACCACGCGATCCGCACCAAGAACTATCCGCTGATCGTGCCGCCCCCGGTGCAGGGCCACCTCGACCGGTTCGCCGCGGCGGTGCGCGAGGGTGTGGATAAATTCGTGGCCGAGTACCGTGCCTATTTCGCGCGTCACAACGCCGCCCCGGGCGTGAGTAAGCGCGAGCTCGATCCCGCCCCGCGGGTGATCCTGGTGCCGGGGCTCGGCCTTTTCGGCCTCGGGCGCAGCGCCAGGGACGCGGCCATCGCCGCCGACCTTGCCGAAAGCTGGGTCGCGACGGTGACCGATGCCGAGGCGGTCGGCACCTTCCAATCGCTGACCGAAGCCGAGCTGTTCGAAGTTGAGTACTGGTCGCTCGAGCAGGCAAAGCTCGGCTCGCGCGCCGAGCCTGCGCTGTGCGGTCAGGTCGCGGTGGTGACCGGCGGGGCCGGCACGATCGGATTGGCGACGGCGCGCGCGTTTCGCGACGCCGGTGCCGAGATCGCGCTGTTCGACCGCGACGGCACCGATCTGATGGGCGCGGCGCACGCGCTCGGCGGTCTCGGCGTCGTGTGCGATGTAACCGAAGCGAATGCGGTCGCACGGGCCTTCGATCGCGTCACCGAGCGCTTCGGCGGTGTCGATATCGTCGTGTCGAACGCCGGCGCCGCCTGGCAGGGCCGGATCGGCGAGGTCGACGAGCAGACGTTGCGCCAGAGCTTCGAATTGAATTTCTTCGCCCATCAATCGGTGGCGCAAATCGGCCGTCCGGGTGATGCTGGCGCAAGGCACCGGCGGCGTGCTTGTTGTTCAATGTGTCGAAGCAGGCGGTCAATCCCGGCCCCAGTTTCGGGCCCTACGGCTTACCCAAGGCGGCGACCCTCGCGTTGATGCGGCAATACGCGCTTGAATACGGAGCCGACGGCATCCGCGCCAACGCCGTCAATGCCGACGGCATCCGCGGCGGCCTGTTGACCGACGCGATGATCGCCAGCCGCGCCGCGGCCTACGGGCTCAGCGAAGCGGCCTACATGAGCCGCAACCTCCTCGGCCGCGCGGTCACCGCCGAGGATGTGGCGCAGGCGTTCCTTGCGCTTGCGCAGGCGCGCAACACCACCGCGTCGTTCATCACCGTCGACGGCGGCAATATCGCGGCTGCGCCGCGCTAGCCGGCATTACCGGCCGCGGCCGTGCTTGCTGGCCGATGGCGGAATGGGCATCCTTGGGCCTCGCTTGCCATCACGGACGGGGTGGACCATGCCGGAAGCCGATATTGAAGGCGCACGCTACCAGGCCGACAAGCCGCAGGTCGCGCCGGGATTTTTCCTCAAGGGCTCGCACCAGCTCGACTGGGGGATGAAAAATCGCCTCGCCCGCGTCTTCAACCCGCAGACCGGGCGGACCGTGATGCTGGCGGTCGATCACGGCTATTTCCAGGGCCCGACGACCGGGCTCGAGCGCATCGACCTCAACATCGTGCCGTTACTGCCGTCGTGCGACGCCTTGTTCTGCACCCGCGGGATCCTGCGCAGCGTGATCCCGGCCGAGTCGCAAAAGCCGATGGTGCTGCGCGCCAGCGGCGGCCCGACGATCCTGAAGGAACTTGTCGGACGAACAGATCGCGATGGATATGGAGGACGCGGTCCGGCTCAACGCCGCCGGGGTCGGCATCCAGGTGTTTATCGGCGGCGAGTTCGAGACCCGCTCGATCCACAATATGACGCGGCTGGTCGACGCCGGGCTGCGCGTCGGCATGCCGGTCATGGGCGTCACCGCGGTCGGCCGCGACATGGTGCGCGACGCCAAATATTTCCGCCTTGCCTGCCGGATCATCGCCGAGATGGGCGCGCAATACGTCAAGACCTATTACGTCGCCGACGGGTTCGAGACCGTGACCGCCTCCTGCCCGGTCCCGATCGTCATGGCCGGCGGCCAGAAACTGCCGGAGTTGGACGCGCTGACGATGGCCTACAACGCCGTGCAGCAGGGCGCATCGCGGCGTCGATATGGGCCGCAACATCTTCCAGTCCGACGCGCCGAAGGCGATGATCGCGGCGGTCCACGCCGTTGTGCACAGGAACATGAAGCCCAAAGAGGCGCTCGACATGTTCGAGACGCTGCGGCGGGAGGGGTGAGACGACGGCCCGCACCGCCACGCGGAGCGCCCGCCACGGTCTCACCGGGCGGCTCAAGCCGGCCGCGGAAGGCGGGGCGGATAAGGGACCTTACGGAAAATCGGTGCGTGCCGGTCGGCTGCGACGCTTGTCAGAGTCCGATGACCTCATCTTCTTGGAAAATCGGACGCGGCGGCGTCTCGTGGTTTACGCGCGCGGCAATAGTCGGCTACGGAGCGGTGGCATAGGGCTGCCGCGCGTGGCACTTGGACGCCCGCCCCGCCACCTGGCAAACGCTGTACCTCGCTGAGCGATCACCCGCGGCGCGGAATTAGAAAATACGCGTTCGCACTTGACCGACCGGTAGTCGGCACCGTCATTGCCCCGCCAACGCCGGCTACAGCACCTCAAACGAAGGAGATGACGCCGCGCGCGGCCTGCAGCTCGAACTGGTGCTGACACCCGGCCAGACAGGCGACTGCCCGGTCGCCGAGCACCTGCTCGGCCGATGACTGACGTTTCCCCGTTTCCGCTGCGGAAATTCACTCGCCGGCAAGCGGGCGAGCGCGGCCCCGAGCGGGTGGGCTGCGGCCGTGGCCCGCTCGGGAGAGGAGAGGTCGCGAGTCATGTGAAAGCGGCGTCACCAGCATTCCCTCGAAACTGATCAGCCTTCCGGCGCCGGCGCAACACGCCAAAACCAAGAACGCTGGTGCCGAGCAGCAAAAACGATGTCGGTTCGGGAACTGCACTCGGTGTAAATGTGGCTACCGAAGCATCCGCAACGGTATATGAAGCGCCGTTGTTGGAGTAAAAGCTATAGTTATCGGGCGAATTTCCCCAGATGTTGATCTCCAAACCGCCGCCGCTGAAGAGCAACCCCCACGTATCAAGATAAGGATCACTTCCGGGATATATGACATTATCAACGGCGAAAGCACCAAAGGGGCTGATGGTTACGCCGGGCCCCGCGGGAGACAGCGAGTACGAGCCAATGTCGGCGCCGCCGGTTACAGTGAGAGAACCGCCGATGGCGCTGAACGCACCGCCGCCGATGTCCACCGTGTTGAGGATGCCGAACCCCGCGTCGGGACCAATGCTGAATGTAAAGTCGAACATCGGGTCCGGGCCAACCACCGGGTCTCCAGCGGGGCCGGCCTCGTTGACCAGCAAACTAGCTGAGGCGGGGGCATCGTAACTCAAGATACCAAGGAGTCCGGACGCCAGCAGCAGCAGCATGTTGAGAGCAGACCTATGTTTCACCACTTTCTCCTTGCACACTCGACCAAATCGTTGCATCAAGATTATGTCCTTGAATCCATAACAAATGTTTAAATGGGCACTCGAAATGCACCCCGATTTCGGTAATTATGCGCTTAATAAGTCGAATATCACAAATATTGCTGGATTTATATGCGAAGATTTTATTGGGGTATCGCCAGAAAAATCATTGAGGATCTAATACATTTCTTTAAGAATCTGACACAAGCGTCAACCGATATTGCGCCCTCGTGCTCCTCCAGCTCTCGCCCGGCGGTTGCCTCTTCGTTACCGGAAAGCGTTATCTTGCACCAATTTTGAGCAGGACGACACGCACAGTTGACAGCAGAATGACCAGATCAAGGGTTGCGGTACGGTTCCTGATGTAGTGCAGATCGTAAGAGAGCTTTTTGCGAGCGTCTGAAATCGACGCACCATACGGCAGATTTACTTGCGCCCAGCCGGTGATGCCCGGCTTTACCCGGTGGCGCTCGGCGAAATATGGGATGATTTCGGTGAGCTGGTCGACGAAGTAGGGGCGCTCGGGTCGCGGGCCAACCATGCTCATGTCGCCGCACAAGACATTGAAGAGCTGCGGCAGCTCATCGATGCGCATGCTGCGGATAAACCGGCCAACTCGGGTAACGCGGCTGTCACGTTCCGTCGCCCAGACCGGCCGACCGTCCGGTTCGGAATTGGCGGTCATGCTGCGGAATTTCACCAGCATAAAGCAGCTGCCGCCAAGCCCCACGCGTTCTTGCCGGTAGAAGACCGGACCGCAACTGTCCAGCTTGATCGCGAGCGCGACGATTGCCATGACGGGC
This sequence comes from uncultured Alphaproteobacteria bacterium, assembly GCA_963734125.1. Lineage (GTDB taxonomy): Bacteria > Pseudomonadota > Alphaproteobacteria > ATCC43930 > CGMCC-115725 > DATARH01. Next base: position 58,874 of record CAVTGB010000055.1, read on the forward strand.
AATGTCAAAACGATCAGCGCGCCGGCGATCATCAGATCGCAGGCACGCCTCACAGCGTTTTCCTCGTACTCGCGAACCATCGACACGGCATCTGCAACGCCAAGGCGGCTCACGAGCAGGTAATTATTTTCCAAATTAAACCTCAACATCGCTTACTTTGAAATGCGGACGGGATGCCCGACCTTTGACCATCCCTGAACAGCTAGGGCAAACGGTGTGCCACCGGGCCGCTTTCCCGAATGCCAACCAAAACCTCGTGTATCCTTGATGTTACGAGCGGCCCCCGGCACCCTGTCTTGCAATTTGCGACTCACCTTGCAACGGATGCTGCGAGTCCGCGATCGTAGACATGCCGCCTTCTTTCGGCCGTCAAACGAATCCCGGCCTCGGTCAGTCATCTTCTGGGAGATCGGCACGGTGATCGCCAAGGCGGGCCAACGAGGCGATGACTTGATGGCAAGACGACCGCTCAGAGACCTGACGAGTCGGTGTCGTTTGCGACGCGGCGATTTCACGTTCAACTGCCTTCATGGCGCCGAGATTCTTCATGGCTCGCACCGCCTTAAGGCGGATGTGCAGATCACTCGGCCGCCTCGTCAAGTGTTCGAGTTCCACCCATTCAATTGAATTTGTGTCCGTAAGTCTTGCCTTGAGGGCCCGCTATTCTGGGGATGCGGCATCAGGTCGGAATCCCGAGAGTAGAATTCCGACCTGGCGCTCTCAACGCGTCTTGCGGCAAACGCTGTGCCAACGAGATCGCTTACCCATGCGCCAAGCAAAACCTTGCGAATACTTGATGTCACGAGCGACCCCGGGGCACCCCTTTTGCAATTTGCGACGCATCTTCCAACGCATGCCGCCAGCCGGCGATCGTAGGCACGCCATAGCCGGGCACCCAGCCCTGCCGAAGCGGCGGGGACGTCCTCGGCGGGAACCATCGCCACAAGGGTAAGAGGCCAACAGAAGGAATCTGGCTGGCCGCCATTCTACTTGGCGTTTTAAATCTGAGAATGTGCTTTACCGAACCAAAATCCCTTATCCGGCTGATCAGCCGCGGCCGGGGTAGCTGACCGCCATCCCGGCGCGGACGTCCTGCTGGATGCCGTATTGCGGGAACGGGTAGCGCAGCCCGTTCTTCGACAGGGCCTCCATCCCGGCGATCGCTTTCGGCAGGTATTCGGGCGGCAGCGCCATCAGCATCTCGTCGTCGAGGACGCCACCATAGCGGCGCTCGGCAAAGCACGGGATCGAGAGGCTCGGATCACGCGTTTTCAACGCGCGGCCCCACGAATCGGCGCAGGCCGAACTCGCCGACGATGCTCCAGTCGAAGCGCTTGTAGCCGGCCCATTGCAGCCCGTTGATGAAATAGATCATCGCGCCCGGCGTCGCATAGAAGAGGGCGATGTCGGGCGGGTCGAGCCGGCCGCTCGATAAGGGCGAGAGGGCGAGCGCTTGGAAGCGGCCGTCGGGCACGCATTCCATTGCCGCCTGGTGGGCGGTGGCGTCCTCCTCGGTCGCGTACCAGACGCCGACCATGTGCTGGCCCGAGCGCCAGGCCGCATCCTTGGCGTTGCCGAGACCGACGACCGCGCGGCATTGCGCGCCGACCAGGTCCTCGGCGGTGATCCCGATCGTCCAGCCGAGGCGCGAGGCCTGCCCCACCACCTGGTCGAGCGTGTGCACCGATTTCGGGCGGCGGATGCGCGGGATCGCCTCCATCTCGGCGCGCTCCTCGTAGAGTTTCATGCCGAAGACAAATGAGCGCAGCTTGAGGAGGCGCTCGAGATCATCGCTAAGCTTCTTCCAATCCTCGGTCATCGGCGCATCTCTCGGCTGGCTGTGGGGCTCGAGGGCCATTGTGTCGCCAAACCCCGCGACGCGCTATGCTGGCATCCAACATCTCGAACCGGAGGACGATATGGCCGGAATTCTTGAGGGCAAGGTCGCGCTGGTGACCGGCGGCGGCGGCGGCATCGGCCGGGCTACCGCGCTCGCCATGGTTCGCGAGGGGGCGAAGGTCGCGGTCGCCGATTTCGTCGCTGCGGCGGCGCGGGACACCGTGGCGCAGATCAACGCCGAGGGTGGGCAGGCGATCACGCTGACCGGCGATGTAACGACCGCCGAGGATGTCCGCGCGATGGTCCAGGACACGGTGACCGCCTACGGCCGGCTCGACTGCGCCTTCAACAATGCCGGGATCGCCGGCTTCCAGGTCAACGCCGCCGGGCAGAAGACCGCCGAATGGTCGGAGGAATCGTTCGACCGAATGATCGCGGTCAATCTGAAGGGCGTATGGCTCTGCATGAAGGAGGAAATCCCGTTGATGCTGAAAGCGGGCGGCGGCGCGATCGTCAACACCGCCTCGATCGCCGGCCTCATCGGGCTGCAGACCTCCTCGGCCTATGTCGCGGCCAAGCATGGCGTCATCGGCCTCACCAAGACCGCTGCCCTCGAATATGCCGAGGCGCATATCCGGGTCAACGCGGTCTGCCCCGGGTTTATCGAGACCCCGATGACCGAACCCACCCGAGCCTCGGCGCGCGGCCCGGCGATCATCGCCCAGATCCCATTCCGCCGGATGGGCCAGCCGGGCGAAATCGCCGAGATGGTGGTGTGGCTGTGCTCGGAGCGCGCCAGCTACGTCAGCGGCGCTGCCTATAATGTCGATGGCGGCTGGATGGCAGTGTAGCTGGGCGCTCCCACTGCGACCTCGGTTTTATGGGCGCTGAAGCTCGACCGCAAAAGGCGGCCATTTTGCCGCTTCAAATTCGTGCGCGGACGCAGCACTTTCCGATTGCAACCGCGGGAAAGGCTATTCAGCAATCCATGCCCGGCGCGCCGACCGCCGCGGGCGGACGTCGGTAGCATGCTTGTCATGAAAGTCGTTGGTAATGCTTGTCATGAGCGAACACGAACGCACAGAAATATCCGGGTTTCGCGAGGAACTCGCCCAGCTTCGGCGTCTGCTGCGGCAATTCGCCCCGGGCCTCGGCGACGCTCCGGCAAATGGCGCAACGACGCCCGAATTGGCGCCGCTGGCGGCGCAAGAAGTCGCGGTTATCGTTGCGGGTCCGCAGGCGGTCGCCAATGACGCCGCGGTCCACGCGGCCGAGCGGCCGAGCGCCGGCGAAAACCCCGACGATCCCGTTGCGCTGCGCGCGCTCATCCTCATGCAACGCGAGGAGATCGCCGGTCTCACGCTCCAGCGCGACGAGCGGCTCGCCGAGAGCGCTCGGTTGAAGTCCCTGGCCGGGCGCCTGCGGTCGTTTTTGGCCGAGAACGAGGCGACCGGCGATGCGGCGCAAAGCAATGCCGACCTGGCACGGGACGCGCTGAACCGGGCCCGGGAGCTCATAACCAGGCACCCCGACCGGGTAGGACTCGAGGCCGAGCTGGCTGAGCAGCCCCAAGACAGCGAACCGCAAGCGGCGCCAACCCCCGCCTGGCCGGACGAGGTCCTTGAGGCCCCTTCGGAATCGTTTGGCGGCGGCCTCACGTCCGGCTGGGCGAACGGCTGTGTCCTGCCGAAAGACGGCGACGACTTGCCGGGCGACGTGGCGATGCTGCGCGCAATTCTGTTTGCCCAGCGCTGGGACATTGCCGGCCTCAGCCGGCAGTGCGACGACGGCGCCGACGAGACCGCCCGGCTGAGGGCCGAGATCGACGAACTGCGCAACCGCGCCGGCAAGGCCGAGGTCGCCCGCAGTGCCGGGCTGGCGGCGGCCGATCGGGCCGACAAGGCGCTCAACCGAGCGCTGCGAGCGATGACCCGGCACTCCGACCGCATCAGCCTCGCAGCGGAGCTGATCCTCGCGCTCAAGGTGTTTGACGTCGAATGGTATGCGCTCCAGGTGCCGGAGATGGCGGAGGCGGCGCCGGTGGAGCGGGCCCGGCATTTTCTCGAAACCGGGGAGGCGGCCGGTTTACAGCCACACCCGCTGTTCGATCCTGCATATTACAGCGGGCACTCGCGCGCCCCACGCCCCGCCGGAAGTCTACTCACCGATTACCTGACACAGGGTTGGCGGCGGGGAGCCGCTCCGCATCCGCTGTTCGACCCGCGGCATTATCGGCGCGTTTGCTTCGGCGATGCACCGGTTAACATCAATCCGCTGCTGCATTTCGTCGCGGTCGGCGTCGCCGACCACCGCTCGCCGCATCCGCTGTTCGACATTGCTTTTCTGCGGCGACGCCATCCTGATCTTTTTGAAAACGAGGCCGACCCGATCGCGTTTTTCCTGGGCGATGCGCGGTGCCATGACTTATCGCCGTCGATCTATTTCGACGCCGATTTTTACCTCGCGCGGTATCCCGACGTGCGCGAGGAGAACTACAGTCCGTTCCTGCATTTTCTCTTTTACGGCGCTCAGGAAGGCAGAGATCCTCATCCATTGTTCAGTACGCTATACTACACCCGGCAGATGCCGGGATGGGTGGAACGCAGCCCCGACCCCCTGTCGGACTTCATTTGCTTCGGGGTCAACGAGGGCATCCGCCCGCATCCGCTTTTCGACCCGGTTTTTTACCGCGACCGACACCCGGATATCCGCAAGGCCGGGATCAATCCGCTCGGGCATTATATCGAGTTCGGAGGCGTCTCCGAGAAGAGAGCACCGCATCTGCTGTTTGACCCGAATTACTATATCGGCCGCGGCGGGCGCCAACTCGATACTCGGCAAACGTTGCTCGAGTCTTTTCTGGCGACACCGGTCGGCGAGCTGGTCGACCCGCATCCGCTGTTCGACTGCAAGCACTACCTGTCGCAATGGGTCGACCGCGGAACCTCGCCGCTACCCAATCCACTGTTGCACTACCTGAGTGTCGGTGGGGCCACAAAACTGGATCCGCATCCGCTTTTTTCACAGGAATATTATCTCAAGCAGTTCCCGGAGCTGGCCGACAGCACTATGTCGTTGCTTGAACACTACTGTGTCACCGGGTTCAAGCAAAAGGCCTCGCCGCATCCGTGGTTTGACCCACACTACGCCGACGAACAAGAGCCAGACCATTTACGGTTTGAGATCAATCCGCTGCGTCACTATGTCGAACATTTTTCAACATTGCGGATGGACCCCAACCATTGGTTCGACACCGTATCGTTCAAAATTTCAGAGCAGAGTGCAGATCCGAAAGCCTGCAACCCTCTAACTGCATTTCTACTAACGGGCCGCGAACCGCCGCGCGCGAGCGATGGGGCTCCTTCGGATCACGCCGCGCCCGAAAACCTGCAAGGAATTGACCCGGCGGTACCGTCTTATGAGGGAATGATTGAAACATTGGAGAGCGGAAGAACCCTGCCGAAGACTGGCAACGCCCTCTCCGCCTCAACGATTGGCGTAGGCAGTGACGTGATCGCGGGAGAAACAGGGCGGCGCTTCCTGCGCGAGCACCCGCTCTGGTTGACTGGGACGTTGCCGACCACGCGAGGCATTGCGCTCTATGCAATTCACGCTGCAAGCGGGAGGCTTTCCGAGAATCACCGGGCGATGTTGGGTGCCCTGCGCGCCGCGGGCTACGCGACTGTCGTGATCAACAGCACTCTTGCCGGCGCGGCGCGGATGGTCCAGGAGGTGAGCAGTGTCGCTGACATGACCGTGCTGCGTCCGAGCGATGGCCGTGACTTCGCATCCTGGCTTTCTTTCTTGATCCTACGGTTTTCGGATATCTTGGCGTATGATCATTGTCTTCTGGTCAACGATAGCCTCATTGGCCCGATCGCCGATATGGGTCCGGTCTGGCATGCATTTGACAAAAGCCCGGCGGATGTCTGGGGCCTAACGGAGAGCTGCGAGCAAAGGTCTCATATCCAGTCGTCATTTCTGATACTGCGCCGGCCTGCGTTGGCCAGCCGCGCATTCGTACGCTTTCTTTCGACCTACCAGTTTCCCGATGTCCGATACGAGGTTGTGCGTCAGGGAGAACTCGGGCTGGCAACTGCTCTGGACATCGAGCACATTCGGTGGGGTACGATGGCCGGCTATAGGGAGGTCGCTAGTGCTTGGCTGGCAACGCTGGCGGACAGGGAACGCTGGTGCGATCACTTCGGTACTGGAGAGGCTGACATAAGCGCAGCTGCTCTAGTCCCAGAAGGCGTCCACGCTACATTTGGCAGTTATGCCCGACGCTGGATCCGCGAACTCGCACGTACAATCCACCGCGGCGATCCACAAAACCCACAGCACGTTTTTTGGGATACGTTGTGCAGCCGCTTCGGCTATCCGTTCATCAAAAAGGCCCTCGTCACCAACAACCCGTTCCACGTTCCTTCTGTCGTCACGATGCCCCGAGGCCTCGCGCCCGATCACAGGCAATTTGCACTCGATCTCATCGACGATGCTGTGGGGAGCAGGGCTGGTTTGCCGTTGTCGCTGTTCCGAATCAGCCACGAGGTCGTCCGGATGTGGCGGGGTATAGACTACGGTTGCAACGAAAAGGACAGCCCATGAGCCTTGCCCATGCCACGCCCGCCGACGCGTGGGCCCGCCCGTATCATCAGGAAAAAATTGCGGTATTCCAGAACGTCTACGCCGACGGCCAGGACGATTTGCTAGAAGAGGGCTTTATTCCCCACGATGGTCGCAGAAACGCCAATACGCATTATCGCGAAGTCGGATTGTTCATGCGGTTGTACCACTCGGGAATGTATAAGACGGCAGAATATGTCGGCATCGTTTCGCCGAAATTTGGGGAAAAAGCAAATATCAGCGGCAAGGACTTTATCCGCTTCATAGAGTGCAATCCTGGTTACGATGTTTACTTCATCAACCCATTTCCGTGCAACGCATACTATTCATTCAACGTTTGGCATCATGGCGAACTTTGCCATGATGGACTCATCGCAATCGCGCAAGAATTATTTGATCAAGCGGAGGTAAGGCTCGATCTCGCTTCCCTGGGTCGAAATTCCCACTCAACGCTTCTTTACTGCAATTACTGGGTGGGTAATGAACGATTTTGGCATCGTTTCATGAAATTGATTCTGCCGCTTGTCGGCGCGATTGAGAAGCTGCCTTCCGGCGCCCGCAACCGGCTGTTCAGCCTGGACCCGGAATACCCCGACCCCGTCCCGATCCTGCCCTTTATCTTCGAGAGGCTCTTCTCTACATTGCTCCTCTGCGATAAATCGATTTGTGGTCTTGCCTATCCGCATACGAGGGAGTCGATGATCCGCTCGGCCGAAGGCAATCTGGATGAGCCGATCCTGGTACGCTCCTTCATCGATGCGATCGATGACATCGATATGAGAGGTGAATACAATCAGCGAGACATGCTGGTCTTTGAGGCCGTGGCGCGATTGAAACGTTTGCTGGTCCAGGATCGTATTGGTTTAGTGTCAGTTGAGCCCCGCCCAGTGAATTCTGCCGCCGGAGCCTCAATATGATTTCAAGAAAGCAAGATGTCTTCGAGGTTGCAACACGGGAAAACTTCTACGTGCGCGGCTATCTCCGCGCGAGCCCGGACCTCCAGAAGGCGTTCGGTGACAACGAAGAAGCTGCAGCACGTCATTTGGAGGAACACGGTCTCCAAGAAGGCCGCAAACAAGTCACACGAGCATTCCTGGAGAATCGGCCTGACAGGACGAAGTTTCTGCGTTTTGAGAAAGCACTCCCGCAACTTCGTTGCGAGGGATTCCCGGTAAATCTTGCGACCTCGCTGCACCAGCTTTCGGAGTATGCAGAGGAACCATCGAACGAAATGCCAGCCATGTGGACGGCCGAGCTGGAGAATCACCCGGATAATCTCTACGCCGATATTGGAGCAGGGCTGCGCCGAGTTGTCTGGGCGAACTGCGCATATGTCGAAATTTATCCATCTCTGACGGCTGATATTTTGATCGACGCCGACTGTCGCCTGCCGTTCGGCACGGCAAGTTTAGATGGCATCGGTTGCTTTGCTGTCCTTGAGCATGTGAAGCAGCCTTGGAAACTGGCGAGCGAGTTCGGTCGTGTGGTGAAGCCCGGTGGAAAAATTTTTATCGACTGGCCGTTCCTCCAACCAATGCACGGCTATCCGCATAATTATTATAATGCGACTCGGGAAGGTCTCCGAGCGATCTTCGCTGATGATTTTCAGATTGACGTGCTCCGTACGGAAGGTTGGCAGGGTCCAGACTTTACATTCTACCTGCTCTTGAGGGAGTTAGTCACCGGAATCAAGAGCGAGACCGTGCGATCACAGCTGTTGAGCATGACGGTAGGTGAACTGCTGCAACATGTGCCGCCAGATGATACCTGGCAGACGATCTTGGGTTCGCTCGACGATACCGGAATATCGATCCTGAGCAGCGGCAATTTTCTCGCCGGCACGAGGCTCCATTTCTCGGCGCACCAGCGTGACTCTGAGGGGCTGGCCAGCCCCGCGCGGGTCGCGCCATCCCCCGCAACCGGTCGCACAATCTGCGCGGCTGCGGCACCGCCGTGCGCTCATGAAATCGTAAAGCCACAAAATGACCCGCGTAACGCCAACCGACGCGGCGAATGACGCCGGCGGGATTTCCCGGTCTGCCGCTATCGTCATCGTATTCGCGATTGCTTTGGTTGCCGTCGTGCTGCCGCATTCGCGGAGCGATGCCGCATCGGTCCCAACCCGCTTTGGGATCGAGTATTTCCTGTGGCATTGCCTTGCGGCGACGCAGCCGAATTACGACGTCGGCCGATACGAGGCCGGGAAGATGGCGCTGGGCCCAGCGAACTTGTTCCACTGGTGGGGCAAACCGAAGGCAGGATATTATTGCCTGTCGCAGAACGATGCGCTGCTGCGCCAGCACGCGCAGGAGTTGGCGCAGGCCGGCGTCGATTTTATCTTCATCGACTTCTCCAATCACGACAGCCTCGCCTACGAATATGTGCATACGGAATACCTCGACCCGTTGGACCGCCTGCTGGCGGTGTGGTCACAGCTACCGAACGCACCGAAAGTCGTGCCGTTCGCCCAGGTGACGCCGACCGGCGATCTTTATGAGGCGCTGGCGCAGCGGCTGGAACAGCATCCGGAGCTCGAGTTCCGCTACGAAGGCAAGCCGCTGTTTCTGATCGTGTCCAATACCGGGGTTCCTGTTGATCCGCAGAAGCGCCAGGAGCTCGACAAGCGCTTCACGACGAGGTTGATGTGGGATGATTTTTCGCCGCCGGGAACATGGATGTTCATCTCGCGCTGCCGGCGCGGCTTTCTCCGCTCGCGCGCGACCGCCGACTGCCGGCAGCGCGTTGCCGTGTGGGCCGGAGAGGTCGAGCAGGTCAGCGTCGCCGCCGCCTTTCAGCGCGATTACATGAGCGATAAGGCAAGCGCGGTTCCCCGCTTCGGCGGGCGCACCTTTCTGAAGCAGATGGCGCGCCTCGACGAGCTGCCGCCGGTGCCGATTGTCACCATCCTCGGCTGGAACCAGTGGATGGCCCAGCGGCTGTGCGTCAAGGCCGATCTTGCCCCCGATCCGGCCTGCGCGCCGCAGAGCTCGCCGCTGGTCAACGGCAATCCCGTTTTCACCGACGCGTTCGACCAGGAATACTCGAACGACTTCGAGCCGGGGGCGCTGCCGGCGATGCCTACTACCGCCTCCTGGCGTGCGAGGTGCAGCGACGCAAATCCGGCGACCGCACGCAGCGGTGTCCACTACCAGCGGCCGCGCAATAAGCGGCGCGTAACTCAGCCGCGCTCAAGCCATCTGACGATTTCGCAAATCTGCTCGATCGGTGCCTTTAACTTATAGCCGCCGGCGAAATCGATTTCGGACGACGGCCGGACCCGCACGCGAATATAACGGTGGCCACTCCAATAGGCGATGCGAAGCCAGTCGTCGTAAGCCGGTTGGCTGCTGCAAATTTCGATAATCGCACTCCCAGCCGGTGCGAATGCCATGTTGGTCAATCCCGCACCGGTCGGTGCAAT
>CAVTGB010000056.1:0-10799 GCA_963734125.1 uncultured Alphaproteobacteria bacterium
GTGAAGGACGGCGGCGGACGGTGCGCGGCGATGAGCTCGATGATCTCGGCCGAGGTGACGAGCGGGATGTCGCCGGGCAGGGTCAGCATGCTGTCGCGGCCCTCGCCGGCGAGGCGCGTCGCCGCCGCGGCGACGGCGCCGGTGTGGCCGCCATCGGCGCCCTCCTCCATCACCTGGGCGCCGTAGCGCGCGGCGAGCCGCTCTGCCTCCGGGTCGGTAGTGACGAGGAGGCGGCCGTCGAGGCCGGTAACCCCGGCCACCGCCGCCAGCACATCTTCAAGCATCGCCAGCGCCAGCGCCTGGCGCAGATGGGCCGGCAGCACCGGGGTGAGGCGCTGCTTGGCCTGCGCGGTGTTCTTGACCGGGACGACCACCCATATCCCTGCCTTTCGCTTCATTTGCGGATCCGCTCGGCGGCGGCGAGGACGACGCGGGCCAGCCCCTCGCGGTCGGCCACGGTCCGCATCACGGTGTGCGCCAGCACCACCGGTACATCGAGCCCGGCAACCGCCACGGCATCCTCTCCGTCGGCGACATAGAGATCGAGAATATCGCCGTAATGGCGGGCCACCGCGGCGGCATCGACCGGGAGGCCGAGCTCGGCCATCATCTTCGCGGTCGGACCCTTGACCGCTTGGCCGGCGATGATCGGCGACACCGCGACGACCGGCGCCGGGCATCGCCGCAAAGCGGCGCGGATGCCGGGCAAAGCAAGGATCGGGTCGATGCTGATGAACGGGTTGGACGGGCAGATCACGACGGCGCGCAAGCGCGGATTGGCGAGCGCCGCGCCAAAATCGGGGTTGGGGCGCGCGGTTTCCGCACCGGCGAAGGCGAGCGTGGTGATCGGTGGGACGCAGTGCAGCCGGACGAAATAATCCTGGAAATCGAGCCAGCCCTCGGGCGTCAGGAGGCGGGTCCGCACCGGATCATCGGACATCGGCAACAGCGTCGCGGCGATCCCGAAGCGGCGGCGGAAATCGTCGGTGATCGCGGACAGGCTCTCGCCGGATTTGAGGCGGCGAGTGCGCTCGACATGGGTGGCGAGGTCGCCGTCGCCGAGGCGGAACCAGGTCTCGCCGCCCAGGGCTTCGAGCGCGGCCATGAAATTCCACGTCTCGCCGCGCCGGCCCCAGCCGAGCTCGGGGTTGTCCTGCCCGGACAGCGTATAGAAGAGAGTATCGAGGTCGGGTGAGACGCTCAGCCCCAGATGCTCGAAATCATCGCCGGTATTGGCGATGATGGTCAGCGTGTCGGGGGACAGGATGCGGTAGAGCCCGAGCGCGAGCTTGGCGCCGCCGACCCCGCCCGACAGCGCCACGACCGGCCGGTTATTATCGCTCATCGGAAGAGATCGTGTTCGGGCGGGCGAACGAGCGCGGCGGCGGAGACCTCGGGGGCCGACCAGGTGAGGCCGCGCACCAGGACGATCGGCGTCGCCTCGTCGGCCTGTCCCTGGACCAGCGAGGCGGCGGCGGCGATCTCGTCGGCAAATCCGGTCTCGGTCACTTCAAGCTTGCGCCCGAAGAGATCGGGGTGGCCGCGCCAGTCGATCAGCGCCGGCAACCCGGCAGCGCCAAGCGCGATCCCGACCGTGCCGCGGCGAAACGGCCGGCCGAAGCTGTCGCTGATGATGACGGCGAGGCGCTTGCCGCTTGCCTTGCCGAGAGCCTGTTGCAGCGCAAGCGCGGAGGCGTCGGGGTCGATGGGCAGGAGCAGCACGCGCTCGGTGCCGTCGTCGGGGGCAACGTTCGAATGGTCGATCCCGGCATTGGCCATGACCCAGCCGCGACGGTGCTCGGCGATCAAGAGGTTGGGGCGATGGCGCACGATGCGGCGCGATTCCGAGAGGACCACCTGGACGAGACGCGGGTCTTTCTCGACTTCGGCGGCGAGCGCGATGGCTTCCTTCGACGGTTCGACGCTCGCGACGTCGACCACCCGGTCCTCGGCCTTCGAGACGATCTTCTGGGCAATGACCAGCACATCGCCATTTGCCGGGGCAAGCTCGGTCGCGCGATAGGCGGCGAGCACGATCGCACTGAGATCGTCGCCCGCCTTGACAAGCGGCACGTCCTTCAGCCCAGTGATCGTCAGGTGCGCGGGCATAGCGCCGGTTTGAGCGATAGAGGAGAGTGCATCATTTGCTCTCCCAGATATGTCATACCGGCGAAAGCCGGTATCCCTGCCAGACATGGGTCCCGGCTTTCGCCGGGACGACAATGGGAGGGGCCGGAACGGAACACTCCTGCGCGGCCCTAGGTCACCCGAACGCCTTGCGCAGGCGGGGCAGCACCTCTTTCGCGTAGAGCTTCAAGAAGCGCGGCTGGTCGGGGCCGGGGGCGTGGAAGACGAGATGGCGGAAGCCGAGTTCGACATAGGGGCGGATGCGCTCGACCTGCTCGTCGGGGTCGGACGACACGATCCACCGGCTCGCCGCCCGGTCGAGCGGCAACGCATCGGCGAGGCGCTCCATCTCGATCGGGTCCTCGATCCCGACCTTCTCCTCGGGCGAGAGCGCGAGGGCCGCCCAATGCCGGGTCAATTCCTTGGCCTCTTTGGCATCGGCGTCGAAGGACACCTTGACCTCGATCATCTTCTCGATGCCCTCGACGCTGCGCCCGCGGCGCTCCGCCCCCTCGGCGACCTTGGCGGTCAGGTCGATATAGAGCTGCGGGTTCTTGCCGCTGGTGCAGATGAAGCCCTCGGCGATCTGCCCGGCCATCGCCGCGGCGAGCGGCCCCGAGGCGGCGACCCAGATCGCCACCTTCTGTTGCGGCCGGTCATAGATCGTCGCGCTTAGGGTGTGATAGAACTGGCCCTCGAAGCTGACCCGGTCCTCGGTCCATAATTTATTGATCAGGTTGATCGATTCGCGCAGCCGGTCGCGCCGCTCCTTGGCGCCCGGCCAGGCGACGCCGCTGGATGGCACTTCATTCAAGGACTTGCCGGTGCCGACGCCGAGCACAACCCGCCCGGGGCACATCGCGCCGAGCGTACCGAAGGCTTGGGCGACAACCGAGGGATGATAGCGGAAGGTCGGCGTCAGAACGCTGGTGCCGATCTGGGCGCGCCGCGTACGAGCCCCCAGCGCGCCGAGCCAAACGAGCGCCGCCGGCGCGTGCCCGCCGGTATGCTTCCACGGCTGGAAGTGGTCGCTGACGAAGATCGAGTTGAACCCGACCTCCTCGGCCAGGCACGAGAAATCCAACAGCTCCGTCGGGGCGAATTGCTCGGCCGAGGCCTTGTATCCAAGTTTCAGCACTTCTCGCTCCTATCCAATCAATTCAAACCTTGCCCAGCACGTCCTCGCGCAAGCGCCGCATGTTGGCGAGCACCGCCTCGGCGGTGTCGCCGCCGAAGCTGAAATCGACAGCGATGACGCCCAGATCGCGCAACGCGCGCAAATCGGCGGCGATCGCCCGGTTGTCGCCGGAGCCGAGTTGCCGCTCCCCATTATCGGCGCGCTCGGGAATGCCGGTGCCGAACTGCGAAAAGCGGTAGGCGAGCTCAACCTCCTTCGGGTTGCGCCCAGCTTCGCTGGTCAGTCTCGCGAGCCGCGCCTTCCCCGCTTCCAGCCGGGCCAGCGTATCGAGCCGGTTCCTCGGGTTGGTGCCGATCGGATACCACGCATCGCCAAGCGCGGCGGTGCGGCGCATCGCCGGCCCGCTCTCGCCGCCGACCCAGATCGGGACCCGTTTCTGGACCGGGCGGGGCTGAAAGAAGATGTTGGAGAATTTGGCGTATTTGCCATTGAAGCTGGGGTTTTCGTGGCTCCACAGCTCGCGGCAGACGGCAATCGTCTCGTCGGTGACGGCGCCGCGCTCGGCGAAGGGCTCGGTGCCGACCGCCTCGAACTCCTCCTGGCACCAGCCCACCCCGATGCCCCAGGTGAAGCGGCCTTCGGAGAGAACGTCGATCGTCGAGATGATCTTGGCAGTCAAGACCGGCGGGCGATGCGGCACCACGGTGACCGAGGTGACCAGACGCAATTTCTCGGTCTTCGCCGCGACAAAGGCGACACAGGTCAGCTGCTCGTGACGGTCGCCGCCGGCGCGGCCGGGAAATTCTCCGGTGTCGGAATAGGGATATTTCGCCTCCATGTCGCGCGGGATCGCGACGTGATCGGAGATCGTGCAATAGTCGTAGCCGAGCGCCTCGCCGCCGCTGACGATGCGCGCCAGATCCTTCGGCCCCGATAACGGCCCGCTGACCGGCGCGCCAAATCCGAACTGCATCGCTCCCTCCCGCCAGGATTGGGTGTCTGCCCTAGCCTAGTGTCTGGCGGCGGCGTTCGCTACAGGATTTGACCCCGCCGGGGTGAGGGGCCTCAGGCGAAGAGGCGCTCTTTCTCGAGGCCCTTGTACATGTCGGCGACGAATTCGCCGTAGCCGTTCCAGATGAGAGTGGGGACACGCTCGTCGGTGCCGAGCACGCGTTCGGTGGCCTGGCTCCAGCGCGGGTGCGGCACGGCGGGGTTCACATTCGCCCAGAACCCGTACTCGCTCTCCTGCAGCTGCTCCCAATAGGAGAGCGGGCGCTTGTCGCTGAACTCGAAATGGACGATCGACTTCACCGATTTGAACCCGTATTTCCACGGCACGGCGAGGCGTAAGGGCGCCCCATCCTGCTTGGGCACCGGCTTGCCGTACATCCCGGTGACGAGGAAGGCGAGTTCGTTCCTCGCTTCGGCCATCGTCAAGCCTTCGACATAGGGCCAGGGATAAAAGAATTTCCTCTGCTCGGGCGCGGTGTCCGGATCCATGAAGGTTTCCATCCGCACGTATTTGGCCGAGCCCAGCGGCGCCGCGAGAGCGACGAAGGCGGCCATCGGAAAGCCGGTCCACGGCACCGTAAACGACCAGGCTTCGACACAGCGATGGCGGTAGAGCCGCTCTTCGAGCGTCATCTTTTTGACGAGGTCGTCAAACCCGAGGGTCAATGGCTTTTCGACCATGCCGTCGATCTTGACCGTCCACGGCTCGACCTTGAGCGCCTGGGCGTCGCGCCAGACCGATTTCTCCATCCCGAACTCATAGAAATTATTGTAGGTCGTCGGGTATTTCTCGTCGGTCAGCGGCCGGTCGAGCACGTATTTGTCATTGCGCTTCGCGGGGTAGAGCCCGGCCGGCGGGCCGGCATCGGCGGCGAGCGCCATCCTGCCGAGACCCGCAGCGACGATCGGGCCGGCGGCAAGGCCCTGCAACAGCCGGCGGCGATCCTTGAACACCGCCTCGTCGGTCGCCCTATTCTCGGCAAGCTCCCAGCCGCGCCGCTTGCGGATCAGCATCGTACGCTCTCCCTCGCTCTACCGCACTCGATGTGGGCGCAGGAGGGGCGGCCGTAAAGTCACGCTTTCGCGATCCGGCGGCATCGGTCATCCCAGGCACCCGCTGTTCCGGCGCCGGAGCGTCACCAAAGACCTGTCCCCGGCGCAGGCCGGGGCCCATCCACGAGCTGCTGCTGCGTGGATCCCGGCCTTCGCCGGGAACCCGAAAAAGGGGGCACCGGCTTCCGGCCGCAGCCGGGGACGCCGTGGCAGAACCCCCGCTACAAAACCGGGGCTACTGCGCGGCTTCCTGGGCGCGGGTTTGGATGACTTTCTCGGCGGGCCGGCCGGAGAGCTCGGCCATGTGGTCGAACTGGCGGGCGAAGCTGCCGACGCCCAGGGTGAGCGAGCGCAATTCGACGATCAGATCGTGCAATTCGCTCCGCGGCAGCTGGGCCTTGACGATGTCCCAGCCGGGCCAGTCGGGCTTGGCGTCGTAGCCCAGGATCTGCCCGCGCCGCCCGGAGATGAGGCGTTGTGCCCGGGCGGTAAAGGCGTTGGGCACCGAGATGTCGACCGAGTTGATCGGCTCCAGCAGGATCGGCTCGCATTTCGTCAGCGCTTCCTGGATCGCCTGGCGGCCGGCGGTCTTGAACGCCATGTCGGAGCTGTCGACCGCGTGGAACTGCCCGGTCAAGAGGTCGACCGCGAGATCGACGACCGGGAAGCCGAGCGGGCCGTGCACCAGCGCCTCGATGATGCCCTCCTCGACCGCCGGGATGTAGTTGCGCGGGATCGCCCCGCCGACGACCTTGTCGGTAAAGGTAAAGCCCGATCCCCGCGGCAAGGGCTTCACGTCGATCGTGCAGTCGGCGAACTGCCCGTGCCCGCCCGATTGGCGCTTGAAGCGCGAATGCTGCTGGGCGGCGCGGCGGATCGTCTCCTTGTAGGGCACCGCGGCGTGGTGGCCGACGACCGCCAGATTGTGGCGGTTGCGCAGCCGGTCGATCGCGATCTGCAGATGCACGTCGCCCTGGCCCCACAGCACCATCTCGCGCAATTCGGCATTCTGCTCGAGCTGAAGGGTGGGGTCCTCGTCAATCAGCTTGGCAATGGAGCCCGTGAGCTTGACGTCGTCGCCGCGCTTCTCGGCGTGGACGGCAAGGCCATAGACCGGCTGCAAGAGTTCGGGCTGAACGAGCGCGGCAGCCTTGCCGGAGGGGGCGAGGACCGCGCCGGTGGCGATTTCCTCCATCCGGGTCAGCCCGACGACGTCGCCCGTTTGGCCGGCGGCGATTTTCTCGTGCTGCGCGCCCAACAAATGCACCACCCCGGCGACGCGCGAGCCGTTGAGCACCATGCCCTCCGAGATCGGGCCGCGCCAGACGCGCGACAAGGACAGTTTCCCGGTATGCGGCAGGTGATAGGTCTTGAAGACCTGGGCGAGCGGCTCGCCGGTGGCGGCGATGCCGAGCCGCGCGGCGGTCTCCGCCGGGCCGGGCGCCTCGTGGCGCAGCGCCTTCCACAATCGGCGCACGCCATAATCCTGAGCCGCCGCGCCGGCAAAGACTGGCACGATCAGGTTCTGCTGAAAATCCTTGGTCAGGTGCTGGTAAATCTCCTCGTTCGACGGCTGCACGTCTTCGAGCAGCTTTTCCAAGAGCGTGTCGTCGAAATCGGCAAGCTTTTCGACGAGGCTGGTGCGGGTCTGGCCTTCCTGGTCCCAGAAACCGTCGGGCAGCGGCACCAGTTCGGAGGGCTGGCCCGCGCGGTAGCGATAGGCGCGCTCACTGACCAGGTCGACATAACCGGTGATCTCGGCCTCGGCGCCGCGCAGCGGGACCTGGCGCAACAGCAGCGGCCGGTCGGAACACCGCCTGCAGCGCCGCCAGCACGTCGCGCACCCGCGCGTTTGCCGCGTCCAGCTTGTTGATGTAGAGCATGTGCGGGATGTTGTGGCGCGAGAGGAAGCGCAGGAGTGCGCTCACTGTGATCGCGCGCTCGGCCTCGGGCTCGCACACGACGACAACGACATCGGCGACCAGCATCGCCTGTTGCGCCTCATAGAGGAGCTCGACCGAGCCGGGGCAATCGAGGATCGTCCACGGATCGCCGAGAAAGCTGGCATGAGCGACGTTGATCTCGGTCGACATGCTGCGCGCGCGCGCCTCGGCGGCATGATCGCCGACCGAATTGCCTTCGCGAACGCTGCCGCGCCGGCTGGTCGTGCCGCTGACGGACAACATCGATTTCGAGCAATGTCGTTTTGCCCGATAGATACGGGCCGACCAGGGCGACGCAGCGCGGGGCGCTAGGCATAGAGGTCCTCCACTCCAATCCGGGCATGGCCGCCACCAGACCCGGGCGGCCGCTCTTTATGACAGGATCGTGGCGCGCCGCCTCTACAGAGGCAATCGGAATCTGGCGACGCCCCGGCTACTGGAGCGCCCGGCAGGCGCGCTCGATGCGGGTGCAGGCTTCGCGCAGTTCGTCGTTCGAGGTGGCATACGAGATGCGGAAATGCGGCGCCAGGCCAAAGGCGCCGCCGTGCACGACGGCGACGCCCTCGGCGGCGAGCAGATAGCGCACGAACCCCTCGTCGTCCTCGATCGTCTTACCGTCGGGGGTGCGCTTGCCGATGACCCCGGCGCAGGAGGGGTAGACGTAAAAGGCGCCTTCCGGGCGCGGGCAGTGGAGCCCGGGCACCTTGTTCAAGAGGTCGACGACGAGATCGCGGCGCTCCTTGAACAGAAAGTTGTGCTTGGCGATGAAGTCCTGCGGGCCGTTCAATGCCTCGATCGCCGCGGCCTGGCTGATCGAGCACGGGTTGGCGGTCGAGTTCGACTGGACCGCGCCCATCGCCCGGATCAGCTCGCGCGGCCCGCCGGCATAGCCGATGCGCCAGCCGGTCATGCAATAGGCCTTGGAGACGCCGTTGACCGTCAGGGTGCGCTCGTAGAGCCGCGGCTCGACCTGGGCGATCGTCTTGAAGTCGAAATCGTCGTAGACGACGTGCTCGTACATGTCGTCGGTCATGACCCAGACGTGCGTCATGCTTCAAGCAGCACCTCGGCGAGCGCCCTCAGGTCGGATTCGGTATAGCCCGCTCCGCTCGGGTTCGACGGCGAGTTGAGGATCAGCCATTTGGTCTTTGGCGTGATCGCCGCGTCGAGATCCTCGGGGCGCATCTTGAAGCCGTTGTTCTGCGGGCACGGCACCGGCACCGGCTCGCCGTCGCACAACAGCACCATCTCGGGGTAGGAGACCCAATAGGGCGCCGGGATCACGACCTCGTCGCCCGGGCAGAGGGTCGCGACCAGCGCGTTGTAGAGCACTTGCTTGCCGCCATTGCTGACGGTGATCTGCGAGGGCTCGTAGTGGAGCCCGTTCTCGCGCTTGAACTTGCCGCAGATCGCCTGCTTCAGCTCGATCCGCCCGTCGAACACGGTATAGCGCGTCTCGCCGCGCTGAATCGCGGCGATACCCGCCTCGCGGATGTTGGGCGGAGTGTCGAAATCGGGCTCGCCCTGCGACAGCGCGATGATGTTGCGCCCGGCCGCCTTCAATTCGGTGGCGAGCGCGGTGATCGCCATCGTCGGCGAGGGCTTTACGCGAGCAAGGCGGTCGGCGAGAAAGGTCATGGCACTAATCCGGATCGGAAAGCCCTAACCTAATGGCATGGCGCGCGTCCTGTGAAGACATGCTGGCCCAAGAATATCGCCCACCCGCCTTCTCTATCGGCGGCTCGTTCGGTAAACTCGCGGCGCGCGAGATCGGGCGGAGCGAAATTGCCGCATCCGTTGCCGCTCGCGCCGCTGGGCTTGGCCGCTGCTCGAAGGACCCCCCGCGACATGAGCGATACGCCCGAGCACCAGCAAAGCGAACGTCCCAAATTGCTGGTCAACCTGGGCAGCGGCCCGAAAGGGAGCGCGTGGCTGCCGGCGATGTTCGCCGAGTGGCGCGAGTTGCGGGTCGATATCGATGCGAAGGTGGCCCCCGACATCCTCGCCGATATCACCGATCTGTCGGCGATCGAAAGCGGCTCGGCGGACGTCGGTGTGGTCGGCGCATTGTCTTCGAGCACCTTTATCTTTACCAGGTCGGCACAGGCGATCGCCGAGGCCTACCGGATCCTTACCGATGACGGGTTTTTCTGCATGATCGTCCCCGACCTCCAGGCGATCGCCGAATACATCGCCAACGATCGGCTGCACGAGGTGGTTTACGAATCGCCGGCCGGGCCGGTGACCGCCCACGACATCGTCTTCGGGTTCGGCCCCCATCTGGCGCAAGGCCGTTTCGCGATGGCGCACAATTGCGGCTTCACGCCCACTCTTGCTGCTGCAAAAACTGCGGGAAGCGCCGTTTGCCGAGATCGTGATGCGGCGCCGCGCCAACCACGAGCTGGCCGGGGTCGCCTGCAAGCGGGCGCCGGCGGACGAGGCCGAGCGCGAGGCGCTGCTCGCCGCGCTGGAGCTGTGAAGCCCGGATTGCGAGGAACGGCGTGCTCGAAACGACGATCGCCGGCAGCCTGCCGAAGCCGTCCTGGCTGGCCGAGCCGGGCATGCTGTGGGCGCCGTGGCGGCAGGAGGGCGAGGCGCTCGCCGACGCCAAGCGCGACGCCACCCTCCTCGCGCTGAAGCTCCAGGAAGATGCCGGGATCGACATCGTCAGCGACGGCGAGCAGTCGCGCCAGCATTTCGTCCACGGCTTTCTCGAAGGGATCGACGGCATCGATTTCGCCCGCCAGGTGCCGGATGGGCATCCGCAACAACCGGTACGAGGCGCTGGTGCCGACCGTCACCGGCCAAGCTGCGCCGCGCGGCAGCCGCGCACGCCTCGGAAGCGCGGATCGCGCGCGCGCACACGAGCCGCCGGCTCAAATTCACCCTGCCCGGGCCGATGACGATCGTCGATACGATCGCCGACGCGCATTACGGCGACCGCGCGCTGATGGCGATGGCCTTTGCCGAGCTGCTGAACGAGGAGGCGCGCGAGCTGGCGGCGATCGGCGTCGACGTGATCCAGTTCGACGAGCCGGCCTTCAACGTCTATCTCGACGAGGTTGTCGACTGGGGCATCGCGGCGCTGCACCGCGCCGATCGAGGGCTCTCGCCTGCAAGACCGCGGTGCATATCTGCTACGGCTACGGCATCCCGGCCAATATCGACTGGAAGGCGGGCCTCGGCGCCGAGTGGCGGCAATACGAGCGGATCTTCCCGGCGCTGGCGGCGAGCCGGATCGATCAGGTCTCGCTCGAATGCGCGCAATTCGCGCGTGCCGATCGAGCTGTTGGGGCTGCTCGCACGGCAAGGACGTGCTGCGTCGGCGCGATCGACGTGGCGACGAGCGAGGTCGAGACGCCGGAGGAGGTCGCGGCGACGATCGAGCGGGCGCTGCGCTTTGTGCCGCCGGAGCGGCTCTACCCGTGCACCAATTGCGGCATGGCGCCGCTCGACCGCGACCTCGCCGACCACAAGCTCGCCGCGCTCGCCGCCGGCGCGGCGCTGGTCCGGCGGCGGTTGGGGCA
>CAVTGB010000057.1:0-15614 GCA_963734125.1 uncultured Alphaproteobacteria bacterium
TGTATCGCTAATTACAACGTTTGGAATAGGCGTATTCCTTTGATATGCGTCTGTCTCTCACTTATGGTTGTAAATTGGCTCAAAAAGGGGCGGACGATGTCGGTCAAGATCAGGCCGAGACCGCGGCGCGAGGCAGGGGAACGAGAAATCCCCTTGCGCGCCGGCGCCCAGCGACCCGGGTGCGGTGGGAAAGGCTGTGGGCGAGCGCCTACCAAAGGCGGGATTCGGCCGGATTCTAGCGCGTGACGGCGACTGAGGCGGGGCGGTGCGCAGCGGGCGTCGTCTTTCGCCACCCGCCGCACCGATGAGTTGGGCAATCCGATCGGTTACCTGCTGATGAGCAGCGAACCGGCGTAGAGAGTGGGGCACAGCGGATCGAGCGCCGTCGACTGCCCGTTTCAGCGGCGCGCGCTCGCGCGCTTGACCGGCGGGTTCCCGGCTCTATCCTGCGCCGCGCGCGCGCACCGCTGCGAACACGCGCGGAGCAGCCGATGCAGTTCGGCGTGACGTCCGACGGCCCGCGGCTGGAACGCGTATGCCTATTTCTCGGAGGCGCTCGATCTCGCAGAGGAAGCCGACCGGCTCGGCTACAGCCGACATCCGGATTATCGTCGAGCATTATTTCCAACTACTCCCACGTGGTGCACCACCCAACCCGATCGTCTTCTCGCGGCGGCGGCGCAACGCACGCGGCGGACACGGCTGGTAACTGGGGCGGTGCTGCCGGCCTTCAATCATCCGCTGAAACTCGCCGACGTCGAAACGCCTTGAGCCAGGCCGCCTCGATGTCGGCTTCGCTCGGCGTTCTGCCGCACCAGTTCCGCCGCTTTGCTCCCGCCCGACGATTGGTGGCGCGGTTTCGCGGAAGGCTTGGAGCAGGTCGACGCGCTTGCTGACGTGTGACCCATCGGGGACCTTCCACGCGCCACGAGAACACCACCTCGCTGCCCCCGCCCGACGCAACGGCCAGGCCCAATTTATGTCGCCGCGCTGATGCTGGATCTTGTTCGAATTCGCCGGGCGCATGGGCTATTCGGTGATGGGAATTGCCTTTGTCGCCGACAAGATGCGCCCTCTGCTTGTACTCGCCTATCTCGCTGTGCTTGGAAAACCGCCGGCCTCGGCCAAGGCGAGGTCAATGCTCGCCCTTCAACTCCATCGGAGCCCGACGGCCGCGCCTTTGCCTCGCTCCTCCTCGACCGCTACCTCCAATCCCTGCCGAGGCCGCTTCTTCGATGGCTCGACGGTGGTCGAAACATATGGCTACGCAGGGTGATCGCCGCGTTGCGCGCCTCTAACGCCGCCGAGCAGATGGCCTCGGGCTCGGCCTGGATCGGTTCACCAGCGAGATCGCCGCGACGCTGCGCTTGCAAGACGAGTTCGGTGGTGTCGAGCACGCCTCGCTCCAGGTCAATTTCAACACGACGGCGTTTGCCCCCGCACTCGCCTCGATGCGCCTCTTCGCCCGCGAGGTGATGACTGCATTTCGCCGCGGTGAGGTGACCTAAAACGGCTGCGAGCCGATGACGGTGGTGCGGTGCATCAGCCGGCGCTGGGGCAGCGCGTAGTCGCAGATCGCCAGATGCATGGCGCTGGCATTGTCCCACATCACCAGGAGTTGCCCACCGTCATGGTGGCGATAGCAGAACTCCGGCCGCACGCAATGTGGTCGAGTTCGTCGATCCAGCTGGAGCGCTTCGTCTTGCGCCATCCCCTCGATGCCGACGCACGGCCCGCGGTGAGCATCGTAGAGCGCCTTCCTGCCGGTATAGGGGTGGGTGCGAACGATCGGGATGTCCGGCGTCTCCTCCAGTTGCGTGCGGTCAGTTTCGGCCGCGCTGTCGGCGACGACTCTGCCGCATCGCATAGCGGTGGATCGCCTTCTTGCCCTCGAGGCGCCGCTTCATCGCCGAGCGCGTCGTAGGCGGCGATCGTGTTGGCGAACACGGTGTCGCCGAGCGGCTCGCCGTCCGGCACTTCCTTGGCGTAGAGGCAGCCAGTACGGCTGGGCAGGCGCCGGTACGAGGTGTCGGTGTGCCAGGTGGGCGGCGTCCGCAAGGCCATATGTCTGCCCGCCGCGTTGCGCACGTTCGAGATCAACAGGATCTCGGGATACCCCGGCAGCAGGTATTTCTGGAGATGATGGCCTATTTCCAGTTCGCCAAAACGACGGCTGAAGGCGATGTGCTCTTCTTCGCTTAGGTGCTGGGAGCGGAAGAAGACCACGATGTTGTTGTGGAAGGCCCGTTCGATCTCGCCGAACCGTGTCTCGATCGGCGTTGAGAGGTCGAAGACGATCTCCGCGCCCAGGTGCCTCGCTCGCGCACGGGGATCGCCATGCTCGGCCCTCTCCCGCTCGAAGGGAGGGGGCGCCACTTTTGCCTTCGCCCCTCATTCTGTCAAACCGTACCGACACTGTGGTTCCGCGGCGGCGCGATGCGCTAGACTATGCGCTACACTAAAACCGACCGGCACGGCCGGACACCGGGAGGAGCGCGGATCATGCAGGCGGATCAGGATCATTCGCGCCGGTCGCGGGCTGCGTCTTGGCCAACCGGCTGACCGAGGACCCCGGCACGGCGGGTGCTCCTGATCGAAGCGGCGGGCGCGACTGGAACCCGCTCATTCACTTCCGGCCGGGTTCTTCAAGATGCTCAACCACAAGACCCGTTCACCTTGAGCGTCCGCACCAACGGGCGCGCCATCAACTATACGCGCCCGCGCGTATAGTTGATGGCGCGCCCGTTGGTGCCGGGATCGGGCTCGGAGGTGAACCCCCAGGTCAGGGTCTTGTGGTTGAGCATCTTGAAGAACCCGGCCGGGATGTGAATGAGCGGGTTCCAGTCGCGCCCGCCCGCCTCGATCAGGAGCACCCGTGTGCCGGGGTCCTCGGTCAGCCGGTTGGCCAAGACGCAGCCCGCCGACCCGGCGCCGATGATGATGTAGTCCGTCTGCATGATCCGCGCTCCTCCGGTGTTCCGGCCCGTGCTGCCGGTTTTAGTGTAGCGCATAGTCTAACGCATCGCGCCGCCGCCGGAAGCCGCCCGTGTCGGTACGGTTTGACAGAATGAGGGGCGAAGGCAAAAGTGGCGCCCTCCCTAAGAGCGGAGAGGTCCGAGCATGGCGATCCCGGTGCGCAAGAGTGAGGCGGCCTGTGGCGCCGAGATCGTGTTCGACCTCGCAACGCCGATCGACGCGGCGATTTTCGGCGAGATCGAACGGGCCTTCCACGACAACATCGTGGTCTTCTTCCGCGCCCAGCACCTGAGCGAAGAAGAGCACATCGCCTTCAGCCGTCGTTTTGGCGAACTGGAAATCCACATCGTCCAGAAATACCTGCTGCCGGGGTATCCCGAGATCCTGTTGATCTCGAACGTGCGCAACGCGGCGGGCGAGCATATCGGCCTTGCGGACGCCGGGTTCACCTGGCACACCGACACCTCGTACCGGCGCCTGCCCAGCCGGTGCTCGCTGCTCTACGCCAAGGAAGTGCCGATCGAGGGCGGCGAGCCGCTCGGCGACACCGTGTTCGCCAACACGATCGCCGCCTACGACGCGCTGCCCGCGGCGATGAAGCGGCGCCTCGAGGGCAAGAAGGCGATCCACCGCTATGCGATGCGGCGGCGCGTCGCCGACAGCCCGCGGCCGAAACTGACCGCCGCGCAACTGGAGGAAACGCCGGACATCGCCCATCCGATTGTGCGCACCCATCCCTATACCGGCAGAAAGGCGCTCTACGTCACCGCGGGCGAGTGCGTCGGCATCGAGGGGATGGCGCAAGACGAAGCGCTCCAGCTGATCGACGAACTCGACCAGCATTGCGTGAGGCCGGAGTTCCGCTATCGCCACCAGTGGCGGGTGGGCGACCTGGTGATGTGGGACAATGCCAGCGCCATGCATCTGGCGATCTGCGACTACGCGCTGCCCCAGCGCCGGCTGATGCACCGCACCACCGTCATCGGCTCGCGGCCGTTTTAGGTCACCTCGCCGGCGGCGAAATGCGGCATCACCTCGCGGGCGAAGAGGCGCATCGAGGCGAGTGCGGGGGCGAACGGCATCGTGTTGAAATTGACCTGGAGCGAGGCGTGCTCGAACCCGCCGAAGTCGTCCTGCAGGCGCGCGATTGTCGCGGCGATCTCGTCGGGCGAACCGATCCAGGCCGAGCCCGAGGCGATCTGCTCGGCGGCGCTGGAGGCGCGCAACGCGGCGATCACCCTGTCGTAGCCGGGGTAGTCTTTCGAGGTCCGCCCGTCGAGCCAATCCGAGGCGGCCTCGGCCAGGGATTGGAGGTAGCGGTCGAGGAGCGGCGAGGCAAAGGCGCGGGCGCGCTCGCCGTCGGGCTCGCAATAGAGGTGAAAGGCGAGCATGACCTCGCCTTGGCCGGGATGGCCGGCGGTTTTCCAAGCGGCGCGATAGGCGTCAAGCAGAGGGCGCATCTTGTCGGCGACAAAGGCGATTCCCATCACCGAATAGCCCATGCGCCCGGCGAATTCGAACGAGTCCGGCGTCGTCAGCGCGGCGACGTAGAATTTGGGCCTGGGCCGTTGCGTCGGGCGGGGCAGCGAGGTGGTGTTCTCGATCGTGTGAAAATGCCCGCGATGGGTGACATTCTCGCGCGTCAGCAACAGGTCGACCTGCTCCAAACCTTCGCGAAACCGCGCCACCGACTCGTCGGGCGAGCGGCCAAAGCGGCGGAACTCGTGCGGCAGAAACGCCCGGGCGAAGCCGACATCGAGGCGGCCCTGGCTCAAGGCGTCGAGCATCGCGATTTCGCCGGCGAGTTTCAGCGGATGATTGAAGGCCGGCAGCACCGCCCCGGTTATCAGCCGTGCCCGCCGCGTGCGTTGCGCCGCCGCCGCGAGAAAGACGATCGGGTTGGGGCTGTAGCCGCCGTAATAGTGGAAATAATGCTCGACGATCCGGATGTGGCTGTAGCCGAGCCGGTCGGCTTCCTCGGCGAGATCGAGCGCCTCCGAGAAATAGGCGTGCGCCGATTTCTCTTCCGGCCGCACATCGGGAAAAAACTGCACGCCGAACTGCATCGGCTGCTCCGCGCATGATCGCGGCGGTGCACCGCGCGCGCGGGCAGGATAAAGCCGGGAACCCGCCGGTCAAGCGTGCGAGCGCGCGCCGCTGAACCCTCCCGGGGGAGGATCGACGGCGCTCGATCCGCTGTGCCTGCTCTACGCGGGTTCGCTGCTCATCAGCAGGTAACCGATCGGATTGCCCGACTGATCGGTGCGGCGGGTGACGACGACGCCCGCTGCGCACCGCCCGCCCTCGTCGCCGTCACGCGCTAAATCGCCTCCGGCCGATCCCGCTTGGTAGGCGCTCGCCAGCAGCCTTTCCACCGCACCCGGGTCGCCGGGCGCCGGCGCGCAAGGGAATTTGTCGTTCCCCTCCTGCCTCGCGCCGCGGTCTCGCCTGATCTTGACCGACATCGTCCGCCCCTTTTTGACCAAATTACAACCATAAGTGAGAGACAGACCCATATCACAAAGGAATACGACTATCCAACGTTGTAATTCGGCTATGATAGATGGCCGGGATCGCCGATTTCAAGGGCTACCCGGTTAGCGCACCGCCAGATCGCGCACCGCCGCTCCGAACGACGCCTGCGGCTGCGACGGCAGGACGCCGAGCCACTTTTCGCGCTTCTGCACGCACCCAAGGCTGGCGGCTCGGATCGCCCGCCAACTCGGCGTCCGCTCCAGGGCGGCGAGCAGGCACTCGTCGAAAACGGTATAGGTGCGGTCGGCCTGACAGCCGAAGGAGGGACGATCGGCCCGCGCCGCGGACAGGATGATCCGGTTTGGCGCCTGCATCGGGCCTCCGACAAAGGCGCCGCTGTAGCAGCTGGAGACGATAACCACCGTCGGAGCGCTGCGGCAGCCCACCGACAAGGCCCGCGCCAGATCGGCCGGCTGCAGAAATTCTTGATGATAAGCCAGCCACACGCCCTCGCCCCGGCTGCCGTGCGAAGTGATAAAGACCAGGCAGCCCTGGCCGGGCTGCGGTCGCAACGCCGCGACCTGGCCGAGGATATGCGCTTCGGTAGCCGCCGCGACCGTCGGATCCTCGAGTTGCCGGCTGGCGCTCAGGCGGTGAATATCGCCGCCCGGCACGCCGTGCATACCGAGCCAATCGGCGAACGCTTTGACGGCGTTGTCGAACACCGGCTGGGCATTGTCACCGGCGACCAGCACCGCCTGCCACCGGGGGACGGCCGGCCTGGCCCCGAACGCCTGCCCGCAGCCCAGACAGAGGGCCGCGATCAGACAGACATACCGGGCGAGGCAGGGTGGCATCTATCGCACTATGGCACCGTTGCCGCCGGCGCGTCCAATTCCGCTTAGCCCTCGCGGGCAGGTGTGATCGCCAGCGCTTTGCGGTATGTTTATCGCGAACTGCCAATTCCGGTTGGCGTGCAAATTTGGATGAGACCGGTCATGGAGCTTGGCGAAAGGCTGATCGCAAAGGGTTTGGCGAGCGCGGCGGACATCGAAGCGGCGCTCGCCCGTCAGACGACCGATGGCGGGCGATTGGGCGACAATTTGATCGCGATGGGGGTGGTGACCGCCGATCAGATCGCTTCGATCATCAACAGCGCGCCGGCGATCCCTGCTTCGATCGAGGATAGCGGGGTGTCCGAGCGCACCCTCTTGCACCTGTTGCTCAAGTTCATGCACGCCGAAGCCTGCGAGACGGTTCTCGAGCTCGCCGACCGGATAAAGCTGCCGCGCTCGCTGATCGGGAAACTGGTCGAGGAAGCGTTGCGCCAGCGCTATATCGGGGCGACCGGGGCGACCAGCGATCTGGCGCTGTCGACGCATTATTCCCTGACCGAGCAGGGCCGCAACGCCGTCAAGGAGGCGCTCGAGCAGAACGTCTATATGGGGCCGGCGCCGGTGTCGCTCATTGCCTATCGCGAACAGATCGAAAAGCAACGCATCACCAACGAGGTCATGAAGGAGGCACAGCTCCGCGAGGGCTTCGCCGGTCTGGTCGTGCCGGAAAACATGATCCGGCGGCTGTTGCCGGCGATCAACGCGGGGCGCAGCGTGTTGTTGTACGGGCCGCCTGGCAACGGCAAGACGACGCTGTCGACGCGCATCGCCGGCCTCTTCAAGGATCCGGTGTACATCCCCTACGCCTTCGAGGTCAGCGGTCAGATCATCAAGGTCTTCGACGCCCAGATCCATCAGCCGATGCGTCTGCCGGAGCCGGCCCACGCACCGCCCCCCGGCCTGGGGCTGCACCGCGAGACCCACGATCAGCGCTGGGTTCCCTGCCAGCGCCCAGTGGTCATGGCCGGCGGCGAAATGACGATGGACATGCTCGAATTGCAGTTCAACCTGGAAGCCAAGTTTTATGATTCGCCGCTCCACGTCAAAGCGCTCAACGGGATGTTTCTGATCGACGATTTCGGACGCCAGAGATTTCCCCCGAACGAGCTGCTCAACCGCTTCATCGTGCCGATGGAGAGCCAGATCGACTTCATGAAGCTGAACACCGGGGCGAACTTTACGCTGCCGTTCGACGTCTTGTTGATGTTTTCGACCAATCTGGATCCCTCCGATCTGATGGATCCCGCGTTCCTCCGCCGCATCCAATATAAGATCCAAACGTTCGGCCCAAATCGCGACGACTTCCATCGGATATTTACTGCTGTGGCAAAATCCCGTGGTTTGACGTTTGATGAAGATGTCTTCGACTACGTAGTCAAGATGTTATCGTCGTATGGGCTTGCGAATTATCAGCCGGGGTTTATCTGCAATCACGTGCTCGAAACCTGTAAATCCTTCGAGCTTACGCCGCAGATCACCAAGGAACTCGCCGGTGAAGCGATGGCGAACCTCTATGTCGATATCGAGGAAAAGCTGATGGCCGAGGAGGCCGCGCCGCGGTAATCCGGGACGCCTGGCGCAACGCTGCGCCCGGCGGGCTCCTTGGCGACGCGCTACTGGGCGACCCAGCCGCCATCGATCGACAGCGCGGCGCCGGTGATGGTCGAGGCCGCCTCGCCGCAGAGGAAGACCGCGAGCGCGCCGATCTTTTCCGGCGTCGTGTAGTCGAGCATCGGCTGCTTCTCGCGCACCAGATCCTCGCGCGCCTCTTCGACCGGGATCCCTTGCGCAGTGGCCCGCGCCTCGATCTGCTGCTGCACCAGGGGCGTCAGCACCCAGCCCGGGCAGATCGCGTTGCAGGTGATGCCGTGGTTGGCGTTCTCGATCGCGGCCACCTTGGTCAACCCGACGAGGCCGTGCTTGGCGCTGACATAGGCCGCCTTGTCGCCGCTGGCAACGAGGCCGTGCGCCGAGGCGATATTGATGATCCGCCCCCAGCGCCGCGCGATCATCAGCGGGAGCGCGGCCTTCGAGGCATGAAAGGCGGCCGAGAGGTTGATCGCGATCACCGCGTCCCAGCGCTCCTCGGGAAACGCGACGATCGGCGCCACATGCTGGATCCCGGCATTGTTGACGAGGATGTCGACGGCGCCGAACTGGCGGGCCGCTTCGGCGATGAGCGCGCGGATCTTCGCCGGTTTGGCCATGTCGGCCGGGAGGTAGATCGCGCGCACCCGACGGCGCTCGGCGAGCCCGGCGCGCAGGCGCTCGATTGCCGCGGGGTCGCCAAACCCATTCAACACGATGTCGCACCCTTCCGCGGCGAGCGCGCCCGCGATCGCGAGGCCGATCCCGCTCGTCGAGCCGGTGACGACGGCGCTCTTGCCCTTCAACATCAATTCCCTCCATGACCGGGCGATGCGATTGTAAAGCGCGCCGATCGGGTCGCCAACCAGGCTGCAGCCGGCGGTCGGCGGGGCGAGGGGGGCCGATCGGGGTTTGCATCAAAAGCGGCGAGGGTCTAAGCAAGCCCGATGCCGCCCAAACGCAATCCGCTCAACCTCAACCCGCTGCAGCTGAAGACCCTGACGCTGTTGCAGGAGCTGGCCCGCATCGCCGGCAAACCCGCCGCCGAAGAAGACGCGGGCGGCCTCGCCATCACCGAATTACCCAACCCGCACGGCGACCATTTCCATCTGGGCGAGGCGGTGGTCGCCGCGCGCGACGCGACCGGTCTGCGCAACCCGGCGGTGTGGGCCGCGCTCGAACGCAAGGGCCTCATCCGCCCAAAGCTGCCCGAGGCGGTGATCCTGACCGCGCTCGGCCAGGAATATGACACCGGGCTGCGCGACCAGATACTCCACACCGCCGGCCATTAAGGGCTCCCGGCCGCCTGACGGCCGGCTACCAGACAAAACCGGCGGCGACCGCGATCGGGGTGGCGCCGCTGTCCCGGATCGCGGCGGCGATTTTGGCGCGGTCGAGCGCCGGGTTTGCGTTGACACCGGGGGCGGTAAATTCAGTGGCGTGGATGCCGCCGCCGGCGATCAAGAGGCTGTCGATGCCGGCACGGGCGGCGCCGGCGATGTCGGTGCGCAGGCTGTCGCCGATAGCGAGGATGCGGTCGCGTTCGTCGATCCCGAGGAGCGCGATAGAGCTGTCATAGACCGACGGATAGGGCTTGCCGTGCCAGCGCACCCGGCCGCCCTGCGCCTCGTATTGTTCGGCGATCGCGCCGGCGCACAACGCCGGCCGGCCGCCATGGATGACGACGAGATCCGGGTTGGCGCACACCATCGGCAGGTCGCGCGCGCGGGCGGCCCGCAAGAGCGGCGCGTAATCCTCGTGCGTGTCCTCCCACTCGGCGGGGCCGGTGTTGAGGATGAAATCGGCCGCGTCCGGCGTCTCGACGAAATCGAGGTCGAGCCCCTCGCGGATTTCGAGGTCGCGCTCGGAGCAGATATGCAGACAGCGCCGGCCCAGCGCCGCGTAGAACGGGTCGGTGCGATCGTGGAGGTACTGCCAGGCCTCCTCGCCCGACGACATGACTGCGTGATAGAGCCGCTCGGGGACGCCGATTTTGGCGATGCGGCGCACGACGTCGTCGGCCCGGCGCGGCGCGTTCGACAACAGCACCACCCGCTTCCCCGCCGCGATCAGCCGCTCCATGCAGTCGAGGACGCCGGGAAAGGGCTGGACCCCGTCATGCACCACCCCCCACAAATCGAGGATGAAGCCGTCGTACGCCGGCGCGAGGCTGCGCATGCCGTCGATCACGCGGAGTGTCATGGGTCTACCGATCGCGTCCCGAGAAGATTTCCAAAAAAATCACGCCGTTCGTGCAACACGCGCACGATTTCGACGTCGTCGCTGCTGATCCGATAAAACACCGTATAGGGGCGCGCTGGCGCCGAGCGCAGGCCGGGCGCCAGTTCCGCCCGCGACCGCCAGGCCTCCGGGTTCGCGGAAATCCGACGGGTGGCTCGATCTATGTCGTGGAGAACGTTGTCGGCAATTTCGGGTGAGGCGATCCGCCGGTAATACCGGCGTATCTCCGTCAAATCTCTTTTGGCGCTGGGGGCCCAGACGATCCGCCTAGCCGTCGCCGTCGTCCTTGCGGAGCTGTTTGATGAACGCCTCCATATCGAGTTCTTCGCCCTCGCCGCGGTCGAGTTCATCGAGTCCGGCTTCAATCGCGCCGCGCAACGCGGCCAGCGCATCGATCCGCTCGAGCAGTTCGCGGCCCAGCTGCTCCTGTGCGGCTTCGGGGAGAACTGCGGCCTTCGAAAGGGCCAATTCAAGTGTCTTGACCATGGCTCATCATACCACAACTCGGCCTTCCCGCGCCACGAACGCCGGCTGCGATCAGCTGACTGTCGGGCGGCGGGCGTGGTCGGCGCCGACCGCGCCGGCGACCGAGGCAAAGCCGTCGCGGCGCAAGAGGTCGGCGAGCCCGGTTTTCAACTGCCCGAGCAGCGCCGGGCCGGCGAAGACGAGCGCGGTATAGAGCTGCACCAGCGCGGCGCCGGCGCGGATCTTGGCATAGGCGTCCGCGGCGCTCGCGACGCCGCCGACCCCGATAAGCGGCAGCCGGCCCTCGGTCAAGTGATAGATGTCGGCGAGGAGCGCGGTCGACGGTTGGAACAGCGGGCGTCCGCTCAGCCCACCGGCTTCGCTCGCGTGCGGGCTGCGCAGCCCCGGCGGCCGGGCCACCGTGGTATTGGCGACGACGATCCCGTCGACGCCAGTGGCGAGCGCGACGGCGGCGATGTCGGCGCGTTCCTCGGGGGAGAGGTCGGGCGCGATCTTGACGAGGAGCGGTATCGACGTCCCGGTCTCGGTCCGGGCGGCGATCAGGTGGCGGAGCAGGTTTTCGAGAACCCCGCGTGCCTGCAGATCGCGCAGTCCCGGGGTGTTGGGCGAGGACACGTTGACGACGAGATAATCGGCGAGCGCGGCGGTGCGCCGCACGCCCGCACCATAATCGGTGACCGCATCGGCGCTGTCGCGGTTGCGACCGATATTGACCCCGACAATACCGCGGCGGCGGCGCGCCTTCAGCCGGGCGACGAGACGGTCGAGGCCGCGGCTGTTGAACCCCAGCCGGTTGATCAGCGCGCCGTCGTCGTCGAGGCGGAACACCCGCGGCTTCGGGTTGCCCGGCTGAGGGTGCGGCGTCACCGTACCCACCTCGACAAAGCCGAAACCGAGATTGAGGAGGGCATCGGGCACCAGCGCGTCCTTGTCGAACCCGGCGGCGATCCCGATCGGGTTGGGGAAATCGCGCCCCCAGAGGCGCTGGGCGAGGATCGGCGGGTCGGGGGCGCGGACCCGGCCGCCGAGCCCGGCAGCCAGCGCCGCCAAGGTCAGGCGATGTGCGCGCTCGGGCGGCAAGGCCCGCAAGAGCGGGCGGCAGAGCGCATAGAAATCGGGCAACAGGCTCAGGTCAGCACCAGTTCGGCCGTGCCCAGCCCATCGACCTCGACCGCCGCATGGTCGCCCGGTGCGGGGAACTGGATCGGCACCATGCTGCCGGTCATCACGATCATGCCGCGTTTGAGCGGCGTCCCCGCGCCGGCCAGCGCGTCGGCGAGCCAGGCGAGAGCGTTCAAGGGATTGCCCATCACATCGCCGCCGCGGCCATGGCCGATCTCGCGGCCGTTGATGGTCAGGCGCGCGGATAGGTGCGCGAGGTCGAGAGGGCGCCAACCGGCAACCGGCGGCGCCAGCACCACGCCGGCATTCCAGACGTTGCCGGCCACCATCGCCGCCGCGCTTAGGCGCTGGTAATCATGACGCAGGTCTTCGAGGAGTTCGATCGCCGCCATGCAGCTTTCGACCGCCTGGGCGACGCGACCCGGATCGCCGCCTCGCGGCAGATCCTCGCCGAGCCGCACCGCGATCTCGGTCTCGATCCCGAGCCGGCAATAATTTTGTACCGAAAGCTCGGCGGGGCCGTGATGCACCTCGGTGGCGAAAATCGCGCCGTAGACCGGCTCGGCGACGCCACACAGCTGTTGCATGATCGGCGTCGTCAGCCCGATCTTGTAGCCGGCCACGGCGCCGCGCCCGCGCGCAGTTTCGATGTCTTCGAACGCTTGGCGAATCCGGTAGGCTTCGGCCAGGTCCGCGGGCATCAGCCCGGCCGGCAGGATGTTGATCTGCCGCCGCTCGCGGAACAGCGCGGCGACGCCCTCGGCCTTCCGCCGGATGTTGAGTTCTCCCAATTCAGTTCCCTCCGCTTACGTACATACAACTCCGAGATCCCGGCGAAGGCCGGGATCCATTCACCACCAGCCCGAGCGCTTGAACGATGGGTCCCGGCCTTCGCCGGGATCGCGGTTGGGGAGATGTCACGTCATGTCCGCGCCTTCTCCACGGCAACCTCACGGCCGCGCGCGCAACTCGCGGCGGATGATCTTGCCGGTCGCGGTCAGCGGCAGTTCGTCGGCAAACACGATCTCGCGCGGCGCCTGATACCAGGCGAGGCGCCGGCCGACAAAACCGCGAATTTCTTCGGCGAGCGAGGGGCCAGGCGCGGCGTCGGGCCGCGCCACAATAAACGCCCGGACAACTTCGCCGCGCACCGGGTCGGGCCGTCCGACCGCCGCCGCCATCAGCACCGCCGGGTGTTTCATCAGGCAATCCTCGATGTCGGTCGGGCCGATGCGGTAGCCGCCGCTCGATATGAGGTCGTCCTCGCGGCCCTTGTACCAGATGTAGCCGTCGGCATCCTGGATCGCGACGTCGCCGGTCAGGCACCAGTCGCCGGCAAATTTCGCCGCGGTCGCTTGAGGGTTGTTCCAGTAGCCGAGAAACATCACCGGATCGGGCCCTTTGACCGCGATGATGCCGGTCTCGCCCGGTGCGACCGGCGCGCCGTCGGCCGAGACCACCGCAACCCGGTGCCCGGGGATCGCCCGCCCCATCGAGCCCGGCCGCACCGGAAACAAGGATGCGCAATTGCCGACGAGGAGATTGGCTTCGGTCTGGCCGTAGAACTCGTTGACCGCGACCCCGAACGCCTCCTGTGACCAGGTGAGGATATCTTGCCCAAGCGCCTCGCCGCCGCTCGCCACCGACCGCAGATCAAGGCCGAAGCCCTGGCGCGGCGAGGGAACCGGCCGCATCATCTTCAGCGCGGTCGGCGGCAGGAAGGCGTTGCGCACGCCATGCCGCCCCATCAGGGCAAAGGCCGCCTCCGGGTCGAATTTCGTCGCGCGGTGCGCCAGTACCGGTACGCCGAAATAGAGGCTCGGCAGCAGCACGTCGAGAAGCCCGCCGATCCAGGCCCAATCGGCCGGGGTCCAGTAGAGGTCGCCCGGCTGCGGAAAGAAATCGTGCGGCAGTTGCACGCCGGGCAGGTGCCCGAGCAGCACTCGGTGGGCGTGGAGCGCGCCCTTCGGCCGGCCGGTCGTGCCCGAGGTGTAGATGATCAGCGCCGGGTCGTCCGCCGCCGTATCGGCCGGAGTGAAGGCGTCGCCGGCGCGCTCCAGCATCGCCCAGAACAGCGGGTGCCCGCCGCCATCGCCATCGACCACCAGAATGGTCGCCAGATCGGGCAGGTCGCGCGGGATTTTGGCTAGATTGTCGCTGTCGGTGATCAGCGCCCGGACGCCGCTGTCAGCGAGGCGATGCTCGAGCGCATCGGGCCCGAACTGCACGAACAGCGGCACCGCCACCGCGCCCAGCTTGTAGATCGCCAGATGCGCGATCGCAGTCTCGGGGCGCTGCGGCAAGAGGACGCCGACCCGGTCGCCACGTCGGACGCCGAGCCCGGTGAGGGCATTGGCGCAGCGGTTGGAGAGCCCCTTCAGCTGGTCGAAACTGAAGCGCTCGACCGTACCGTCGGGCGCCTCGTAGAGGAGGGCGAGCCGGCCCGCCCCGGTGGCGTGCCGGTCGCACGCCGCGACGCCGATGTTAAAGCGTTCCGGCAGCGCCCAGCGGAAGGAGCGAATGATCTCGTCATAGCTGTTGGCGCGGTGCAGCATTGCCGCCTCGTCTATCGCGGTCTTTTATCATACGGCGGTCATCCCTCTTCGCGAAATCTCCGCCCATGTACGCTCGGGCAGAGGCTCGCGCGGTTCCGATCGACTGGCACCGCGTTCACCCCCTCCCAAACCCTCCCCCATCCAGGGGGAGTCCCTTCATCAACACTCCAATTTTTACTCCCGCCCCTCGATGGGGGCGGGTTGGGGTGGGGGTGATGCGTGGCGAATGCGTCGACCCAGAGGCTCATACGTGGCGCATTGACGGAGGGGCTTGGCCGCGGCGGGCGGAACCGCGAGGATGAGCGGAGCGCGGGAACCCGCTCGCTCTGGAAGATGAACCCAACCCGGTCCGTGGACAGCTTTGGCCTCGATCGTCGCGCCTATTCGCCGCGCCAGGCTTTCGCGATCGGCTCGGCGCGCCAGCGGCGCTATCGGCTGCGCCTGTCGCGCTACATGGTGCTCGCGCAAGACATCAGCGATTGGGCCGGTGCCGCGGCATTGGCGGGACGAAGTTTGGCGGTGCTCGATGTCGGCTGCGGCTGGGGCCCCTTATTGTGCCAGCTCGAAGCCGAGCCCCATTTCGACAACATCAGGATCTCGGGCTGCGATACGACGCAAACGGTCCTCTATAAACCGGAGCTTTATCGGGAGTTCTTCATCGGCGATCTGGCCCGGGGGTACCCCGAGATCGAGTCCGAGCGTTACGATGTCGTCGTCTGCGAGCAGGTGCTCGAACACCTCGACCGGCTCGATCGGGCGATCGCGACACTGGTGCGGGTGACCCGCCCGGGAGGCATCCTCGTCATCGGCGTACCGATCTTCTTTCCGCCGCTGCATCTGGCGCGCAAATACCTCGTTCCCCGGCTCGCGCGGATCCTCCGGCATCCCGAAACCGCCAGCCATCTCCAGGCGTTTTCGCTGTTTTCCTTCCTGCGTCTATTGCGCGCTCACCCCACCATCAGCCTCGTCAAGGCACGCGGGTTTCGCATCATCTCGGGCGGTTTGTTGCGGCCGTTGGAGGATTACCGGTGGTGGTGGCAGCTCAACCGGCGGCTCGGCGAATGGCTGCCGGCGCTGTGCATCGAGGTACAAATCATCCTGCACAAATCGTCGGCGGCAAGCTGAGCGTTGCCCGGGTGCGGCGGCTACAGCCCGAGCACCTCGTTCATGCCGTAGAGCCCGGGCTTGCGTCCGACGAGCCACAGCGCGGCGTGCACCGCGCCCGTCGAATAGATCGCGCGGCTGGTCGCGCGGTGGGTCAACTCCAGGTGCTCGC
>CAVTGB010000058.1:0-27561 GCA_963734125.1 uncultured Alphaproteobacteria bacterium
GACCTGCACATCGATTTTCACCACACCACCGAGGACACCGGCTATGTCATCGGCGAGGCGGTGTCGAAGGCCTTGGGGAATCGCGCCGGGATCCAGCGCTATGGCCACGCCGTCATTCCCTTTGACGAGACCCTGACCCAGGTGAGCCTCGACGCCTCGAACCGCCCGCACCTCGTCTGGAAAGTCGCCTTTACCCGGCCGAAGCTCGGCGAGATGGACACCGAATTGTTCAAGGAGTGGTTCCAGGCGTTTGCCCAGTCTGCCGGGCTGACGCTGCACGTCGAGAATGTCTACGGCGAGAACAATCACCATATCGTCGAATCCTGAGCGGATCGTGCTGCCCGGGGTCGGTGCCTTCGCCGACTGCCGGCGCGGCCTTGGCCAAGTGCCCGGCCTCGAAGCCGCCCTTACCGAGGCGGTGATCGCGCGCGGCCGGCCGTTCCTCGGCATCTGTGTCGGGGTCGCCAGCGATGGCCTCGTGGGGCCGCGAATTCGAGACGGTCGATGGCCTCGACTGGATCCCGGGCGAAGTGGTGGCGATCGAGCGCGCCGACCCGTCCTTCAAAATCCCGCATATGGGCTGGAATGAGCTGTTGCCTCGCACGGCGCATCCGGTGCTGGCCGGGCTCTCCGCCGGGACCCACGCCTACTTCGTGCACAGCTATCATTTTCGCCCGGCCCAATCGGCCGATCTGATCGCCGACGTAGATTATGGCGGCCCGCTTGCCGCGGTGGTCGGCCATGACAATTTGATCGGCACGCAATTTCATCCGGAAAAGAGCCAGATGGCCGGGCTGCGGCTGATCGCCAATTTCCTCCGGTGGCGGCCGTGACCGGACCGGCCGGACGGCTCGCGGTCGAGCGCCTCACCCAATATTCCGGTACCGATCTCGACGATCTGTGCGAGGCGACCGAAAGCGCGATTTTGGAGGGCGGCGGCTTTGGCTGGCTCAAGGTGCCGCCGCGCCAGGTGTTGGAAAATTACTGGAAGGGTATGCTTCTGGTGCCCGAGCGCCGCCTTGTCGTCGGCCGGCTCGACGGGGTCATCGCTGGCTTGCGGCATTGTCGCGGGCGCCGCGCAACAACGAGGCGCAAGCCTTCGCCGGCACCATCAGCGCCGCCTTTGTCGCGCCCTGGGCGCGCGGCCGCGGCATCGGCCGCGGCGTGCTGATTGAGGTCGAGCGGCTCGCTCGCGAGCTCGGCCTCGCCGTCCTGACCTCGATCTGCGCGACACCGAGCCCGCCGCGATTGGGCTTTACGAGAGCCTCGGCTATCAGCGCTTGGGCATCCATCCGTGCTATGCCCAGGTCGAAGGGCGCGCGTCCCCGGCTATTATTATTACGGCCCATCGACCAGGCGCGCCGGTGATCAACCGTGATCCTCTCTATCCGGCGATCGACTTGAAAGCCGGCGCCTGCGTCCGTCTCGTCCGCGGCGAGATGGCGAGCGCCACAGTGTCGACGACGACCCGGCGAGACAGGCCCGCCAGTTCGCGGAAATCGGCCTTCGCCGCCGGCTGGCGTCGTTCGGTTTCGATGGCTGACTTTGCCGGCCGTTCGGTCAATGGCGAGGCGGTGCGGGCGATCTGCCGGGCCGTCGATCTCAGGGTCCAGCTCGGCGGCGGCATCCGCGACCGTGCCGCGATCGACCGATGGCTCGATCTCGGGATCGACCGCGTCGTCCTCGGCACCGCCGCGTTGCGCGATCCCGCGCTGGTGCGGCGCGCCGCCGCCGACTGCCCCGGCCGCATCGTTGTCGGCATCGACGCGCGCGGCGGGCGGGTCGCCGTCGAGGGCTGGGCCGAGACCAGCAAATGGGCGCGGTCGATCTGGCTCGGCGGTTCGCCGACGCCGGAGTTGCCGCGATCGTCTACACCGACATCGCCCGCGACGGCGCACTCTCCGGCGCGGACGTCGTCGGCACCGCCGGGTTTGCCCGTCAGGTCGGAATCCCGGTCATCGCCTCGGGCGGGATTGCATCGCTGACCGACATCGCCGCGCTCGCCGCCCATGCCGAAGACGGCATCGCCGGTGCGATCTGCGGCCGCGCCCTCTATGACGGCCGCGTCGAGCCAAAGGCGGCATTGCGTGTGGCGGCCGGAGGCTCGATAGATGCTGAAGATGCGGGTCATCCCATGCCTCGACGTCAAGGACGGGCGGGTCGTCAAGGCCGATCAACTTCGTCGATCTGACCGATGCCGGGGACCCGGTCGAGCAGGCGCGGATCTATGACCGCGAGGGCGCCGACGAATTGTGCTTTCTCGACATCACGGCGAGCCATGAGGGGCGCGACACGCTCTATGACGTCGTCGGCCGCACCGCCGATCAATGCTTCATGCCGCTGACCGTCGGCGGCGGGGTGCGCACGGTCGAGGACATCCGCCGGCTCCTTTTGGCCGGCGCCGACAAGGTGTCGATCAACACCGCGGCGGTGGCGCGCCCCGAGTTCGTGCGCGAGGCGGCCGAGAAATTCGGCAGCCAGTGCATCGTCGCCGCGATCGACGCGAAGGCGGTGAAGCCCGGAAAGTGGGGCGTCTTCACCCATGGCGGGCGCCGCCCGACCGGGCTCGACGCGGTCGAATGGGCCTGCCGGCTCACCGATTACGGCGCCGGCGAGATCCTGCTGACGTCGATGGATCGCGACGGCACCAAATCCGGCTTCGACATTCCGCTGACCCGGGCGGTGGCCGACGCGGTGCGGGTGCCGGTGATTGCCTCCGGCGGCGTCGGGACGCTCGACCATCTGGTCGAGGGGATCCGCGACGGCCATGCGACGGCCGTCCTCGCCGCCTCGATCTTTCACTTCGGCACGTTCCGCATTGGCGAAGCGAAGGCGCGCCTCGCCGCTTGCCCGGCGTACGCCGGTGCGGCCCTCGGCACTAGCGATGGCCAATTCGCTCGGAGAGACCCTGGAGCGGCTGTGGCGGGTCATCGAATCGCGCCGCGGCGCCGACCCCGAGGCCTCCTATACGGCAAAGCTGTTGGCCCGCGGCAACGCCAAGATCGGCGCAAAAACTCGGCGAGGAGGCCGTCGAGGCGGTGATCGAGGGCGTCAGGGGCGACCGCTGCCGCGCTCGTCGGCGAGAGCGCCGACCTCCTCTACCACCTCTTCGTGCTGTGGGCCGCGAGTCGGCGTCTCCCCGGCCGATGTCGCCGGCGAGCTCGGCGCGCCGCGAAGGCACCTCCGGCATCGGCCGAACGCGGCCGGAAGAACTCCTAGTCGCCGAGCCCCCTCCCCCGCAAGCGGGGGAGGGTTGGGGTGGGGTCGACGGTATTGCCGCCGGCAATGTGGACCAAGCGGTGGATAGCTCGGGGGTAAGTGCTCTTTCTTGAGGGCAACCCTGTGGAACACCAATTCGCCGGTTGTGAGCCGGACAGATGTGGCTAGCGTTCGCCCCCAGTGTGGTCGACAGGGTCGAGCTCGCCGCCCCTGCCCGGTGATCAACGGGGATTACGGGTTCGGCGGTCGTTCCGGCAAACAGCGCCAGTTCGAGGCGGAAATGGGTAAAGCCGTGCTGTACCGCGCCGGGCAGGCGCCGCCATTGCGCCGGCGCCGGCGCTTCCGCGATCGCTTCGCCCACCGACCACGGCAGCGCGCGCCACGCCGTCGAGGGCAGTTCGATCATGCCGCCGAGGAGGCCCTGCTCGGGGCGGCGCCGCAGCAATACCGCGCCGTCGCCGCGAACGAGCCAGAACGCCACCCCGTGCCGCAGCGGACGCTCCGGCTTTTCGGTCCGGGCGGGCAGGCTCTCGGCAATCCCCATCGCCGCCGCCACGCAATTCTGCCGCCATGGACACAGGACGCAGCGCGGCCGGCGCGGCGTGCAGATGACGGCGCCCAGGTCCATCAGTCCCTGCGCGAAATCGCCGGCCCGCGCGCTCGGCACCAGCGCCGCAGCGAGCGCCTTGAGGCGTGGCTTCGCGCCGGGCAGCGGCGCCGATTCGGCGAAGAGCCGGGCCATCACCCGCTCGACATTGCCGTCGACCGCCGCGACCCTACGGTCGAACGCGATCGCCGCGATTGCCGCCGCGCTATAGTCGCCAATCCCCGGAAGGGCGCGCAGCTGGCGCAGATCATCGGGGAGTTGCCCGTCATGGCGTTCGACGACGGCGCGGGCGCAGGAATGGAGGTTGCGGGCGCGCGCGTAATAGCCGGTTCCCTGCCACAGATGCAGCACCTCATCGAGCGACGCTGCGGCCAATGCACGAAGATCGGGCCAGCGTGCCACGAATTGGTCAAAATAGGGGCCGACCGTCGCCACCGTGGTTTGCTGCAGCATGATTTCGCTGAGCCACACCCGGTAGGGATCGGGGCGCTGGCCAGGGGCGACGCGCCACGGCAGATCGCGGCGCTCTCGGTCGTACCAGGCAAGCAGAGCCGCCGGGTCCGGCGAACCTGCAACGGGCAAGGATGCGGACGGGATTGACGGCATGGGTCGCCAACGCAGTGATCGCCAAACCCCCAGAGTAGCCGGCGCTCCGGCCGAGGGCGAGCGCCCGCCCGACTCGCGCCAAGGTGGGCTGCACCAGGGCGGGCTGCGCGCCGCCGGCATCGCCACCGCCCGGCTGGCCGCGCCGATCCTCTCGCGCCACCAGGGCGGAGTTCTTGGCCGTCTCAAGGCGGAATGGGCCGCGATCGTCGGCGCACAGCTCGCCGCCGCGACCTGGCCCGCGGCGCTCGGCCGCGACGGCGCGCTGAAGCTGCGCGTCGCCTCGAACCTCGCCCTCGACCTGCAGCACCGCGCGCCGTTGATGATCGAGCGCATCAACCGCTTTCTCGGCCGCGACGCGGTCGTGCGGCTGGTTCTGGTCCAGGGGCCGCTGCCGCTACCCGCCCCACCGGCGCCGGCTCCGCCACCCCCGCTGCCGGCCGCGGAGGCGAACACCCTCGACATCCAGCTTGGCGACATCGCCGATCCCGGGTTGCGCGCTGCTCTCGCCGGGCTCGGGCGTTTGGTGCTGGCCGGCGCGCGGCGCGGCGATTAACTCTGCCGGTGAGTTTGCCCGCGGCCGTTGCGCCGGTCCAGCGAAGCGATTAATATCAACATATGGTAGTGGGAAGGTCCTGATGCGGGAGATCTGGTTTTCGGTTCTGATTGTACTAACGCTCGTGGGAGTGGACCCGGCGGCTGCGCAGACGCCACCGCCCGGCGACGCGGCGAGCGCTGCGAGCCTTCTCGCGCCGAATCCGCAGGATCGCGTGCTCGGGCAACCCGACGCGCCGATCACGATCATCGAATATGCCTCGATGAGCTGTCCGCATTGCGCGCATTTCGCCACCGAGGTGATGCCCAAGCTCAAGGAGAAATGGATCGACACCGGAAAAACCAAGCTGATCCTGCGCCCATACCCCTTGGACGAAGTGGCGCTGCGGGCCGAGATGGTGGCGCGCTGCGCCCCGCCCGAGCGCTATTTCCCACTGGTCGAGACGCTGTTCGAGACGCAGGACAAGTGGGTGGTGGCAAAGGACTGGCGCGCCGCGCTGGCTGGAATTGCCCGCCTCGCCGGTATCGGCCAAAAGGAGTTCGACGCCTG
This sequence comes from uncultured Alphaproteobacteria bacterium, assembly GCA_963734125.1. Taxonomy (GTDB): domain Bacteria; phylum Pseudomonadota; class Alphaproteobacteria; order ATCC43930; family CGMCC-115725; genus DATARH01. Next base: position 5,535 of record CAVTGB010000058.1, read on the forward strand.
CCTCGGCAACAAGGCGCTCGAGGACCAGATCGCGGGAAGCCGCCTCGTCGCGGCACAGCAGCTTGGCGTGCAGGCGACGCCGACCTTCTTCGTCAACGGCACCAAATTCGACGGCGCGCCGACCGTCGAGGCGTTCGACCAGCTGCTGTCGGGATTGGCGGCAAAATGATGATGGCGTGGCGATGCAGGTAGACCGCCTTCGTCTCGCCGGGTTCAAATCCTTTGTCGAGCCGGCCGAGTTGGCGATCCAGCCCGGCCTGACCGGCATCGTCGGGCCCAATGGCTGCGGCAAATCCAATCTCGTCGAGGCGCTGCGCTGGGTGATGGGGGAAGCCTCGCCCAAGCGGCTGCGCGGCGGCGAGATGGACGATGTGATCTTTGCCGGGTCCGGCGGCCGCCCGGCGCGCAACCTCGCCGAGGTTGCGCTGACGATTGACAACAGCACGCGCGATGCGCCGTTCGCCTATAATGAGAGCCCGACGATCGAGGTGGTGCGCCGGATCGCCCGCGGCGGCGGCTCGGCCTACCGGATCAACGGCCGCGAGGCGCGCGCCCGCGACGTCCAGCTGCTCTTTGCCGACGCCGCGACCGGGGCGCATTCGGGCGCGCTCGTCGGGCAGGGACGGATCGGCGCGCTGATCGCCGCCAAGCCTACCGAGCGCCGGCTCTTGCTCGACGAGGCGGCCGGCACCGCCGGGCTCTATGCGCGCCGCCACGAGGCCGAGCTCAAACTGGCGGCCGCCGCCGACAATCTCGGCCGGCTCGACGATGTGATCCTGACGCTCGCGGCGCAGGTCGAGACGCTCAAGAAACAGGCACGCCAGGCGCAACGCTATCGCCGACTCGGGGACGAGATCAGGCAGACCGAGGCGCGCCTGCTCTACGCGGGCTGGCGCGTCGCCGCAGCGCAATCCGAGGATCTCGCCACGGAATTGCGCGCGAGCGAACGGGCGCTCGCCGCCGCGACCGAGGCCGCCGTTGCGCACGAGCGGGTTCGCACCGAGGCGGAAACCGCGCTGCCCCCGCTGCGTATGGCCCAGGCCGCAGCCTCGGCCGGGTTGCAGCGCCTGATCCATGCGCGCGAAGCGCTCGAGGCGGAGCTCACCGGGTCGTCGCGGCGCGCGCCGACGCTGAGCGGCGCCACGCGCAAATCGCCGCCGACCTCGAGCGCGAGGCCGAGCATCTCGCCGATGCCGAATTCGGGGCTGGCTCGCCTCGCCACCGAGCGTCTGGCGCTGGAGCGGGCCGCCGGCGCGGCGGACGCCGCTCGCGCCGCGGCGGCAGTGCGGGTCACGGTCGCCACCGCCGAGCTGGAGAAAGCCGAAACCGGCCTCCAGCAGATGACCGAAGCCTGCGCCTCGGGCGATGCGCGGCGCACCGCGCTCGAACGCCAGCGACGCGACCTCGCCGACCGCCACAGCCGGTTGCGGACGCGGCTCGCCGAGAGCGAACAGCAGCGCGAAACGCTGACGCGCACGATCGTGTCGCCGGCGGCGATCGCCGAAGCGGGTGCTGCAGTGGCCGAAGCATCGGTACAGATCGACAGCGGCCGCGCCGCGGCGGCCGCCGCATCGGCGACGCTGAGCACCTGCCAGCAGCGCGAGACGACCGCGGTCGACGCCGCGCGCGAGGCCGATCGCGCGCTCGCCCGCTTGCGCGCCGAAGCCGAGGCGCTCGCGAAAATCCTGGCCCCGCAAATCGCCGATGCGGCAGACGGTCCGGCGATGCTGTCAATGCTGGAGGTTGAGCCGGGGTTCGAGGCGGCGGTTGGGGCGCTGTTCGACAGCGAATTGTCGGCGCCGCTGCTGCCGGCCCCAATTGAGGCCTCCGGCTGGGTTGAGCTGGCGCCGCTCGACGCCGCCGCACTTCCGGACGGCGCCAAGCCGCTCGCCGCCGAAATCGGTGCTCCCCCTGCCCTCGCCCGCCGCCTCTCGCGCACCGGCTGGGTCGCCAGTGCGGCCGATGGCTGGCGCCTGCAGAAGCTGCTCGAGGCCGGTCAGAGCCTCGTTGACCGCGACGGGCGTCTATGGCGTTGGGACGGCTTCACCCGCGCGACACCGGGTTCGGCGGCGACCGCCGAACAGCTGCGCCAGAAAAACCGCCTCGCCCAGCTTGCCGACGAGATCGCGGTGGCGAGCGCCAAATCCGGCCACGCTGGCGAAGCGGCCGCCGCCGCCCGTTCCGCACGGGAGGCGATGCAATCAGCCGAGCGCGCCGCCGTCGCCGCGCTCAGGACGGCCGAGGAACGTCTCGCGCAGGCCCGCGCCGCCGAAGCGGAGTTGGTCCGGCACCGGCTCAACGCGGAGACGCGCATTGCGGCGGCGATCGAGGCGATCGAGAAGCTCGGCGCCGAATTGGCCGAGCTCGGCGAACAGGCGCTCGAGGTTGAACACTCGCTCGCCCGGCTGCCCGATCCCGGCCTCGCCCGCTCCGGCCTGGAGGCGGCGCGCGGCCAAGCGGTAGCGGCGCGACGCCGCGACAGCGAAGCGCGCGCCGCACTCGACGGGCTCGCCCGCGACGCCGAGGCGCGGGTCAGCGCCTGGCCGCGATCGGCGCCGAAGTTGAATTATGGTGCAAGCGGCGCGACGGCGGCGCCGCGCAGCGCGAAATTCTCGCCGACCGGCAGCAGGGGGCTCGCCGCCGAGATCGCCGAATTGGCCGGCCGCCCGTCCGCGATTGCCGGCGAAACCGAGGCTCTCGCCGAACGCATTGCCGCGGCCGCCGCCGGACAGCGCACCGCCGAGGATGCGCTGGCCTCGGGCGACACCCGGCTGCGCCAGGCGAACGCGAGAAGGGCGATCTGACCGCCGCTATCGCCCGGCTGCGCCGCGGCATCGCCACCCTCGACGAGGAGGGCCGCCGGCGGCTCCTCGCCGCCTTCGCGGAACTCGAGCAACACCCATTTCGGCGAGCTCTTTACGCGGCTGTTCGGCGGCGGCAAGGCCGAACTCGCCTGGGCCGGCGACGACGACCCGCTCGAAGCCGGGCTCGATATCATGGCGAGCCCGCCGGGCAAGCGCCTGACCCCCTTGTCGCTGCTCTCGGGCGGCGAGCAGGCGCTGACCGCGATCGCCTTGATCTTTGCGGTGTTCCTCACCAATCCGGCGCCGATCTGCGTCCTCGACGAGGTCGATGCGCCGCTCGACGACGCCAATGTCGACGGCTTCTGCCGGCTGGTCGCCGACATCGCCGACAGCACCGGCACACGGTTTCTCTTGTTACCGATCACCGCGTCACGATGGCGCGAATGGACCGGCTGTTCGGGGTGACGATGGCCGAGCGCGGCGTCTCGCAGCTGGTCTCGGTCATACACGCGCGGGCCAAACCGACCGGCCGCGTCGCGCGACGGCCAAAGCCGATGCTCCATCAACGCGCCACCGGGCAGACATTCGAGACGGTGAGCGTCATCACGATCCCACCCAGCTCCGCTGCTTTAACGAACGCGTCACCGTGCAGGGCTGCGATAGTCCTGCCATGACCTGGATCAAGCGCTGGGAGCGAGCCACAGGGTCGAGCAGCGAACGACGCGAGCGCACGGCACTTCCCTTATGCCGCAAGCGTCTTGCCCGAACTGACCGGCGGGGCCTAGGCTTCCGATGCCGCGCCCCGCCTTTCCATCGCGGACGGGCAGGCAAACACAGCGGAGAGGACCGGTCCGACGAAACGACAACTGCACCTGAATCTGTTCATTCACGGTCGTGGCCATCACGAGGCGTCGTGGCGGCATCCGCATCCTCGCCTCTCGCGCTGACGGACATCCGTTACTATCAGGACCTGGCGCAGCGCGCGGAGGCGGCGCTGTTCAATTCATCTTTTTCGCGGACCAGCTTGCGCTGGGTGACGATGCCGCGGCGGCGCGCACCTGGCTGGAGCCGGTCACCGTCCTTGCAGCGGTGGCCGCGGCGACCAGGCGGATTGGCATGATCGCCACGTGTTCGACCACCTATACGGAACCGTTCAATCTCGCGCGGCAGTTCGGATCACTCGATCACATCAGCAACGGACGCGTGGGCTGGAATATCGTCACCTCGTGGCTCGCGGCCGCGGCGATTACGGTGGCGCCGGCCAGATCAGCCACACGGACCGCTATGCCCGCGCCGAGGAGTACATGGCCGTCGTGACGGCGTTGTGGGACAGCTGGGCGGAAGACGCGGTGATCGACGATCGGGCCAACGGGCGTTACGCCAGGCCAGACCGCATCCGACCGATTGGCCACAAAGGCGAGCACTATCAAGTCGCCGGCCCCTTAAATCTGCCGCGCACGCCGCAAGGCCGGCCGGTCTTCGTGCAGGCCGGCTCGTCCGATACTGGCCGCCGTTTCGCGGCCCGCCATGCCGAGGCAGTGTTCACCGCACATATGGAAAAGGCCACGGCGCAGGCCTTTTATGCCGACCTGAAATCGCTGATCGCGGCGGAAGGCCGATCGCCCGAGCAAGGCCTCATCCTTCCGGGGTTAAGCCCAATGATCGCCGCCACGGAGGCCGAGGCAACGCGCTTGACGCGCGAAACCAACGAGCTGTCCGATCCGGAGGTTGGCCGCAAACGATTGTCCGGCCGGTTCGGAGGTCACGACTTCTCGCATTTGCCGCTCGATCGCCCGCTCGTCCCGGGAGTTTTCCCGACCCGTCATCGGTAGAGGCGGCGCGTAGCCGCACCGAGGTGATCCTGGGCCTAGTGCGGCGCGAGAAGCTCGACCTTGCGCCAATTGCTCGGCTAGCTCGCAGGCGCTCGCGGCCATTTTGCTTTCGCCGGCACGCCCGAACAGGTCGCCGATCTTATCGAGGACTGGTTCGACCGACGGCGCTGCGGACGGTTTCAACATCATGCCGCCGCTGCTGCCGGCGCTGCTCGACGTGTTCAGCGCCGAGGTGATCCCGATCTTTCAGCGCCGCGGGCTGTTTCGCACCGAATACACAGGGGCGACGCTGCGCGAGCATTACGGCCTGCCCTGGCCGAAGAGCGTCTTCGATGCACCCGCCTGGACCCCCGAGCCGCTGCAGGCCGTTGCCGGCGTATGACCGCCGCCCGAGACCGGGTGGAGGGAAACGGACCGGGCGAGAGCCCTATTCGGCGGCGGAAACCTGCGGTGCTCGCGGGTCAGCGCGGCCGCCGGGGTCGGGATCGCGTAGAGCCGGGCGCAGTTGTCCCAGAGGATCTTGCGCCGGGCTCGTCGTTGAGCGGCAGGCCGAAGAACTGCTGCATCGCCTCGGGGAAGGCGCCGTCGGAATGCGGATAGTCGCTCGACACGACGAAATATTCGGCGCCCATCTTGTTGACCGCGTCGACCGCCGGCTCCTCGTCGACATCGAGCGCGATGTAGCACTGCCGCTGGAAATACTCGCTCGGCAGCATCGATGAGCGGGCGCTCGCAGCCCGGCCCGAACTTCTCCCACTGGTCGTCGAGCCGCCACAGCCACCAGTGCAGCCAGCCGGCGGTTCCTTCGAGAAAAGCGGCACGCACCTTCGGATGGCGCTCCAGGACGCCGCCGGTGGTCAGGCTGGCGATCGCGCCCATCAGCTCGACCGGGTTGCGGATCGCATGCGCGATCGGGTGGAAATTGGCGTGACCGACATAGCGCCGCCCGGCATCGTCCTTCAGCGCGGTGTTGCCGGTCGGGTGGAAGCCGATCGGCACGTTGAGCTCTTCGAGCGCGTCCCATAGCGGCTCGACGGCCTCGTCGTGGAGATGCTGGCCGTTGACCGGGTTGGGCGTGCCGATGACCGCGACCGCGCCCAGCTCGGTGACGCAGCGGCGCGCTTCGTCGACCGCCGAGGCCGACGTCGTGCATCGCCAGCTGCGCGGCGAATTTGAGCCGGGTCGGATCGGTCTTGCAGTAATCGGCGGCCCAGTTGTTGTAGGCGCGCGCCAGGGCCGCGGCGTAGTCGGGCGCGAGATCGTCGTGGCACAGGATCTGGCGGCCGCGCGTACCGTACATCACCGCGACGTCGATCCCCTCGATATCCATCGCCGTCAGGGTCGAGGGCGCGTCGAAGGCGCGCGCCCGGGCGACGTTGAAATGCGGGTGCCGCGCGCGGCTGCGGCGGCGCAATTCGCGGCTGGAGACGGTCGCGCCCTGCTGCATGCCGTGCGCCGGGATCGCCAGCCCCTGCACGTTCATGCCCATGATCGAGTCGGTGTTGGCCTTGTCTTCCGTGCTCTCCTTGAGCGGCTCCTGCTGGCCGCCGAAGAATTGCGGCGGGTTCGCGATAGGGCTCGTCGAGATAGCGCGCCCACAGGTCGCCCGGCTCCATCATGTGCAGATCGCTGTCGAGGATCAGATAGCCGTCGCGCGCCATGTCGCCTCCAAGTCGTTTTCTCTAGCTCAGCCCGTAGAACCCCATCGCGCCGTTCCTTGGTCCCCGCCCCCGCCAGCTAACCGTCGCTGACAACGACGTGGTGGGGGAAGACCATGTTGTTGCCGTAGCCCCTGCCGTCCCACGGGTTGGGAAACTCGATCGGCTGCGTCTCGCCGTTCGCGTTGGTGGCGCGGCACATCAGGGTATATCTGCCCGGCGCGGGCGGGACCCAACGATGTTCCCAGCGGTACCAGGAATAGCCGGTGCGGGGATGCAAGGTGTCCACCGGGCGCCAGCTCCTGCCGCCGTCAGTGGAGATGTCGACTTTCGCGATGTCCTCTTCGCCGGACCAGGCGGCGCCGGCCAGCGTATAGCCGCCGGCGGGAACGACCTCGCCGGGTGCCGGGTTGGTGATGATCGACTTGACCAGAAGCCTGGTGTAGGAGCGGTACGGCACCGGGCTGCCGGTCTCGTTCATGTCACGTACCGCTGGGTCATATAGAAGCCGTTGAATTTGCGGTTCAGGACGTGAATACCCACCAGCCATTTGACCGAGTTCATCCCGGTACCAGCCCGAGACCAGCAGCCGCAGCGGGAAGCCGTGCGGCACGGGCAGGGGCTCGCCGTTCATCTCGTAGGCTAACAGCGTATCGGGGTGGAGAGGGTTGGCGAGCGGCAGGCTGCCTCGTAGGTGACCTCCGCCGGGTCGCCCACCACTTCATCGGGACCGTGGTCGGCGCCCTCGAACATCACTTCGACGGCCGTTTGCTTGACCCCGGCCTGTTCCAGTACGTCCCGCAAGGAGACCCCAGCCCATTCGGCGTTGCCCATGATGCCGTGGCCCTTGATCTGCTCCATGACCGAGCTGATGCGCAGGGATTTGGTGTAGTACTCGGGCACCGGGCTGTTGCCGCAGCACTCGAAGGTCACCTGGAAACGCTTTTGCGGCAGCTTTTTCAGGTCGGCGTAGGAGAAGGACAGGATGCGCTCAACTTCGCCGTCCACCGTGAGCCGATAGCTGTCGATGTCGAGCGCGGGGCACACCTTCCAGTGGTTGCGGATGTAGAACAGGTGGTTGGGGACGATGTGCTGCTGCAGCGCCTCCGGGGGCGAAGCAAATGTCCGCAGACCGGCGTTGGTCGGGATAATCTGGGGTTCTGCGGTGGTCACGAGTTCGGGTTCAGCTGTGATCACGCGGCGTGCAACGGCCATGCGGGCCTCCTGAGCGTCGTCGGTCTATTCGAGAGCAGCGGCGATCGAGATAATCGGTTTCCAGTGTCGCTGACGGGTAGGTGATCAACAGCGTCGCCGGGTCGACAGGCGGTGATCAGCTTGTGCGGGGCACGCCGGGCGGGGCCAACAGCGTGGTACCGGCCCGCACGGTCCGCACCTCATCGCCGATGATCGCCTGAATGGCCCCCGACATCACCTGCATCGAGACATCCACCGGATGGGTGTGCAGCCGGCCTTCCCATCTGGAGCAATCTCCACTTCCTTGATCGTCAACGAGGCCGCCCCCTGCTCCCGCGAGACCAGAGTGCGCTCGCGCACCCGCGCCGTGACCGGAGCCCAACCCAAATTCGGTGATCGATGATCGGCATGGTGACATCCAGACGCTGTTGGGGTGGACGGTCCTGTTCGGCCGATGAGCGCCGCGTCCACTCCCGCGATCTCGTTCGCCCTGGCGCCTCGCCCTGGCCGGCTGCGATGGCATACAGGTCGCGTTCTTCGACTTCGCGCCCGATCTCGAGTTCTTCGGCGAGGCGGTCTTGCCCCTGATGCACCAGGCAGGGCTGCGGGTATGATGGGTGCGGCGCTCATCGGCCGAACAGGACCGTCCACCCCAACAGCGTCTGGAGGTCACCATGCCGATCATCGATCACGCCGATTTGGGTTGGGCTCCGGTCACGGCGCGGGTGCGCGAGCGCACATCTGGTCTCGCGGGAGCAGGGGGCGGTCTCGTTGACGATCAAGGAAGTGGAGATTGCTCCCAGATGGGAAGGCCGGCTGCACACCCATCCGGTGGATGTCTCGATGCAGGTGATGTCGGGGGCCATTCAGGCGATCATCGGCGATGAGGTGCGGACCGTGCGGGCCGGTACCACGCTGTTGGCCCCGCCCGGCGTGCCGCACAAGCTGATCAACCGCCTGTGGACCCCGGCGACGCTGTTGATCACCTACCCGTCAGCGACACTGGAAACCGATTATCTCGAATAGCCGCTGCTCTCGAATAGACCGACGACGCTCAGGAGGCCCGCATGGCCGTTGCACGCCGCGTGATCACAGCTGAACCCGAACTCGTGACCACCGCAGAACCCCAGATTATCCCGACCAACGCCGGTCTGCGGACATTTGCTTCGCCCCCGGAGGCGCTGCAGGAGCACATCGTCCCCAACCACCTGTTCTACATCCGCAACCACTGGAAGGTGTGCCCCGCGCTCGACATCGACAGCTATCGGCTCACGGTGGACGGCGAAGTTGAGCGCATCCTGTCCTTCTCCTACGCCGACCTGAAAAAGCTGCCGCAAAAGCGTTTCCAGGTGACCTTCGAGTGCTGCGGCAACAGCCCGGTGCCCGAGTACTACACCAAATCCCTGCGCATCAGCTCGGTCATGGAGCAGATCAAGGGCCACGGCATCATGGGCAACGCCGAATGGGCTGGGGTCTCCTTGCGGGACGTACTGGAACAGGCCGGGGTCAAGCAAACGGCCGTCGAGGTGATGTTCGAGGGCGCCGACCACGGTCCCGATGAAGTGGTGGGCGACCCGGCGGAGGTCACCTACGAGCGCAGCCTGCCGCTCGCCAAAGCTCTCCACCCCGATACGCTGTTAGCCTACGAGATGAACGGCGAGCCCCTGCCCGTGCCGCACGGCTTCCCGCTGCGGCTGCTGGTCTCGGGCTGGTACGGGATGAACTCGGTCAAATGGCTGGTGGGTATTCACGTCCTGAACCGCAAATTCGACGGCTTCTATATGACCCAGCGGTACGTGACGATGAACGAGCCCGGCAGCCCGGTGCCGTACCGCTCCTACACCAGGCTTCTGGTCAAGTCGATCATCACCAACCCGGCACCCGGCGAGGTCGTTCCCGCCGGCGGCTATACGCTGGCCGGCGCCGCCTGGTCCGGCGAAGAGGACATCGCGAAAGTCGACATCTCCACTGACGGCGGCAGGAGCTGGCGCCCGGTGGACACCTTGCATCCCCGCACCGGCTATTCCTGGTACCGCTGGGAACATCGTTGGGTGCCGCCCGCGCCGGGCAGATATACCCTGATGTGCCGCGCCACCAACGCGAACGGCGAGACGCAGCCGATCGAGTTTCCCAACCCGTGGGACGGCAGGGGCTACGGCAACAACATGGTCTTCCCCCACCACGTCGTTGTCAGCGACGGTTAGCTGGCGGGGGCGGGGACCAAGGAACGGCGCGATGGGGTTCTACGGGCTGAGCTAGAGAAAACGACTTGGAGGCGAACATGGCACGCGAAGGTTATCTGATCCTCGACAGCGACCTGCACATGATGGAGCCCGGGGACTTGTGGGCGCGCTATCTCGACGAGCCCTATCGGGCGGACCCGCCGCGCTTCTTCGGCGGGCAGCAGCGACAGCTGAACGAGAGCAAGGAGGACAAGGCCAACACCGATTCGATCATGGGCATGGAGGTGCAGGGCCTGGCGATCCCGGCGTTCAACATGCAGCAGGGGGCGACCGCGTCGAGCCGGGAGTTGCGCCGTCGCAGCCGCGCCCGGCACCCGCATTTCAGCGTCGCGCGGGCGCGCGCCTTCGATGCGCCCTCGACGCTGACGGCGATGGACATTGAGGGCATCGACGTTGCCGTGATGTACGGCACGCGGGGCCGCCAGATCCTCTGTCACGACGATCTGAAGCCCGACTACGCCGCCGCCCTCGCGCGCGCCTACAACAACTGGGCCGCCGATTACTGCAGGACCGACCCAACGCGGCTCAAATTTGCGGCGCAGATCGCGATGCACGACGTGACCTCGGCGGTCGCCGAAGCGCGCCGCTCCGTCACGCAATTGGGCGCCGTCGCAGTGATCGGCACGCCCAACCCGGTGAATGGCCAGCATCTGCATGACGAGGCCGTTGAGCCGCTATGGGACGCCCTCGAAGAACTCAACGTGCCGATCGGCTTCCACCCGACCGGCAACAGCTCGTTGAAGGACGATGCCGGGGCGCGCTATGTCGGCCACGCGAATTTCCACCCGATCGCGCACGCGATCCGCAACCCGGTCGAGCTGATGGGCGCAATTGCCAGCCTGACCACCGGCGGCGTCATGGAGCGGCACCCCAAGCTGCGTGCCGCCTTCCTCGAAGGCACCGCCGGCTGGCTGCCCTGGTGGCTGTGGCGGCTCGACGATCAGTGGGAGAAGTTCGGCCCGGGCTGCGAGCGCCCGCTGTCGATGCTGCCGAGCGAATATTTCAAGCGGCAATGCTACATCGCGCTCGACGTCGACGAGGAGCCGGCAGTCCACGCCGTCAACGACATGGGTGCCGAATATTTCGTCGTATCGAGCGACTATCCGCATTCCGACGGCGCCTTCCCCGAGGCGATCCAGCAATTCCTCAGCCTGAACCTGAGCGGCGACGCCCGGCGCAAGATTCTGTGGGACAACTGCGCTCGGCTTTACGCGATTCCGACCCCGGTGGCCGCGCTGTCGCGGGAGCACAAGACGGTTTCCGCCGCCGAATAGGGCTCTCGCCCGGTCCGTTTCCCTCCACCCGGTCTCGGGCGGCGGTCATACGCCGGCAACGGCCTGCAGCGGCTCGGGGGTCCAGGCGGGATCATCGAAGACGCTCTTCGGCCAGGGCAGGCCGTAATGCTCGCGCAACGTCGCCCCGGTATATTCGGTGCGGAACAGCCCGCGACGCTGAAGGATCGGGATCACCTCGGCGCTGAACACGTCGAGCTGCGCCGGTAAGAGCGGCGGCATGATGTTGAACCCGTCGGCCGCGCCGTCCTCGAACCAGTCCACGATAAAATCGGCGATCTGTTCGGGCGTGCCGGCGGTGACGTAATGCCCGCGCGCGCCTGCCAGATAGCCGAGCAATTGCCGCAATGTCAGCTTGTCGCGCCGCACCAGGTTGATGATCACCTCGGTGCGGCTGCGCGCGGCCTCTACCGAACCGGGGTCGGGGAAATCTCCCGGGACCAGCGGGCGATCGAGCGGCAGGTGGGAAAAGTCGTGCCCGCCGAAGCGGCCCGACAGCCGCTTGCGCCCGACCTCGGGATCGGTGAGGTCGTTGACCTCGCGCGCAAGCCGCGTTGCCTCGGCCTCGGTGGCGGCGATCATCGGGCTGAGACCCGGCAGGATCAGCACGTGCTCCGGCGGCCGGCCCTCGGCCGCGGCCAGCCGCTTCAGATCGGCGTAGAATTCCTGCGCCGTCGCCTTTGCCATATGCGCGGTGAACACCGCATCGGCATGCCGCGCGGCGAACTGGCGGCCGGTGTCGGACGAGCCCGCCTGCACCAAGCACCGGCCGGCCCTGCGGGCAGCGCGGCAGGTTGAGCGGCCCCGTCACCTGGTAGAAGTCGCCGCGGTGCTTGATCGCCCGAATGCGGTTCGCTCGCGCATAGATTCCCGCGGCTCGGTCGTCGACCACCGCGTCGGCCGCCCAGCTGTCCCACAGGGCCTTCACCACCGCCATGAACTCTTCGCCGCGAGCGTAGCGGTCGGCGTGGCTCACCTGGCCGGCGCCGCCGTAATTCTCCGCCGCGGTCGCGAGCCACGAGGTGACGATGTTCCAGGCCGCGCGACCGTGGCTGATGTGGTCGATCGAGGCGAACTGCCGCGCGAGGTTGAACGGTTCGGTGTAGGTGGTCGACGCCGTGGCGATCAGCCCGACCCGGCTGGTGGCCCCGGCCAGCGCCGCCAGCACGGTGATCGGCTCCAGCCAGGTGCGCGGCGCCTGCGCGACATCGCCGCCCAGCGCCAGCTGATCGGCGAGAAAGATCGAATCGAACAGCGCCGCCTCGGCGCGCTGCGCCAGATCCTGGTAGTAGCGGATGTCGGTCAGCGGCAGCGGCGAGGAATGCGGATGCCGCCACGCCGCCTCGTGATGGCCGCGGCTGTGGATGAACAGGTTGAGGTGCAGTTGCCGTTTCATCGGACCGGTCCTCTCCGCTGTGTTTGCCTGCCCGTCCGCGATGGAAAGGCGGGGCGCGGCATCGGAAGCCTAGGCCCCGCCGGTCAGTTCGGGCAAGACGCTTGCGGCATAAGGGAAATTGCCGTGCGCTCGCGTCGTTCGCTGCTCGACCCTGTGGCTCGCTCCCAGCGCTTGATCCAGGTCATGGCAGGACTATCGCAGCCCTGCACGGTGACGCGTTCGTTAAAGCAGCGGAGCTGGGTGGGATCGTGATGACGCTCACCGTCTCGAATGTCTGCCCGGTGGCGCGCTGATGGAGCATCGGCTTTGGCCGTCGCGCGACGCGGCCGGTCGGTTTGGCCCGCGCGTGTATGCAAACTGGCACGAGACCTCGCTTTACAGTTGGGGTGCCCGACGACTTTGACGTGGAGGATCACCGCGCCGCCAACACCCTGACTTCGGCAACACCCACGCCGCCTTGTCCTGGCTCGCTTCGGCGAGGACAACGGCGACACAGATCGGAAATGGCGATTTTCCACCCGACCTGGGAGGGTGGCGGGTCAGGCGCTCTGGCGCAACTCGGCGGCGCGGGCGAGATCGACCGAGACCAGCTGCGAGACGCCGCGCTCGGCCATCGTCACCCCGAACAGCCGGTCCATTCGCGCCATCGTGACGCGGTGATGGGTAATCAAGAGAAACCGTGTGCCGGTGCTGTCGGCGATGTCGGCGACCAGCCGGCAGAAGCCGTCGACATTGGCGTCGTCGAGCGGCGCATCGACCTCGTCGAGGACGCAGATCGGCGCCGGATTGGTGAGGAACACCGCAAAGATCAAGGCGATCGCGGTCAGCGCCTGCTCGCCGCCCGAGAGCAGCGACAAGGAAGTAAGGCGCTTGCCCGGCGGGCTCGCCATGATATCGAGCCCGGCTTCGAGCGGGTCGTCGTCGCCGGCCCAGGCGAGTTCGGCCTTGCCGCCGCCGAACAGCCGCGTAAAGAGCTCGCCGAAATGGGTGTTGAGTTCCGCGAAGGCGGCGAGGAGCCGCCGGCGGCCCTCCTCGTCGAGGGTGGCGATGCCGCGGCGCAGCCGGGCGATAGCGGCGGTCAGATCGCCCTTCTCGCGTTCGATCCCGCTGAGCCGAGCGGCGACTTCCGCGGCCTCGCGTTCGGCGAGCAGATTGACCGGGCCGATCGCGTCGCGCTCGCGCGAGAGGCGGTCGAGGCGGGCCGCGAGATCGACGGTGTCGGAGGTATCGCCGTTCTCGGCAGCCGACATGGCCAGGTCTTCCGGGGTCTGAGCAAGCCGCTCGGCGATATCGGCGCGCAGCCGCGCCAGCCCCTCGGCAGCGGCCTCGCCGCGCGCCTGGAGCCGCGCTCGCTCTTCCCGCGCCAGGGCGACCGCGGCGTCGGCCCTGCGCGCCGCCTCGCCTGCCTGGCGCAGCCGGGTGTCGCCCGAGGCCAGCGCATCCTCGGCGGTGCGCTGTCCGGCGGCGGCCGCGGCAATGCGTTCGGCGAGAGCCTCGGTTTCGCCGGCAATCGCGGACGGGCGGCCGGCCAATTCGGCGATCTCGGCGGCGAGCCCCTGCTGCCGGTCGGCGAGAATTTCGCGCTGCGCGGCGCCGCCGTCGCGCCGCTTGCACCATAATTCAACTTCGGCGCCGATCGCGGCCAGGCGCTGACCCCGCACCTCGGCGTCGCGGGCGAGCCCGTCGAGTGCGGCGCGCGCTTCGCTGTCGCGGCGTCGCGCCGCTACCGCTTGGCCGCGCGCCGCCTCCAGGCCGGAGCGGGCGAGGCCGGGATCGGGCAGCCGGGCGAGCGAGTGTTCAACCTCGAGCGCCTGTTCGCCGAGCTCGGCCAATTCGGCGCCGAGCTTCTCGATCGCCTCGGTCGCCGCCGCAAGGCGCGTCTCCGCGTTGAGCCGGTGCCGGACCAACTCCGCTTCGGCGGCGCGGGCCTGCGCGAGACGTTCCTCGGCCGTCCTGAGCGCGGCGACGGCGGCGCGCTCGGCTGATTGCATCGCCTCCCGTGCGGAACGGGCGGCGGCGGCCGCTTCGCCAGCGTGGCCGGATTTGGCGCTCGCCACCGCGATCTCGTCGGCAAGCTGGGCGAGGCGGTTTTTCTGGCGCAGCTGTTCGGCGGTCGCCGCCGAACCCGGTGTCGCGCGGGTGAAGCCGTCCCAACGCCATAGACGCCCGTCGCGGTCAACGAGGCTCTGACCGGCCTCGAGCAGCTTCTGCAGGCGCCAGCCATCGGCCGCACTGGCGACCCAGCCGGTGCGCGAGAGGCGGCGGGCGAGGGCAGGGGGAGCACCGATTTCGGCGGCGAGCGGCTTGGCGCCGTCCGGAAGTGCGGCGGCGTCGAGCGGCGCCAGCTCAACCCAGCCGGAGGCCTCAATTGGGGCCGGCAGCAGCGGCGCCGACAATTCGCTGTCGAACAGCGCCCCAACCGCCGCCTCGAACCCCGGCTCAACCTCCAGCATTGACAGCATCGCCGGACCGTCTGCCGCATCGGCGATTTGCGGGGCCAGGATTTTCGCGAGCGCCTCGGCTTCGGCGCGCAAGCGGGCGAGCGCGCGATCGGCCTCGCGCGCGGCGTCGACCGCGGTCGTCTCGCGCTGCTGGCAGGTGCTCAGCGTCGCCGATGCGGCGGCCGCCGCGGCGCGGCCGCTGTCGATCTGTACCGATGCTTCGGCCACTGCAGCACCCGCTTCGGCGATCGCCGCCGGCGACACGATCGTGCGCGTCAGCGTTTCGCGCTGCTGTTCGCTCTCGGCGAGCCGCGTCCGCAACCGGCTGTGGCGGTCGGCGAGGTCGCGTCGCTGGCGTTCGAGCGCGGTGCGCCGCGCATCGCCCGAGGCGCAGGCTTCGGTCATCTGCTGGAGGCCGGTTTCGGCTTTCTCCAGCTCGGCGGTGGCGACCGTGACCCGCACTGCCGCCGCGGCGCGAGCGGCGTCCGCCGCGCCGGCGGCCCGCTCCAGCGCCAGACGCTCGGTGGCGAGGCGAGCCAGCCCCAATTCGGCATCGGCGAGATGCTCGGCCTCGCGCTCGAGGTCGGCGGCGATTTGCGCGTGGCGCCGCTCAGCGTCGGCGCGCGCCGCGACGACCCGGGTGAGCTCCGCCTCGAGCGCTTCGCGCGCATGGATCAGGCGCTGCAACCCGGCCGAGGCTGCGGCCTGGGCCATACGCAGCGGGGGCAGCGCGGTTTCCGCCTCGGTGCGAACCCGCTCGTGCGCAACGGCGGCCTCGGTCGCGGCGGCGAGCGCCCGTTCGCTCGCGCGCAATTCCGTGGCGAGATCCTCGGATTGCGCTGCGGCGACGCGCCAGCCCGCGTAGAGCAGGCGCGCCTCGGTCTGCCTGATCTCGTCCCCGAGTCGGCGATAGCGTTGCGCCTGGCGTGCCTGTTTCTTGAGCGTCTCGACCTGCGCCGCGAGCGTCAGGATCACATCGTCGAGCCGGCCGAGATTGTCGGCGGCGGCCGCCAGTTTGAGCTCGGCCTCGTGGCGGCGCGCATAGAGCCCGGCGGTGCCGGCCGCCTCGTCGAGCAAGAGCCGGCGCTCGGTAGGCTTGGCGGCGATCAGCGCGCCGATCCGTCCCTGCCCGACGAGCGCGCCCGAATGCGCCCCGGTCGCGGCGTCGGCAAAGAGCAGCTGGACGTCGCGGGCGCGCGCCTCGCGGCCGTTGATCCGGTAGGCCGAGCCGCCGCCGCGGGCGATCCGGCGCACCACCTCGATCGTCGGGCTCTCATTATAGGCGAACGGCGCATCGCGCGTGCTGTTGTCAATCGTCAGCGCAACCTCGGCGAGGTTGCGCGCCGGGCGGCCGCCGGACCCGGCAAAGATCACATCGTCCATCTCGCCGCCGCGCAGCCGCTTGGGCGAGGCTTCCCCATCACCCAGCGCAGCGCCTCGACGAGATTGGATTTGCCGCAGCCATTGGGCCCGACGATGCCGGTCAGGCCGGGCTGGATCGCCAACTCGGCCGGCTCGACAAAGGATTTGAACCCGGCGAGACGAAGGCGGTCTACCTGCATCGCCACGCCATCATCATTTTGCCGCCAATCCCGACAGCAGCTGGTCGAACGCCTCGACGGTCGGCGCGCCGTCGAATTTGGTGCCGTTGACGAAGAAGGTCGGCGTCGCCTGCACGCCAAGCTGCTGTGCCGCGACGAGGCGGCTTCCCGCGATCTGGTCCTCGAGCGCCTTGTTGCCGAGGCAGGCGTCGAACTCCTTTTGGCCGATACCGGCGAGGCGGGCGATTCCAGCCAGCGCGGCGCGCCAGTCCTTTGCCACCACCCACTTGTCCTGCGTCTCGAACAGCGTCTCGACCAGTGGGAAATAGCGCTCGGGCGGGGCGCAGCGCGCCACCATCTCGGCCCGCAGCGCCACTTCGTCCAAGGGGTATGGGCGCAGGATCAGCTTGGTTTTTCCGGTGTCGATCCATTTCTCCTTGAGCTTGGGCATCACCTCGGTGGCGAAATGCGCGCAATGCGGACAGCTCATCGAGGCATATTCGATGATCGTGATCGGCGCGTCGGGTTGTCCGAGCACGCGATCCTGCGGATTTCGGCGCGAGAAGGCTAGCAGCGCTCGCTCGCGTCGGGCGATGGCGTCTGCGCGGCCGCCGGATCCACCCCCACGAGCGTTAGTACAATCAGAACCGAAAACCAGATCTCCCGCATCAGGACCTTCCCGCTACCATATGTTGATGTTAATCGCTTCGCTGGACCGGTGCAACGGCCGCGGGCAGAACCTACCGGCAGACTTAATCGCCGCGCCGCGCGCCGGCCAGCACCAAACGCCCGAGCCCGGCGAGAGCGGCGCGCAGCCCGGGATCGGCGATGTCGCCGAGCTGGATGTCGAGGGTGTTCGCCTCCGCGGCCGGCAGCGGGGGTGGCGGAGCCGGCGCCGGTGGGGCGGGAGCGGCAGCGGCCCCTGGACCAGAACCAGCCGCACGACCGCGTCGCGGCCGAGAAAGCGGTTGATGCGCTCGATCATCAACGGCGCGCGGTGCTGCAGGTCGAGGGCGAGGTTCGAGGCGACGCGCAGCTTCAGCGCGCCGTCGCGGCCGAGCGCCGCGGGCCAGGTCGCGGCGGCGAGCTGTGCGCCGACGATCGCGGCCCATTCCGCCTTGAGACGGCCAAGAACTCCGCCCTGGTGGCGCGAGAGGATCGGCGCGGCCAGCCGGGCGGTGGCGATGCCGGCGGCGCGCAGCCCGCCCTGGTGCAGCCCACCTTGGCGCGAGTCGGGCGGGCGCTCGCCCTCGGCCGGAGCGCCGGCTACTCTGGGGGTTTGGCGATCACTGCGTTGGCGACCCATGCCGTCAATCCCGTCCGCATCCTTGCCCGTTGCAGGTTCGCCGGACCCGGCGGCTCTGCTTGCCTGGTACGACCGAGAGCGCCGCGATCTGCCGTGGCGCGTCGCCCCTGGCCAGCGCCCCGATCCCTACCGGGTGTGGCTCAGCGAAATCATGCTGCAGCAAACCACGGTGGCGACGGTCGGCCCCTATTTTGACCGATTCGTGGCACGCTGGCCCGATCTTCGTGCATTGGCCGCAGCGTCGCTCGATGAGGTGCTGCATCTGTGGCAGGGACTCGGCTATTACGCGCGCGCCCGCAACCTCCATTCCTGCGCCCGCGCCGTCGTCGAACGCCATGACGGGCAACTCCCCGATGATCTGCGCCAGCTGCGCGCCCTTCCGGGGATTGGCGACTATAGCGCGGCGGCAATCGCGGCGATCGCGTTCGACCGTAGGGTCGCGGCGGTCGACGGCAATGTCGAGCGGGTGATGGCCCGGCTCTTCGCCGAATCGGCGCCGCTGCCCGGCGCGAAGCCACGCCTCAAGGCGCTCGCTGCGGCGCTGGTGCCGAGCGCGCGGGCCGGCGATTTCGCGCAGGGACTGATGGACCTGGGCGCCGTCATCTGCACGCCGCGCCGGCCGCGCTGCGTCCTGTGTCCATGGCGGCAGAATTGCGTGGCGGCGGCGATGGGGATTGCCGAGAGCCTGCCCGCCCGGACCGAAAAGCCGGAGCGTCCGCTGCGGCACGGGGTGGCGTTCTGGCTCGTTCGCGGCGACGGCGCGGTATTGCTGCGGCGCCGCCCCGAGCAGGGCCTCCTCGGCGGCATGATCGAACTGCCCTCGACGGCGTGGCGCGCGCTGCCGTGGTCGGTGGGCGAAGCGATCGCGGAAGCGCCCGCGCCGGCGCAATGGCGGCGCCTGCCCGGCGCGGTACAGCACGGCTTTACCCATTTCCGCCTCGAACTGGCGCTGTTTGCCGGAACGACCGCCGAACCCGTCGCGGGGATTTGGGCGAGACCCAACGAATTCAAGGATTACGCGCTGCCGACGCTGACCAAGAAATTGATCAGCCATTCGCGGTCGGTGGTGGCGGGGTAGGGGTAAGCGGAAACGGGCGACCGCTGATGGTCGCCCGTCCCCCCTGTGTGGTGCCGGGGGATCAGATGCCGCCCGGATAATCCCCGTTGATCACCGGGCAGGGGCGGCGAGCTCGACCCTGTCGACCACACTGGGGGCGAACGCTAGCCACATCTGTCCGGCTCACAACCGGCGAATTGGTGTTCCACAGGGTTGCCCTCAAGAAAGAGCACTTACCCCCGAGCTATCCACCGCTTGGTCCACATTGCCGGCGGCAATACCGTCGACCCCACCCCAACCCTCCCCCGCTTGCGGGGGAGGGGGCTCGGCGACTAGGAGTTCTTCCGGCCGCGTTTCTCGGCGATGCCGGAGGTGCCTTCGCGGCGCTTGAGTTCGTCGGCGACATCGGCCGGGGAGACGCCGACTGCGGCCCACAGCACGAAGAGGTGGTAGAGGAGATCGGCGCTCTCGCCGACGAGAGCGGCGCGGTCGCCCCTGACGCCCTCGATCACCGCCTCGACGGCCTCTTCGCCGAGCTTTTGTGCGATCTTGGCGTTGCCGCGGGCCAACAGCTTTGCCGTATAGGAGGCCTCGGGGTCGGCGCCGCGGCGCGATTCGATGACCCGCCACAGCCGCTCCAGGGTCTCTCCGAGCGAATCGGCCATCGCTAGTGCCTAGGGCCGCACCGGTACGCCGCAAGCGGCGAGGCGCGCCTTCGCTTCGCCAATGCGGAACGTGCCGAAGTGAAAGATCGAGGCGGCGAGGACGGCCGTCGCATGGCCGTCGCGGATCCCCTCGACCAGATGGTCGAGCGTCCCGACGCCGCCGGAGGCAATCACCGGCACCCGCACCGCGTCGGCCACCGCCCGGGTCAGCGGAATGTCGAAGCCGGATTTGGTGCCGTCGCGATCCATCGACGTCAGCAGGATCTCGCCGGCGCCGTAATCGGTGAGCCGGCAGGCCCATTCGACCGCGTCGAGCCCGGTCGGGCGGCGCCCGCCATGGGTGAAGACGCCCCACTTTCCGGGCTTCACCGCCTTCGCGTCGATCGCGGCGACGATGCACTGGCTGCCGAATTTCTCGGCCGCCTCGCGCACGAACTCGGGGCGCGCCACCGCCGCGGTGTTGATCGACACCTTGTCGGCGCCGGCCAAAAGGAGCCGGCGGATGTCCTCGACCGTGCGCACCCCGCCGCCGACGGTCAGCGGCATGAAGCATTGATCGGCGGTGCGGCCGACGACGTCATAGAGCGTGTCGCGCCCCTCATGGCTCGCCGTGATGTCGAGAAAGCACAATTCGTCGGCGCCCTCGCGGTCATAGATCCGCGCCTGCTCGACCGGGTCCCCGGCATCGGTCAGATCGACGAAGTTGACTCCCTTGACGACCCGCCCGTCCTTGACGTCGAGGCATGGGATGACCCGCATCTTCAGCATCTATCGAGCCTCTCCGGCCGCCACACGCAATGCCGCCTTTGGCTCGACGCGGCCGTCATAGAGGGCGCGGCCGCAGATCGCACCGGCGATGCCGTCTTCGGCATGGGCGGCGAGCGCGGCGATGTCGGTCAGCGATGCAATCCCGCCCGAGGCGATGACCGGGATTCCGACCTGACGGGCAAACCCGGCGGTGCCGACGACGTCCGCGCCGGAGAGTGCGCCGTCGCGGGCGATGTCGGTGTAGACGATCGCGGCAACTCCGGCGTCGGCGAACCGCCGAGCCAGATCGACCGCGCCCAATTCGCTGGTCTCGGCCCAGCCCTCGACGGCGACCCGCCCGCCGCGCGCGTCGATGCCGACAACGATGCGGCCGGGGCAGTCGGCGGCGGCGCGCCGCACCAGCGCGGGATCGCGCAACGCGGCGGTGCCGAGGACGACGCGGTCGATCCCGAGATCGAGCCATCGGTCGATCGCGGCACGGTCGCGGATGCCGCCGCCGAGCTGGATCCTGAGATCGACGGCCCGGCAGATCGCCCGCACCGCCTCGCCATTGACTGACTTTCCGGCAAAGGCGCCGTCGAGATCGACGACGTGCAGCCAGGTAAAGCCCACCTCCGCGAAATCGCGGGCCTGCGCCGCCGGATCGTCGTTGAAAACGGTGGCGCTCGCCATCTCGCCGCGGACGAGGCGGACGCAGGCGCCGGCTTTCAAGTCGATGGCCGGATAAAGGATCATTGGGGGGTCACGAAGGCGCCTGGTCGATGCGCTTGTAGTAGTAATAGCCGGGGATGACGCGCCCCTCGACCTGGGCATAGCACGGGTGGATCCCCCAGCGCTGATAGCCGAGGCTTTCGTAGAGCCCGATCGCGGCCTGCTGGGTGTCGCGAAGATCGAGATTGAGGACGGCGAGGCCGAGCTCGCGGGCGAGCCGTTCGAGCTCGCTGACAATGCCGCGCCCGATGCCTCGGCCCCGCGACCAGGGCGCGACAAAGGCGAGCGCTGACGGTCCCCGGCGAACGCCTGGGCCTCGTTGTTGCGCGGCGCGCGCGATAATTGGACGGAGCCGGCGACGACCCCGTCGAGCCGGCCGACGACGAGGCGGCGCTCGGGGATCAGCAGCATGCCTCGCCAGTAATTTTCCAGCACCTGGCGCGGCGGCACCGTGAGCCAGCCGAAGCCGCCGCCTTCGACAATCGCGCTTTCGGTGGCCTCGCACAGATCGTCGAGATCGGTGCCGGAATACTCAGTCAGCCGCTCGACCGAGATCCGTCCGGCCGGGCCGCTCACTGCCGCCACCGCAGGAAATTGGCAATGAGAGGAGCCCCGGCCGTCGCTTTTTCCGGATGAAATTGGGTGCCGATCAGATTGTCGCGGCCGATCACCGCGGCAAGCGGACCGCCATAATCGGTGTCGGCGATCAGATCGGCCGGTTGGGCCGGGCGAAAATGATAGCTGTGCACGAAGTAGGCGTGGGTCCCGGCGGAGAGCCCGGCCAGCACCGGATGCGCCGTGCGAGGCAACAGCATCATCTCCAGCCCACGTGCGGGATTTTGAAGGACGGGTCGGCGCGCTCGATCGCCACCACTTCGCCCCGGGATCCAGTCGAGGCCATCGACCAGTCTCGAATTCGCGGCCCCACGAGGCCATCAGCTGCATCCCGACACAGATGCCGAGGAACGGCCGGCCGCGCGCGATCACCGCCTGGGTCAGGGCGGCTTCGAGGCCGGGCACTTGGCCAAGGCCGCGCCGGCAGTCGGCGAAGGCACCGACCCCGGGCAGCACGATCCGCTCGGCCCCAGAGGGACACTGGTCCGGCCGGCTGGTCACCAT